>CAUQST010000057.1:0-24607 GCA_963520865.1 uncultured Comamonas sp.
GAACTTAGGCCAGGCCAACCTTCTTCATGATCAGGTTGACCTTTTCTTCCAGCGTTGCCTTGGTAAAAGGTTTGACGATGTAGCCGGCAGCGCCACCTTGGGCCGCGGCGACGATGTCTTCCTTGCGGGCTTCAGCGGTCACCATCAGCACGGGCAGGTGTTTGAGTTTTTCATCTGACTTGATTTCCGTCAGCAGCTGAAAACCATTCATGTTCGGCATATTGATGTCAGTAACGACAAAGTCGAACTTGCTGTTGCGCAGCTTGTGCAGCGCAACGACACCGTCTTCAGCCTCATCGGCCTCGGTGTAACCGCTTTCTTTCAACAAATTACGCACGATACGGCGCATGGTGGAGAAGTCGTCAACGATCAAAAAGCGAAGGGCATTGTTAGCCACGGGGGACCCTTTCGGTCAAATATGCACTGAATGAAGCCTGTGCAAAGCACGGGTTTCGTCCGATTTCACAAATTGTCACGGAGTTTGCGGTGCTGGAGTGTGATTCTCCTGCTTTTCCGTATCCAATTTGCTGTCTTGGTGGACAGATGGGGCTTGCTTGCCTAGCAAACGCTCTTCTGCCTCGTGCGTGAGCACTGTAATAGTGATCCGCCTGTTTTGTGCGGCGCGCGGCTCGTCAGGGTAGAGTAAATCGCTGGCCGCCAAACCTACTACGCGCGATAACTTGTCATTGGGCATGCCAGCCGACACCAACTCGCGACGCGAAGCGTTGGAGCGGTCGGTGGACAGCTCCCAGTTGCTATAACCTTTGTCACCAGAGCCGTACGGCGCTGCATCGGTGTGGCCAGCCAGGCTGATGCGGTTTTCAACCCCACCCAATGCCGAGCCAACTTCGCGCAATATGTCGCGCATGTAAGGCTTGACGATGGCGCTGCCGATGTCAAACATGGGTCGATTTTGCTCGTCGACAATCTGGATTTGCAGGCCGTCGGGGGTCACATCCATGCGGATTTGTGACCGGTATTCGTTCAGCGTGGCATTGCTGGAAATCATTGCGTCAATCTTGGCGCGCAATGCCTTAATACGTTGGGCATCTTGCTGCGCACGTTGCTGACGCATATTTTTGCGATTCTGGTCGTTGTCATCCGCCTCAGAGCGTTTGACCTGGCCGTGCACCTTCGCCAAATCTGTGCCGCCGCCAGGGATGATGCTGGAGCTATTGCCCGAGCCATCGCCCCCGTTCATCGCCACTTTGAGTGGTGAGTTGAAATAGGCGGCAATGCCTTGCAGATCGCCTTTTGAGGTGGAGCCGAGCAGCCACATCAGTAAAAAGAACGCCATCATCGCCGTCATAAAGTCGGCATAGGCGATCTTCCACGCACCGCCATGGTGACCGTGGTCACCCTTCTTGATGCGTTTGATGATGATGGGTTGCAGCTTCTTTTCATTGGCTGCACCGGCCTGAGCACCGCCGGGGGCGTTTGGGGGCGGCATCGCTTACTTCCTCTTGACGTGCTCTTCCAGCTCCAAGAAGCCGGGACGTTCGGTTGAGTAAAGGACCTTGCGACCAAACTCAATGGCGGTGGGCGGGTTGTAGCCTTGCATGCTGGCAATCAAGGTGCACTTGATGCACTCAAACTCTTTGTGGCCATCCTGCTGGCGCTGTTCAACCAGCCCTGCCAAAGGCTCGACCAGCGCATAGGCCAGCAAAATACCCAGAAAAGTACCCACCAGTGCAGAGGCAATCATGCCGCCCAGCACCGAAGGGGGCTGGCCAACAGAGCCCATGGTGTTCACGACACCCAGCACCGCAGCCACAATACCAAAGGCTGGTAATGCCCCGGCAAGACGCTGCAGTGCGACTACAACGCGATGGCCTTCCTGGTGGTGGGCTTCAATTTCGTTGTCCATCAAGGACTCGATTTCGTGTGAATTCAGGTTGCCTGACACCATCATGCGCAGATAGTCGGTAATGAATTCAACCAGATGGTGATCGGCCATCAGGTCAGGATATTTTTGAAAGATTTCAGAGTTTTCAGGCTCTTCCACGTCCATTTCAATGGCCATCAGCCCTTCTTTGCGGGCTTTTTGCAGCAAGTCATAGAGCAAGGCCAGCAAGCTCATGAAGCGAGCTTTGGTAAATTTGGATCCCTTGAGCGCTGAAGGGATCGACGCCATCGTGGCTTTGAGTACCTTGGGCTGGTTGCTCACAATGAAGGCGCCAATCGCGGCACCACCAATGGTGGCCATTTCGAATGGGAGGGCTTTGCCCAGTACGCCCATGTTTCCGCCGTGAAGAGCGTAAACACCGAAGACGCAGCCAAAGGCGATGATGTAACCAATAAGGACAAGCATGGTGGTGATTCTGTCAGACTGAATGCCAATCAAAAGACGGAACTGGCACAAAAGCCAGCGTTTCTTTTTTGGTTTGGGTTAGGCCTGAGGGGGTCAAGCTCGGATAGGCTGGAGATGTATGTCTATCGGCAGATCTCCCCATTTTCTTGAGTACTGTGTATGAGCGACCCCATTTTTTCTGCTGCCCCCGTGACGTTGGAGCAGGAGTTGCATCGAATCAACACCACGTTAGTGCCTCAGCACCAATTTCTGGAAGCACTAACGCAGTTGATGCTGCTGGCCAAGGAGCACGTGGCTGATGCTCAGTTGTGGCTTCTGATTGGACATGTCTACACACGCATGGCGCACTGGACCGATGCCATTGCCGCGCTGGAAACTGCGATTGCCTTGAATCCGCAATTGCATGCTGCAAATCGCTTGCGGGCGTTGGCGTTGTTCAGCATGGGGCAGCAGCAACAGGCTTGTGATCTGATTGACAAAGTTGTAAAGAAGTCATCGGAGAGCGGCGACTGGATGCTGCGCGCTTACCTGCATGCGCACACCAGCCGCGACCCAATGAAAGCGCTGCAAGTGGCACGCGACTGGGGTAAACGCTTTGCAGACCCGCTGACACGCAACGCCAAACCCTTGAAAGTGGCTGACCGCAATCCGCGAAAGAGACTCAAAGTGGGTTATGTGACGGCGGACTTTCGAGAACACTCAGTGGCATTTTTCATGCAGCCGGTGTTGGAGCATCACAACCCCGACAACGTGGAAGTGCATGTGTATTCCAACGGCCCTTCTGATCAAGTCACCGCGCAAATGCGCGCCCTGGTGCCGCACTGGCATGAGATACAGGCGGACAGTGATGAAACGGTCTGCGAAAAAATCCGGCAAGACGGCATCGACGTACTGGTAGATTTGTCCGGCTTTACCCATGGCCATCGCCTGGGCGTCTTTGCCCGGCGCGCAGCGCCTGTGCAAGTGACCTGGCTGGGCTATATGCAGACACTGGGCATGAAGGCAATGGACTATCGGTTGGTGGATGCAGGCATTGCGCCGCCCAGCCACGCGCCGCATTACAGCGAAACACTGTTTTATCTAAGGTGTATGGCTAGCT
This sequence comes from uncultured Comamonas sp., assembly GCA_963520865.1. Classification (GTDB taxonomy): domain Bacteria; phylum Pseudomonadota; class Gammaproteobacteria; order Burkholderiales; family Burkholderiaceae_C; genus Comamonas. The sequence goes on from CAUQST010000057.1 coordinate 3,411, forward strand.
ACGCGCCACCAGCGTACGCCCCGTTGTGCGAGGATTTGCCGATGCTGCGCAATGGCTACCCGACGCTGGTGTCGTTAAACAGTTCGGCCAAGATCACAGACGATATGCTGCGCATCTGGGCGCAGATACTGCATGCACGCGAAGATGCACGCCTTATCATTCTGGTCAAGGAAGACGACGCCGATGCTGCTCAGGCTCACATGCGACCGCGTGTGGAAGCTGCGGGTATGCCGCTGGAGCGTGTGTCTGTGTTGCACCAGCAGCCACTCAATCAGTTCATGGAGATGGGGCATATTGCAGACATTGCCCTTGATACCGCTCCCATCTCAGGCGGAACAACCACCCTGCATACACTGTGGATGGGGATGCCCTTGGTGACCTTAGATGCCGAGCGCGGCGTGGATGTCTCCACCGCCCGTATGTTGCAAGAGCTTGGATTTGGCGGAGAAATTGCGAAAGATCAGCAAGGCTACGTCGACGCCGTCTTGTCGCTCATGAACAGCCCAGAGCGCTTGCAGCAGTGGCGCGGAGACTTGCGTGACCGCATGCGTGAGAGCGTGTTGATGGACTACACCACTCGCACTGTCGAACTGGAGAAAGCCTTCCGGCTGATGTGGCTCAATTGGTTGGCTGCGAAGTCCCTGGCCTTGAGCATTACTGCTGACCTAGACAAGCTCTTAGCCGAAATGGATACCTTCAAATGAACCTGCATGCGACTGCGGAACCCGTTCCAGACTGGGTGCCGCTGCTTGTACCTAGCATGCCCTCCCCGCAGCAACTCCTGCCTTGGCTGGAGCGCATGCACGCCGCCCGCCACTATTCCAACTTCGGCCCCTTAGTGAGCGAGCTGGAATTGGTTTTTTCCCAGCGTTTTGGCCAACCGGCCGAGCAGCTCACTACAGTAGCCAATGCTACTCAGGGACTAGAGTTGGTACTGCAGGCATTAGGTTTGCAAAGCGGAAGCCGCATTTTGCTTCCCTCTATGACCTTTGTAGCGACCGCAACAGCGGTGCTGCGCGCAGGCCACGTCCCCGTTTTGGCAGACGTGGATGAGCATAGTTGGATGCTAACGCCTGATATCGCCTACGAGGCTTGTGCAAAGACGCGTATTGATGCAGTACTACCTGTTGCGACCTTTGGCATGCCCCACGATATGCAGGCTTGGCAGCAGTTTGAGCAGAGCACTGGGCTACCCGTAGTCATCGACGCCGCCGCCGCCTACGGCAGCCAATGGTTGCAAGGAGCACAGGGTACGTTGGTTTTTAGTCTTCATACCACTAAAAGTCTGCCGGCAGGCGAGGGTGGTTTGGTCGTTTCAACTCGCCCAGGCTTAGCGGTACGAGTGCGCCAGTTGAGTAATTTTGGTATTAATCTAGACGCAGCTGCCAAAGTGTCTGTAGGTGCCTTGGCGAGCCTAGGAACCAATGCCAAGATGAGTGAGTATCATGCTGCCGTTGGCCTTTATTCTTTGCAAAAATGGGAGCTTTTGGCACTTGAACGGCGAGAGCTTCAGGTCAATTTTGTTGAAAAACTGAACCAAGCCAGTAACGACAACTTCATTTGGCAGGCTCCAGGTCAAGGCGGTGCGCAAATGGCCCCCACGTTGCTGTGCGCCCGCTTGCCCTGCGCAGCTACACGAAGCGCGCTGGAGCAAGCCTGTCAGCAAGCCCGCATCACCACCCGGCGCTGGTACCAACCACTGTTGCAGCACATGCCCGTGCTGCAACAGCAGTGTCAGGTGCTGGACAACCCCAACGCAAAAGAGTTGACGCAAACCCTGTTGGGATTGCCATTTTTTCTGGGAATGACACCAGCGCAGCGTGAGCGTGTTTGCGGGGTGGTGAGCGCTATCTCTTTTTAGCGAATGAGGTTTTTATGAAAAACGTTCGCATTATCAATACCGGCAGTTTTGGGCGCACATTCAAATTCAGTGCATGGCAAAGACTAGGGCGCGTGCGGTTTTCTTGATGACCGTACAGACTTGCTGAAAGTACCGGCTCTGCCCCATCGCCGGTGACCCATGACTTTGTGCAATTACGATGGGTCACAAAGCATCGCTTACGAACGGGGTGAAAGAGGTGTGCACGGCCCTTGTGGAGCAGGGGCAAATTTCATGTGCCTGATGTCTGGCTGTTCTAGCACCGTGTAGCTTTGGGTGCAGATTCCCACCTTGGCGACTTCGTTATTTTGCTGACCCAAAGTATCGTCGGCCATGACGTGCGTATTTGCGGGGCCGTAATCATTTGTCCGCATGTCACCATTTTCTTGGGCGTCAAAGAGGGAGAGCGTGAGCGGCGTTGACATTAGCAGCGTTGACATTAGCAGCGTCCCGCCAAGTGTCACAGTGTTGGCAACCCTGCTAAATGATTCAGCGCCCTTTCTTTGCTGATAGCAAGGGCCTTCCAGCCATTAACCTAGCACGCCGCAATTATCAGTTTTATGTTTTTGAGCCGTGAGATTCAGATGCCATGGCTCGGTATCAGGGCCCGATGTTAATCTGTGGATACCAATGAAGCCAGTGTTTTGCAGTTCATCTGTAAGTGTGCTCTGGGTATAACCCCAGCGGTGCGCATCTTCTCTACTACCACCGCGAGCTACATCGCGCCACCCCCAGAAGGCTGCAAAAGCATGTTGAACCTGATCTGGGAAATGACTCTTTTTTAAGCCAATAAGCTGCTGGGCATGAAACTCGATATCGGGGACTATGACATTGAGCATGCCGCCTGGCGTGAGAAGAGTAAGCCAGTGCTTGAGGGCTTTTCGGGCGTCTTCCGGATCCAGATGCTCCAGCATATGCCTTGAATAGATGGAGGAAACAGATGCAGGATCGACTCCTGCAATGTTCCACGCAGGGGCGACAATGTCGGTGGCCTCGGTTTTGCGACAGTCGATGTTGACATAGCCCTCTAGCCGAATGTTTGCGCATCCGACATGGAGTTTTAATGATTTCATCTGGGCCAAGGCGCTAGCGGATTGCACAGGGCTCATAGCTTTTGTGTGTCTTTCTTCATGCAGCAGAAAATCAGGAATTGACCAGTCGTACCTTTCTTGAGCTGCATGGCCGCATGATCGGGTAGCGGCGTCGGTTTTCCATTCGGTAGGAATGAATACACATCCTGGCCTGCCCAATCAATGATTTCGAGGCCATGCGTAAGGGCTAGGTGTGCTGTTTCCTCGAAGGTGTAGTGTTTGTAGTGAAAGTGGAAACTGTCGGACAACTGCGCGTGTGGAAGATGTTCTTCGCAAGGGGTGGAGAAGAAAAGCAGGCCCCCCGGTTTGAGGGATTGCACCAGGCAGGCGAAAAAGCCAGTGTCATTTTCCACATGTTCAATCGACTCTAAGGACACCGCAAAATCAAAGTGTTCTGTGGGGAGTTCGAAGGGGTAGAACGCTTGAGAGAAGAAGGCCTGGGGTGTTTTGTAGTGCTGCTCCGCTAGTCGAATGGCCTCCACTGAGCCATCAATGCCCCACACATGTCTTTTTTTGGAAAGATGCCAGGTTCCATAGCCGTTTCCGCAGAAGGCATCGATGCCAGAGCCTCCTTCGGGTAATCTGGCATCAATCCATTCGTAGCGGTATCGATGATCGGCACGTATATCTTCGTAGCGAGTAGCTATCTGGCGCTCTCCAGAGTGGAGGCTGAAGTCGTGGCCCATGATGGTCGTGCCCTCTTCTGCATTGGGGTGCTGGGCTTTTTTTTCCAATGCCTCAATGCGGCTTCGCAGCAGGCCGCCGCCCGACCGTTCAAAAGCTTCAATCCAAAGGGTGCGTTGCCAAATCTTATGTTTTGAGTAATCCCACCAAGTGTCCAGCAATTCACGACCATAGTTGGGCGCCAGCATCGGCAAGCGGCTCAGGCGTGGAGCAGGTTGTTCGGGCGTCAAAATTTGGTGCCAAAAACCAGGGGACTGAATGTCTTCAAAATGCACTTGCAAAAAGTGCCCTTCCTGTCGTGTATCGTCAGGATAAGCTAGGGGCACAAGGGGCTTATGTAGCCAGTGCACGGGTTTGCCGAAGAACAATGCCTCTTGCAGCACACCCGATGATATTGCGATGAATTCCACGGAGGCCGTAGAGCCTAGCAACTGATAGCTGTTGTTCAGGCACAGGGGGATGCTGCGTCCCGTGATGGCCTCAAGGGCTTGCCGCTCTTCGATGGCAAAACCTTCGTCATAAGGGTGAGGCTTATACAACAAGCGCTGTGCAGTCTGCGCTGTCAGGCTCTGCAGGCGATCAGCGAAATCTTGACAACGTAAATGCCGACCATTAGGACCGATGATCGCAGCGTCAAATGAAGTCTGACCCAAATAGACTAGGGTGCTGTCCATATCGAAGCTGTATTGACCTCGCTTTTCCAGGTCATAGGAGAGCTTGCGCACGGATGCGGACACTGCTGCTGCTTCGAGTGACAACTCTTCTTGAAAAATGGCATGTGAACGAATGCGCTCATAGATTTGTGCATCGTTGGTATCCAGCGCGATATAGAAATCTCGTGCAAAGCGCAACGGCGACACGCGCATGTCTAAGTAGCTAATGCCGAATTCCTTGCACAGGCTGCTGAACCAAGCCGGCATTTCTACCGCAAGCAGCAAAGCATTTTTGGGAATGCAATCGCGCAGATATTGCCGCGCAGGTAGTGGAAGAGAAAAATTGAGTTCTTCCCAGGAGGTCTGTCCTCCGGAAAATGCCAGGCGCGTGAAGGTGCCCCAGTCGAAATCAGGCGCAAAGGTTGGAGGAATGCCCGCACCAGGCGCAAAGTGGATGTGTTGACGAGTTGCTTGGCGGATGGGTTCGCTGACCAGTGTGAATAAAGGCGTTGGAAATGCGCCCAGTAGCTCACGAGGGCGAACGAGATCCTCCACACAGGCGATGTGTTGTCTTGTCATGATTGGAATCTGCGGATCACATTTTTTGGTGTAGCGTACAAAATAAGATGACGCTATTTATCACCGTGCCCAAGAGGGCGCTGATGCACCTGCTACCGGCGATGCATATAGAACCAAATCGTAGTAATAGGCGCTGGAGTGCTGGCGCAATCGTAGGTGGTAGCCCTCGACCAGTTTGTCCAGTTGATCGACGACGTCCAGTAGATCCAGTGCGTAGTGGTAAACGCAGACAGCAATACGAGGGCGTTGGGTGCGGATCAGGCGCGAGGCACCTTCCAGCGCTTTGGCTTCAAACCCCTCGATATCCATTTTCAGCAGCGTTAGTTTTTCCAGTTCGTCATCCAGCCGGGCCGAAGGTACAGTTATGTTGCCGTCTGCTGTAGCGTGGCTGGACATAGTGCCTGTTTCCTTAAATCGCAGGGGCTCATCCGTATTGGAAACGGCTTTGCGAACGGCTCTGAAGTTGGGTATGTGGGGCGATGCCATTGCTTGAAGTTTCTGGTAGTTGGCAGAGTCTGGCTCGAAGGCAGTGATGCTTTCGTATTTGTAGTGTGAGGCTTCCAGAAACTTGCGCACAACAGGGCCTTGATAGGCGCCGCAGTCACAAAAATGCTCTCGCTGCCCGACTTCGAATGTGCTTGTATCGCCGCAGGCCGAGAAATACTCGTTCGATGGGGTTGCCCAAGCAGCACGCAAATAGCTCGGGTCATACGTCAGGCGGAACAGCAGGTTACTGTAGAGCGTGAAGACGCTGAAGTCGTCGTCCAGTCGCTCAGCTAGGCGCAGAAAGTCGTCGAGGCGCGATAGCGTACGCAGACGATAAACACGGGCAGGTTCATAAACGGCAGCCAGTCCGTATTGTGCCGCAGCCAAAATAGCAGTTTTTTGCTCAATACCAGACAGTTCACACAGCTTTTCTACCAGGCTGCTTTCATGGGGGGTGCTTGAAAAATCAAGGGCCAGCGCATCGGGGTACTCGTGGGCTTTTTCGATAAATTGGCGGGAACTCCAGCGCGGTGCACCATGAATTGTGGCCAGCGTTGAGTTGTCATCAATGGCTGCAACAACCTGTTTCGACTGAGTAGCGATGCTCTGTGCATGCATACCTGCGATGAAGGATGTAGGGGCCATTAGGAAGAGTGGGCGCGTTTCCAGCTCGTTGATTAAAGGGACTTCTGGCTTTTCAAGCGCCAGTCGTTCGATACCTGCTGTTTGACAAAGTTGTTCGAAAAATAGTCGCCCCCTTGCGCTGCAAGAAAAGTCAATGGCCAATGCGTTGGGGTACTGGTGAATATTGTCCAGAAACTGGCTACTGCTCCAGCGTGGAGCTCCGTGAATGCTTGGCTGTTGACTCTGGTCATCCACCGATGCGATGACGTTGGACAAGCTGCTGGCGATACGTTCGCCATGTACCATCCCAGCATAGGAAAGCGGTGCCATTAGGAAGACAGGTCGGTTTTCCAAGTCGGGCACGTTGAAAATGCTTGGCGCAGATGGTTCGGCTTGCTCAGCAATTTGCAGAATTTTTTGTCTGAGTTGTTCTATTTTATTGCGCATGGGATCAGTCTCCGTATACGTAGATCGGTGCGTTGTAACGTGTGTCAAAGAAAGTTTTTGCGGCAATGTCTTTGTCATAGCGAATGGGCCAGCCCAGTTCGCAATTTCGACCAATTTTGGTGCCGGCGGCAACGATGGCGCCCATGCGCAGCGTGCTGTGCGCACCAATGGTTGCTTGGTTGCCTATAGTTACACCCATTTCAACCCAGCAGGAGGCGCGCAAGTGCACGTCGCTACCTAGTCTGGCGCCTGCGTTGATGACGGTGTTGTAGTCAATCCGTGTGCCAGCGCCCACGTAAACACCTGCGTCAATGAAGACATTCGGTCCAATCACGGCATTGTCGGCCACACTGGCGTGTGGGCTGATGAAATGCTCCAGCTTGAAGCCTCGCTCCATCACGGCTTGCATCAGTTCCGCTCGCTTGAAATTGCCAAAGCGTTCATCAAATGCCACAAAAATACTGCCTTGCGTTGGGTCCAGCTGATTGAGGGGTGTCAGGTCGAACTGATGGCGTGTGTTTTGTGCAAGCGTTATTTTTTCAATCGTCACTTGTGGGAAAGCTGCAGCCCAAGCGGCATGCACCAAGTCCAGATAGGGCGTTGCGCCGATGACCCATTTACAGGCTTGCATGTTTGTCCTCCATCAGCGTGGTGTACCAGCGCTCGATGAGCCGGTTGGTCGATTCATACGCTCCTTGAACAGGCAGCGGAGCCTGAAGATGGAGCGCATCTTGTACCTGCTCCAGAATGTCGAAGTCTTCTTTGAGAATGGCTTGGCCCGCATGCATGGCCGTCAGCAGTACCTGCGTTGACGCCGCATACTTCTGTTTTTTGCGTGCACTCATGTAGTAGACCTCGATATCGGTGCGGTCGGGTGCAATCGGGATGTGGTGTTCTATGGTGAAGGTATGGCCGCCGTCACCACTGGCAATATGCAAATTGGGAAATGCTAGCCAGTTGAAATAGGCGTCATCTGTTTGAGGTGCTGCGCCAGATCGGTGTGAAGCGCGCCAGCGTTCGATGTGGTTGTGCCATTCATGGGAGCGAAGCTGATCCAGACCGCCTTCAGGAGCACCACCATAGCTATAGCGGCTGATTTCTCTGCGTAAGCCAGCCGCACTGGTGTCCGGAAGTGGCTGCAAGGATTCTTCTGCAGCCTCTGCATTGACCTGGGCATAAAGATCGACGAAGGGGGCCAAGCTGCGTGGATGTAAGTAGACGACATGGTTGAAGTCGCGCAGATTTTCGTACGGAAGCTTCCAGTTGAATTTGCAATGCCAAGTGGTCATCATGACTTCACCGTCATAGGCATTGGAGCTGTCCTCTAGTGCGGACAGGAAATCTGCAGAGAATTGTTCTTCGAGTGGAAATGGCTCATCACTCAAATTGATGAAAACCAGGTTGCCGACTGTGCGGACAGCAAATTCACGCAATTTGAGGGTTTTTTTCTCATCGTCGCTGAATTGGTAAAGTTTCTCGCAGTGTGGGATGCTGCTAGCCTGTCCTGATGCATCGTATTTCCAGCCATGGTATGCGCAAACAAGGGGTCTGCAGCCTGTGAACTCTGTCTGTAAAAGAGCGCTGCGGTGCAAGCAAATATTTTCAAAGGCGCGTAATGTTCCGTTGAAATTTTGTATAACAACTGGAATGCCTGCCATTTTTCTTGCTATGAAATTATTATTTTTTAATAACAATGATTTCAAGCCAGCAAAAATCCACATTTTTTTGAATATTTTCTTTTGTTCCTGATTGAATATCTCAGGGCATAGATAATATTTTGGATGCATGCGCGATTTCATAAAATTATCCTTTTAATTATTTCAGTTCTCATGCGGCAACTATTACGCGGGCGGGATTGCCAAAAACTGTAGTTCCTGCAGGGACGTTTTTTACGACCACTGAACCAGCTCCAACCACAGCACCTTCTCCAATTTGAATGCCAGGCAAAATGGTGGCATGTGGATGGATCGTTGTGAACCTTCCAATGCGCACGTTGCCGCCAATAAAAACCATTGCACCAATCTGAGAATATTCCCCTATATAAACATCATGACTAATGATGGATTGGGTTTGTATATTGACGAAATCTCCAATATATACATCAGGGCTGATAGAAAGATGTGGGGAAAAGAAGCAGCCTTTTCCCATATGCACGCGTTGATTGAGATTTGTCCTAGTGCGGATGGAAATGAAGAGCGCGTCTTTATTAAGCAAGGGCAGGGTATAGAAGTCCCGTGCCTCTGGGCTACCAATTGCACAGACAAAAGCTTCACCCGGTTGCGGCTGGTAGCTCATGGGGTCACCCAAGATGGGCAGGCCGCAGTCAAAGGCATCCAGCATGTGTGGGCGGTTGTCGAGGAAGCCCTTGATGGTCCACTCTTTGTCGTAAGCCTCATCAGACTGCATTTGCGCCAGGGCTTCACGCCCCCATCCTCCAGCGCCAATGATTAAAACTTGCAGCATGTGTTCTATTGTTTGCTATGGAGTGTTTGGCAGGGGGTGCAACGAGACAACCCGATGTGCCGTCTGTTAGTGGCGTCGGTTACACAGCAGAGTCAGGTTGCTGCGCCATTCATGACAAGAGTCGTCCCCGTGACCCAGCGGCTGGCATCCGCCAATAAATAAATAGTGGCATTTGCCACATCTTCGGGTGTACCCAGGCCCAGGGGGTGGCGGGCCTGCTGAGCTTGCAGCTGTGCGGGGTCCCACATGGGCGTTACCACCGCGGAAGGAGAAATGCCATTGACACGGATTTTTCGCTTGGCTTGCTCCAGAGCCAAGCATTTGATGATGCCAAGCAAGGCTGCCTTCATGGCTGAATATGGCCCAATTCCACGTGTTCCCATGTGTGCCGCGGTGGAGAGCAGGAAGATGATGGAGCCTTGCTGCGCAATGGCATTGGTAGCCAGCAACTGTTGTGTCAGCATGACCGGAGCCAGAAAATTGTCGGCATACATCTGGGTCATTACCGGTTCGCTCAGTTGCCGAATTGGAACATGCTTTTGCCGACCGGCGCTGTGCACAATGCCGTGTAGCTCTGTGCCTGCAGCCTGTACCAAGTGTGCGCGGTCTTCCGCGTTCGTCAATTCAGCAATGACCTGCTTGTGGCCAGAACCCGTAAGCAGGTCAAAAGTTTCTTGGAGTCTTTGGGCATTGCGTCCTGTAACGATGACGTGTGCCCCGCGCTGGGCGCAGGATAGGGCGATCTGTCGTCCAAGGCCGGATGATGCACCAGTCACGAGAATGGTTTTGCCTTCCAGCGAAAAGGCTTGGGCGGTCAGGGACGGGGTTGCGGCAAAGGCTGTCATGTCATGGCCAAAAGGTCAGGCAAAGATGTCCATTGAGGTGGTCAGGCCGCCATCAACGATGAAGTGGGTGTTCGATATCCAGCGGCTGGCTTCGCTCAGGAAGAACACTGTGGCGTTGGCGACATCTTCTGGCTCACCCAGGCCAAGCGGAGCAATATCGATCAGAGAGCTGAGCTGAGCCCCTCTTTCGGCCAACCCTTCCAGCAGCGGAGTGCGTACAAAGCCAGGGCTGATGCAGTTGGCGCGAATGCCGCTTTTGGCAAGCTCATGAGCCGCGACGCGCGTTGCACTCATGATGGCGCCCTTGCTGGCTGCATATGCAGTGCTGGCCATTGCTCCGGTATGCGAGGCAAGTGCGGACACAAAAACGATTGAGCCACCTGCTGCGATACGCTTTTTGGCAACGAGCGTTTTGGTCAGCATGATTGGGGCCAGCGTATTGGTAGAGAGCGTTTCCTCCAGATGCGCCTGTGTCACCATGCGCAGAGGCACCAGTTTGGAGATGCCCGCCGCATGTACTACGCCGTGCAGTGTGTCGGTGCTCGCCACTAGGGTGGCCAGGTCTTCCGCGCGGGTCAGATCGGCAGCGAAGGACTGGTGTCCCTCGCCTTTCAGCATGCGCAACGTCTCGGCCAGCCGCTCGGCATGGCGGCCTGTGATGAGTACTTGCGCACCCATCTCAGTGCAGGCGATAGCGGTCTGCCGGCCGATGCCAGACGATGCACCCGTGATCAGGATGCGCTTGCCAGCCAGTGAAAAAACATCGGTGCTTTCATCCATATTTTTTACTGTTTTTGGCTTCAAGCGTCTGATTTTTCAGCGCTTAAAGCTATGGTTTTATCGATTTCAGGCAATGATCATTTCAGGAAACTTTGCGCCCTCAATGTCCACGATCACAGAGCCCCACGACAGGCCTATGCCAAAACCAGACAGCAGCAGCTTGTGCTTGCCCTCAGCCAGTTTTTCGTGCAGCCGCGCCGTCATGGTCACGGGGAGCGATGCGCCGCTGGTATTGCCTAGGTCGGCTAAGGTGGACGGTACTTTTTCCACGGTCAGGCCCAACTTCTTGCGGATGGTTTCGTTGATCATTCGGTTGGCTTGGTGAAAAACGAAGTAGTCAATGGCTTCCTTGGGTGTCTGCGCATATTCCAGCAAACGCTCTACGGCAGGCGGCACGCGTTGGGTGGAAAAACTAAGTACGGCAGGGCCGTCCAGAATCAGGTCGCGAGAGTATGTTTTGTTCCCATGCTCATCAAAGGAGGGGATGAGGTGCTGAAGACCAAAAGGTTCACGGTGCCCGCCGGCAGGCAGCATGATGGCGCGCTTGCCGCTGCCGTCGCTGTTCAGATCGAAATGCATGGGCGGTGCGCTGGCATCGAACTCCAGGGCCGTTGCTGTGCCTGCATCTGAAAAAATTGGCTCGCTGAGCGAGCCAGACTTGTCGCCCACCAGTAGCAGCGCTTTTTTCACGCCACCAGCTGCAATCATGCTGCCAAGCAGGTGCAAGCCGAAGGGATATCCAGAGCAGCCCAAGTTCACGTCAAATGCAATGGTGGTGTGCGGCAGACCCAGCCGATCCTGCAGAATGATGGAAGTGGCGGGAATCAGATAGTCGGGAGACTGGGTGACAACTATCAGCGCGTCGATTTCCTCACGCTGCCATTGCAGGTCCGCCAACAGCTTCTCAGCTGCCGTGAACGCCAAATCCGAAAAATATTGCCATTCAGAACAGAGGCGCCGCGTCTGAATACCGATATTGCGCACCAGCCGCTCGCGCTCTGAGCGCTGCGAAGGTGGGCAATCTTCCAGATTGGAGACCACCCGTTTGGGCACGCAGCTTGCCATGCCCGCAAAGCGGACGTTGTGCAGTGTGGACAGCGCCATAGGGATATCTTTCCGGGCTTAGCCCAGCAGCTTGTACAGGTCAGTGATGGTGACGCAGGTTTTGAGATCGTCGCCAGTGATGGCTTTGCCGAAGTCCACGTCAAACATCACGATCACGCCCAGTGCAGCCAGAGAGTCCCATTCGGGCAGGTCTTTGAGTAACGTCTCCGGGGTGACTTCCACTGCTTCCTGAAAATCTACGGCGGACAGAAAGCTTTCAATGAATTGATCAATGGAGATAGTCATGGGGGGAGTTTTTTGAAGGATTGAAATGTAAAAAACCGTTCTTCCGCCAATCATAGACGGTAGAACGGTTGGCAATGTCTATCAAATCTGACGATTTAGCCTTGCAATAACTTCAGCACGTTTTGCGGAATCTGGTTGGCTTGCGCCACCATGGCAGTGCCAGCTTGCTGCAGGATCTGTGTGCGGCTGAGGTTGGCCGTTTCGGCCGCAAAATCGGCATCAATAATTCGACCGCGGGCGGCGGAGAGATTTTCTACCTGAATATCGATGTTGTTCACCGTATTCTCAAATCGGGCCTGCACTGCGCCGAGTGTGGCACGCGCACTGTTGACTTGATCAACGGCACTATCAATCTTTTTAAGTGCCACCCATGCGCCCGATTGGGTGCTGACATCCACGTCTTCGATGCCGCGCGCATCCATTACTGAGCTTGCCCCAGCCGTACCACCGGCGATGTTAATGTTAGTGGTGTCTAAGCCAGTCATTGCGGCTGTAAAGTCTGCCCCGGGGCTGCCAAATGTTCCTGTGGGATCAGCTGGATCAGTAATGCTGCCAAACTGAACTTGTACGGGGCCGCCATTGGCATCAAGCTTTTCAGACATGAACTCGACTTTATAGTTTTCGGTGCCCTCAATCTTCGTCAAATACGCACTGACACCTGTATCTGCGCTCTTTTTATTGATGGCTTCTACCACTTGGCCCAAACGTTGTTGTGGGCTGTCAGCGGCAGGCAGCTTGCCCAAGGACACGGTGGTTGTGGTGCCGCCAGAAGTGATCTGAATACCAATGTCTCCTACCGACGGTACGGTGAAACTAGCTAAGGGATCGCCTGCGGTGATGGGGGTGGCTGTTCCTACGCTTGCTTCTTCAGACTTCGCATAGGACACCGATGACAGTTGCGACGATCGTGTATCTACCAGAGCGCCCAGCGTGATGTTGTCACCTGAATTGGCGCCTACCTGAAATACCGCGCCAGCAAAGCTGCCGTCCAAAATTTTGGTGCCGTTGAAGTTGGTTTGCTTGGCCACACGGTCAATTTCAGCGCTGAGCTGGCTCACTTCAGCCTGCAGTGCCTTGCGATCGCTGGCGCTGTTGGTGGCATTACCGGCCTGCACAGCCAATTCACGCATGCGTTGCAGCATGTCGCCCACCTTGCCCAGCGCGCCTTCAGCGGTCTGGGCCAGCGAGATGCCGTCGTTGGCATTGCGCGAGGCCACTGTCAGACCTTTGACCTGGGTATTCATGCGCTCAGCAATCGCCAGGCCAGCTGCATCATCCTTGGCGCTGTTGACGCGCAGGCCCGACGACAGGCGCTGCATAGTCGTGTTGAGAGACTGACCCGACAGCGCAAGGTTACGCTGCGCGTTGATCGAGGCGATGTTGGTGTTGATAGTTGCGGCCATTGCTGTGTTTCCTTTGGAAAAGCGGGTTGCTTTGCATCGCTACAGGCACCATAGGCACGAATACGTAGCAGGCAACGCTAGCGATGGGGACGATTCTTCCTTGACAACGCCATCGACATACCGTGAATAAGCGCTTGGTTTACCTACTTTCTTTGGACTTTGCATGCGGTGAACACTGGCTGTGTTGCCTCTCACCAGAGAGAAGTGAGGGTGCAACGAAAAAAAAGCTAAAGAAAAAAAATAGCGATCCGATAACAGTCTTGTACGGAGCAGGCATGCAGCACTCGATCAAAGAAGTGCTGCCAACTAAGGCACATAGAGGCCTAAGGCCATGCTCTGGCAAACCAAGCAATCTTTCATTGAATACCGTTAGCACGTAAGGAATCGCATCATGGCCATGACCATCAACACCAACGTCGTCTCGATCAACGCACAGCGCAACCTGGGCCTGTCTGGTAACACGCTGGGCACCTCCATGCAGCGTCTGTCGTCTGGCCTGCGTGTTAACAGCGCCAAGGACGATGCGGCTGGCCTGGCGATTGCTGAGCGCATGAATACCCAGACACGTGGTTTGACTGTGGCCGCTCGCAATGCCAATGACGGCATCTCGCTGGCCCAGACCGCTGAAGGCGCGCTGGGTAAGGTGGGCGACATGCTGCAACGTATGCGTGACTTGGCTGTGCAGTCGAGCAACGCTACCAATAGCAAGAGCGACCGTGAAGCTCTGCAGGCCGAGCTGTCTCAACTGCGTGGTGAAGTGGATCGTGTGGCCAAGACCACTACGTTTAACGGCTCCAAACTGCTGGAAGGTAGCTTTACGGGCGGTGTGTTCCAGGTGGGTGCCAATGCCGGCGACAACATCACCGTGGGTGCACTGAGTGATGTACGTGCTGACAAGCTGGGCACTTCGGTGTACGGATCTGGCGCGATTGCCGCTACGGATGTGTCTACTACTTTGTTTGATGTAGGTACAGCGACATCCATGACTGCGGTAGATACATCGATCACGATCACAGGGGCTGGCGGGGCTGGTACAGCGCAGACTGTCACGATCAAAGCAGATGCCAACATGACCTCTGAGCAGGCGTTGGGTAAGGTCGTTGAGGCCATCAACTCCAAGACTGCTGACACTGGTGTGACTGCGTTCATTGAAAAAGATGCGGCAGGTGCTTCGCAGATTCAATTCCGCGCCACGGCAGAAAAGACCGGAGAGGCTGACGCTAATGTCGCTATCTCGTGGGAGAAATTTACTGCAGGTACGACCACATCGGTTGGCACAGGTGACTTGGTAGATGTAGGTGATGTGGCTGATATTGCGGCAGGCGCAGAAAAAGGAATCGACAAAATCGATATCTCCACCCAATCCGGCGCATGGGAAGCCTTGCAGCGTATCGACAAATCGATTGACCAAGTCAGCTCTGCACGTGCTCAGCTGGGCGCTATCCAGACACGTTTTGAGAAGTCGATCGAGAACATCGACATCCAGAACGAAAACATCACCGCAGCACGAGGCCGCATCATCGATGCCGACTTTGCCTCAGAGACTGCCAACCTGAGCCGCTCGCAAATCCTGCAGCAAGCCGGTACAGCCATGGTGGCCCAGGCCAACCAGTTGCCTCAGCAAGTGCTGAGCCTGCTGAAGTAATAAGACAGCGAACGTGTCAGGGCCTCTCTGCCAGACATGTTCGCTTCATTAAACATGGGCCATGCGCAATGCCTGAACGTGCGGCGCAAGGCCCTTGAAGAACGGGTAGTCAACTGCCTGATAAAGAAGGTCTGGAGACTTTGTATGCAGGGTTTTACCTTGTGCGGGGATCGCCAGAACCGTCAATTACAGAGTGAGCGTTAGTTAAAAGGGGAAATCAAATGGCAATGACCATCAACACCAATGTTGTGTCCATCAATGCACAACGCAATCTGGGCCTGTCTGGCGGTTCGCTGAGCACTTCCATGCAGCGTCTGTCTTCGGGTCTGCGTGTCAACAGCGCCAAGGATGATGCTGCTGGCCTGGCGATTGCTGAGCGCATGAGCACCCAGACACGTGGTCTGACTGTGGCTGCCCGTAATGCCAATGACGGCATCTCGCTGGCCCAGACCGCTGAAGGCGCGCTGGGTAAGGTGGGCGACATGCTGCAACGTATGCGTGACTTGGCTGTGCAGTCGAGCAACGCTACCAATAGCAAGAGCGACCGTGAAGCTCTGCAGGCCGAGCTGTCTCAACTGCGTGGTGAAGTGGATCGTGTGGCCAAGACCACTACGTTTAACGGTGCCAAGCTGCTGGAAGGTAGCTTTACTGGCGGCGTGTTCCAAGTAGGCGCCAATGCCGGTGACAACATCACCGTGGGTGCATTGGGCGATACGCGTGTGGACAAACTGGGCAATTCCGTCTATGGCAAGCTTGATGGGGTGGACGTTGATCTGGTGAAGGGTAATACGGCTGCTGGCTTGTATGGCACGGGTGCGACAGCGTCCATGACTTCTGCAGACACCACCATCACCATTACTGGATCCAATGGCACTGCAGTCACTGCGGAGATCAAGAAGGACGCCAACATGACGGCGGATCAGGCCTTGGGCAAGGTTGTTGAAGCCATCAACTCCAAGACGGCAGACACTGGTGTGACTGCTTTCCTGGAAAAGAACGCGACTTCTGGCGATATGGAAATCAATTTCCGCGCCACTGCGGACAAAGCTGCCGACCTGGCTGATATCGAAGTGACGGCTAAAGCTGGCAACGGTACTGCAATCAATCTGGTGACGGCAGCTGCCATGACTACCAACGCTGGTGGCGTAGGTATCGATGAAATTGATATCGGTACTCAGTCTGGTGCATGGGAAGCGCTGCAGCGTATTGACAAAGCGATCGACACGGTCAGCTCTGCACGTGGCGAGCTGGGTGCTATCCAGACCCGTTTCGAGAAGGCTGTTGAGAACATCGATATCCAGAACGAAAACATCACTGCAGCACGTGGTCGCATCATTGATGCTGACTTCGCTTCGGAAACAGCCAACCTGAGCCGCTCGCAGATTCTGCAGCAAGCCGGTACGGCCATGGTGGCCCAGGCCAACCAGTTGCCACAGAACGTGTTGAGCCTGCTGCGTTAATCACGGTTTCTGTCCATTCGGCTCCCAAAGGGCGGGATGGACGGAGCGAATGAACGTTTTGCTTTTAATGGCAGCCTTGTGCAAGCAAGGCTGTCTTTTTTTTTGCTTTTGGTTTGGGGGTGCTTGAGTTCTTTGCTGTTTTTCCTGCGTGAAAGAATCTTTGTTTGCCTTGACTAGCGGTAACTTTGGAACTTTCAAAACATCTCAAGTTTTGCCATTGTGTGTCGATACATCAGCTATGACGATGGGCGTTGTGCTGTGCTCGTGAGTCGGATGGATTGGCGGGTGCTACAGGTTTTGTTCAGGCTTTTGCGTCTGAACGGCATGCGTCACAATAAGCGGCGGTGCAAGCTGTCTGCTCAGAGTGACGCGACACCTCAGGCAAAAACGTCGCACTTTATTCAGGAGATTTTCACCATGGCAATTTCATCAGCGGGTATCGGCAGTGGTCTTAATGTTGCAGAGATCGTTGAAAAAATGGTGGCTGCAGAGAAAACTCCTCTGAAAAAAATGGAAGTGCGGGCCGAGGGAATTAAGTCGCAGATTTCGACATACGGCGAGATCAAGTCGCTGACGTCTACGTTGGGCGATATCGTTTCCAAATTGGCGCGTGACAGTGCCTGGAATACGGTGAATATCAGCTCCAGCAACTCCACCCTCTCTGGGGTGATGACGGGGATTGCCTCGCCCGGTAACTACAGCATCAAAGTGACCCAGCTGGCACAGGCGCAAACCACCGTTATTGGCGGCGCAGGTGCTGCAGCATTGGCCAAAGATGAATCCATGGGCAGCTCAGGAAAAATGAAGCTCACCATGGGGACAGTGACCAAGGAAATTGATATTTCCAGCTCTGACACCCTGACGCAGATCGCCGCCAAGGTGAATGAGGCGGGCATGGGTGTTCAGGCTTCCGTGATTACGGATGTGGATGGTAAAGAGCGCTTGATGATGCGCTCCAAGGAAAGTGGCACGGATAAGGCATTCAGTGTCGATATTGATGCTTCGCTGACCAAACTGGGACAAAAACAGGCCCAGGCGGCACAAAATGCCAAGGTGGAATTGAATGGCGTGGAGGTGGAGTCGAGCACGAATACGTTCGCCAACACCATTCCAGGCTTGTCCTTTACTGCATCGGAGGTGACGGCGAATGCCGCAACCCTGACGGTCAAGGCAGACACCGAGACGATGAAAAAGAACATCAAGGAGTTTGTAGATGCCTACAACGCCTTGAATGATCTGTTGTCCAAATCCACCAAGGGCTTGCGCACAGAGGCGGGCAAAGTGGATGAGGCTGCGCAAAGTACTGGCGCCGGTGTGTTGCAGGGTGATAGCGCCACGGTGAGTTTGCAAAACTCGCTGCGTATGCTGACCATGGGCATGTCTGGAACCAGCGGTGCGTTCAAGAGCTTGTCTTCCATCGGTATTCAGATGCTGGAAGGCGGCAAGCTGTCGGTGGATGAAACCAAGCTGGATAAGGCCTTGGTTTCTGTGGATGACCTTCGTGGGCTGTTTGCGGAAAAGGCAGATTCCATGGGCCAAAACGGCGGTATTGCGGTGAACTTCAAGGCTTTCACCGACAAGCTGCTGGCCTATGAGGGCACGCTCAATGGTAAGGACGATGCGCTGAAAAAGGCGCTCAAAAGCAATGGTGCAGAGCAAACCAAGGTGAATGAGCGTGCGCAGGCGCTGGAAGAACGGATGTACAAGCAGTACACGGCACTGGATGTGAAGATGTCTTCGCTCAATGCCCTGGATTCTTATGTCTCGCAGATGGTGACGACCTGGAACAAGTCCAGCTAACGCGGCAAGGACCAAAGTCGGATGCGCTTGAGTATTCGACGGACCAATTTTTTTGAATGGGCGTGTGATCCCTGCTAAAGGCGGGCCAAGCGTCATCGAACAAGAGTTAAGGATCAACATGTTTTCATCTCCAGGTTTTAGCAAGGCCAATACCTACCGCCAGGTGGGCGCGCATTCGGGTGTGGAGAACGCTTCGCCGCACCAGTTGATTCAGATGTTGTTCGATGGCCTTTTTCAATCCCTCAATGCCACGCGCGGCGCGATGGAGCGCGGTGATGTGGAGGAAAAAGGGCGCCACATCACCAAATCTGTACGCATTTTGCAAGAGGGTTTGGTGCTGGGTCTGGACCTTGAAAAGGGCGGTGAATTGGCTGCTAATTTGCGGCTGCTTTATGACTATTCTGTGGCCCAATTAACGAAAGCCAATGCCCACAATGATGTGGTTTTGGTGGAAGAAGTTATTAAGCTTTTGCAGCCCGTGGCGCAAGGCTGGAAAGAAATTGGACCCACTGCGAATCAAACCGTGTGAGGTGGTGGCTGTGCAGGAGAACAGATTGCTTGATTACTACAAGGCTATTGAGGCAAAGAGCGCTCAAATGTTGTCCGCTGCCATTCAACAGAATTGGGATTCTGTGATGGAATGCGAGAGATCATGTGCGGTGCTGATTGGTGAATTGCGCGTGCAATCCCATGAGGTGCAATTGACCGCACTGCAGCGCAAAGAAAAGACACGCATCATGCAAAGCATTTTGCGCAACGATGCACAGATTCGTGTGCTGGCCGAACCGTGGCTGGCAACGCTGGAGCACATGGGCAAAATGCCTGCAACCTCTGCGCTGCACTAAATCATTACGTTGTTATCGCTATACCCTCCAAGGTTTTGCGAAAGCCCATTTGCCGCAAGGTGAATGGGCTTTTTTATTGGTGCAAGCAGGGTTTCTTTAATTACATAGCTGCCAGCGCTTATGTACCAACGATTTCAATATCAAAGGATGCTGAGATGCTTGTATAGATTGCGCTACTAGCTCACTTTATCTGTGTTTCAAAAGCTGGCTAAGCCACGCTGTGCATGCATGAGATGCCCACATGCGTACAGACAAAAAAAGACCGCAACCCGAAGGGTGCGGCCATAAATTACAGAGTGAGCGTTGGGGCCTGTTGCTGGCCACAGGGGCGAGCAACATGCACAAGCAGGTGCTCAGACCTGCATGTTCATGACGTCGGTATAAGCCTGAACCAAGCGGTTGCGGACATGCAAAGTGGCTTGAAAGCCGATTTGTGCTTTTTGCATGGCAACCATGGTCTCTTCCAGGCTGACCGAGGGATTCTCCAGCTGCACTTCTTTTTGCAGGTGGGAGGAATGGTTTTGCGCCGAGCTCACGGAGCGCAGCGCGTTTTCAAGTGCGGAGCTAAAACCATGGCCGTCGGCTTCTGCAATTTGCACAGGTTTGGTCAACCGCTGGGCCATGTCGGTGGACTGGGTGGTCAACGGTGAAGTAGCGCTATGAAGTCGAAGGTCCATGATGTGTTTCCTAGATCTCTTTATGTGATCAATGGCGCAATCGTAGGCAATTGCAAACAAAGCATCTGCGTAAATAAGTGGGGAAACGGGCGCTTTATCTGGGGAACGGAAAAGCAGGAAGTTTGAATAATCGGCAACACGTTGGGTTCCGTGTCGAGCCCAAGCACTCCATCTGGAAAGAACATGTCTGCTGTTGCCGAAATTCCTGTTGCACAAACTCCGCCCGCCACAAGCCCTAGTGCATGGCCGCAGCGGGTAGCAAGTCTCGACCGCAACCAGCGCATCATGATTGGCGCGGTGGCCGCTCTGGTTGTGGCTGGTTTGGTGGCTGCCTTGATGTTTAGCCGTCAGCCTGATTACCGTGTGCTGTTCACCAACTTGAGTGACAAAGACGGTGGCGCAATCGTGGCGCAGTTGACCACCATGAATGTGCCCTACAAGTACACAGAAGGTGGCGGCGCGATCATGATCCCTTCAGACAAAATCCACGATGTGCGATTGAAGCTGGCAACACAGGGCTTGCCAAAGGGTGCGGTCTCTGGTTTTGAGATCATGGAAGCCAGCAAGTTCGGCATCACACAGTTCCAGGAGCGTGTGAACTATCAGCGTGGACTGGAGGGTGAGTTGACACGCTCGATCCTCGGTTTGTCTGCGGTGCAAAACGCCCGCGTGCATCTGGCGTTACCTAATCAGAATGGTTTTTTCCGCGAGCAGCAAAAGCCTTCGGCTTCGGTGCTGCTGACGCTGTACCCCGGCCGCATGCTGGACCGCACGCAGATTGCCGGTATCGTGCATTTGATTTCTTCGAGCGTTCCAGAGATGGTGCCCGGTGCAGTGAGCGTGCTGGATGACTCTGGCAAGCTGCTCTCGCAAACCACCAATCCAGATGAAAGCCCGGTGAATGTGCAGCAACTGATGTACCAGCAACAGCTGGAAAAGCAGTACACGCAGCGCATTCTGGATATTTTGGAACCCGTGGTTGGCAAGGGCAATGTGAAGGCCCAAGTGACTGCGGATCTGGATTTCTCGCGTTCAGAGTCAACGTCTGAGTTGCATGCCCCCAACCAGGGGCAGGCAGCCAGCGCGGTGCGAAGCCAGCAGGTGCTGGAAGCTACGGGCGAAAAAGAGCCTGTGCCCCCTACAGGCGTGCCTGGTGCAACCAGCAACCAGCCACCCCAGACGGCGGCTGCGCCGATCAATGGCGCTGCGCAAACACTGCAGGCTGCCAATGGTCAGAACACGAATATCTTGACGATTCCTGGCAGCAAGCGCGAATCGGTCACCAACTACGAAGTGGACAAGACGGTCAGAGTAACGCGCAACAGCACGGGCTCTATCAAGCGCATGACCGCTGCTGTGGTGGTCAATTACCTGCCAGGCACCCCGGCGGAGCCAGGAGCGGCAGCCTTGCCGCAGGCCATGTCAGAGGCGCAGCAAGCGCAAATGCTGGCCTTGGTGCGCGAGACCATTGGTTTCAGTGCTGAGC
>CAUQST010000058.1:0-23514 GCA_963520865.1 uncultured Comamonas sp.
CACCCAGCAAGAGCACACCCAGCAAGAGCACACCCAGCAAGAGCACACCCAGCAAAGCAGCGTCCAGCAAGGCAGTGCCGGCCAAGAAAGCAGCCGTCAAGCGCAGCGCGCCAGCGAAGAAAGCGGTGCCTTCTGACAAGAAACCGGTCTCTGCGGCGTCCAAAAACAAAGGTGCTGCGGCTAAAAAATCAACTGCCAGCAAGACGCGAGCGCGCTGATCGTTTCCAGCCTCCTGCCGGAGAAGCGTCGCGCACGCCATGCATGCGCAAAGGAGTCGTCGCTTGATGCCGTTTTTCCCCTGTGCCCATGCTGGACACCCGCTGTGGCCACACGCTGTCAGGCAAGTGGTGGTGCAGCTGGGTGCGCAAATCAGCATGCAAAATCTGCACGCTCCAGCAAACCTGGGGCTGGTGTATGTCTCGGCGTCGTACGCTGAGCATGCGAGCGAGATTGTGGCCATGCTGTCCAAAGCCTTGCCGCAGGTGCAGCACTGGGTGGGGTGCGCAGCTCATTCGGTGCTGGCAGGCGACATGGACTATGGGCACACCGGAGCGATTGCGGTCATGTTGCCGTACTTGAAGACACAGGATTACCAGGTTTTTTCTGGCATTGCGCCATGGCACCAGGGGGCATTTACTGCGCACTCGGCATTGGTTCATGGGGATGCCTCTTCGCCAGGCATTGGGCAGCAGGTGCATGCTTTGCGGCAACACATGGGGTGCGATGCACTGGTTGGTGGTGTGTGCCATTTGAGCCATGAGCACACGCAGTGGTCTTGGGGCGCGCGCGCAGCGGGAGGCATGCCTTCCAGTATGGGGGGCAGCCATGGTGGCATCCAGATGGGTGGTTTGTCCGGGGTGGCCTTTTCTGCCAATGTGGATTGCCTGACCGTGGGCATGCAGGGGTGCAAACCTGTCGGTGCCACCCACACCATGACCCGGGTAGAGGGCGATACCGTGCTGGAGCTGGACGGACAGCCTGCATTGGAAGTGTTTTTTGGCGATATGAACTGGGGCGACGTGCTGGCACAGCAGCATCCGAACATTGAGGCGGTCTGGCGCAAAGTACAAAACACCCTGCTGGCCACGACGCCCTCAGGCCGTTATGTGCATGGCGCGTGTCTGGACTCTGATGCCCGGGTTGTGCGTGTGGCGGGCGTGAACCCATGGCGTCAGACCATTGTTCTGGAAAGTACGCCGGTGCAGGGGCAGGTGTTGACCATCTGCCAGCCCGATGCACTGGCCGCGCGAGCTGACATGCGCCGTGCGTGTGCTGAGTTGTGGGAGTCTTTGACGGCACCGGTGGCCCATGCCTCGCTGGATATCGAGCCTGTAGCGGCGTCGGGGCGCAGCATTTGTGGGGCTGTCTACATTCGCAACCAGCAACGCCAGTTATTGCCACGCAGCCCCCGGGTGGATGCAGAGCTGCAATGGATTCGCCATGCTTTGGGGCCGGTACCTTTATTGGGTTTTTCATCGACCCATGAAATTGATACCGGTGAGGTGCAGCATTTGAGTGCACAGTTGCTTGTTTTTACCCAGCCGCTTCAGGCTTTGTCATGAGTGATCACACCCCGCAGTTTGGGCTGCTGCGCCAGCGGCGTTTTGGCCCTTTTTTTGCCACCCAGTTCCTGGGGGCCGCGAACGACAACCTGTTCAAGTTTGCGTTGACGGTTTTAGTGACCTACCAGTTACAGGTGGGCTGGCTGCCCGCCTCGGTTGCGGGTCTGGTGATTGGCGCTTTATTCATTTTGCCTTTCGTGCTGCTCTCGGCCACAGCCGGTCAGCTGGCAGACCGGATGGACAAAGCCGTGCTCATGCGGCGGGTGAAAGACTGTGAGATAGCCATCATGGCCACGGCCTTGCTGGGCTTTGTCATGCAATGGCCAGCATTGCTGCTGGTCTGTCTGGTGGGTATGGGGGTGCATTCCACGTTCTTTGGTCCCGCCAAGTTTGCCTATTTGCCGCAGGTGCTCAAACCCTCAGAGCTGACAGGGGGCAATGGCATGGTGGAGATGGGCACCTTTGTGGCCATCTTGCTGGGCAATATGGTGGGTGGCGTTTTGATTGCGACCCCTGAAGTGGGGCGTGTACACGTGGCGATTGCCTGCCTGTGTCTGGCACTGGTCGGGCGCTGGACGGCACGCTCTATTCCCAGTCAGACCAAGCCAGAAGTGGTGCAGCGCATGAACTGGAATCCATGGTCAGAAACCATGGCCAATCTGCGTTTGGCACGCACCGATGGTCTGGTGTTTCGCGCGGTACTGGGCATCAGCTGGATGTGGTTTTTTGGCGCGGTGTTTCTGGCGGAGTTCCCGGTGCTGGCCAAAGAGGTACTGCATGGCAATGAGCAAGTGGCTGCTTTGCTGCTGGTGGTTTTCTCGCTGGGGGTGGGCACCGGTGCACTGCTGTGTGAATCGCTCTCGCGGGGACGTGTGGAGCCGGGTCTGGTGCCTATCGGTGCGCTGGGGATGACGGTGTTTGCCATTGATTTGTGGTGGACTTTGGAAGGCCTCTCACCGGTCACGCACATTTTGACGCTGGGGGCATTCATCCATACCCCGGGTCGCTGGCATGTGCTGCTGGATTTGTTCGGACTGTCTCTGGCCGCCGGGGTCTACAGCGTGCCTTTGTATGCGCTGATTCAGCAACGCAGCCCCGTAACGCACCGTGCGCGCATCATTGCTGCCAACAATATTTTGAATGCCTTGTTCATGGTCTCTTCCGCCCTGCTGGCGGGGGGCTTGCTGGCTGCGGGACTGAATGTGCCGCAGCTGTTTTTGAGCATGGGCGTGGCCAATGCGGTGTTTGTGGCCCTGATGTGCTGGTGCGACCCGCAGTACCTGCGGCGCAGTAAAAACTGGGTGCTACGCAGCTTGGGGCGCATCCATACCCCATCCGCATAATGCGCACCAAGATGAGGAGGAAATGAGAGATGGCTAAATCTTTGCGATTGTCGGAAACCTGGTTTCGGCGTGGACTGTGGGTGGTGGCACTGGTTTTTGCCAGCTTTCTGATTGGCTTGGGCTCTGCCGTGGTGGACGATCTGCCGCAGGTAGAGCAGCGCCTGGAGCTGGATGATTTTCTGGATCTATCCACGGTTCAGCCCCTGCGGCTTGAGCAAGACGCGTTACATGCCGTTCAGCGCAAAACCATTGAGGCACGGGATCAGGCGCAGTTGCAGTGGCAAAAGGCGCGCAGTGACACGCAAGCCGCGCGCGATAACTTCAACAGCTGGATTGCTACACGCTCTGCCACACAGCGCAGTGAGCAAGACCCCGACGTTATTCGCCGCACGCAAGAACTGGAGCAGTTGCGCGCGATAGAGCGCAAAGCCCAGCAGCAGCTGCAAGATCAGGAGCAGATCTTGCTCAACACCCGCCAGCAAGCGCAACGTGTCAGCAACACGCTCGGTGAGATGGAGCGCGATGCGCGCGAGCGACTGGACAAGGCAGAGCGTGCCCAAGAGTTGCGCGTGTTTTTGTACCGCCTGGCCATCACCTTGCCTTTGCTGGCGCTTGCTGGCTGGCTGTTTGTGAAAAAGCGCAAAAGCACGTGGTGGCCCTTTGTCTGGGGCTTTATCTTCTTTGCGCTGTTTGCCTTCTTTGTCGAGCTGGTGCCCTATCTGCCCAGTTATGGCAGCTACGTGCGCTATGCCGTGGGCATAGTGATTACCGTGCTGATAGGGCGCTGGGCCATTGTGGCGTTGCAGCGCTATCTGGAGCGTCAGCGTCAGGCAGAAGCTTTGCCCGCCAGTGAGCGGCGCACGCAAATGACGTATGACAAAGCCTGGACGCACCTGAGCAAAGGGGTATGCCCTGGCTGTGAGCGCCCTGTGGATTTGAAAGATGGGGTGACCGATTTCTGCCCCCACTGCGGCATTGGCCTGTTTGAGCCGTGTACCGCCTGCAATGCGCGCAAGAGCACGTTTGCCAAGTTCTGCTTCAGCTGTGGCACCCATGCGCCAACCGTGTCGATAGAAGAGCGTAAAAGTTAAAAAAGAGCATCTATCGCTTGCCTATCAATAATTTCCAATAGAAATAATATGGAAATCCTTTAAATACAAGCGATAGAAGCTCACTTTTTAAATGGCCGATGGTGCCAGAGCCGGGCCGTACTGGCGCACCTGGTCGCGCCCACTGTTCTTGGCCACATACAGCGCCTCGTCGGCTTTGGACAGCAAATGCTCCATGCTGTCTTGCGGGCCAATGCAAGAGACCGAATGCATGCCCACGCTCAGGGTGATGCGCATCTGGCCTTGGCTGGGCAGCGGGAAGACGTGCTCACGCAATCGTTCACACAGGCGCTGGCCAACCAGCAGTGCCTGATCGTGGGTGGTGCGCGGCAGCATGATGGCAAATTCTTCTCCGCCCATACGCCCGATCAAATCCTCGGGGCGCAAGGCATCGCGTGCGAGAACGGCAAACTCCTGCAGCACCACGTCGCCCTGAGAGTGGCCATAGCGGTCGTTGACGGTCTTAAAGTGGTCAATATCCACCATCAGCATGGCCACTTGCTGCCCTTCTTCTTCCAGACGTGTCAGCAGTTTCTGTCCACGCTCCATCAAGGCGCGCCGTGCCAGCACGCCGGTCAGAAAATCGTGATTGACCGCATGGTTGAGCTTGCGCAGCGCCTGCGTGCGCAGCGCCTGCGTGCGCAGCGAGTAGGCACAGGCCACAGCCAGAGGGGCCAAAGACAGCAGTGCTAGCCCTGTGCGGTAAGAGGTCGATTCCATCAAATTACTGGGGGCAAAGCCGAAGGCGTCGCTGGCGATGAATAGCGATGCAGCTTTCCATGAGCAGACCAGCAGGCTCAGCACTGTGGTTGGAAACACGCCGTACGCAATGGCGCACCAGACCATGGCAGGCATGATGAAAGCAATCGCCCCAGGGCCACCAATGAGCAGGCTCATAGCCTCGCTCACGAGCAGCGCCAGCAAGGGCAGCACGTTGGCCAAAGACCTTTGCGTGGTGCTGCACTTCCATTGCCAGAGCCAGCCTTTTGGGGATGCCAGAAAGACGGGGATCAGCAAGATGTAGTTGTAGAACTCTGAGGAAAACCACAGGATGAAGGAGCGCCACAAGGGCAGGTTGAAAGCGATGCTGCCTGGCCAGGCACCCACTGCCATGCAGCTCAGTGAGGCCAGCAGGCACCCCGTGAACACCACCAGTACCGAGCGCTGGCGCTGGAAGTGCAAAACCTCTGACGATTGCCGGCGCAAAAAGAGCCAGCCCACCCAGACGCCTGCGACATTGGCGATGTTCAAAATGACTGCGACAAAAGCACTGGCACCCGTTAGCAGATCGGCGCTGATGTAGGTCAGCAGGGCAATGGCCCAGGTGCTGGCACTGCGTGCCCATGCGGGGTGGCGCAAAAGCAGACCCAGCATGATGGCATTTGCGGGCCAGAAAGACGCCAGAAAACCGACGGGACGACTGAAGATGCCTGCCATGCAGGCTGCAAAAATGCAGGCTGCTAGCGCCAGTTGCCCGTGCCATAGAGGGGGCTCGTTGCTGCTGGTAGAAAAAGTGGTGGTCTGCACAGTCTGAGAATCTTTCGGGACGAGGATGGGCAGGAGTTCCACAAGCACGCAAGATGCATCTGCCATTGGATAGATGCATCTGCCGGGCATCAAGCGCTCTGGAGACACTGGGGTTAGATGCCGTGACGGTTCAAGTTTGGCGCAAAAAAAAAGCCTCCCGAAGGAGGCTTTTGTTGCGCTTGTGTGCCAGTAAAAGCTTACACCCCGCGTGCGCGGTCTGCTTTGAACTTGGCGCGAAAGGCGGTGAAGCTGCCAGCATCCAGCGCATTGCGCACTTCCTGCATCAGGTTCAGGTAGTAGTGCAGGTTGTGGATGGTGGTCAGCATGGGGCCCAGCATTTCGCCGCAGCGGTCCAGGTGGTGCAGATAGGCGCGGCTAAAGCCGTCTCGCCCGCCGTCGTCCCAGCTCACGCCGCTGGCGCCTGCGCATGCGTGGCAGGTGCAGGTGCTGTCCAGTGGCTGGTGGTCGGTCTTGTGGCGTGCATTGCGCAGCTTCAAATCGCCATAGCGGGTGAACACGGTGCCGTTGCGTGCATTGCGTGTGGGCATCACGCAGTCGAACATGTCCACGCCATCGGCCACGCCTTGCACCAGATCTTCCGGGGTGCCCACGCCCATCAGGTAGCGGGGCTTGTTGGCAGGCAGCAGGTGTGGCGTGTGCGCCATGATCTCCAGCATCTCGTCCTTGGGCTCACCCACAGAGACACCGCCCACGGCATAGCCGGGGAAATCCATCTCCACCAAAGCGTCCAGTGACTCTTGGCGCAGGTTGGTGAACATGCCCCCTTGCACAATGCCGAACAGGGCGTTGGGGTTTTCTAGGCGCTCAAACTCGTCTTTGGATCGCTTGGCCCAGCGGCGGCTCATTTCCATCGACTTGCGAGCCTCGGCCTCGGTGGTTTTGTGGCCGTTGGTCTCGTACGGTGTGCACTCGTCGAGCTGCATGACGATGTCGGAGTTCAGCACCGTTTGAATCTGCATGCTCACTTCGGGCGACATGAATAGCTTGTCGCCGTTGACGGGGCTTTGGAAATGAACACCTTCTTCGGTGATCTTGCGCATGGCACCCAGACTCCACACCTGAAAGCCGCCTGAGTCGGTGAGGATGGGTTTGTTCCACTTCTCAAAACCATGCAGGCCGCCAAAGGTCTTCATGATGTCCAGCCCGGGGCGCATCCACAGGTGAAAAGTGTTGCCCAAAATGATTTGCGCCCCCATCTCTTCCAGGCTACGAGGCATGACACCCTTGACGGTGCCATAGGTGCCCACAGGCATGAAGATAGGTGTTTGCACCTTGCCATGGTTGAGGGTCAGGGTGCCACGGCGTGCGTGGCTGGATGGGTCGGTGGTGAGGAGGTCAAACTGCAGCATGATGGCCCGCATTGTCCCTCAAGCGCAGTTGGCTGCGCTGAGCTTGCCCGTGAGTCGGGGTGGTCTATAGTGGAATCAAACGTGAACTTCATACAAGGAAAACGCCCATGTACACCCAAATCATGATTGCCGTGGATGGCTCCCCAGAGTCGCTGGAAGCAGTGCGCCAAGCCCTGGCTCTGGTCGCGCGCGGTTTGCGCGCAGAGATTGCACTGGTGAATGTGCAAGAAGCCGCTTCTTTGCTGGAGCTGGCAACCCATGACTCCGATGCCATCGCTGCAGCGGCAGTCGCTGCGGGTGAGCATTTGATGGCCGAAGGCGCTGCGCTGCTGGATGCGGCAGGCGTGGGTTACTCCATGGAAGTGGTGCTGGGTGAGCCCGGCAACGCACTGGTGGATCTGGCCGAGCAGATCAATGCAGACATGGTCATGCTCGGTGCACGCGGTATGGGTGCCGTAGAGAGTGTCCTGGTGGGCTCTGTCTCTAAGGCGGTGCTGCACCGCTGCAGCAAGCCAGTCTTGATTGTGCGTGTGCCTGAGGAGACGGAGGTTCCGCTAGAAGACGCAGACGCGGCAGACGCCGAGCCAGAGGCTGCGTAAGCAGCGAAAGCCAAGGCGGCTTTATGCCGCTTTGCGCTGCCAGTTTTTGGCACCGCTGTGTGTCTTGCTGTAGCTGTTGTGCTGTGGCGCGGGGCGTTGCTGGAGCTTGCCGTGGGGCAGTTGAGACAGTCGCTGCAGCAATCGGCGGCAGTAACCTTTGATCCACAGGCACTTGTTGATTTCTTCGACGGGGAAGGGGCCGCTGATGACCACAATGTCTTCGGCCTCTTGCCACAGGCCTGCGGCCCGCAGCCGGCGCCGTGTGTTGCTGGCCCACGATTGAATGCGTGAGGGGGTGCCGTGCTGGTGCACTTCTCCCGTGTAGCTGTCAAACGCGATGGCCAGAAGATCTGTTTTGAGCTTAAAGCGGCGCTCGCCTGTGACTGCGCTGGGGGTGTCGCGCATGTCGTACAGGTAATAGCTGCCGGCCTTGAGCTGGTATTGCAGGTTCATGGTCATCCTTGGTGTCGCATTGTCTGCGACGGGCCAGGTATCCAAACACATGAAATGGCGGTACAGCGACGGCCAGTTCACTGGAGTGCTTTGGGCTTGCCAAAACGTGATGCAGATTCTGCGCCAAGAGCGCGGGTGCTACAAGCACCGCCAGTGCGCTGATGCGGTGCGATGACGATTGTCTACAAAAAAAGCTTCAAACGCTTGTAAATTAAGCGCTTGAAGCTATATTTTTTACAGGTTGTGGATTTAAAAATCGAGCAGGCTCAAGCCCACTGAAAGCGAAGTTCGCTTGCGGTTGTAGTCGATCAGGCTTTCTCCATAGCCGCTGAAAAGCTGAACGTGCAGGCGCAGGTTGCTTTTGCCGCCATTCCAGCCTTCACCGATGGTGCGCAGCCATTCCAGCCGCCCTGAACCATAGCCTTTGCCCACGCTGCCGCGTGCTGTCAGCCCCAGCGTGTTGTTTTCGTTGGGCTGCCAGATCAGTTTGACTTCACCACGGCCCCAGTAGTTTTGAATGCCTGGGTTGTCATCGTCAGGGGTGCTTTCTGCCATGCGCTTCCATAGCTTTGCATGCACTTGCCAGCGGTTGCTCAGCTCGGCTCCGGTCATCAGGTACCAGCGGTTCCAGCTGCGCGAGAGTGGTTCGCTTTGCCCGTTGGAATGGTGCACCATGCCAATGCCGCTGTAGCGCAACTGCCAGCCAAAGGGCAGTTTGGCCTGCGTGGGGTAAACGTAAAACACCTCTGGCTCGTGGTCGGTGGTGCGAAATGGGCGCGAGAGGGCGGGGCTGAACACCTGCCAGTACGACTGCTGGGTGTAGCCCACCCAGACAGAATCCTGCAAGCCCGATGTGGGGCTGGTCAGCAAGCCCGAGGCGACTTTGGTGCGTGCAGACAGCTGGATGCGCAGCTCTTCCGGACGGTAGTTCTGTGCCGTCGCAGGGGGCTTGCCGGGGCTGCTGGGCTGTGTGTTGACCGTGTCGGCGGTGATCACGGCCACCGACAGTGGCTTGTAGCCACGGAAGGAGAAGGTGCCGCAGTCTGTGCCTGTTTCCAGCTCAAAAAAGCGCGACATTTCGCTGTAACGTGGGTCACGGCACCCGCCGTTGGTGGGCACCAGACCTTGGCCTGCAACCACGTCAGCTTGCACCATGGGTGCATTGGCTGCCTGCGTGAGCGCCTCAGGTGTCTGCTGCTGGGCAGATGCCGCCGGCGCTTGCCAACTGGTGGCAGGCGGCGGGGTCAGCGGTTGCTGCTGGCGCGCCCAGGTATCAAAACAGGTCAGGCGTGTGGCGTTGTCGGTGGTGGCCGCACATTGCTGCCATGCTTCGGCCGGGACCGTGGCGGCAGGCGTTGTTTGTGCCTGCGCGGCTGGCACAAGTGCTGCGCAGGCCAGCGCCAGCCATGTGGGTGAAGTCATTGGGATGTGGATGGTGTGCATGCAAGGCTCTCTGCGGCGTAGATTCGCGTTGCGCAGCTTACTGGGTCTGCTGGTCGCGCTGCGTCAGTCAAGAACGCGCGCCATGGATTACAGGCGCGTTTTCGCCTGCCAACGCGGCTTGGGTATGTGCTGGCAGGGGTGCAATGCATCAGTGGCCTTAAATCTGTTTAGGCGCCGCTTCAGCTTTGCGCGCTAGTTGCTCGCGCAGTTGGCGTAGTTTTTCGCGTGGGTCTTCGCGGGCGGTGCTGGCATCCAGATTCATTTCTTTGATGAAACGGCTGGGCTGGCACTGCACCATTTCACGGCCTTTTTTGCGGCGTTTGGTCCAGCTGACGGCCAGCGTCCGCTGCGCACGGGTAATGCCCACGTACATCAGGCGGCGCTCTTCTTGCAAGCGGGCGGCAATGTCGTCGCTCACCTTTTGCTGTTTGCCATCGTCATCGTCGAGTTTGAATGGCAGCATGCCTTCGGTCACACCTACGAGCATGACATGTGGCCACTCCAAACCTTTGGAGGCGTGCAGCGTTGACAGGATCACCATGTCTTGCTCTTTCTCACGCTCACTGATGGTTGACAGCAGGGCAATGTTCTTTGCGATTTCCAGCAGGCTCTTGGTTTCTGTCTGCGTAGTGGTACCTGCCGCATCTTCGATCTGGCCCCCGGCGCGCTGGCTCATCCAGTCGCAGAACTCCAGCACATTGGTCCAGCGGGCTGCGGCCACGGTTTCGCTGTCTTCACTGTCATACAGGTACTGCTCGTAACCAATCTCCTTGAGCCAGTCAAGCATGAAGCTGCGTGAGGCCTCGGCCCCCAGTGTGTGGCGGGCACGGTATTCCAGGTCATTGATGTAACGACCAAACTCCAGCAAGCCTTCGTGCGCTTTCTTGGGCAGCACGGCTTCAAGCATGTGGCTGAACAGCGCACCAAACATGGACAGCTTGTGCTGGCCAGAGAATTCCCCCAGCTTGCCCAAGGTGGTGTGGCCGATGCCGCGTTTGGGCGTACCAATGGCACGCAAGAAAGCGGGGTCATCGTCGTTGTTGATCCACAGGCGAAACCACGCGCACAGGTCTTTGATTTCGGCGCGGTCAAAGAACGATGTACCGCCCGAGACCTTGTATGGAATGTTCAGTTTGCGCAGCGCTTTCTCAAACGGTTTGGCCTGGTGATTGGCGCGATACAGGATGGCAAAGTCCTTCCACGCGGGCTGTGGATTGGTTTGCGCGCGCAGGCTTTGAATGCGCAGGGCAGCACGCTCGGCCTCATGCTCTTCGGTGTCGCAATCCACAATGCGCACGGGCTCGCCCTCACCCAGTTCCGAGAAGAGGGTCTTGGGAAAAAGCTTGGGGTTGGGGCCAATCACGTTGTTGGCCGCACGCAAGATGGCGCTGGTGGAGCGGTAGTTCTGCTCGAGCTTGATGAGCTTGAGCGCAGGGTAGTCCAGCGGCAACTTCTTCAAGTTATCCAGTGTGGCACCGCGCCAGCCGTAGATGGACTGGTCATCGTCGCCCACGGCGGTGAATTGCGCGCGTTCACCGACCAGCAGTTTGAGCAACTCGTACTGGGTGGCGTTGGTGTCCTGGTACTCGTCAACCAGCACATGGCCCAGCAGGCGCTGCCATTTTTCACGCACTTCCGCGTGGTTTTTCAGCAGGCGCATGGGCATGCCAATCAGGTCGTCAAAGTCCACGCTCTGGTAAGCCGTCAGGCGCTCTTCATAGCGCTGCATGATCAAGGCAATGCTGCGCTCGTGGTCGTCCTGCGCCATGGCCAGGGCGGTGCGGCTGTCCCATCCGGCGTTTTTCCAGTTGCTGATGGTCCACTGCCACTGGCGTGCCGTGGCGGCATCGGTGCCACCGCCGGCGCAGTCTTTGAGGATGCTGGTGACATCGTCCGTGTCCATGATGCTGAAGCTGGGCTTGAGGCCCAGCGCATGCCCATCCTCACGCACCATGCGCACACCCAGTGAGTGAAAGGTGCAGATCAGCACATCTTTGGCCGGCTTGCCGATCAGCCCCTTGGCACGCTCGCGCATTTCAGCTGCGGCCTTGTTGGTAAAGGTGATGGCCGCAATGCGTTTGGGGGCCATGCCGCTTTCGATCAGACGGCCAATCTTGTGGGTAATCACGCGGGTCTTGCCCGAGCCAGCGCCCGCCAGCACCAGGCAGGGGCCTTCGGTGTAATGGACAGCTTGAAGTTGGGCGAGGTTAAGACCAGCGGACATGGCAATCGTTCTAGGCAGAGAAAACAAACGCCTGAAAAGCAGGCGTGAAGCCATCATACGCAAGCCCATGCGGGCAGACCCTTGGCGTGTTCCATGCCCGTGCCACTCAAGAGTTTGCACATCGCAACACTTGTCGCCTCGGCGTAAGCGATGTAGCGCAAAGCACCCGGGCAACTGCGAAAATCCGCAACGTGCTGCCTATTCTTGCAATCACCTTTCCCTTCTTTGCTCTCGTGCTATGCGGCTTTGTCGCCACGCGCCGGGGGGTTCTGCCGTTGGCTGCAATTCCTGGGCTGAATACCTTTGTGCTGTACTTTGCGCTGCCGTGCATGCTTTATCGCTTTGGCGCGCAAACACCGCTTGCGCAGTTGCTCGACCCCGTGGCAGCCAGTGTTTATCTGCTTTGCGGGCTGTTGATGGTGGCTGGCACCATGGCTGTGACGCACCAAAAATGGGGGTGGAACGATGCAGCCTTCGGGGCTTTGGTGGCAGCGTTTCCCAATTCGGGCTTTATGGGGGTGCCGCTGTTGGTCGCCCTGCTAGGAGCTGCCAGTGCGGGGCCCGTGATTTTGACCATGGCGATCGACATGGTCATCATCAGCTCGCTGTGTATTGCGCTCTCGCGTCTGGGGCAAGGCGAAAAGGGCGTGGCACAGGCGCTGCGCAATGCGCTCAAAGGCATCGTGACCAATCCCATGCCGTGGTCGATTGCTTTGGGTGCAGTGGCATCGGCCTGTGCCTTTGAACTGCCTGGCCCCATCGATCAAACGGTGGCCATGCTGGCAGGAGCAGCGTCTCCCGTGGCTTTGTTCACTATTGGTGCGGTGCTGGCGCGTTCGCAATGCAATGAGCAAGAAAATGTGGCACCGCGTCACTATGTGCCGATTGCTTTGGCCAAGCTGCTGGTGCACCCGGTGTTGATGTGGCTGGCTTGTCAGGCCGTGATGGCCGCCGGCTGGCACATGCCTGCGTTGACCGTCACCGCTTTGGTTCTGGTGGCCGCGCTGCCCAGCGCCAGCAATGTGTCGCTGCTGACTGAGCGTTTTGGCGCTCACGGAGGCCGCGTTGCACGCATTATTTTGGTGAGTACGGCGCTGGCGTTTCTGACATTTTCTGCCAGCGTGGCTTTGCTGGTGTAGCCCCCGTATGGTGCGAACCTGAGTCACATCGTGTGCTGCCCTTGTGAATTGGGGCAAACTACGCGCAGTTTTGCTTGCAAAAACCCACAGAGACAGCCAGTGCACGGGGTGTTGTGTGGAGTTTTTGCGCGCTGCGTGTGATCCGGTCATGGGCTGGACGCAGCGCATATCTTTTTTTGCCACTATGTCTTCATCTTCCACTCCGACCCCGCAACCCCTGCTGACGCGCTGTCTGTTGATTGCTGCGGCACTGTATGTGCTGGTGTGGTCACTGCTGCCGCCTTTGCTGTCACAAAGTTTGCCACTGGATGTGGTGGAAAGCTTGTCCTGGGGGCGGGAATGGCAGTGGGGCACTTACAAGCACCCCACGCTGGGGCCCAGTGTCTTGCATGTGTTTTACATGGCATTTGGCAAGGTTGGCCCTTTCTTGCTGAGCCAGCTGTGCATCGTGGCGACGCTGTGGATGGTGTGGCTCACCGGCTGTCGCTTGATGAGCCGTGAGCGCGCTTTTCTGGGGACGGTGCTGACCATGGGTGTGGCCTATTACGGCTGGCCCGCCATTGAGTTCAACCACAACATTGCGCAGATGCCGACGTGGGCTGCGCTGGGCTATTTGTATGTAGCGGCCTTGCAGGATGGCCGCTTGCACCAATGGTTGCTGTTAGGTTTGATGGCTGGTTTGGGCATGCTGACCAAGTATTCCATCGGCATCATCTTGGCCTGCATGGGGCTGTACATCTTGCTGTCTGCGCACCGAAAGGTGTTGCGAGGCCCAGGCCCATGGCTGGCCCTTGTGGTGATGTGTGTGGTGATGGCACCGCACTTGTACTGGCTCAAAACCTCTGAGTGGTTGCCCTTTGCCTATGCGGGCGACCGTGCTGCCACCGCCAGTGACAGCCCGCGTTTGGCGGCGCTGGGTTTCTTGCTCACTCAGTTTTTGAATCATTTACCTTTGCTGTGTATTGCAGGCTTAGCCGCACTAAAGGCCCGCAAGCAGTGTCAAAAGGAAGGGATAGCTTCCTCGCCTTGGCACCTGCATACCCAGCACCCAGCCTTGTTGCTGGTGCTGGCGTTGGGCCCCGGCTTGCTGGTCACGGTGCTGGGTGTGACTTTGGGTATGCGTTTGCGTGACATGTGGGGCACCACCATGTGGGCCTTCAGTGGCCTAGTGGTTGCCGCTTATGTGCCGACGGCCTGGCTGGGTGCGATGCGGCCCAGGGTTGTGCGTGGTGTGGGGGTGTGGCTGGTGCTGCTGACGATTTTTGCAGGCATCTATCTGACGTATGGCGCGCAATTGCGCAAGCGCCCTGCGCGCATGGACTGGCCAGCGGTAGCTCTGGCGCAGCAAGCCCAGCAAACCTGGAACCAGGTGAGCAGCTGTCGCCTGGATGTGGTGGCCGGGGAAAACTGGCTGTCCGGGCTGGTGGCCACGGCGATCGGCTCCCACGGCCCTTCGGTGCTCATCACGGGGGATGCGCGCTATTCCCCATGGGTAACGCCGCAGCGATTGCAGCAGCATGGTGCCCTGTGGTTGCGCCAGGAAAAAGACATGGATGTCTACACCAGCCCACCGCAGCCTTTGGAGGCGGTGGCGCAATCGACGGACTTTGCGGTCATTGACGGGACATGGAGTATTCCCTGGGCTTATGACGCCAAAGCCCAGCCCCTGACAGTGCGCTGGCGCGCGTATGTGCCTGCATCCTGTGTGAAATAAGAAGCCAGGCAAAACGATGCAAAAAAATGAAATGAGTGAGCCTCAGTCCTCTGTCGATGTCTGCCACGCAGCCTATATGCCCGCAGCACCGCATGGAGCCATACCCCGTGCACCTTTGCTGCTCAGCTGTGTGGTGCCCGCCTATAACGAGCAAGAAAACCTGGAAGGTTTTTTGCGGGCCCTGATTCCGGCTGTGCAAGCCCTGACACCGCACTTTGAAATCATTGTGGTCAACGATGGCAGCCGCGATGCCACACACGATGTGGCCATGCGGCTGGTCAATGAAATGCCTGTGCGCTATCTGGCACTGTCGCGCAACTACGGCAAAGAAGCTGCGCTGTCTGCCGGAATTGACCATGCCCGCGGCAATGCAGTGCTGCTGATTGATGCCGACTTTCAGCACCCGCTGGAGCTGCTGCCAGAGATGCATGCCTTGTGGTTGCACGGCTACGAGATGGTGTACGGCGTGATTGCAGATCGAGGTGCCGAAAGTGGTGCCAAGCGGCTGGGCACTGAGCTGTTTTACAAGCTCATGAATTCGGGGAGCAGCGTCAAGGTGCCGCCCAATGCGGGTGATTTTCGCTGGATGGACCGCAAAGTGGTCGATGCACTCAAGGCCTTGCCGGAACGCAACCGTTTCATGAAGGGCCTGTATGCGTGGGTGGGTTTCAAAACTGCGGCTTTGCCGTTTGTGCCCAAAGACCGTGCGGCTGGGGCATCCAGTTTCAATTTGCGCCGTCTGGGTGCGCTGGCCTTGCTGGGGCTGACCTCATTTACCACGCTGCCACTGCGCGTGTGGAGCGTGATTGGCGGGTTGGTGGCGTTGATTGCACTGGCCTATGGCGCATGGATCACGGTTGACACCTTCCTGTTCGGGGCGGATCTGGATGGCTGGCCTACGCTGGCGGCGGGCATCATGCTGTTTTCTGGTGTGCAGCTGATGTCCATCGGCATTCTGGGCGAATACATTGGCCGTATTTATGACGAAGTGAAATGCCGGCCCACGTACTTGGTGGCGTGTGACGAGGATCACAGCCCTCTGCGCGATCAGGCATGACAGGCTGGCGTTTGGTATTGCAGCGCCTGCAGGCGTTGCCCCAGTTGCTGCAGTTTATTGTGGTGGGCGGCAGTGCGGCAGCCACCCATCTGGCGACGGTTGGCGTTGTGGTGAGCCTGACTGGCATGCCTCCTTTGTGGGCCAATGTGCTGGGCTTTCTGGTGGCGTTTATCGTCAGCTACAACGGCCATGCATGGCTGACTTTCTCTGCTACGCAAGCGCGTGGCTGGCCCACGGTGGCACGGTTTTTTGCCGTGGCGTGCCTGGGTTTTGTGGCCAATGAAACGCTGTACGCCCTCGCTTTGCATGTTTTGCACTGGCACTATTTCTGGAGCCTGGCAGGCGTCTTGGTGCTGGTGGCAGCAGGGACTTTTGTTTTGAGTAAGTTCTGGGCTTTTAAAGCGCGTACAGCATGACCCGTCCGACTGCGCCCCGTGCGCTGATTTTGTGTGCAGATGATTACGCCTTGCACCCCTTGGTGGATGCTGCGGTGGAGCAGCTGACGCTGGCCGCTCGACTGTCTGCGACGAGCTGCATGACCACGTCGCCGCGCTGGGTGCAAGCGGCCCCACGTTTGAAAGCACTGCGCCCTCGCTTGTCTGTGGGACTGCATTTCAATTTGACAGAAAGCCACGGCGGTGCCGTGCCTGCGTATGCGCTGGGTGATGTCATCAAGAAAGCCTATACCCGCCAGTTCTCTGCTGCCGCACTGCGCCTGCAGTGGCAGCAGCAACTGGATGCGTTTGAGCAGGCCCTGGGCACAGCACCTGATTTTATTGATGGT
Source organism: uncultured Comamonas sp. (assembly GCA_963520865.1). Lineage (GTDB taxonomy): Bacteria > Pseudomonadota > Gammaproteobacteria > Burkholderiales > Burkholderiaceae_C > Comamonas. The sequence continues at coordinate 16,325 of CAUQST010000058.1, forward strand.
CACCAGCATGTGCACCAGTTGCCGGGCATGCGCGATGCCATGCAAGAGGCGTTGCACCAGCGTTATGCAGGCTCAGAAATGCCGTGGGTGCGATCGACCACTCCGGCAGGTGGTTTGTGGCGCAGCCCCAAGGCAGCCATCATTGCGTTGCTGGGCGGTTGGACCACCACGCGCCAGTTGCAACAGGCGCATGTGCCTGTCAACACTGGTTTTGGCGGGGTGTATGGGTTTGATGCGCCCGATACCGCCAGCTATGGCGCGCAGATGGCGCAGTGGTTGCCACAGCTGCGTGATGGCAGTTTGGTGATGTGCCACCCCGCCACCGATGTGGTGCAGGGTGATGCGATTGGCAAGCAACGCCCGGTGGAGTTTGCCTATCTGATGTCTGAGGCCTTCGCTGCGCTGTTGCAGCAGCACCATATGCAGGTGGCACAAGGCCCCTTGCGCCACCTGATGAAAATATAAAAACCATAGCTGCCAGTGCTTGACTCTCAAGCACTGGCAGTGGTTTTATCAATACTCCCAGAAGATGCGTTGCAGCTGCTTGGTGTCTTGCGTCTGAGTCAGGGCCACCGCAGTCAGCAATCGGGCTTTTTGCGGGTTCAGATCGTGGGCCACCACCCAGTCGTACTTGTCGTCAGGTTGCTCGGCATTGCGCAGCACAAAGCCTGCAGGAATGCGTGAACTGCGCACGATGATGGTGCCTTTGCCACGCAACTCATTGAGCTTGGGTACGATGCGGTCGGCCACCGAACCATTGCCCGTGCCTGCGTGCACGATGGCTTTGACGCCCGCTTTGCCCAGCGCCTCGATGGCTGTGGACGGTACATTGCCGTAACCGTAGACGATATCTACTGCGGGCAGCTCGTTGATCTGTTCAATGTTGAATTCGCTGGCGCTGGTGTGGCGCTTGACGGGCGCGCGGAACCAGTAGGTCTTACCTTCCACCACCATGCCCAGTGGGCCCCACTGGCTGGCAAATGCGTTGGTTTTTATGTTGGTGAGCTTGGCCACATCGCGCGCGGTGTGGATGTCGTCGTTCATGCTGACCAAAACCCCCTTGCCGACGGAATCCTTGGCGGCGGCGGTGGCAACTGCGCCCAGCAGATTGAGCGCGCCATCTGCAGAAATAGCGGTGCCCGGGCGCATGGATCCCACCATCACGATGGGCTTGTTTGTGCGCACGACCAGATTGAGGAAGAACCCGGTTTCTTCCAGCGTGTCGGTGCCATGGGTGATGACGATACCGTCCACATCGGCGCGCTTGGCCAGCTCGTTCACGCGCTTGGCCAGTGTCACCAGCTCTTTGTTGGTAAAGCTCTCGGAGGCAATCTGAAAGACTTGCTCTCCCGTCACGGTGGCCAGATTGCTCAGTTCTGGCAAACCAGCCAGCAACTTGTCGACCGGTACTTTGGCGGCAGTGTAGGTGGCGCTGTTGACAGCGCTGGCACCCGCGCCGGCAATGGTGCCACCGGTGGCCAGCACCACCACGCGGGGCTTGGCGGCGGCAGGGGCGCTGGCCGCTGCTGTTGTGGCCGCAGGGGCTGGCGCTGCAGCGGTGGAGGCTGCAGGTGCGGTGGCCTGGCTGGCACAACCGGCCAGTACCAAAGCCACGGAAATCAGGGACAGGCGAAATGCGGAAGGAAAGCGCATAGGTGCTCCAGAGATGCACCACCCGGCGGGTGGTTGCTGGTGGTGCACCTTGCAACATCTGCGCCTGACTGGCATTCGGACAAACACCAAGAGCGATTTTTCAATGCCCAAACAGAGGTTGTCTGAGCTGGCCGCGATGCGGGTGTCGGCCTTGAAGGCTGCCACCTATGAAAAATGCTTTTCAAAGTGACAGCGGATCTACATCAACCAGCCAGCGCACTACGCCTTTGTGCTGGGGCTGCGCGCGCACCCAGTGCAGCCACGGTTGCCACGCATGCAAAAATCTTTGCAAGGCGCGCCTGTCAGCTGTCTCAATCAGCATCTGGGCGCGCTCCACATTGGCTACGCGCTGCATGGCCATGGGAATAGGGGGGTAGAGGAAAACATCGTCCAGGCTGGGCAGTTGCCCCTGGCGCGCGGCATCGGTGGCGGCGCGCAAAAAAGCCTGGGCTGTTTCCTGCGTCTTGGCATCGGCACGCACCAGTGCCTGAAATGCGAAAGGGGGCATGCCGGCATCTTGACGCTCGCGCAGTTGCTGGGCTGCGAAGGCCGGGTAGTCATGCTGGCGCAGGGCGGTAAATACGCTGTGCTGCGGCTCAAAGCTTTGTACCCACATCTCGGGCTGGCTGCCCTGGTCGCTGACATAGATGGCATCGCGGCCAGCGCGGCCAGCGGCCTGCATCAGCAGACAAAACAGGCGCTCGGGTGCCCGGAAATCGCTGGAGAACAAAGCACCATCAGGCTGCACAGCTGCCACCAAGGTGATGCGCCGAAAGTCATGGCCCTTGGCAATCATTTGTGTACCCACCAGTACATCTACCTCGCCACTGTGCACCAGCGCCAGCTGTTCCTCTAAAGCGCCTTTGAGTTTGGTAGTGTCGGCATCAATGCGCGAGACACGGGCTGGCTGGCCGTCTGGGCGCTGCACATTGCGCAGCAAACGTTCCAGCTCTTCTTGCAGCTGTTCGGTTCCTTTGCCTAGGGGCAGGATGTCCGGGTTGCCGCAGCTGGGGCAGGCGTGTGGCACGCGCTGGGTGTAGCCGCAGTGGTGACAGCGCAAAGTGCGGTCGCCCTTGTGAAAGACCTGGTGGGCGCTGCAGTGCGGGCAATCGCTTTTCCAGTTGCAGTCTGCGCAGTACAGCACCGGGGCAAAACCGCGCCGGTTCAGCAAGATCAGGCTTTGCTCGCCCCGTTGCACCCGCTCGGTGATCGCCTCCAGCAGAGGCTGTGAAAACACGGTTTTCTTGGGCTGCTGGGACATGTCCACCAAGCGCACGCGCGGCAGTGCACCTGCACCAATACGGCTGGGCATGTGCAGCCGCAGGTAGCGGCCTGGCCCGCCACTGCTGGCTGGCTCACTGGCATGCCAGCTCTCCAGCGAGGGTGTGGCGCTGCCGAGAATGACCTGTGCGCGGCAGGCATGGCCACGCCATAGCGCCAGGTCACGTGCTGAGTAGCGTGCACCTTCTTGCTGCTTGTAGCTGGGGTCGTGCTCTTCGTCGACGACAATGACTTTCAGCCCGGGCAGGCTCGCAAAAATGGACATGCGCGTGCCCAGCACAATGCGGGCAGCCCCGGTGTGGGCGGCCAGCCAGCTTTTCAGGCGCTGCACATCGGTCATACCGCTGTGCATGCTGACCACGGCTTGAGCGCCAAACATGGGCATGAAGCGCGATTCAAAGCGCTCTTGCAGTTGGGGCGTCAGGTTGATTTCAGGCACCATGACCAGAGCCTGGGCCTTTGGGTCGGCCTCCAGCGCCTGCTGCACCACGCGCATGTACACCTCGGTTTTGCCGCTGCCGGTGCTGCCGTAAAGCAAGAAGGGGCCCGAATGGTGGTTAATTTGGCTGAAAACGCTTTGCTGCTCATCGCTGAGCGCTATGGATTTTGAATTATCTTGAGATGAATCAAGAGAGTTACCCACAGCTTCCTGTGCAACTGCTGGCGTTGCTGCGGCGGCTTTTTTAGAAAGTTTTTTGGGTTTGGGCGGCTGCAGCCGTTTGGCCAGTTGCTCGGCCGTCATGTCGCGCAAGGCTGGCGGCAGGCCTGCCATGGCGATTTCGCCCACACTGCGCTGGTAGTAGCGGGCGGCAAAACTCACCAGCCGTTGCCACGTGGCGTCCAGCGCAGGCAGCCCCTGCATAACGGCTTCAATGGCGCGCAGTTTGGTGTGCTCAGGCGGTTGGGCTTCGTCCTGCGGTGCTGGCCACACTACACCCAGCAGATGGCGAGTACCCAGCGGGACGCGCACCAGCGTGCCAGGAGGCAATGGGTGGCTGTGGGTGTAGCTCAAGGGGACTCCCACACCACTGTGCACAGGGGTGTGGACTGCCACATGAACCACATGCAATGTAGGAATCGGGTCAGACATCAGCGTCAGAGGGCAAAGCAGTCGAGGCTATTCAAGTTTCTGTGGATAACTTTGTGGGGATTGTTTACCACAGCCGTTGTGGTTCAAAGTGAACATGGCGGCTTTTATTTTTGTGTGACAAGGTTGTCATGAAATTTGTTGATTGAAAACAATAACTTATTATGCTGGCGCGTGATTTTTTGCTATCGCCTTGTGAACACTGAAGTCAAGCCACCGCACGCACCAAGCTGTGCATAAGTTGAAATCTGTGCCCCTGTCAAGTGCGTGAAAGTAATAAGCAGATGCGGTAAAAAGGCGCGAATTTGTTGTTTTTTGCGCGAATGAGCAAGCTTTTTACAAGTAGCGAAAAAAAACGATCCGTAGACCAATGTCTACGGATCGTGGTTGGTGAGTACTTATTTATCGGTGAGGCATTAAGCCGCTTGGCGTTGCTGGCGGGAGTGGCTGTGCACCGCCTCTACCAGCGCAGCCACATGCTCAGGCGGAGTGAACTGGCTGATGCCGTGGCCCAGATTGAAAATATGGGTGGGGCCGTTCGTCGTTTTGTCGGTGTGGGGTTTGCCAAAGCTGTCCAGCACGGCGCGGGCCTGCTCGGCAATCTGCTCCGGAGATGCAAACAGCACATTGGGGTCAATATTGCCCTGCAGCGCCTTGCCGGGGCCACCGGCTTCACCACCCACAATGGCGCGGGCCTTGCCAAGGTTGGCCGTCCAGTCCAGGCCCAGCACTTCGCAGTCCATGTCTTTCATGTCCTGCAACCAGATGCCACCACCCTTGGTGAACACCAGGCGGGGTACATCGGTGCCGTCTACGCCGGTGCGCTTGAGCTGGGACAGCACACGCTTGGTGTAGGCCAGACTGAATTGCTGGAATGCGCCGTCGGCCAGCACACCGCCCCAGCTGTCAAAAATCATGACCGCTTGTGCGCCCGCATCGATTTGTGCGTTCAGGTACGCAGCAACGCTGTCGGCATTGACTTGCAAGATCTTGTGCATCAGGTCGGGGCGGCTGTACATCATGGTTTTAACCATGCGGTAGTCGCTGCTGCCTTTGCCTTCGACCATGTAGCAAGCCAGCGTCCAGGGGCTGCCCGAGAAACCAATCAAGGGCACACGGCCATTGAGTGCCTTGCGGATGCTGGTGACAGCATCAAACACGTAGCGCAGCTTGTCCATGTCCGGCACGGCCAGCTCGGCCACGGCGGCTTCGTCGCGCACCACCTTGGCAAAGCGCGGGCCTTCGCCTTCGGCAAAGGACAGGCCCAGGCCCATGGCGTCAGGCACGGTCAGGATGTCGCTGAACAGGATGGACGCATCCAGTGCAAAGCGGTCCAGCGGCTGCAGCGTCACTTCGGTGGCGTAGTCCACGTTCGTCGCCAGGCCCATAAAGCTGCCGGCTTGCGCTCGGGTGGCTTTGTACTCAGGCAGGTAGCGACCGGCCTGACGCATCAGCCACAGCGGGGTGTAGTCGGTGGCTTGACGGCGGCAGGCGCGCAGGAAGGTGTCGTTCAAAAGGGGGGCAAAAGACATGGGCGCTCACACTGAGAAAGGGCCAGCACCACAGCGAAGGGCTGCGGCACAAGGGCGGTTCTTGGGAACCGGGCAGTTTAACGGAAGGCCTTGGACTCGCTTGTGCCCAGGGGCTAGTACAGACCGCTAGCTGCACGTGTCCTGATGCAAAGCAAGGCAAAACGCTCTGCATGGCGTGTCATGCACAATCGCAGGCTTTGTTTTGTGACCTACTTTGCCACGCCGTGACACTACCTGAAACCCTGCATATCCCCGCTTTCCAAAGTTTTACCTTGGCCATCTTGCTGTTTTTTGCAGGACAAAAAATCGCCGAGCACTGGAGCGTGGTGCGCCGCTACAGCATTCCAGAGCCAGTAGTGGGCGGTTTTCTGTGCGCATGCGTGGTCGGGCTGATGTACCTGACGCTGGGCACCAAGGTGGAGTTTGATCTGAATGTGCGCGACACCTTGCTGCTTTACTTTTTTGCAGCCATTGGCTTGCGCTCTGACCTGGCGACGCTCAAGGAAGGCGGCAAGCCTTTGCTGATTTTGCTGGTGCTGGCCACAGTGTTTATTGCGCTGCAAAACATGCTGGGCATGGGCGTGGCGCAGTGGTTTGGACTGGATGCGCGCGCGGGGTTGATGACGGGCTCCATCTCGCTGACCGGTGGCGTTGGCACCACGCTGGCCTGGGGCCCGGTCTTTGTGGAGAAACTGGGCATCAGCAACGCTGTAGAGCTGGGTATGGCCAGCAACATGGTGGGCATGATTGCGGCCTGCACCATTGGTGGCCCTATCGCCAGTTACCTGCTGCGCCGCCACGGCATTGCGGGCAGCAATTCACGCGCACTGGATGTGGGGATGGCTGTGCAGCGCACCGCAGTCACGCTGGACTATTACGGCGTGCTGCGTGCCTGGCTGTGGCTGAACATGGCGCTGATGATTGGCGGCGTGATCACCCCGCTGTTTCACGAAGCGGGCCTGCAGTTGCCCATGTTTGTGGGGTGCTTGCTGGGCGGCATTATTTTGCGCAATACGCTGGGGCAATGGATGCTTTCGCGCAAGCGCCGCAAGCTGGGGCAGTTCCACTGGAACAGCATGCGCCAGGGGCTGCTGATGATTTCGGACATTTGCCTGGGCATGTTTCTGACCATGGCGCTGATGGGTCTGCAGCTGTGGGCCCTGCAGGGCGTGATGGGCTTTGTGATGACGGTGCTGGTGCTGCAGATTTTGATGACCATCGGGTTTGCGCTGTTCGTGGTCTTTCGCTGCATGGGCAAAGACTATGAGGCGGCAGTCATCACCGCTGGCTTTGGCGGCATTGCGCTGGGTTCTACGGCAACGGCGGTGGCCAATATGACGGCCGTGGCGCGCAGCCACGGGGCAGCGCACCGCGCCTTCATTGTGGTGCCACTGGTGTGCGGCTTTTTTGTGGACATCGTCAACGCCGTGATTATTCAAGCGCTGATCTGAGCGTCACATGCCTGTCATGCGGGTCGTGAATAATTGCCAGCGTGGGCCGATGAAGAAATTTGGGTGGAGGCAGGGAGATCCCCTTCACAGACACCGAACCTTGGTCCACGCCAATACCAAGCCGCTGTTTGCATGCATTGCAGACAGCGGCTTTTTTATTAAAGATAGCTGTCAGCGCATGTGTTG
>CAUQST010000059.1:0-23148 GCA_963520865.1 uncultured Comamonas sp.
GGCTCTTACAGCTGCAACACCCCCTGACCTTGAAAGAGGCAGGGGGTTTTGTTTTTGGGGATTTGAATTTAAATAGATAGCTGCTGGCGTTTGTATAGCCTAGATTTAAATATTAAATTACCTGAAAATCTTTGATGGATGAGCGCAAAGCGCTATTTTTTGTGACCGCTGGCTGCGGCAGAGGTGATGAGATGCAGTTGCAGGACATTCTTTACTCGCAAGGTTTTGGTATTCGCCGTGTGTGCTCGGGCTTGATTCAGCAAGGCTGGGTACAGGTGTATGAAGATGGTGTGCCGGAGCCTGTACAGGTGACCGATTCCACCGCTGAATATGATCCACAAGGACTGCGCTTTCGCGTGCAGGGCGTGGACTGGGAATACCACGAAAAAGGCTATGCGCTGCTATACAAGCCGGCGGGTACGGAGTGTTCACAAAAGCCTTCGGCCCACCCTAGCATCTATAGCTTATTGCCGATGCAGTTGCGCCAGCGGCCAAACAAGGGTGCTGTGCAGGGGCTGCAGGCGGTTGGCCGCTTGGACCAAGATACGACGGGTTTTTTGCTGCTTAGCGATGACGGGCAGTTTATTCACCGCATGAGCTCGCCCAAGAAGCATGTGCCCAAGGTGTACCGTGTGACCACCAAGCATGCAGTGACACAAGCCATGGTAGATAAGCTGTTGGCCGGTGTGGTGTTAGAAGATGACCCCAAGCCGGTAAAGGCCGCGGCCTGCGAGATCATTGCTGAAAATGTGCTGGATCTGACGTTGACCGAAGGCAAGTACCACCAAGTCAAGCGCATGCTGGCAGCTGTGGGTAACCGTGTAGAAGGCCTGCACCGCTGGAAGATTGGCAGCATGGCATTGCCCGAGGATATGAAGCCCGGGGAATGGCGTTGGCTGAGTGCGCAGGATTTGGAAAAACTGCGCTAAGCGCTCAAAGCAGCGTGAGCAACTGCTCTTCACTCCAGCGGTTTAAGCCATAGAACAGACGCGATGTAGAGCAAAGCTGAACAATGAGGTGCCGGCGGGGGAAGAGACTCCCTGTGCACCGAGAAAAACCAAGCCTGTCATTAACGGCTTGGTTTTTTTATGGACTGAGTGCTGGGTAGGTGTTGTGTTACAGATGATTGAATACTCAAAAGCAAGCGTCCCTTTCGTCGCGGTCGAGAGGTGCTGCGGGCAGCTGCGACAACATGACAAACGTCTGCGAGAAGGAGCTGTCGTGCTGATTGCCCATCGCAATAACGCTACAGCTACAACGATCCCTGCCAGGCGTTTGGCCCTGCAACAGGTCAATGCTTGCGGACAAGGAACTGGCACAGCAATACCGCTCGGCTGGGGCTCGGTGTGCGAGTGGCGATGCTGCACCACGGTTCACGGTGCCAGCCATAGGGCGCACTGCCTGCAAACCACGCTCCATACAGCGAAGGAGGCGTTTGTCATCTACCTGGACACTCAGCTGTTGCAGCCGCTGGATGGCTGATTGGCGCTGGTGGTACAAGAGTTCATAGAGTCGGCTCCATGAGCCGCTCTTCATTGAATCGTCTGCTGTGCCGGCGGGCCTAACCGTTCTAACCAAGCAAGAGGGCGAGAAAGCTCCTTCAAAGCCGATGACCTAGCTATTTGCATGTGTAGGCGAAGAAGCACCCGCTTCAGATGCAGGGTGAGGGCAAACGCAGTTCTGAGTTTGTAGGCATTGACCCCGGGCTACCCGCTGGGTGTTGATTGCCATCAAACAGCACAAGGCGGTAGTGCCCAAGGTAACGCCTTTGAAGATTCACACCATCCTCACCGACAACGGCCAAGAGTTCACGGGCCGGCTTTTTGGAAGCCGCAGCCGCCATCCAGCAGGAGCGCGTGCGTTTGATCCGTTGTGCCAGGCTGGGGATTGACCACCAGGTGACTTAACCCAAAATGCCTCAAACCAACTGCATGGGGGGCTTTAATAGCTGCCCTGCCCAGATGCTGCGCTCACACTGGATTAACACTGCACTTCAACAATGCGGTGCGTTGGGAGTAGTCGTTGCATCGGTTTGTATGGCGGTATCACCACCGGCACGGAGGCATGAAGCCCCCCCAGTGCGAGCGCTCAAAGGTTGGGAGGTGAGAGTGCCTGATTTATTTATTAAGAACGTGCGCAATCACACGGGGCCTTACAAGTAGGTTGCAACGAAAGCTGCTGTGATTCAATGGTCGATCAGTGACTGGTGCAGCTCAAATATGAGTCCATGGCGCAAAGCGCCTTGGGCAATGCGCATGTGCTGCAGCCCAAGCACGTCAAAGACTGCGCACATGATGCTGACGCCACCGCCAATGACAGGGCGCAGTTCTTCGCGCAGACCGTGCAGGGGCAGCCGGTCGATATGGCCAGCTTGCACCAGTTGTGCCTTGAGTTGGAATAGTCCTGCGCGCGAAATTTCTCCGACAGGCAAGCCCGCTTGCAGCAAAGCCTTGCTGATGGCCCCCGCTGTGCCAGAGGAGCCGAATGCTTGCTCCCATGGCGTATTGCCCAGTGGGGCGATAGCTTGTTTTAAAGCTGCTTGCGCAGCGTTGTCGGCCGCTGCAAAGCGCTCGGCGCTCAAGGTGCCATCCCCAAAAAAACGCTGTGCCCACGCTACGCTGCCAATCGGGCAGGAGGTGGCGATGTGCAGTGTCTGGTTGTGGCCCACACAGATTTCGGTAGAGCGCCCACCGATGTCGATGACTAACCGGTTTTCTGGCTGCGATGGGAGCAGGCGTGTGACACCTTGGTAGATTAGTGCGCCTTCACGTTCGCCTGAAATCAATTCCACTTCACATCCCAAAATGGCATGGGCTTGCGATAAAAACTCGTTGCGATTGCGGGCTTCGCGCAGGGTTTGGGTGGCTACAGCGCGGCGGTGTTCCTTGGCCACGCGTGTCATCAGACCTGCATAGCGGCGCAAGCATTCCAGGCCACGTTCCATGGCCTGGGTTTGTAGATTGCCTTGCTCATCCAGGGCACCGCCCAAACGCAGTGTTTCTTTACGCTGCAACTCAATCTGCAATTTGCCATCCACGATGCGGCCGATAAGCAGCAAAACGCTATTGGATCCGATGTCGATGCTGGCAAGCAGGGGAGCTTTCATAGGTCAAAAAGAGGTAGGCAGCCCGCCAGATTACCATCACAGCAAAGTCTTTTCAGTTGGCTGCACACTTTGCGTAGATGAAACAGTCATATGGCTGTCACTGTTTCGTCACATGCTGTACTGATACTGGTGAGACATCGCCAAAAAGTTTTCATGTATTCAAAGACCGAACCATTCATTGCGCCGCTTCCTGCATTCATGGCACTGCCGAAATCACTGGGTGGTTTTATGCCTGAAGGCGGCGTGCCGCAAGTGGCCAGTACCACGGCACAGCAGGCGCTGCTAGAGCCGCAATTGGCGCTACTGCCGCGTGACCATTGCATTTTGGCGTTCAACGAGCGCGTGATGGCCTGGGCTCGGCGTGAAGACGTACCGCTGCTGGAGCGGCTGCGCTATCTGTGCATTGTGTCGTCCAACCTGGATGAGTTTTTTGAAGTGCGTGCTGCGCCGCACATCACTGCGGTCAATAGTCTGGCACAAGGCGTTTACAACGCACAAGACGGGCTGGCTCTGCTGCACAAGGCGCAGGATCTGGTGGCGCGCCAGTATGCGCTGTACAACGATGCATTGATTCCCGCCTTTGATGCGGCGGGCATTCGTATCGTGAACCACAAAGAGCGCACTGCTGCACAGCGCAAGTGGGTGCAAAGGCACTTTCGGCAGGCCGTCAAGCCGTTGCTGGTGCCGGTGGCATTAGATCCTGCACACCCTTTTCCGCAGGTGGCTAACAAGTCACTGAACATGGTGGTGCGTCTGAAGGGGGGAGATGCGTTTGGCCGCGCCAATGAGGTGGCGATCGTCAAGCTCTCGCGTGCGCTGCCCCGCCTGATGCAGTTGCCAGCCAGCATCTGCGGTAAAAAACGGCTGTTTGTCAGCCTTTCCAGCATGGTACGGGCACATATTTCAGAGCTTTTTGATGGCCGCGAGGTGGTGGAGGCGGTGCAGTTTCGTGCCACACGCAATACCGAGTTGCTGGTGGAAGAAGACGAAGTGGATGACCTGCGTACGGCACTGCGTGAAGAGCTCGCGTATCGCCAGTTTGGGCAGGCGGTGCGCCTGGAAGTGGGCAGTAATTGTTCGGAGTTTCTTGCCAACATCTTGCGGCAAGAATTTGATGTGCCAGCGCAGGCGCTGTTTAGGGTGCAGGGACCGGTCAATCTGGTGCGCTTGTCAGAGTTGATTGATCTGGTCAATGAGCCTGCCATGCTGTTTACCCCGTGGCAGGGCAGCTGGCCGCGCCAGCTCAAACCAGCCGTCAGCATCATGGCGCAGATGCGCAAGCAAGATGTGCTGATTCACCAGCCCTTTGAGCAGTTTGATGCGGTGCTGGAATTGCTGCGTGAGGCGGTGCACGACCCAGCGGTGGTAGCCATCAAGCAAACCATTTACCGCACGGGTGCCAAGTCGCAACTGATTGAACTGCTGGCCCAAGCTGTGCGCATGGGCAAGGAAGTGATGGCAGTGGTGGAGCTGAAGGCGCGCTTTGATGAAGAGGCCAATATCAACTGGGCCGATGCGCTGGAGGCAGTGGGAGCCCAGGTGGTGTATGGCGTGGTGGGCCTGAAGACCCACGCCAAGATGCTGCTGATTACACGCCGTGAAGGCAGGGGGCTGCGCCGTTACGGCCACTTGTCAACGGGCAATTACAACCCCAAGACCGCACGCATGTACACCGATTTGAGCTACCTGACGTGCGATGCGGTGCTGACGGCCGATATGGATGCGGTGTTTCGCCACCTGGCCAGCCCGAATGTGAAGCCCAAGCTGGACAAGCTGGTGATGGCACCTTTTGCCTTGCAGCAAAGCATGCTGACCCATCTGGATGCCTGCAAGCAAGCCGCGCTGAAGGGTGAATATGCCCGCGTGGTGGTGAAAACCAATGCCATGACTGACGAAGACCTGATTTACGCGCTGATCGACGCTGGCCAGACGGGGGTGAAGATTGATCTGATTGTGCGCGGTGCATGTATGTTGCCACCGCAGGTGGCGGGGGTGACGGACAACATCCGTGTGCGCTCCATCATTGGCCGTTTTCTGGAGCACTCTCGGGTGTTTTACTTTGCGTGGGGTGATAGTCAGGAGCATGTCTACCTGTCTAGCGCCGACTGGATGCGCCGCAACATGACACGCCGCGTTGAGTTGGCTTGGCCCGTGCAAGAGCCCAAGCTGCGCCAGCGCGTGATCGATGAATGCCTGGTGGCATATTTGCATGACAACCGCGATGCGTGGACACAGCAGCCCGATGGCAGCTACCTGCCGCCAGCGCAGCCGCAAGATGGCAATGGTGTACAAAATGCGTTGATGCATGTGTACAGCACGTAGCTGACCATAGTGTGCGCACACAAAAAAGGATGCATTTGGCATCCTTTTTTTATGAAGCAGTTGGGTGCAGTTGCTTTGATAAAGTGAGCTTTTAACGCTTGTTTATAAAAGGTTTCAGATATAAAAGAATTTGAAACCTATATAGGTTAAGCGCTGACAGCTCCTTTTTTCTTAAGCTAGCTGTAGCAACAACTGCCAGTCGGTTTTCCCTACAGCTTCTGCTTCTTCGCGCAGCAGCTGTGCGCTGAGTGGGAAGCGCTGCGCCCAGCCCGGCGGGGTTTGCAGCAGCAATTGCTTGCCATTGCGCTGTAACTGCAGGCCTTGCATATCGGGCGCGCGGCGGTTGTTGCAAAGCACCACAGCCAGACGCAGGCACAGCAGTTGCTCTGCATTGGCTGGCAAGTGCATAAAGGCTTCCATTTTTTTGAGCTTGCCGCGGTGGCCCAGCACCAGCTGGCCCAGGTGCGCCAGCTCTGCAGGGGCAAAGCCTGGGGCGTTGCTGTTTTCCAGAATGTAGGCGCTGTGGCGGTGGTAATTGCTGCGCGAGATGCGGCAGCCCACTTCATGCAGCAAGCCAGCCCAAGCCAGGTTGGCGGGGGGCGTGGCTTCTTGCGGGTGCAACTGCATCCACAATTGCTGAGCGGTTTCAGCCACATGGCGGGCATGCATGCTGTGCACACCAAAGCGTTGCATCAAGCCCAGTACGCTGGCGGTGTGGATGTCTCCAGTCGGCTCATCGTTGACCAGCTCGTACAGCACACCCATTCGAAGCGCGCCCTGGGCCACGACCATGCGCTCCAGGCCCAGCAAGTCAAACACGGCGCGCAGCACGCTCAGGCCACCGGCCACGACGGGGCGGCGGTCTTCTTTCAGGCCTTCCAGCTTGATGCGGTCAATGTGCTGGGCGCGCAGCAACTGCTGCTGCAGCCAGTCCAGGCTGGCGCGGGTGATGACACCGGGGTCAAACCCATTGGCCGACAGCGTGTCTCCCACCGCGTTGGCGGTGCCTGCGGAGGCGTAGGCAATGTCCCAGCTGCCGGGGGTGAATGTGTCCAGCGCTTCATCCAGCACGGCGCGTGCGGCAATCTCAGCGGTCTCGAAGGCCTCGGGCGTCAGGTGGCCTTGGGGGAAGTAGCGCAGCGTCCACGCCACGCTGCCAATGCGGTAAGAGGCCAGTGACTGCACCACGCTGGCTTGGCCCAGTACAAATTCGGTGGAGCGCCCGCCAATATCAATCACCAAGCGGTTTTCGTTCGATGCGGGCAGCTGGCTGATGACACCGCGGTAAATTAAGGCGGCTTCTTCCTCGCCCGTAATCACTTCGATGGGAAAGCCCAGTAATTCGTTGGCGCGCTCAATAAATTCGTCACGGTTATGGGCTTCACGCAGGGTTTGCGTGGCCACTGCGCGCACATGCTGTGGATCAAAACCGCGCAGGCGTTCACCAAAGCGGGCCAGGCATGCCCAGCCACGTTCCATGGACTCTTGGGTGAGGTTGCGGTTGCTGTCCAAACCATTGCCTTGGCGCACGGTTTCTTTGAGGTACTCGATGCGGTGAATCTGGTGGTGTTCATAACTACCAATTTCAAGGCGGAAACTGTTGGAGCCGAGGTCTACGGCAGCAAGTGCAATCGCATTGTTCATTTGAAATGTGTCAGCTGGCGGCGCAAAGTGGGCAGCTTATCAGCCATGGCTGCATTGAGCGCACAAATGTGGGGCATGACCGAGTGTGAAACAGGGCTGCGATTCTAGATGGCCGCCATGACTGGTTTGTGACATTTATTTGAATTCGATGAACTGTGGTTTTTGAGGGGGAAACTTATTTTTTGTGTGTCACAAGCTCGTCATAAACGGTTTTTACATTCACGTCATCAAGTTTTCTTCGACCTTGTTCTGCAATCTAAAGAGGTGCTTCCATGAAAATGTCCATGATGCGTGTTTTAGTGACGGGTGCTTTGGTATCCGGCGGTTTGTTCAACATGGCGGCCGCGCAAGATGCAACTGGTGCTGGCGCCAGTTTCCCTGCTCCGCTGTATTCCAAGTGGGCCGCTGATTACAACAAGGCCACAGGCGTGAAGATCAACTACCAGTCGGTGGGCTCTAGCGCAGGTCTCAAGCAAATTGAAGCCAAGACCGTAGATTTCGGTGCTTCTGATGAGCCGCTGAAAGACGCAGACTTGCAGGCCAAGGGTCTGGTGCAGTTCCCTACCGTGATTGGCGGCATTGTGCCGGTGGTCAACATCAAGGGCGTGCAGCCTGGTCAGCTCAAGCTGACGGGCCAGATTCTGGGTGACATTTATCTGGGCAAGATCACCCACTGGAACGATGCAGCCATCACGGCGCTGAATCCGGGCGTGAATTTGCCCAACGAAAAAATTACTGCTGTGCGCCGCGCTGATGGCTCTGGCACCACCTTTGGCTTTACCAACTACTTGAGCAAGGTGAATGCCGAGTGGAAAGAAAAAGTGGGTGAGGGCAAGGCTGTGAACTGGCCCACAGGTGCTGGTGGCAAGGGCAATGAAGGCGTAGCCGCTTTCGTGGGGCGCCTGGCCAACTCCATCGGTTACGTGGAATACGCTTACGTCAAGCAAAACAAGCTGACTTTTGCACAGTTGCAAAACAACGAAGGCGCCTTTGTCTCGCCCAACGAAGCCAGCTTCAAGGCCGCTGCTGCAGGTGCTGACTGGAGCAAAAGCTTCTACCAGATCTTGACCAACCAGCCTGGCAAAGATGCATGGCCAATCACCAGCGCAACGTTCATTTTGATGCACAAGGTGCAGGACAAGCCTGCGCAAGCTGCGACTACGCTGAAGTTCTTTGACTGGGCGTATAAGAGCGGTGACTCCACTTCGAGCGACTTGGACTACGTGCCTATGCCTGACTCGGTCAAGGCGCAAGTGTTCAAGGCCTGGGGTGAAATCAAAGACAGCGCTGGCAAGCCAGTAGCTTGGAAGTAAACGGCTGCTTGAACAGTCACATCCTGCTGGGCGCACCTGCGCCTGGCAGGTCTTGTTATTTGTAAAGAGGTGACACCCGTGTCCTCATCCATGTCTTCTGCCAACCCGGTGACCAGCCGGCAACAGCCGATTGCCAGCCGCGCACAGCCGCCTCGCCGCAATCGTTGGATAACTGCAAGCTTTGCGGATCGTCTGTTTGCCTGGATGGCCAAGGGTGCTGCCTTGATCACTTTGGGCTTGCTGCTGGCCATCATGGGCTCGCTGCTGATCGGAGCCTGGCCCGCTATTCACGAATACGGCCTGGGCTTTTTCACGCGTACCGAGTGGGATCCCGTGCAGGATCAGTACGGTGGTCTGGTGATGATCTACGGCACTTTGATGACATCGCTGATTGCGCTGATCATTGCGGTGCCTGTGAGCTTTGGGATTGCGCTGTTCTTGACGGAGCTGGCACCCAACTGGCTCAAGCGCCCTCTGGGCACAGCCATTGAGCTGCTGGCCGCAGTGCCATCGATTGTGTATGGCATGTGGGGCTTGATGGTGTTTGGCCCCGTGCTGGCTACTTATGTGCAGCAACCACTGCAGGCCTTGTTTGATGGCGTGCCTTACCTGGGCGCACTGGTTTCGGGCCCGCCAGTAGGTATTGGTATTTTGTCGGCCGGCATTATCTTGGCCATCATGATCATTCCGTTCATTGCGGCGGTGATGCGCGATGTGTTTGAAGTGACCCCTGCGCTGCTCAAGGAGTCGGCCTACGGTTTGGGGGCCACAACGTGGGAAGTCGTCTGGAAGGTGGTGCTTCCCTACACCAAGGCCGGGGTGCTGGGCGGCGTCATGCTGGGCCTGGGGCGTGCTCTGGGTGAGACGATGGCGGTGACTTTTGTGATCGGCAACATGAACCAGCTCAATTCAGTGTCCATGTTTGAGGCGGCTAACAGCATTACCTCTGCATTGGCCAATGAGTTCGCCGAAGCCGGCGAAGGCCTGCACCAGGCATCGTTGATCTATCTGGGGTTGGCACTGTTCTTCATCACTTTCGTGGTGCTGGCATTGTCCAAAATTTTGCTCAACCGCCTGCAAAAGAATGAGGGAGCACGCACATGAGCACCTCCAGTCAAAAACTGATTTCTGCCGAACGCCAAGAAGCAGCGCGTCAGGCACGTTTTGCCGCGCGCAAACGCCTCAACCAAGTGGCACTGGCGCTGTCGCTGGCTGCAATGGCTTTTGGTGTGTTCTGGCTGATCTGGATCCTGTGGGAAACCATTCGGCTGGGCATTGGCGGGCTGAGCCTAGCGCTGTTCAGCGAGATGACACCGCCCCCCAATGAGGCCGGTGGTCTGGCCAATGCCATTTTTGGCTCGTTCGTCATGGTGACTTTGGCCACTTGTGTTGGCACCCCGATTGGGGTGATGGCTGGCGTTTATTTGGCCGAATATGACAAGAACAGCTGGCTGGCCAGCACGACACGCTTTGTGAATGACATTTTGCTGTCTGCCCCGTCCATCGTGATTGGCCTGTTCGTCTACGCGGTGGTGGTGGCCAAGTTCAAAAGTTTCTCTGCCTATGCAGGCATTGTGGCGCTGGCCCTGATTGTGATTCCCGTGGTCATTCGCACCACTGAAAATATGCTGGCGCTGGTTCCCTCGGCACTGCGCGAGGCTGCCTACGCTTTGGGTGCGCCCAAGTGGAAGGTGATTTTGGCGATCACGTTGCGCGCTGCACGCGCCGGTGTGATTACGGGTGTGCTGCTTGCGGTGGCACGGATTGCGGGGGAAACCGCACCGCTGCTTTTCACCGCATTGAATAACCAATTCTGGAATGGTGATCTGGGCAAGCCAATGGCGAGCTTGCCGGTGACCATCTTTAAGTTTGCGATGAGCCCCTATGAAAACTGGCAGCAGCTGGCGTGGGCAGGCGTATTTCTGATTACGGTGGCCGTGCTGGGCCTGAATATCTTGGCCCGTGTGCTGACGCGCCAAAAGTAAATTGCAAGGATTTGATGATGCCAACTGCAACATTGACGACACCCGCTATTGCACCGATTACTGGACGATCCAAGTTATCTGTGCGTGATTTGAATTTCTACTACGGCAAGTTCCATGCGTTGAAAAACATCAACCTGGAAATTCCCGAAAAGAAGGTGACGGCTTTTATTGGTCCGTCGGGCTGCGGAAAATCTACGCTGCTGCGCACCTTTAACCGCATGTACGAGCTGTACCCCGAGCAGCGTGCGCAAGGGCAAATCTTGCTCGACGGCGAGAACCTGCTGACCAGCAAGCAAGACGTTGCGCTGATTCGTGCCAAGGTGGGCATGGTGTTTCAAAAACCCACGCCGTTTCCGATGTCCATCTACGACAACATTGCCTTCGGCGTAAAGTTGTTTGAGAGTTTGGATGCCGCAGACATGGATGAGCGCGTGGAATGGGCACTGCGCAAGGCGGCATTGTGGACCGAGGTGAAAGACAAGCTGCACCAAAGTGGCGCCAGCCTCTCGGGTGGCCAGCAACAGCGCCTGTGCATTGCACGGGGCATTGCGATCAAGCCTGAAGTGTTGCTGCTGGACGAGCCTTGCTCGGCCTTGGACCCGATTTCTACCGCCAAGGTGGAAGAGCTGATTGCTGAGCTGAAAGACGACTACACCGTCGTCATTGTGACGCACAACATGCAGCAAGCCGCACGCTGCAGCGATTACACCGCGTACATGTATTTGGGCGATTTGGTGGAATTTGGTGAAACAGAGCAACTGTTTTTCAAACCCCAGCGCCGTGAAACAGAAGACTACATCACAGGCCGATTTGGTTAATTCCGCAGGAGACAGATATGTCAGATAAGCATTTGTCGACACAGTTTGACAGTGAACTCAATCGTATTTCATCGCGTGTGATGGAGCTGGGTGGGATCGTGGAGCGCCAGATCAGCCAGGCGGTGTTTGCCTTGACCCAATTTAGCCTGGAAGCCGTGGAGCAAGTGGCTGCGCTGGAGGAGCGGGTCAACGCCATGGAGGTGGAGATTGACTATGAGCTGTCTTCCATCATTGGCCGCCGTCAGCCGACAGCACGTGATTTGCGCATGTTGATGGCGTTCTCCAAAGTGACGGCCAACTTGGAGCGCATGGGCGACGAAGCGCACAAGATGGCGCGCATGGTCAAGTCCATCATTGAAAGTGGTGCATCACGCGCCTTGCCCTCCGGGGAGCTGCGGGTTGCGGCAGAAATGGCCTCGGCGCTGCTGCGCAAGGCGCTGGATGCTTTGGCCCGCCTGGATACCAAGGCCGCTTTGGGCATCCTGAAAGAAGATGACCTGATTGATGATGAGTTTGATGGCTTTGTGCGCAAACTTATCACTTACATGATGGAAGACCCGCGCACAATTTCTGCCAGCCTGGACTTGCTGTTCCTGGCCAAGGCGGTGGAGCGCATTGGTGACCATTCCAAAAATGTGGCTGAACTCATCATCTACTTGGTGGAGGGTAAGGACATTCGCCACCAGTCCATGGATGTGATTGAGTCGGCGGTGCGTTAAACAAGCCCAGGTAAGAAGCATGAAGAAATTGCCGCAAGTACTGATCGTAGAAGATGAGCCCGCGATTGCTGAACTGATCGCTGTGAATTTGCGCCACAACGGTTTTACCCCTGTGTGGGCTGAAGATGGCGTGAGTGCACAGCGCGAGCTGGATGCTGCGCTGCCCGACGTGATCTTGCTCGACTGGATGCTGCCTGGTGGCTCCAGCGGCCTGAATTTGGCGCGCAAGTGGCGCGCCGATCAACGCAGCAAGCACGTGCCCATCTTGATGCTGACAGCGCGTGGAGACGAGCCAGACAAGATTGCAGGCTTGGACGCCGGGGCCGATGACTACATCACCAAGCCGTTTTCAACCCAGGAATTGCTGGCGCGCATTCGTGCCGTGTTGCGCCGACGTACGCCCGAGCAAGCAGGCGAGCGTGTGCAGGTTGGAGATTTGGTACTGGACAGCGAAACACACCGCGTCACCTTTCAGGACCAGCCACTCAAACTGGGGCCAACCGAGTTCAAGCTGCTCAACCACTTTATGCACAACCCTGAGCGCGTGCACAGTCGTGGCCAGCTACTGGATAAGGTGTGGGGCGACCACGTCTACATTGAAGAGCGCACGGTTGATGTACACATCAAGCGCTTGCGCGAAGCATTGGGTGAGGCTGGTAGCTTGGTGGAGACCGTGCGCGGTGCGGGCTACCGATTGTCTGCAGGATCAACCGCCTAAGGATGCGTGATGGCTTGGCGCTGGATGGAGTTATTGCTGTTGCAAACGCTGCTGGTGGGCATTGCCGCTTGGCTATGGGGGCCATGGGCAGGGCTGGCCGGGGCACTGCTGGCTACATGGCTGTGGATGCTGTGGGACCACTGGCAGGCGCAGCGCTTGCACCACTGGCTGGTGCGGGGAGATATGGCTGTGCAGCCACGCGTGCGTGGGGTATGGGGTTTGCTGGCGACTTACATGCGCCGGGCTGCCCGTTCACGCGAACAGGCGGTGGTTGCGGCTGAGCAGCGCGTACAGGATATTTTGGGCGCTTTGCAAGCCAGCCCCAATGGCTTGGTGCTAATGGATGTGGACGGCCATATTGAGTGGTGCAACCACATGGCTGAGCGCCACTTTGGTTTTGACGCAGAGCGTGACATTCAGCAAACCATTGGCAACCTGGTGCGCGATCCTGCTTTCAGCGGTTACTGGGCGAGCCAGGATTTCTCTCACCCCGTACTGATGGCCGGGCGTGAAAGTTCACCTTCACGCCCAGTGATGCTGTCGGTGCACATCTACCCCTATGGGGATGGGCGCCATTTGCTGCTGGCGCGAGACATCACTGCCTTGGAGCAGGCCGAGGCCATGCGCCGTGATTTCGTGGCCAACGTTTCGCACGAAATTCGCACGCCGCTGACGGTGCTGGTGGGTTTTGTGGAAACGCTGCAAACCTTGAATTTGTCGCCCCAAGAGCACAAGCACTATCTGTCGCTGATGGCGCAGCAGGCAGGGCGCATGCAAAACCTGGTGCAAGATTTGTTGACGCTTTCACGGCTGGAAGGCAGCCCACTGCCGGGCTACAGCGAATGGGTGTCTGTGGCTTCCATGCTGTCTCAATGCACGGTAGAGGCGCAAGCCCTGTCCAAACTGCTGACCAAGGGCACAGCGGGGCATGTCATCAGTTTTCCTCAGCCCGGTGCGCTGGGTATGGATTGGGACATTGCGGGCGTGCAGGCCGAGCTGATCAGTGCCTTCTCCAACCTCATCAGCAATGCTCTGCGCTACACACCCGCAGGTGGCACGGTGCAGGTGCGCTGGGACGTTTTACCCGATGGTGGCGCGCGCTTTTCGGTCCAAGACTCTGGCCCCGGGATTGATCCCGCGCACATTGGCCGTTTGACGGAACGTTTTTACCGGGTGGATCGCAGCCGCTCACGCGATACCGGTGGCACGGGCCTGGGGCTGGCGATTGTGAAGCACGCGCTGCAGCGCCATGGGGCCAAGCTGGAGATTCACAGCCAGTTGGGTGCGGGTGCCGTGTTCAGCGCCGTCTTCCCTGCGCACCGCTTGCGTGATGCACAGCGTGTGCATGCGCTGCCTGAGACCTTGCCCAAATAGCCCTAGCTGGCAAAAGCATGGATATTGCGCGTGCGGTGAGCGCGGTGGATGTTTTGTTTGTGCTGCCTGCGCTGTCAACGCTGTTTGCACGATGTTGCGCCTGTGGCTCACGGTACCCGCAGTACAGGTTTCACTCTTGATGTGCAGCAGCGCAAGCGCCGCGCTTAGCGAGCGTCAGCGGCCTGTGCTTGAAAAACTTTGTGCAATAGGAAAACAAAAATACTAGCTACCAGCACAAGCGCCAACGCACTTCCAATCCAAAAAGACATTGGATTCGTTGACCAGTAAGCGCTGGTAGCTTCATTTTTGTAAGCAAGCCAGTAGCCTCCACCCAAACCACCACCCCACAGCAAGCCGCAATACACCACCAGTGGCGCAACGGTTACGCGCCAGCAGCGCAGCAAAAAAATGCAGACGCATTGAATGCTGTCGGATGCGTGGTACAGCGCTACCCACAGCAGCAGCGATGAGGTGAGCGCGATTACGTGCGGGTCTGCCGTGTAGATGTGTGGAATGTAGGCGCGGGCCAGCAGCAAGCTGCTGCACAGCACCAGACCACTGGCCAGCGCAATCTTCACACCCAGCCAAGCCAGCTTTTGGGCCTGGGCTTCATTGCCTGCACCACGCCACCAACTGACGCGGGCACTGATGGCAATGCCCAGCGACAGAGGCACCATGTAGCAAACACCAGCCAAGTTGGCAGCAATCTGGTGGCTGGCTGCGGCCATGGCCCCTTGGCGCGCAACAAAAAGCGCCACCAGGGTAAAAGAGGTGACCTCTACCAAGATCGACAGCCCTGCGGGCACGCCTAGGCGCAGAAAAGTGCTGATGCGCTGCCAGTCAGGCGCTTCCATGCGCTGCCATATTTGCAGGGGCACATAGAGTTTTTGACGGCGCATCAGCACGATGGCGACGATGGCGATGGCATAGTCCACCAGCAAGGTGGCCCAGGCGCAACCCGCTGCACCCTGGGGCTCAAGCCCCCAGCCGCCAAAAGTAAACCAGATGGACAGCGGCACTTTCAACACCAGCGCACCAACCTGCAACCAAGTTACCAGCTGTGGGTGCCCCAGCGCTTGGTTGAGCGTGGCATACAGTCGAAAAAACATGGCCGAGGGCAGCGCCCAGCCCACAATCATGAGGTAGGCACGCACATCGGCCTGCATGCTCTGTGGCACCTCAGTCCAGGTCAGGATGGGCTCCGGGAACACCAGAACTACCATCCCCAGCAACGTAAAGCCCAGCGCCAGATACAGTGACTGGCGAAACGATGCGCCAATCGCCTTGGTCTCGCCTTTGCCGTGCTGTTCAGCCCAGATTGGCAACAAAGCCTGCAAGATGCCCATGAGTGAGACGTACACACTCACAAACACGGCAGAGGCCACTGACAGGGCGGCCAAGGCTTCTGAAGAAAAGCGGCCCGCCACAATGGTGTCAGTCACCCCAAAGGCCATGATGGCCAATTGACCGGCAAGCACAGTGCCTGCATGCCGCGCAATCGTGGCAAGTTCATGCATAGATGGCCTCTGGCTTTAAGGGGTACGCTGCAAGACCAGCAGGTTGTCTTTGCGCTCTGTTGGACGGGTCACTTGCTGCACAAATTGCCACTGCGCGGCTGTCTCACTATCTACGGCGGACCAGGCAGCAGGCGTTGCAATCAACCAGTTGCACTGGGCATCAGTGGTTGTGTCAATGCCGCGCTGCAATTGCCAGGATGTGTAAAAACGAAACGCAGTGGTGAGTGCGGGCGTAAAACCAAGTGTGCGCACACAGGACACATCGCGTGGCATGACGTGTGCCACCGCATTGACGTGTGGCGAGTAGCTGCGGGCATAGTCCAGCATGGGAAGCCACAGCGTCATCAACAATACCCAGCCTAAAACGGTTCCCCCGGCAGGCACTGCCAAACTTTTCCATATTGCCGCACGGTGCCGGCGTGTGCGCCATGCCACCAGAAGAAACCAGCCAATCGTTGCGGCCACGGCCACTAGGAAAGAGAAAAGCGAAAAGGACGGCTCAAAGCCAACGGCCAGACGCTGTATGTTTTCAGCGGGCTTGGCGGGAAAACCCGTTTGCACGGAGATCCAGACCACCCAGATCGTAATGGCCGAAATAGTGAAAAAGAACAGCGTGAGCCAGTCGATCAGTGCACCCAGACTGCGCTTGAATGTGGGCAATGCAAAAGCGGCCAGCGCTGCAATACCGGGTAACGCCAATATCAGTGAGCGGTCACCATCCATTGTAAAAATGGTGCAAAACACTGCAATCACCCATAGCCAAAGTGACCAGGCCAGGTGCGGGTTATGGCGTGGCTGTGCCAGCTGTCCGCGCCAGCGCCACAGCGCCCATAGGGCCAGCAGCCACGCGGGCCAGCTGAACCACATCAGCAGGCGCGCAATACTTTGCCAGTCTTTGCCTTGCTGCCAGGGGTTGATCAGCCGGTTTTCCCATAAACCAAGCAACCAGGCAGCACTGGCTGCCACTGCCATGGACAGAATCCACCAGGCAGCCCAGCTGTACCGTTGCTGAAGTTTGGGTGTTTGGATGAACAGCGTCATGGCCACTGCGCCCAAACCCAGGAACATGGCCATCGAAGGCGCACCCGCAAGAGCCAGTGCCAGCATGCCAAGCAAGGCGGCTGTGGCAGATAGCTTGGGCTGCCACCACATAGATGCAGCTGCAAAAAAAAGTGTGCATACTGCCGTCAATTGCACCAGCGTGTGACTGGTTTCATGCGAGAACTGGGCCAAGCCCAGGCAGGCCATCAGGGCGAGCAAGCCGCCATCGGCAAGCGCACGTGCGTAGTCCGTGGGGGATGCCTCTCCCCCAAAAGCAAACACTACAGGTTGTGCGCCGGGGGTGCGAGCCAGGCTAAACACAGCACGCCATGTACATAGCAGGGCGAAAGCCAGAAGCACCATAAAAGGCAGGCGTGCCACCATATCAGCAGGCATGCTAGACGGTAGTAACTGCAGTGCCCACGCCCCTAGCCAGTATTGCAGTATGCCCGGGGCATCAGGCCTGATGCCATCCAGCAAGGGCTGCGTCCACGTTGCCTCGCCGTGCGCCATGGCCTGCATGTAGCCAAAGGCAGTGATGTCGACATCACGCCAAGGCTCGCGACCTACAAACCCGGCAAGGACATAAATGGTGCAAAGCAGCAGCATGATCCAGCGAGGCAGGCTGCGAACCGCATTTTGGGCAACGATGGCGGGTGAGGGCGGATTCATGAAAGCAAGGTAGGCATGCCTATGGAGTGCATGCAGGTAAAGCTATTAACTGGGTGGTGCGCGCTAGCATGCCACGACTACGCGGTGTCTGCAGTCATGTCCATGCTTATTGAGCCAACGTGTCTCGCATGTGCTGCAAAAGAAAAAGGCAGCCGGGTTGCCCTGGCTGCCTTTTTGGCGGGGAAGTAAAAAATTACTTCTTGCCGAAGCGGTTGCGGAAGCGCTCCACACGGCCGCCCATGTTGTCCACCGACTTTTGAGTGCCGGTGTAGAAGGGGTGCGATTCAGAAGAAGTATCCAGCTTGAACAGGGGATATTCTTTGCCCTCGAAAGTTTCTGTTTCCTTGGTGTTGGCGCAAGAACGTGTCACGAACTTGAAGTCGTTAGACATGTCAACAAACAGAACTTCGCGGTAATTGGGGTGAATGCCTTCTTTCATGATCTTCCTTTAGTCAAGTGCGGTAGCCGTGCCAAACCCGAAGCAACCTTTGCTTCGAAAATGCATTCAACATACTTTCCGCAATAAAGCCTCTCATTATAGCTTGAGAGGCGAAATTTTCGCAAAACCTGCAGTGCTTAGCCGCCGCGACGCATCATGTCGAAGAATTCGACATTGTTTTTTGTCTGCTTCATGTTCTTGATCATGAGTTCCATGGACTCAATTTCGTCCATGTTGTACATGAATTGACGCAAGATGCGGGTCTTTTGCAAGATTTCTGGAGCCAGCAGCAACTCTTCGCGGCGTGTGCCGCTCTTGGTCAGGTCAATTGCAGGGAACACGCGCTTTTCGTACAGGCGGCGGCTCAGGTGAATTTCACTGTTGCCTGTGCCCTTGAATTCTTCAAAAATCACTTCGTCCATGCGCGAGCCGGTGTCAACCAGCGCAGTGGCGATGATGGTCAGAGAGCCGCCTTCTTCCACGTTGCGCGCTGCGCCAAAGAAGCGCTTGGGGCGTTGCAGGGCGTTGGCATCCACACCGCCGGACAACACTTTGCCCGACGAAGGCACCACGTTGTTGTAGGCACGAGCCAGGCGTGTGATCGAGTCCAGCAAGATCACGACGTCTTTCTTCAACTCTACCAAGCGCTTGGCGCGCTCAATCACCATCTCGGCCACGTGCACGTGACGGCTGGCGGTTTCGTCAAAGGTGGATGCAATGATCTCGCCCTTCACAGAGCGCTGCATTTCCGTCACTTCTTCAGGGCGTTCATCAACCAGCAGCACCATCAGGTGCACGTCGGGATTGTTGGCCGTGATGGCGTGAGCGATGTGCTGCATCATCATGGTCTTGCCGCTCTTGGGAGGGGCAACAATCAGTGCGCGTTGGCCGCGGCCAATGGGGGCAATGATGTCGATGATGCGACCGGTGATGTTCTCTTCGGACTTGATGTCACGCTCAAGCTTCATCTGTTCCTTGGGGAACAGCGGCGTGAGATTTTCAAACATCACCTTGTGTTTGTTCGACTCGGGGGAGTCGCCGTTGACCTTGTCCAGCTTGGTCAGCGCGAAGTAGCGTTCCCCATCTTTGGGGGTGCGCACTTCGCCTTCAATCATGTCACCCGTGTGCAGGTTAAAGCGGCGCACCTGGCTGGGAGAAATGTAGATGTCGTCGGTGCTGGCCGTGAAGTTGGTGTCTGGGCTGCGCAGAAAGCCAAAGCCGTCCGGCAAAATTTCCAGCACGCCATCGGCGAAAACTTGTTCACCGGCTTTGGCTCGCTTTTTAATAATTGCGAACATCAGCTCTTGCTTGCGCATGCGACCGGTGTTTTCAATGTCAAGCGCTTCGGCTTGCTTCAACACTTCAAAGACGTGCAGGGCCTTGAGTTCGTTAAGGTGCATCTGGAGTTACTCCTGGCGGAGTTCAAAGAAATCTGGGGATGTGGCGAATGCCAGAGTAATCGGCGAGGAGCGCAGTACGTCGATGGCTTGCCAAGATGATCAGAAACGACCGCCAATGCTTTGGGCCGTGATCGGGTTTTATTATGACAGGAAAAGCGGGCAAACTGCATAGTAGTTTGTGTCATGCAGTTTGCCACATGCTGCGGCTTCAGGTTGACATGGGCCTGTGTGCCATGCCAGCGCAGCTTTTAGGGCAACGCGCTGGCTTTTAAAGATCAGCCTACGTGCTGGTCAATGAAGGCTGTCAACTGGGGCTTGGCCAGCGCGCCTACCTTGGTGGCAACGAGTTCGCCGTTCTTGAAGATCATCAAGGTAGGAATGCCGCGAATGCCGAACTTGGCGGGAATTTCACGGTTTTCGTCCACGTTCATCTTGGTGATGGTGATCTTGCCTTCGTAGGCTTTGGAGACGTCGTCCAAAATAGGGGCAATCATCTTGCAGGGACCGCACCATTCAGCCCAGTAGTCCACCAGTACGGTGCTGCCGGGTTGCAGTACATCCGATTCAAAGCTGGCGTCAGTGACATGCTTGATGAGTTCGCTGGCCATGGATTTCTTCCTTGTTGTGAGTGTGGGAGCAGGGCGCGTAAAGCGCACGAAAGTTCGAATAATTGTGACAGAAACGAATGTCCAGACGTGCCTTGTGGCTGGGCAAAAACAACTATGACTTTTATAGGTGCGCCCAATGGGTGACATTGGCGTGGTTGCTCCTGGGTCTTCGAGCAGGCGTTATGCTGCCTGCCCTTTGGCGCTTGGTCGCCGGTATTTGTGAAAGATAGGTTTGTCTATGTCTGCTGCCACTGCGCTGCCTGCGTTGAAGTGTGATGTTGCTATTGTGGGGGCAGGGCCTGCGGGTTTGATGGCTGCAGAGGTATTGTCTGCCCAGGGTGTGCAGGTGCACGTGTTTGACGGCAAAGCCTCCGTGGGGCGTAAATTTCTGCTGGCAGGCAAGGGCGGTTTGAACCTGACGCACGCCGAAGCCTTTGAGCGTTTTGTCGAGCGCTATGGCGATACGCAGCCCATGCTGCAGCCTCTGTTGCAAGACTTTGGCGCGGACCAATTGCGTGCCTGGGCTGAAGGCTTGGGTATTGGTACTTTTGTGGGTACATCGGGCCGCGTTTTCCCCACGGATATGAAAGCCGCACCACTGCTGCGCGCTTGGCTGGCGCGTTTGCGTGCCCAGGGGGTGGTGTTTCACATGCGCCACTTGTGGAAGGGTTGGAGTGATGCGCAAGCGCTGGTAATGGAGTCGCCCGAAGGTGTACTGCCTGTGCAGGCCAAGGCCGTGTTGCTGGCGTTGGGTGGTGGCAGCTGGGCGCGTTTGGGCTCTGACGGCGCTTGGGTGCCGTTGCTGCAAGCCAAAGGTGTGGAGGTGTCTGCGCTGCAGTCGGCCAATTGCGGCTTTGATGTAGGCCAGCCTGCGCACGCAACAGAAGAAACGCGCCGTGAGTTTTTCAAAGAACTGGTGGGCATTGCGCCTGCAGCAGCTAAAGGCTGGAGTACGCATTTCACCGAGCGTTTTGCCGGCGCGCCGCTGAAGTCTGTGGCCATCCGTTTTACGGACAGTCTGGGGCGCAGCTTTGATCGCAGGGGTGAGTTTGTTGCCACGGCCACCGGGGTGGAAGGCAGCTTGGTGTATGCGGTGTCGCACCTGCTGCGCGATGAAATTAAACGCCAAGGCTTTGCCACTTTTGAGCTGGATCTACTGCCTGCATTCAGCGCAGAAAAGGTGCTGCAGGAAGTGCGCCACCCACGTGGCTCGCGCAGCTTGTCCAGCCATTTGAAGGGGCGTTTGGGACTGGATGGCGTCAAGGCGGCGCTGCTGCATGAGCTGCTGGATAAGCAAACCATGCAAGACCCAGTGAAGCTGGCGCATGCCATCAAGGCTTTGCCGATCACGGTGGTGGCAACGCGCCCTTTGAATGAAGCCATCAGCACCGCTGGCGGCGTGACGTGGAATGCGCTGGATGAGGCGCTGATGTGCAAGGCGCTGCCAGGTGTGTTCTGTGCTGGCGAAATGATTGATTGGGAAGCACCTACGGGCGGATACCTGCTCACCGCTTGTTTTGCGACGGGTGTGCGCGCGGCACGTGGAATTCAGGCGTATGTGAATCAATAAAGATATAGCTGTCAGCGCTTGCTGTGCAATGTTTTTAGATGCTTTTTTATCTGAAGTCGTTGAAAACACTACGTAAGCAGCTATATTTTTATGCATATGCGCAAAGAGGATGGCGAAAGGTGGGCGGTGTTTGTAAAGCCTATTCGGGCTCAGCAACAATGCACGCATGCCATCATTTCGTGACACCTTAGAGCGCTTGCAAGCGCCTATTTACTTGGCCACTGTGGCCGTTGCAGCCTTTTTTGGGTGGGCGTTTTCAGGTGCGCAGGGCTTGGAGCGTGCGATCAACCCCGCGCTGGCGCTCATGCTCTACGTCACCTTCTTGCAAGTGCCTGTGCCCGCGTTGCGTGCCGCGTTAAAGCAGGGGCGGTTTTTGCTGGCGCTGCTGGTGACCAACTTTGTCGCCATACCGCTGCTGGTCTGGGGTTTGAGCTTTGGCTTGCCCGATGACAGCCTGGTGCGCTTTGGCGTCTTGCTGGTGCTGCTGGCACCGTGCATTGATTACGTGGTCACGTTTGCGCACATGGGCAAGGCCGATGCACGCTTGTTGCTTGCATCTACCCCGGTGCTGCTGGTGGTGCAAATGCTGTTGTTGCCTGTTTATCTGCACGCCATGCTGGGGCAACAGGCTGCTGCATTGGTGCAGGCAAGGCCTTTTGTGGATGCTTTTGTGTGGCTGATTGCGCTGCCATTGCTGCTAGCGGCATGCACACAGTGGTGGGCCGTGCGCTCAGGCTTGGGTGCCCGTATTTGCGCAGGTTTGGGCTGGTTGCCCGTGCCAGCTACGGCACTGGTGCTGTTTGTGGTGGTTGCCGCTGTGGTTCCGCAACTGGAGGCTGCAAGCCACGCAGCCTTGCGCGTGCTGCCTGTCTATATCGCGTTTGCAGCACTGGCACCTGTGCTGGCATGGCGGGTGGCTAAGTTTTTCAAGCTAGAAGTCTCGGCAGTGCGAGCAGTTGCCTTCAGTGGCAGCACACGCAATTCCTTGGTGGTACTGCCCTTGGCGCTGGCCGTGCCGGGTGCTATTCCTGTGTTGCCCGCCGTGATTGTGGCGCAAACATTGGTAGAGCTGGTGAGCGAGCTGGTCTACGTCAAGCTTTTGCCCAAGTTGCGTTGAATGACGTCTGCAAATGCCCGTAGAGCGTGTGCCTCGAAGCGCTGTGCAATGGCAATAGCGCTCGCCGCCATGCGATATCGGCGCCCCATTGCTGGTGAACGTTGGATCACTGCCAAGCCACTCGTATATCAGTCATGTTTTTTTGAAATGAATCGCTTCAAAAAGAGCACCTCTTGCAGATGAAGAGGGTTCTGAAACGAAGTTGACAAGCCTTACCTCGGCACTGGTTTCACAGTTAGGGCTGCTTGGTTCCCCACCTGACCCGGTTGGCTGCTTCCCCATGCGAGGGGGCCTGTCAACGTCAATTATAGGTGTGTTTGTGCCACGCAGATGGGACATGTGAAGATAAACAAGCATACGGCCATGGTGTAAAGCTCGTAGCCCGTAGAATTCGCCCCTATGTCTTATCTCGTGCTCGCCCGTAAATACCGTCCCCGTAACTTTGCCGAAATGGTGGGGCAGGAGCACGTCGTGCAGGCGTTGGGCAATGCGCTGACTCAGCAGCGATTGCACCATGCGTATTTATTCACCGGTACGCGTGGTGTGGGAAAGACCACGGTGTCGCGTATTTTGGCCAAATCGCTGAACTGCACAGGGGCAGATGGCCAAGGTGGAATTACGGCTACGCCTTGTGGTTTATGCCCAGCCTGTACTGAAATTGATAGCGGACGCTTTCCTGACTATATTGAGCTGGATGCGGCCTCGAACCGAGGCGTGGATGAGGTGCAAAGCCTGCTGGAGCAGGCGGTGTACAAGCCGGTGCAGGGGCGCTTCAAGGTCTTCAT
>CAUQST010000060.1:0-21516 GCA_963520865.1 uncultured Comamonas sp.
GATGTCAATGTAACCAACGGAAATGCCAAAACCCCAAACCACACCAAACCAAACCAGACCAGACCAGACCAAGCCAGGTCAGGTCAGGTCAGGTCAACTCCGCAGCCGCTGGCAGATGCAAAAAAGCCCGCCCTCATTACGGACTCGTACCCTAAACATACATGGGATGTAAGTAATTTAGCGTAGAGCCTTGTCAGAATTGATTTTTATCGACGAAGAATTGTGATGTAGAAATACATCGCAGTACATCGTAACTTCAAAGCGCCGGCGGAAACATCGGCGCTTTTTTCATGGAATGTGGGTTCAGCTTAAGAAAAGCTAAGACTTTGACTCCAAGGGCTGCCTCAAATTCTTGGCAGAGATGGAGCATCTCTGCCAAAGGTTCAACACTCGAAGTGTCTATAAGTTAGTAGACAGCGAGGAGGTCTTGCTCCTTCTTGGCACTCTGCTGGATGCCATGGGAACAGCTCGCAAACAAGCAGGGCTGCCAAAAGCAAAGCGACTCCAGCATCTGCGGTCATTGCGGGCGTTGAGAGCAACCAGTGAATAACAAGCCTCTCAACGAGAAAAGGCGGCCTGGGCCGCCTTCTTTCTCTCGTACATGGGATTACCGATCGCTGGTCGGTGTCACCTTGACCGGCGTCCACGAGTGGCCCGGCTTGGTCGTTGGCGGCAGTTGCCGATGGTCAGGCACAGTGCTGTAGTTCGGCTGCTTGCCGCCACGTGGCCCTACTTGCTGGTAGATACCGCCATTGTTGCCGGTGCTTTGACCGGGCTTCTTCGTGATTGCCATATGGACCTCCTAGTGGCTATGGCGTTAGTACAAAGGGCACTGAGTGAGAGACAACAGGTTGTTGTTCCACTTGCCATCCGCATAAGTACGGACGTAAGGAGCCTTGCCCGGCTCACGGACCACGCCGATATCGGCGCGCTTCCCACTTACGGGATCCAGAACAAAAAACGTGTTGGTCTTGGCCTCGATGCTTTCGATTACCTGTTCCCGCGTCCAGCGCCACTTGCTGCCATTACCCAGGTGGGTAATGTGCTCGTGGGCACTCTGCGGATTGGGCTTCGTGATGCAGGTTACTTGTGCGTCTGGCATGGCAAATCCTTTCTCTTGCCTTGGCCGGGAGCGTCAATTAACATATGACGAACTCGTCAAGCTCCCGGCCAAAAGAGAGGCCCGCAAGGGCCATGACGAGTTAGTTAATTTGGAATATACGATATCGTCATGTTGCAGTCAAAAACCCTACAGCCATCAGTGGTTTTTCCAGAGCGCCTGCGTGCAGCGCGTGAGTACAGAGGGCTGAATCAGCAAGAGCTGGCTAACCGAGCCGGTTTGCAGCCATCCGCCATCTCGCATTTCGAGACTGGGACGAGAAAACCTTCCTTCGACAACCTCCATCTTCTGGCCGACACTCTGGACGTGACCATCGACTACCTGCTCGGACGGGTTGCTGACTTCAAGGCGCTCGCTGGCGCAGATCAGCTTCATCGCCACTATGCGAAGCTGGATGGTGCAGACAGAAAAGTGGCCGATGACCTGATCACGATGCTTGCTGCCAGGGCCAAGGAGAAAGGCAAATAGATCATGAGCACTAGCGATCCCTACATTTTTGCAACGAGTCACGCTGAGTCGATCGTTAAGGGGTTGAAGATATCTGCGCTTCCCGTCAACCCCCGCCGCGTCGCAGAAGAACTCGATTTCGTTGTCCAGGCGAAACCCGTTGAAGACCGAGGGTGTTCGGGAATGCTGGTTCGGTACGGCAACAACTTCGCGATTGCCTACGCCACTCACCTTCAAAACGAGGGCTTTGAGAATTTCAGCATCGCCCACGAGCTCGGGCATTACTACATACCTGGGCACCCTGAAGCCTTGATCCCAGGCGAGCAAGGTACGCACGTTTCAAGGGCGGGCTTCAACTCTGGAGATCGCTACGAGGCGGAGGCCGACCGTTTCGCTGCGGGTTTTCTAATGCCGCGGCATCTCTTCTTCCCGGAATTGGAGAAGGCCGGCAAGGGTTTGGAAGCGATCGAAGTCCTATCGTTCCTGTGCAAGACGTCCTTGCATGCCACGGCGATTCGCTTTGCCCAGTGCACTCGTGATCACATGGCCATCGTCATCAGCGAAGGCGGGACCGTCGACCATTGCTTCATGTCTGAAGCCTTAAAGCAGGTTCGCGGCATCGACTGGCTTCGAAAAGGTCAAGGGCTTCCAGCCTGCTCCTCGACGCTGGCGTTCAACAGAGACCCAGATCGCATTGCCCATGCGGAGAGAGTCCAGGACTTCTCGAACCTTCAAGACTGGTTCGGGGGTAGGCGCACAATTGAAATTCGGGAAGATGTGGTTGGACTTGGCAGCTACGGCAAGACCTTAACTGTGCTCTACGACATCGATGTGCCCGAGGAAGAAGATGAGGATGATGAGAGTCGTCTTATCGACTCGTGGACGCCAAGTTTCAGGTCTTAGGCCGGAAGCGATGTGCCGCCCAAGCTCAAGCCCATCACAGAGAAATTCCAAGCGTATTCATGACGAATTTTTCACTGCTAAGGTCGAGCTTAAGCTGACAAAGAACGTTTTTGTGCAGGTGTCGGCTGATACCGAAGCGGATGCGATCGAACAAGCAAAAGGACAGGCGCAGCTCTAAGAGCCAGGGCTCTCAGTTCAAAACGTCGGTCTCACTTTGGTGGGTGAGAGCGAACTTGGCGTGGGTTCGCGCGTTGTGCACAAGATTTTCTGCCCTGGAATCATCGAAGAGATGCATGCGAGCGATGTCGAAATTCTCATCATGCAGATCCGCTTTGATAGGGGAGACACTAAGCGCATCCATGGGCCGGGGGCATTTATCTGCAAGGCATTGGAGCACTCATTGATGACTGTGCGCTGTTGGCAGCACGAAAAGCTGATGCCAGTCTTGGAGCTGACTTGCTGCGATCTCCGACATCGAATCCACATAGTAGGACCCGTCAGCCTTGGAAAAAACTTTGAGTTTTATATGTGAGTCGCTGGGGTCCTCTGCCTCCCAGATCCCTGTTAACTGGTCAATGCTCCAGGTGCTACCGGGATCCCCAGATGTGGGCGTCAACAAGGCAACTGACTTCAACGAGTTCTGCGGTGCGAGGTCTGACACTAGCTTCAATACGTCGTCTCCACGAGCTAGTAGAAGTGTGCGGAGGAGCGCGAAATCAATGCCGTCATCATCAACTTCATGATGGGAGAACTCAACCATGAAGAGTGGAAGGCGAAGCTGGACTTCGGCTGCAACCCAAATGTGATTACCTTTTCCATATGCACTGGAGAGGGGATGCTTGTTCGCGTCGGTCGTGAGAAACATAGGATCGCGCTACAGAAATCGTAGCTCGGAAAGGCTTGCGATATACGTGAAATGGAATAGTGCAATTTTCGTATATTTCTAGAGCCCTTTGACAGTTGGGCCTCTTCCGAGGCCCGCATGCAGAAATCACTCTATTCAAAAGAGAACGACCTACTACTTCAGCTTCTCGTAAAAGTTCGCGTTGAGGCAGGTGTGACGCAGGTGGAGCTCGCTGCAAGGCTGGATGAAGTGCAGCCATGGATTAGCAGAGTTGAGCGCGGTGTCCGTCGGCTCGACCTGGTGGAGTTGATGCTTTGGTGTGATGCCCTTGGCGTCCCACTGTCAACGTTCATACGGCGTTATGAACAACTGCTAGGACGGTGATATGCCTTCGAGGTAGTCGATGGTGTGTACTAGGCCATGCATGGTCTGGATTGCTGTCTTGGGAACCCCGGCAATCGCCTTGTTATGACTAGTCATCCATGCAGTGCGCCTGCAGGAATCTCCGCCCACCAATTGGTCCAACGACCGAAAGATCCGAACCAGAATCAAGGCCATTTCGCCTTCACGACTTAGCGAGTCAATGTGTCGGCTGCCGGATGCGATGCGAGAAACCGAAGGCCTGCTGATGCCAAGCACCTTTGCCAG
The DNA here is from genome assembly GCA_963520865.1 of uncultured Comamonas sp. Classification (GTDB taxonomy): domain Bacteria; phylum Pseudomonadota; class Gammaproteobacteria; order Burkholderiales; family Burkholderiaceae_C; genus Comamonas. Next base: position 3,963 of record CAUQST010000060.1, read on the forward strand.
TTCGGCATTGCTCAGACCTAGTAGCGCAGACGCCTTCAAAGTAGCTTTGCTCAGAACTGCGTCGGGGTCGGATTTGACTTCAGGTACCTCTGCCATGATGTGCTCCTCAGCACCAAGATTCGGGGCGCTCTTGAAAGTAATTCGCATTTTTCTTTCAATTGAAAAAATCCTGCGCCTGCTTCCATGTCTTGGGCGTCGCGCGCTTGATACCAGGGCGCGTCTTCTACCTGGACGCCCTTGTGGACTTGAGCAGCGGATATTCCCATGTTCTTAGCCAGCTGAACTGGTGGCGAACCGGTGCAAGGCGATCAAATTCCGAGTGGAGCAAGGCAGGATGAGCATGGCCGACATCTTGGCTGTCGGCTCAATTGAGTCTACTAGACCTCTCCCACCTTCTGCGTCTCGCATGACTGCCTCTGGTGCTGCTCGCTCAGCGCTGGTCTGCGCCGATTTGCTCGGCAGACTTCTTGCACGGAATGCGGCCTCAAGCTGGCTACCGGCTGGCATACGCAGACAAGAGATGTTGGATCGCCCAGACTGTGGTCAATTCAATCACCTATTGGGTCATCTCGGCCAGTGCGGGTGCAGATCGTCAATCACATATTCGTGACGGTGGGCCAATTCATGGCTGCTGCTTGGTGGGGCAGCATGCCAATGTTCGTGACTGGCGTCCAGGTTCGAGTGGACATGCATCACATCCCCGGATTTTTCAGCAGGCCAAACCCCGTGGGCGATGGCAATCCCCAGTACGGTCAGTCCAGCCAGGCACGCTGCGGCAGTGGTGATGCCCAACGCGGCGCCCACGTGACCGGCGACCAAGTAGGTCAGCAGCCAGCAGGCGTGGGACAAGGCAAAGTGCGCGGCAAACACGGCGGGGCGATCTTCCGCATGGGCCGAGCGACGCAACAGGCGCCCAGATGGTGTCTGTGCCATACCGTAAGCCAAGCCAATAGTGCCCCAGATGGCGAAAAGCGTGGGCATGCTGCGCAGGCCCCAAACGGACACAAGCAAGGCGACCAACAGCAAGGTACTGGCGCCCAGCATCACGTTACGGTCGCTGACTTTGTGCAGGAGTTTGGGGAGCACCAATGCGGCCAACATGGAGCCCGCACCGAAGGCGGCCAATGCCCAAGCAGTATCTCGTTCCGTCAGCCCCCAATTGCCTTGCACGATCACGACAGTGTTGACCAGCACCATGGCGCTGGCAGCGGCGGCACACAGCGTGATAGCCAGCAAGCCACGCAGGCGTGGCGTTGCCAAATAAATCTTCAGACCACGCGTGGTGCGCTCATAGAAGCCACGCGGTGCGCCTGCCTTTGCCGTCGGCAGCACGCACAAGGTCACCAAGCAAGCCGACGCGATGAAGCCAATTGATGTGCCGACAAAGAGGTTGCTGAAGCTCATAACCCCCAGCAGCGCTGCAGCCAGCATAGGACTGATCAAGCTCTCCAAGTCATAAGCCATCCGTGAAAGGGACAGCGCTTGGGTGTAGTCGTCCTCGTTGGGGAGTACGTCAGGGATCGTTGCCTGAAACGTGGGCGTAAATCCAGCGGATGCTGACTGCAAAACAAAGATCAGGACATAGACCTGCCAAACCTGTGTCACAAAAGGCAGAGCCAGCACCACCAGCGCACGGATCAGGTCAAGTGTGATCAACACCTTTTTGCGTGGTAGGCGCTCAGCCAAAGCGGTGGCGATAGGCGCGATTCCTACATAAGCCACCATCTTGATTGCCAAGGCCGTGCCAAGAACTGCACCAGCGTTCTGTGGTGCTATCTCATAGGCCAGCAGGCCAAGTGCCACGGTCGCTAAGCCTGTACCGAGAAGGGCAATGATCTGGGCGCTCAGTAACCGTGCATAGGTTTTGTTGGACAAGACCTTAAACATGTGTTTTTCCTTCCTGCATAGGGCTGCGTCACAGGTATTTGGTGATTTCTTTGAACTCGTTCAGGTCATGTGTATGCCCTTGCTCGCCACTGATCGCATGTTCCAGGCAGTGGTCAATGTGATCCTGAATCAACGCCTTTTTTGCCTGTTGTATGGCTCTTTCCACTGCATGCAACTGCTGAGCGACACCAAGGCACGGTTGGCCTTCTTCCAGCATGGCAATGACGCTCGACAGGTGGCCATTTGCCCGTTTGAGGCGCTTGATCAGCGCGGGGTGGCTTGCATGAATGTGTGGCTCTGTCATGGCGGTTGGCTTCAAAAACTCTACGAAAAATCTGTCATTCGTATCCCCCCGGGGGGGATGCTAGAATTTGCCAATTATGTGCCACCAAGTCAGTGGACGACCAGTTTTTTAGCGGCCACCACAATCGCCGCATGCCTATCCCAACACCGTGCGTTTGCTCCACCACAAGTTGCTTCATCTGCTCGTGCTGTCTTGGCTGACAGCGAGCATGCTGCTGTCCAGCTTGGGGCTTTTCCAGTCCCACGGCATGGCACAACTGGTGGCCGCAACTTCTGGCTACGCACATGCTGAAAGTCATGCGGACCACACGCATGATGAAGAAGAGAGCGTCTCTGGGACCGTGGCACCTGCAACCCATGCACATGGCGCTGACGGAGGCCAACACGGCCACAACCCGCTAGACCATAGCCATGAGACCCAGCATGTGCCACCAATGCTTGCTGCACAGCCTCAGTTCAGTGGACAGCATTTGGTAGCAGCGCCTGCCGTGCGCCTGTTTGACCATGAGCCGTGGCGCCTGGAACGCCCTCCCATGCACACCATCACCCTGTGATTCGTGGTCCGCTACCTATGCGGGCCGGGTTTTGGTTTTTGGGAGTTTTCATGCTTCGTTTTTTATCGCTATTACCAGCGACAGGGGCCGTCACGTCCCTACGCTTGGGCCTGCTGCTGCTCGGCATGCTCGCGTTGATACCTCTGGATGTGTTGGCCCATGCGGTCACCGAAGGGGACAAGGGCTATATCCAAGAGATTTCCGGTGTCAATTTGGTGCCCTTTACCTATCTGGGGGCCAAGCACATGGTCACCGGATATGACCACATCTTGTTTCTGTTTGGGGTGATCTTTTATCTGTACCGCCTCAAAGATGTGGGGTTGTACGTCAGCTTGTTTGCCATCGGACACTCCACCACGATGTTGTTGGGCGTGTACTTTGATATTGGCATCAGCAGCTTCGCCATCGACGCCATCATCGGCCTGTCCGTGGTCTACAAGGCGTTAGACAACATGGGTGCATTCCAGCGCTGGTTGGGTTTCCAGCCAAACCCCCGTGCTGCCACCTTCATCTTTGGTCTCTGCCATGGATTTGGTCTGGCAACCAAGATCCAGGAGTACGACATGTCTCGTGAGGGGTTGGTGCCCAATCTGCTGGCGTTCAACTTTGGGGTGGAACTGGGCCAGTTACTGGCCTTGGGTGCCATCTTGATTGCCATGGGTTACTGGCGGCGCACCGCCAGCTTTACGCGGTATGCCTATACCGCCAACGTCGCCATGATGACCGCCGGTTTTGTGCTGTTCGGCATGCAACTGACCGGCCTTTTTGTCTCCACCTCTATCTAAGTTGAACGCCATGAATACACACCAAACCCCGAACATTGCTGAACTCCCTAGCAGCCAGCAACTGCGTAAGTCCACCTTGACAGGCATTGGCATTGCCGCTGTGTTGCTGGTCACGGTCGTCTTGCCCTCTGAATACAACATTGACCCCACTGGCATGGGCCGCGTGCTGGGGCTGACAGAGATGGGTGAAATCAAGACCCAGCTTGCAGCAGAAGCGGAGGCAGACCGCAAAGCTGCTCAGCCAACCGCAGCCATAGCAGCAGCGCAAGCAGTGAGCAATGCAGTTTCTACGCCAGCCATCGCAGGCGTAGCGGTTGCGTCGGCCGCGGCAGCTGCGCCGGCTGCTGCAGCAGCTCCCACCGCTGCCCCGGTTGCAGCTGTGCAGTGGCGCGACGAGACTACTTTCGTGCTCAAACCCGGAGAAGGCGTGGAGTACAAGCTGCGGATGAAAGAGGGGGAAAAAGCTCAGTTTGAGTGGTCAGTCCAAGGCGGAGCTGTGAATTTCGACACCCATGGTGATGCTTTGGGCAAGAACATCAGCTATGAGAAAGGCCGTGATGTTCCTTCGCAGAAGGGGGAACTGACAGCTGCCTTTACAGGCAACCATGGCTGGTTCTGGCGCAACCGTGGCAAAGCGAACGTGACCATGACCCTTAAGACGGCAGGCGACTACCAAGAACTGTCGCGCAAGTAAGTCTCGCGCGTAATGCCTAGCAGCCTCTTGTGAACACCAGAGGCTGCTGTCCCTCTCCAAGTATTCCTATGTTGTTTGCAATTCTGCTGGGTACTTTCATCGCTGGCGTCGCGAGTGTCGCTATTGCTTTTCTGCTCAGCCGCAGCGCTTTGGCGCGTTATCCCAAGCACATGCTGAGCTTGGCCGCCGGGGCCCTGTTAGCCACGGCATTTGTGAACTTGCTGCCGGAGGCCTTTGAAAGCGACTTCGCTCCGCAAACACTCTTTTGGGTTTTCTTCGTGGGGCTGATTGTGGTGATCTTGTTGGACAAGGCCGAAATTTGGCACCACGCGCATGAGCACTCAGAAGTGTCGCAGGCAGACATCAGCAGCCACCATCACAGCCACGGAGCCAGCGGGAGCTGGTCGGTGCTGTTTGGAGACGGCGTTCATGCTTTTGCTGACGGCATCCTGATAGCGTCAGCTTTTGTGGCCGACTGGAAGCTGGGCGTGGCGGCGTCCTTCGCGGTGTTGCTGCATGAGGTCCCCCACCACATGGGGGACTTGGCTGTAGTCAGCCATATGCACAAGGATGCCCGCGCGGCTCTGATCAAAGTGTCATTGGCGGGTTCTGCAACTGTGTTGGGTGGGCTGGTGGGGTACTTGCTGGTTAGCAGTTTGGCCGCGTGGCTGCCGCTGTTCTTAGTGATCGCAGCCAGCAGTTTTGTCTATGTAGCTTTGGCTGACTTGATTCCCCAGCTCAATACGCCCATGGGCTTGAAGCAATCTCTGTCACAAATGGCCTGGCTGCTAGCTGGAGCCTTCCTGGTGAGTGCTGCAGTGTCCGTTGTCGGCGGGCATGGGCATTGATGCGGTACTGCTTTCTCAAAGCGATGTCAGCAATGCGCCTGCGTTTCAAGACGAACTGTCGCATTGACTCAAAATTCAGAAACAAGCGCCCACCTGTCCTTTTTCCAGTTGTTCCTGGGCAAGTTAGCTAAGGCACAATGAGTGCGGCTACAAGCAACCATCTATGTCACTCTCTGCAAGCCAGATCTCGAATCAGAAAAACCGCATGCCGGTTTCGCTGGTGCGCACGCTTTGGCTTTTGAAGTGGCTTTTGGTCTTGGTCCTGGCGTGGGACCAGATCGCGTCGCCGTTGCACCAGCATCGTCACGATTCAGGTGTCGATGGGTCGTGGATCAGTGCACACGCTGAGGAGGCCGGTTCCGAAGAGTTGCATATGGATGAGGGCGATCACTCATCCGGCTTCATGCACGCCATCACCGCTGTGCAGTTGCAGTCTGCGTCAGTTCAACTGAGCGCCGCTAGTGAGCCGCATGTGCTGTTCTTTGCCTTTGCCGAGATTTTTGATCTTGTGCACAGGGCAGAACCGCAAGCCTTGCCGACGTACATCGCACCGATATACCCGTCTTTCCGCAGCCTCCCTCCGGGGGGGCGAGCTCCCCCACTCCACACCTGAAAAGCCCTTTCTCTCGCTTTTCCTGACCGTGCATCGACTTCGGTGATGCACAGGGTCATTTGTGGAGTCATTCAATGCTGTTCCGTTTTTCTCAGCGGGCGTTTCGCCTGGCTGTACTCGCCATTCCCTGCCTAATTGCTGCACCTCTTGCAGCGCAAGCGGCAGATAGTTTCTCTGTCAGCGCAGCCCAGATGCAGTCTTTGGGCGTGCAATTGCAGCGTATTGATAAATCTGGAGCCTCTTTAGGCCAGAGTTATTCCGCACGTGTAGTGCTGGCTGCTGGGCAAGAGCAAATTGCCAGCGCTCCCCTATCTGGTGTCATCGATCAACTCCTGGTCGCTGAAAACGACGTTGTCAAAATTGGGCAACCGCTGATGCGCATAGCCAGCCCTGAACTTGGGGAGCTGCAGCTCAAGCTCATGGAGGCCGACGCCAGCAGCAGGCTCTCGCAAAGAACGCTGAAGAGAGAGCGCGAGCTTTTTTCGGAAGGCATCATCCCTGAGCGCCGGGTCCAGGAGGCGGAAGCTGCCGCTTCCCAAGATGCCGCACGCAAACGCCAAGCCGAAGCAGCGCTTCGTCTTGCCGGTTGGGACAGCAGCAAGTTCCAGGGCGTGCTGGAAAAAGGGAATCTCGACGCATCTTTGACGGTGCGATCCAAGGCTGCGGGCACGGTCACGGACCTGTCTGTCAAGCTGGGGCAGCGCGTGCAGCAAGCGGACGTACTGATGCGTGTCGCGAACACGGGGAAGTTGGGCCTGGATATTCAGATTCCAGCCGCCCGCGCAAGCCAGGTTGCATTGACAAAGGGCGCGCCAGTTGTTGTCTTGGAACGCAGTGGCGTACAAGGCGCAGTCCTCAGTGTGGGGCCGTCCGTCAGCGATACCCAGATACTGGCTTTGAAGGCAGCGGTCACCAAAGGTGCTGAGTTGTTGCGGCCAGGAGAAGTGGTTCAGGTGCAAGTCCCATTTAGTGCTGGGCAGGAAGGCTGGACCGTTCCTTTGACCTCCGTGGTCCGACAAGGTGACAAGGCTTATGTGTTTGTTCGCAATAGCACTGGCTTTACTGCAGTCCCAGTCAACGTTCTCGCTAGCGCGGGCCAAACAGTACAAATCACAGGTGCACTGCAGGCCGGTCAGGAAGTAGCCATCGCTTCGGTGATTGCACTCAAGGCAGCATGGCAAGGCAAGGGCGGAGGGGATTGAAATGCTTACTCGTCTTGTTCAATTTGCCCTGGCTCAGCGACTGTTCATCCTGCTGGCTAGCGCACTACTGGTCGGTGCTGGTTGGTATGCGTTCAAGAACCTGCCCATCGACGCGTTCCCCGATGTATCCAGCACCCAAGTGAAGATCATCATGAAGGCGCCTGGCATGACGCCTGAGGAGATCGAAAGTCGCGTAGCAATACCGATTGAAGTGGAGATGCTTGGCATTCCCAAGCAGCGCATCCTGCGTTCCGTTACCAAGTACGGGCTGGTCGATGTCACTGTCGACTTTGAAGACGGCACCGACATCTATTGGGCGCGCCAACAAGTCTCAGAGCGGTTGGCCAACATCAGTGCCGATTTGCCGCAGGGTATCACTGGAGGGATGGCGCCCGTCACCACGCCACTGGGCGAAATGTTCATGTTTACGGTGGAGGCACCGAATATGACGCTTGAAGAACGGCGAAGCCTTCTCGACTGGGTGATCCGGCCTGCACTGCGATCTGTGCCGGGGGTCGCTGATGTCAACGCCTTGGGAGGCAAAGTGCACAGCTTCGAGGTTGTGCTGGATCCCATCAAGATGTCGAGCCTGGGCCTATCCGCAGCAAAGATCAAGGAAGCGATCGACGCCAATAACCGCAATGATGGAGCTGGGCGCTTGGGTGAGGGTGATGAGGTACTGCTTGTCAGAAGCGAGGGCAGCATACGCACCAAGGACGATTTGATGGCGATCGTCGTCAAGTACGACAGGGCTGGCACTGTGCGTTTGCAGGACGTCGCTCAAGTACGCGACGGGAGTGTCACGCGCTATGGCGTTGTGACCAAAGATGGCAAGGGCGAGGCAGTTCAAGGCCTTGTGCTGGGCCTTGCAGGTGCCAACGCTCAAAAGGTTGTGGAAGGGGTCACTCGCAAAATCGAGGACATCAAGCCCACGCTACCCGCCGGTATTGAACTCAAGGTTTTCTACAACCGTGCGCAACTGGTTGAGAAGGCAGTCGGCACTGTCTCCAAGGCATTGCTTGAAGCAACCGTGCTTGTACTGGTGCTGCTAGGCGCATTTCTGGGCAACGTCCGTGCAGCGGTCTCGGTCGCCGTCGTACTGCCGCTTTCCGCACTCGCGACATTCGTGCTTATGCGCGCTACAGGAATGTCTGCCAACCTCATGAGTCTTGGGGGGCTCGCCATTGCGCTGGGCATGCTGGTAGATGCTGCCGTGGTGGTTGTGGAGAACATCGTTCAGCATCAGGCTGAGGACGAATCCAAAGGCAAGTTGCCGCGCCTGCATATTGTGTTTCGGGCGGTGCGTGAAGTCGCGGCTCCCGTTGCAGCTGGCATCTTGATTATTGTTCTTGTGTTTCTGCCTTTGCTGACGTTGCAGGGCTTGGAAGGCAAGTTCTTTGTCCCAGTTGCGATGACCATCGTCTTTGCACTGGCCAGCTCGTTGGTGCTATCGCTGACCATCATCCCTGTACTTTCCTCCTTCCTTCTTACCAAGGTCTCTCACCATGAGCCGTGGTTGCCACGCCAGTTGCTGAAGCTGTATGAACCTGCTCTCGGATTCGTTCTGCGTCGCGAGCGTGTGGTTTATATCGTTGCTGCGGTGATGTTGGCTGCGGCTGCGGTGGTCTACTCCCTTGTGGGCAAGACATTCATGCCTCCAATGGATGAAGGCGACATCATTGTCGGGATCGAAAAGCTCCCCTCCGTGAGTTTGGAAGAGACTGCCGCGTTAGATCTGAAGATTCATCAGGCGCTCATGAAAGAGATCCCTGAAATCACAGGTGTGGTGGCACGAGCTGGCTCAGATGAAATCGGTCTTGATCCCATGGGTCTGAATCAGACGGATACGTACCTGATTCTCAAGCCACGATCGGAATGGCAGTTCGCCAACAAGGAAGAGCTGATCGAAAAGATTCGGGGTGTACTCGATCAATTGCCTGGTATCAGCTACAGCTTTACCCAGCCAATCGACATGCGTGTCTCCGAGATGATCATTGGCGTGCGCGGCGACATCGCGATCAAGGTGTTCGGCCCCGATTTGGACAAGCTCAATGAGCTCGCGGGACAAATTGAAGGCCTGATGAAGCAAGTCCCTGGCAACCAGGATGTCTACACCGTGGAAAACGATGGTGTGCAGTACCTGCGGGTGGTGGTGGATCGCGTCGCAGTTGGCCGGTATGGACTGTCAGTGGAGGACGTTCAGGATGCACTGCGCGTGCAGATTGAAGGCATTCGTGCTGGCATGACCATTGATGGAAACCGCCGTATTCCGATCGTCATACGTGGCGCCGACGGTGTGAAGACATCACCGGCCGAATTCGCTGCACTCACGATCACTGCGCCTGATGGTCAAAGCATCCCCCTGCAGGAGTTGGCTAAGTTGGAACGTGATAGTGGCCCGGTCAAAATTGATCGAGAGATGGGCAGCCGCTACAGCGTGGTCATTGCCAACGTTACAGGCCGTGACTTGGTGGGTTTTGTTGAAGAAGCCAAGGCCAAGATCAGCCAAGAAGTGAAACTGCCAACAGGCTATCGCATTGCTTGGGGCGGGCAGTTCGAAAACCAGCAGCGTGCAGCAGAGCGTCTCACTCTGGTCGTTCCGCTGTCACTCAGTGTGATTTTCTTGGTGCTGTTCACGACCTTCGGTTCTGTGCGCCAAGCGTTGCTCGTGCTCAGCAACATCCCATTTGCGTTGGTTGGAGGCATCTTTGCGCTTTGGTTGACCGGAGAGTACCTGTCGGTACCTGCATCGGTGGGCTTCATCGCACTGTTAGGCATTGCAGTGCTCAACGGTGTCGTGCTGGTGAGCTACTTCAACCAGCTCTATGCAGAGGGTCTCTCACTTCTTGAATGTGTGACCCAAGGTGCGCGACGTCGACTAAGGCCCGTGCTGATGACCGCTGCAATCACCGCTTTTGGTCTTGTCCCATTGTTGTTCGCATCAGGCCCTGGCTCTGAAATTCAGCGGCCACTCGCAATCGTCGTGATTGGCGGACTGATCACTGCGACAACACTCACCCTCTTTTTATTGCCAATCCTTTACTTGCGCTTTGCACACCGCAAAGGTGCCAACGAGGTTACTGCCCAGGAGGTAGCCCATGCCTAAACATTGTCTTTCATTGGTGTGCAGTCCCGATATCGCAGAGAAGCTGCTTGATTCCCTGCTCATCTCGCTTCCAGAACAAGTCTTCACAAGCACCTTCACTTTCAGCCATGGAACGCCCCATGGGCGTCTGTCTGGCGCAGAGAAGGTGATGGGGCGAAGCAATTCGATGCAGATACAGCTGATCGTTGAAGAAGACCAGTTGCACAGCACCCTGGCCATGGCTCGCCGGGATTTCAAAGGGACAGGACTGTATTTCTGGGCATACGAACTGAGTGCCGAGGGAGTGATCGAATGAAAAACTGGATTACCGCAGCTGGAGCCGCTGCATTGACTATGGGCTTGAGCCTGCCCGCTGGTGCCTGGATCAGTGGCCCCATGCCGGAACTGGTGCCTACCTCGTTGGCTCGCCAGGCAATTGATCAGGACCCTGTGGTGATTGAGGCGCGCCGCGCGCTGACCGCTGCTGGCCATGGTGCGGAAGCGCTACGCGTTGGACCACATGAGTGGACAACCAAAGCCACAATGCAGAGCCGCAGGTATGACGCTGGTGGCCGTTCCAATGAATGGGAGGCAGGGCTTGAGAGAGCTTTCCGTATCGGAGGGAAAGCCCGGCTTGATGGCGAAATTGGGCGAGCCGACATCAGCATCGCACGCGCTCAACTGAATGAAGTTACCCATGAATCCGCGCGCTCGTTAGCAGACCTGTGGGTAGACGCGATTTCGGCAAATCAATTCCATAAGGTGCTGAGTGAGCAAAGGCTGTTTGCGCATGAGAGCCTTAAGGCGGTAGAGCGACGCAAGAAGGCAGGCGACGCATCGACGCTTGATGTCAATCTGGCGACGACCGATCTTGTCGAGATGGACCGCCAACTCAATGTCGCAACTGCGGCAAAGGCTAAGGCAGAAGCAAAGCTGCGAACGCGTTTCCCAGCCATTGCTGAACTGCCTCAACAGATGGCGGATCCACAGGCCGTTGAAGCAAGCCAAGTTCAATGGCTTGAACGTGTGTTGTCAGAGAGTGACGTGATGCGCATCGCAGAAGCGCGGGCCCGGAAAGCGACGCTCAATGCTGACCGCACCCGTGCTGACAAAGTTCCAGATCCAACGCTGGGAGTTTTTGTCGCCTCCGAGGCGCGACGCAGCGAACGCATCGTGGGAATGAGCATCAGTATTCCCTTGAGTGGAACCTATCGCAACGAGCGGATGCTGCAGGCTTTGCAAGAAACGGAAGCGGCCCATGCACAGCTGGACGCCAAGCGACGAGAGCTGGGTGCAGAGGTTGCAGAAACTTATATCAACGCCAAAAGCAGTTTTGAACGCTGGCGCCTTTCGGCAGAAGGACTCACCGCAGTTCAGAACAATGCACGCCTTACTCAACGTGCTTACACCCTCGGCGAAATTGACTTACAAGGGTTGCTGCTGGCACGTAAACAAGCGCTTGAAGCGAACATTGCAACAGAGCAATCCCGATCTGAGGCGCTTCGTGCACAAAGTCGTCTGCTGATTGATGCCCACTTAATTTGGGGCTTAAGTGATGACTGAGGGCGGCGCTTTGGGTTAGCTACTCCCGATACCTAAGCTTGCTGGACCGACCGCTAAGGTCGGTCCAGCAAGCGATAGTCATCGCGATTGCGCTGCTTCGATTCAGTCCCATCTGCGGCCAACTCCAAGAGGTACGAGGTCGCAGCGACAGGTTAGTGAGCTTTGGCGGAGACTTTGACGCCGGCACCCACAAATATGGACGTGACCGGACAATCGATGCGGTGGCCAACAGAGATGGCAGCACTGCGTAGTGCCCGTTCTTGAGCGGCGTTGGTCAATGAGCTCCTGGACCTGAGAAGCATGGTGCAAAACCGTGTCGCCTTAGAGAACCGCAATGCACCTTCGATTACTCTAGGCCAAATACCCAAAATGCATATCAATCAGGGCTGGACTTCGAATTTGGTCCGATCCTGTCCTGCAATCCACTTGGGCTCACGGCCACGGCCTGACCAGCTTGCACCAGTGGCGGGGTCGCGGAAGCGAATCTCTGCAGGCTTGCCGCCCCGCTTTGCAGCCGTGTGCGAGAACACATCGGCTGCAGTCAGGCCGAACTCTTGAACAATGGCGCGGGCTTTGGTCACAGCGTCGGCCAACTCGGTTTTGCGTGCTTCGGCAATTTGCTTTTCCAAAGCCTGTCGTTGCGCAAGGAGATCTTTGTAGGTTGTCATGTTGTGGACGATGGTTTGCTTGATCTTGGTGTCATCAACTATGTTAGTTGATGACTATGCTCAATCCGAAGAAAACGTCCATTGTGCAGTCCCACAAGTACAACGTCATTCGCTAGGGTCGATCTAGTTCTTTTGTTATTAAAGTTTTTGCTTAGGGGCTCGGTTTTGGACTCATCCAGATCGGAGAGAAATTCCGCCGCCGAGCGTTCGCATCTGAATCTGGACAGATGTTCGTATCCTGGAGCCAAACCATCAACAGATAACTAAGCTTGCTTGCGTTCAGCTAGAAGCCGTCGTTCCGGCATCTCGGTAGATTATTGTTTTGCCGCAATATTTATTTAAATGATGTCTCGGTCGAGAAGTATATTTTCAAATCCGATGATTGCCAACATTGTTCCGCTGAGAAAAATAATAATAAATACGGTCGCACTTGCCAGGTATTTTACCTTTGCATAGAGCTCGTGTTCTTTAGGTAGAACGCGATCAATCGCAGCCTCAATTGCAGAGTTAGTTATCTCAATAAATATAATAAAACAAACACTTGATACCAAGATCAATTTTTCTACCACACCTTCCCCTATTAAAAGAGCTAGTGGTATAGATAGAAAAAATGTGACTACTTCTATTCGCCTATTTCTTTGAATTTTATTGGATATTAATGCAATAAATATTAAGATTGCACTCAGAATAAATACAGCGATTAGCTTTTCTACGCCCTTGTGAGCTACTACACTAGTAGGCCAATGATTAATTGGTGTCAGATTTTCCCAATGAATTTTGTTGATATTCATGGTCACCTAATCATATCCGCCATAGAAATATCTGCGATCAAAAATAAAATTAACGGAAGAAGTGAGGACGCTGTGGTAAAAATAGACGTTACTTGAGCCAATCATTCTTCGAATAACTTAATGTGGATTTTGCAGCTGGACTCTTTTGATAGATTGAATGAATAATATGCTATTCTGCTGAGAGGAGCCAAATAAGAAATACCGATTAATACTCATCGTAACCTGGAGAGCATCTTTCCTATTTCCACATACTCTTCTACAGCCTGATTCATGGCGAATTGTGTACGAATAGAATTCTCTGCGAAAGTGGCTCGCTCTTGATCTAGGTCTACTGTATTTCTGTCGAGTGAATCTTGCGCAACTGGGCGGAAAGCAATGGTAGGTGTTAAAGAAGAACTAGACTTCAGATTTCCAAGATGCGATTGATTTGTCGACTCCATCGATATTGTGCTTTTTTGCGTCTTCTCAAGCTCACTTCTGAAATTTATATCTTTTGCATGGTAATTAGGAGTGTCTGCATTGGCGATATTACTCGCCAGTAGCTCCATTCTTTTTGTTCTCAGAAGAAACGCAGCTTCCTCAAATTTTATGTTTTCCATAAGGCACCTGTAAAAATTCAAATACCTTATGGTAGGTCCATTTCAAAGATTTCCTGATTATATTTCCATTACTTTTCCGTCACTTCTTCGTCACTAAAATACGCCAATGGTCTTTAAATTAAATCAATCCTCTATCGATATATTTTCTGTGCATTTTGCAATTCATACGGACTTACCACACTGATTGCAGAAACGTGCTCCTACTTGGTTCAAGCTGCCGCAGGAATTACATGCGGAAGGAATAAGGCCCGTACCACACTGCTGACAAAATTTGGATTGTGCTGAATTAATATTCCTGCATTTTGGACAGCTTGTCCCGGTTGCCGAGCCAAAGTCACCATTGACAGGAGTTCTACCATGGTGGTAATTTTTTCCGTGATGGTCTCCAGACCGATGATGGCCACCAAGTAATCTTTCAAAGAAGCTCATGGGTTCTCCTAAAAATTATTAAATAAAACTAAAGGGTAGATTTATGCTTTTGGCACTTTTCCAAGCAATCTCAATCCATTAACGACTACCAACAAGCTAGCTCCCATGTCGGCAAAGACAGCCATCCACATGGATGCGTTTCCAAATACGGCAAGGACAAGAAATACAGCTTTTATACCGAGTGCAAGGGTAATGTTTTGCCAGAGAATGGCGTGAGTAGATCGAGAGAGCTTTACTGTTTCTGCAATGCGTCTCAGGTCGTCATTCATAACAACCACATCAGCTGCCTCCATCGCTGTGTCAGTGCCAGCAGCCCCCATAGCCACGCCCACATCTGCCTGAGCCAATGCTGGAGCATCATTAATGCCGTCGCCCGTCATTGCTGTCAGGCCATATTGCTTTTGGAGTTCCTTAATGGCACTCAGCTTGTCTTCAGGCAGTAGATTTCCTCGTGCTTGATCAATGCCTGCCTCGTTAGCCACCGAAGAGGCTGTCGCTTGGTTGTCTCCTGTGAGCATGACAGGCGTGATGCCCAGTGCTTTTAACGATGTGATGGCTTCACGAGACGAGTCTTTAATCGTGTCAGCTACCGCGAACAGTGCGATGACGTTTTGACTGTCGGCCAGCAGCGTCACTGTGCGCCCAGCTTCTTCATGGTGCTTCAGAGTGGCTTCGAGTTCCGGAGAGCATTGCCCACGGTCCTCAATCAAACGATGGTTGCCTAGTACGTAAACAGCACCGTCCAATTCGGCTTGGACGCCTCGTCCGGCAAGTGCCGTAAAGTTGGCAACACTGCCGGCGTTCGGCTTGAGGGCCGAGGCAATCGCGCGAGACACCGGGTGATCGGAATGTCCTGCGAGCACGGCCGCGATCTGCTCTACCCGGTCCTTTGAGATCGAGGCATCTACCGCGACCCACTCAATCAGACGAGGCTTCCCTTCTGTGATCGTTCCCGTCTTGTCTAGGGCAATCGCTTTCAGCTTGCGTGCCTCTTCCAGGTAAATGCCTCCCTTGATCAGAATGCCACGGCGTGCCGCAGCGGCCAGCCCGCTGACAATGGTGACAGGTGTGGAAATCACCAAAGCACAGGGGCAGGCAATCACAAGCAATACCAGCGCTTTGTAAATTGCTTGTATCCACGTCCAGCCCAGCAGCCAAGGCCCGGAGAGCGCCACGGCAATCGCGATAACAAATATCGCAGGTGTGTAGATCGATGCAAAGCGGTCCACAAACCCTTGGGTAGGCGCCCTGGTAGCTTGAGCCTCCTCAACCGCATGAATGATCCGAGCCAGTGTCGAGTTAGACGCTAGTGCTGTGACCTCAAACTCAAAGGTTCCGGATTCGTTGATAGTCCCGGCAAATACTTGATCACCCGTAGTTTTGTCGACTGGAATACTTTCGCCAGTCACAGGGGCTTGGTTGATGCTGGTCTGCCCTGAGCTGACAACACCATCCATAGGCACGCGCTCGCCTGGCTTCACGCGGAGCGTTGCACCCACAGCAATGTCAGCAACAGTGGAAGTCATCCAGCTGCCATCTGGCTGGCGTACAGAAGCCTGTTCAGGTGCCATCGCGAGCAGACCCTGAATGGCGTTGCGTGCTCTGTCCACGGCGCGTGCTTCGATCGCCTCAGCAATGGCATATAGCGCCATCACCATGGCGGCTTCCGGCCATTGACCGATGAAGAAGGCTCCGGTCACCGCCACCGTCATCAAGGCGCTGATATTCAAACGTCCACGGCGCAAAGCCAAAAAGCCCTTCTGGTAGACGTCAAAGCCGGCAAGCCAGATCGCAATCGCCGCAACGGCGAACCCGGCGACTTTCCAGCCCAGCGCCTCGGGCGCAAAGTATCCGATTCCTTCTGCTGCAATGGCCAAAACCAATGCAGCCACCAGCTTCGGCATGGTGCCCTGTACGGCTTCATGATCGTGTCCATCGTCCGAGGAATGTTCTTCGGACTTGGAAGGTGCAGGAGATAACAGTTGAGGTTCAAACCCAGCCGCCTTGATGGCCGCAAGTGCGGCGGAAAGTGCATCTTCCTCCGCGTCAATCTTCAAAGTTCGTTGCGTTAGCTGAAATCTAAGTCCGCGGATACCAGAAATGGGCTCCAACGCACGGCGAATTTCAGACTCTTCGCTAGCGCAATCCATTGTCGATATACGGTAGGTGTGCCCATCTGTCATGGGGCCCACTTGCGTGAACCTCGGAGGCGTAGTGCAGCAAGCGCTGTTCGCTTTTTCTGTGGTGCTATCTTCAATATGGGAGTGCGTCATGCTCGATCTCCTGTTAACCATGTGGTGATTGAAAACCTTGAAGTGGGTGCAAAGTCAACCATCACCGCTTGCGTTCTGTGGTGGACGTATGAAGTCCAGTGAACTAGCTTGATATGTCAGAACGGCCATAGAGGCTCATGATGATTCATGAGTACAAGGCGCATTGTTTCTGGAGAGCAACTATCGGACGAACGTTGGAAGCGCATGAAGGATCACCCATAATCCGATGATCCCTCAGATCCAGTACATAAAATTCTGTGAGAATTCTTCGGATATGTATTTTTTCAAGGGTTCTAAGCACCCGTGTCAATTGAAGCCAATTTCATCAAGGCTGCTTCATATATATTGAAAAGAAACCCCAATAACCAAACCCCTTTGAATTTTTACACGCTTCAAAGTGTTGGGCACATGGGGGTTCTTCTTTTTTGATCACGAGCGCTCTTGGTCGTTTCTAGCAACGTAAATTTTCATCTCACTGTCGGTAAAGCCTGCCGGGGCAATCTGCGCTAGGTTGACCATACGATGACCGTAGACGTCGAATTTCCAGGCGAACTGGTCCTTGCCGTTGGTAAAGACAACCGTTTCGCCACATTTGATGTTGAGGTGAGGCCTTTTCATCGTAGTGTCCACGACAAATGTCGCTTGCGACGCTGCACCGGGACGACCCAATAGCTTGGTTGCGCTGGTACTCGATGTGGTGGACACAGAACTGCCTCCCGTGCTGCTTCCGCTGGCAGAAGCCAGCATTGGCATTGCTACAGCAGAAAACAGGATCGAACTCAGGATGACGTGCTTGGCTTTCATAGTCTATTTCCTAAAAAAATGTTCATAAATTGCCTGAGCCATCTGCTCTCAAGGCCCCTCTAATTTATAAAAAACAACGTGACCAGATCTTGTCTGGAAGATGATATTTTTGTAATTTACGCGGCATGCCGCTTGTCGGCAAAATGACCGAAATGTAATTTCTCGGCAATCTTCTTGAAAGGATATTTAGAGTAAAATATCGGCGTATAAATTTATTATAATAAATTATATTATTTTGGTCTTTCTGCTAGAAAAATGCAATTTTCAAATAATATTTATCCTGCATAAACATATGCAGTAGCTCGAATTAATTAATTGTTTTTTGAATGTTTGAAAATAATCTTATCGAGTGCATAAACTTTATTTGAGATAAAATAGTTAAAAAAAACCCCATGACCTAGGGAAAGTCTGCAAAACCCGGCCGCAGTGCGTGGATCTTGAGGGATGATGTCGTCA
>CAUQST010000061.1:0-21399 GCA_963520865.1 uncultured Comamonas sp.
GTTCTGCTTTCTGTTCGTTGGGACAGAAAGTGGAAATGTGCCGGCTTTGAGAACGCCCAGCTTCGATTGCTGGGCTTCGATCTCTTTCCGTCCACGCGGCCTGTCGATGATGAAGGCGCTGATCTTTTGCTCGACGATGCGCCATTGTTATTGACCAAACCTCGATTTGATGACTATGCGTTCTTGGTCGAACCTGGGCAATACGCGTTGAGTAAGCTGCACATCAAAGTTGCAAGATCAGTCAGAGATGTCGGGATAGCCAAAGTTGGCCGAGAAACTCTGCTGCAAGACGGCGCTTCCGTTGGGGGCACATTTAACGTTGACGCTGGAGAGGTCGTCTACATTGGCCACTTCTCTATTGATTGCTTCCAGGAACCAAGCCTGTGGCGCGTCTATCTTAAGGATAGAGAGAGCTTCAATGAGTATTTGGCCGATCAAAAGAAGAAAGTGCCAGAGCTCGATACCAGCAAAGCCAGCTTCAGACTATTCAAATCGAGTTACTTTGGCCGCGACTTTGAGCTTGAGTAGCCCTGTGGCTGGTCGACAGGACGAAGCGCGCAATGAGCAAAGCACCTCGCTGACGCTCATTTGCTACGGTGAGGGCAGCAAACCTTCCGTGGAGGCTCACTCGGGCTATCGGTGGAATTCAAGGCGAGACCGCTATGAACCAGTCAATGAGATCACCAACGGAGTACAGGGCTTCGATTCGGAAGTTCAGGTTGAAATCACTGGTCAGCGCGGACGCATTCATCTCACGGGAAAGCTCATTGCCCCCATTCATTCCGGTGGCAACAACAACTGGTGGAACTTGGACGAACTCCAGGTGAACAGTGATCGCATAACTGCAAGGTATGCCATGAATGGGCTCAACAAGCCCAAGGTCGATATCGATAGACGCAGTGGGCGAATTCACATTGACGGCATAGAGCACTTCAAGGGCGAGTGCGATGAAGGCAACTGGGGTGACAGTGGCCGCCGGTTCTGACCGGCCTATCAGTGTTAGGCAGGTAGTTTTGCCGCCAGCAAAATAATCTGAACAATGCCCAGTCACTGAGGAGATGTGCGCCGGCGGACACCCAGAGATTCTTGGTGCGCAGCTAAGACAGACCAAAAACAAGGCGTGCTGAACCGATCACAAGCTAGCACTGAAGGAAGTTCCATCCGCAGATTGGAAGATGCTGTGCACTGAATAGCAAAGCTGGCCAGCGATGAACGTGCCTAAGTTATTGATAAGCGTGCTGTATCTGGCTTTGGCTTAGGCCAGCGAAGTTCGGTGCAAGAGCCATGGTGAAGTGAACAATGCCTGCCCCGCCGTCCCCACGGATTCAAGTATGGTTTGAGCTACATCGCTCTTTTTATGGGTCAATATCTAATAATTAGTCATAAAAAAAGGAGCTCGGTTGAGCTCCTTTTTTACGACACCAGCAATTAATCAATTGCAGGCGTATAAGTACCTTGCGCGATTGCATCTTTAATACGATTCGCTTCGCTTAACACAAGGGTAAGCAAGTTCTTTACGTTGTCTAAAGTAGCAACCGGGCTTAGGGTGGTCATTTTCAATGATTGAACTTGGCCAACTTTTGTTACACCAATATTCGCTTCACCACGCGCAAATAGTTCATCGGCTACGTTCTGGTTGAGCGTATCTAGAAGTTCTGTTGGGTATCCTTCAGGGATCACACGGAACAATACCGATGCAAACTGAGGATCAACCAGCATTTCTAAACCGTTAGTTGCTGTAATGTAGTCAGCAACTTCACGAGTTAAAGTAACACCGTGGTCAATCATCGAGCCATACAGATCTTCACCCAGTGCTTCAATAGTCATCCAAAGTTTCAACGCATCAAAGCGACGCGTGGTTTGCAATGACTTCGATACCAGATTAGGTACGCCATGCTCTTCGTCATAAGCGGAGTTTAAATACTCTGCTTCGTAGTGCATGAAACGATAGTTCGCTTCGTCTTTTAACAAGAAGGCGCCACAAGAGATTGTCTGGAAGTAATGCTTGTGGAAATCAAGCGTGATGGAGTCGGAAAGCTCAATGCCTGCCAACATATCACGGTGATGATTCGACAGAATTAAAGCACCGCCCCATGCCGCATCAATATGCATCCACGCGCCATATTTGTTGCTGATTTCACGTACTTGATGAAGTGGATCAATTGCGCCCGCATCGGTTGTACCTGCAGTTGCAACCACACACGCAACAATCTTGCCTTCAGCTTGAAGCTGAGCCATGGTTTTCTCAAGTGCAACCATGTCCATGCGTGCGTTTGCATCAACAGGAACAGTCACAACTGATTGGAAGCCCATGCCCATCATGGCCATGTTCTTTTGCACAGAGAAGTGTGCATTTTCAGAGCAGATGACTTTTACTTTACGCATTGCGTCCGCAGGCACGCCATCACGCTGAACTGACCACGGATTGCCGTTTTCGTCTTTCCAGTTTTTAGCAATGCATGCATCACGTGCAAGAAGTACACCCATCAAGTTCGACTGTGTACCACCAGAGGTGAACACGCCTGCTTGACCTGCTCCGTAGCCCACTTTTTGACGTAACCAGTCAATCAGTTGCACTTCCATCAATGAACCAGCGGGGCTTTGATCCCATGAGTCCATAGATTGGTTGGTGGCGTTAATCAGCACTTCTGCAATTTGACTTGTGACCATGGTTGGACAGTGCAAATGTGCCAGTGAGTGCGGATGATGTACTTTCAAGCTTTTGTTGAGGAATAACTCAACCATGCGCTCTAAAGATTTTTCAACGCCCAGGCCTTCTTTGGAAGGATTAAAAGCAATTGCACTACGCAGCTCTTTGATGCTGCCACCCGTGTACATTTTGTCGTTTTGTAACCATGCTGCAACGGCTTTCGTTGCTTGATCCATTGCCGACGTGTAGTCAGCAATAGATGCAGCATCATTACAGAGCAACGCTTTACGGTGTTCTGCAAAATCAACCATGAGTTATGCGCCTCGAACTGCAACAAGTGCTTCAGCAACCGATTTCTTAAAGCGCACGATTACTTCTTCACATTCTGCTTGCGTGATAATAAGTGGGCAAAGTAAACGGATTACTGTGCCGTTACGTCCACCTTTTTCTAACAACAATTTGTTGTTAAAACATGCCGTTTGAATGGCCGCTGCAAGTCGAGAATCTGCAGGAAGTGAGCCCATATGGTCTGCTGCTTGGCGTTCATCAACAACCTCAACACCAATCATTAAGCCTCGGCCACGTACGTTACCAATGCATGGGAAATCGGCTGCTAATTTTTTAATTTCAGCTTGCAAGAAGTCGCCACGCTCTTGTGCATTTTGCGCAAGGTTTTCTTCTTTGATGGTTTTGAGCGTTGCAAGACCAGTACCCATTGCCAATTGGTTGCCACGGAAAGTGCCTGTGTGACCTGCTGGCTGCCAGACATCAAACTTGCGCTTGATACCGAGTACTGCAAGTGGCAGGCTACCGCCTACGGCTTTAGACATCACCACAATATCTGGCTCAATGCCCGCATGTTCGAATGCAAACATTTTTCCCGAACGCGCAAAGCCTGCTTGAACTTCGTCAAGAATCAACACAATGTCGTGTTTTTCAGTTACTTCACGGATTTTTTTCAACCATTTCGCAGGCGCAGTCACCACGCCGCCTTCACCTTGAATGGCTTCCAGGATGACAGCAGCTGGCTTTGTTACACCACTTTCTACATCTTCAATGAAGTTTTCGAAGAAGTAAGTCAAAGCATTAACACCCGCTTCACCGCCGAGACCCAATGGGCAGCGGTACTCGTGCGGGTAGGGCATAAACTGTACGCCTGGCATTAAGCCGTTCACTGCATTTTTAGCCGACAAGTTCCCTGTCATTGCAAGTGATCCATGCGTCATACCATGGTAGCCCCCCGAGAAGCTGATCACTGTGCTGCGACCTGTATATGTCTTTGCAAGCTTAATTGCAGCTTCTGTACCGTCTGCACCAGATGGGCCGCAGAACTGCAGGCAATACTCTTCTTTCCCACCGGGCAACTGCTCAAGCAATGCTTCAGTAAACGCATCTTTTAAAGGTGTCGTTATGTCTAAAGTATGTAATGGCAGACCACTTGCAACCGTATCTTGAATACTTTGAATAACCGCAGGATGGTTATGCCCCAACGCTAAAGTACCGGCTCCAGCTAAGCAATCAAGGTAATCAGTACCTTCAACATCGGTAACCCAACATCCTTGTGCTTTTGCAATCGCAAGCGGTAATTTACGGGGATAACTACGTACGTTAGATTCCATCTGACTTTGGCGAGTCAAATAGTATTTATTAGTAGATTTAGAAACTGGATTTACAGGAATAACGCTCATATCGAATTACCATCTCGGATATGGGTTGAAGAAATAAGTCGGGGAGCTTGGGATCTTTGACTCGGTGCTTTATATCTAGTCAGACTGTCTTGTTGGTCATAACTAGGTGCGCGATGATACCTAATGACACCTCACAAACCCTCGGTCTGGGCCATAGACCAGCGGTTTCGTACGGTAGATCAACGCATGACCAGCCCACGTATTGGGAGTCGGCCAGCTTTTGCTAGATGGTTGCCAGCCTTACGCAATTGCTTCTCTCGCACTCGACGGGAGACAGATCATCCGCAGACGAATGTCTGCGGATGGGGTTGTAAAACATTTCAATGTAGCTAAACGCATCACTGCGCGCTTCTTGCCTGGTGGCGTAGATCTGCTTGCGGATGCGTTGCCCCGTTGAAGCTGCTGGAAGAAGCTTTCTGCTGCAGCGTTACAAGTCAATCACCGCACGCCTAGTACAGCCACCCTTCGTGGGTGCTGACATCGGTGATGTCAGTTACCCAAACTACAAAACTTTGGTCGATTCACTTGTAAGTGATAGGCAGCAGGGGCAGCTTAGTTTGCGAAGTCGCTCAATCTCAGCGCTGCGTTGAGAACAGCCAGCACTGAGGCTTTCACGATATTGGCATCTTTACCAGCACCGAATCTGGAGCCAGGAACGCCTGGACAGGACACTTCCACTATTGCTAAAGCGGATGCTTGTGCACCAGACCCCAGACTGCGCTCTTCGTAGCTGTCGATGCGGATGGGCAGATTAAGTGCAGCTACGGTAGCTGCGATTGGGCCGTTACCTGTGCCAATGCTCGTATGGGGCTGGCCTTGGGCATCCATCCACTGCAACTCAATCCCTTGTCCTTGAGCATCTTCAAACAACCGATGCCCCGTGTATTGCCTCAATGCTGCCTTTTGGTATGGCTGCACATAGGTGGACTGAAATAACTCCCAGATTTGTTGGCTCGACAGTTCCGTTTCGCTGGCATCTGTCATGGCTTGAACAATTGAGCTGAACTCAATTTGCATGCGCCTTGGCATCACAATGCCATGGTCACGTTGCAGCAGGTAAGCGATGCCACCTTTACCAGACTGGCTGTTGACCCGAACAATGCTGTCGTAGGTGCGCCCCAGATCTTTGGGGTCTACGGGCAGGTAAGGCACTCGCCACAGCGCATCTGGCTTTTGCGCCGCAAAGCCTTTGGCTATCGCGTCTTGATGTGAGCCTGAGAACGCTGTGAACACGAGGTCGCCCACATACGGATGGCGTGGATGGATTGGCAGCGCAGTGCATTCCTCCGCAATGCGGGCCACGCCAGAAATATCAGAAAAATCCAGGCCCGGTGCAATGCCCTGGGTGTAAAGATTTAAAGCCAGCGTCACCACATCCAGATTGCCACTGCGTTCTCCGTTACCGAACAAGCAGCCCTCCACACGCTGAGCACCGGCAAGCATTGCCTGCTCTGCGCAGGCCACACCCGTACCACGGTCGTTGTGCGGGTGCACGGACAAAACGATGTGTTCGCGCCGCGCCAAGTGCGTGCTCATCCACTCAATTTGGTCCGCAAACACATTGGGAGTAGTCACCTCGACGGTGGTTGGCAGGTTGATGATCATTGGCCGCAGCGGGCCTGCATCCCACGCGGCAATGGCTGCGTTGCACACCTGCAGTGACACCTCCAGTTCTGCCATGCAAAAGGTCTCGGGTGAATACTGAAGCACCCATTCAGTTTGCGGGTGCTCTTGCGTCAGCCGTTTAAGCAATTGAATGTGGTGCTCCACCATGGAGATGATTTGTGGCACTTCCATGCCAAAGACAATCTCGCGAAACGCCGGTGCGATTGCGTTGTAGAGATGAACGATCACACGACGCGCTCCAGCTACGCTTTGCACGGTGGTCGTGATGAGATCTTCACGCAATTGCGTAATTACCATCGGTGTCACGTCATCAGGAATCAAGTGCGCATCAATCAAGTGGCGCACGATCTCAAAGTCTGTTTGCGAGGCCGACGGGAAACCTACTTCAATTTCCTTGAACCCTATGTGCACGAGCTCTTGGAACAGCCGCAGCTTGCGCTCGCGATTCATTGGTTCAAACAATGCTTGGTTGCCATCACGCAAGTCAGTGGATAACCAAGTCGGAGCTTTTGCCAGTGTGCGCGATGGCCACTGGCGATCAGGCAAATTAACGACAGGAAAAGCGCGGTATTTTTGAGAGGGGTTAGCCAGCATAGAAGCCTCAATTTAGGGGGAGCTAAGTTGCTGGATTCCCTGCTCCAAGGAGCTGGCTAAGGTCGGGGTCTGGGGAATCCAGCGTGGAACGTTTCGCAAACGCATGCGAACAGACCCCGAGCAGATGTCAGGGCTAGGAGGCATAGCGAGAGCGGGTGGAAAAAGTTCACTGGAAAAGACTTGTGTAAAGCAATGGCAGCACTTTAGACTTCCTCAAAAGAGGCATCTATCAAAAACTCCCCATTCGCTTTATCAATTTGGACATGCATTCATGGGTTTTGCTTCTCCTCAGCGCGGCGACCACGCACTCGATCTACAACATGCACATACATCCGACATCCCGGTAACGGGTGTGGTGGATACCTATCCGGCAGGCCATGTCGTGCCGCTGCACAGCCATCCACGCGGGCATTTGATTTACGCCTCGAGCGGGGTGTTACTGGTTCAGGCATCCACCGAGCAATGGCTGGTTCCACCCACCACAGCCGTGTGGCTGCGACCCTCCATACAGCACCAGCTGACAGCAATAACGGCAGTTACTGCCCATGGCATCTTTATTGCGGAAAACATTTCGGCTGATTTGCCGCCCGTGGATTGCGTCGTGCATGTATCGCCACTGATGCGAGAGCTCATCACCGAATTGGTGAAAGTGCCCCACCAGCCACCTTTTGAGTTGCGCGATGTACTGCTCGGTCAGTTGTTGGTGGAGGAGTTGAAAACGGTTGTGCGCCTGCCGTTTCATTTGCCTTGGCCTGATGACAAGCTTATTAGTGAAATTTGTGAAAATCTCATGCGTGATCTCTCCCACGCAGACAACGCTGAAGTGGTCGCACAACGTTATGCAATGACTTCAAAAACTCTGCATCGCCGGTTTTTGAAGAGTACGGGCATGAACTTTGGGCGGTGGCGACAGAAGATGCGCTTGATGAAATCTATTGAGAAGTTACTCCAAGGATTGCCAATTACCCATGTGGCATTGGAGAGCGGCTATGAAAGTCACAGTGCCTACTCTGTTGCCTTCAAAAAGACATTTGGCAGCCCTCCATCGGAGTTCATCTCAACGGCTTATGGCAACAAGAAAAGTGGCCAAGGAGTGCCCGCTTAAGGTGGCGGATTCAACCGGTCGATTGCGACCACTCAAACTGCAGAAAATCAGTAAAAAGCCCTCTTTCGAGGGCTTTGCTGTTTCTGGAATGGGGTCACCCTTGGGGCCACTCCTGATCGCCTTCATCTTCATCAAAGAAGGCCGGAGGCAGCGTGACTTCATCGCCATCCAGGCCTCGAATTCTTGCGGCAATGTCTACAGGAATGGGTGCATCAAAGGAAACTAGATAGCCATAGATCAGGTCGTCGTCACCAGCCATCTCTTCCACGCTGGGTTCCAGAGAGATGTATTCTTCATAAGTGATGCCCAGAAAGCTGGCCACTTTCTGGTCGTTTTCGCGGTCCATCTGCTCTTCCAGTTGCCCATTGCTCATGGCGGCTCCTTAGATGCTAGGTTGTGGACAATAAATCCTAGCAGAAGAGTATTTCAACCATTCGTCCACTCGCAGGGTAT
Organism: uncultured Comamonas sp.; assembly: GCA_963520865.1. Classification (GTDB taxonomy): domain Bacteria; phylum Pseudomonadota; class Gammaproteobacteria; order Burkholderiales; family Burkholderiaceae_C; genus Comamonas. Next base: position 8,117 of record CAUQST010000061.1, read on the forward strand.
TGTTTCAAAAAGACTTCAGTATGAGTATCTTTCAAACTGCGATTGCGGTTACCTGTCTGGCAATTACTGGCTGCACGGCCAACCCCAGCGCGCCGCAGTCGCCAGCTGAAACGCCCGAGTGCATGCAGTACCGCTCGATGATGACCGCGCCAATGCCACCGGATGCTATGGAGAGACTACGGCAGGGGTGCTTGGCATCGCGACGTCAGTAGCAGCCGTGCCCAGCAACAAAAAAACCATCTTTCGAGGGCTTTTTTGTTGCTGCGGTTTGAGTGGTCGCCATCGACTCATTGCAGCCTTCGTATTTTGTTTTCGAATGGCCTCGGTGATAACACCACTGTCTATCTGTAGCCATAAATCAAAATTGAGCCATTAGACTTTTCGTAGGGCTGCCGAAGCGATTGCAATGCAAACTCCAGATCGGCCTCGCAATCGATCACGACTTTCGGGAGCAGCTGGGCGGCATGCCGAAGATATCTCGGGCGGACTCGAATCCATTCAATAGAAAAGAATGGATGAATTCCTTCTGACCAATCACCAACATAGCCAACGTCACAATCAAAGGTTTTTGGCTCGGGCTCCAATTGAAGTACATCCTTTCGCTGGTAAGGCGGAGGAAATGGAAGCCTTGCGATGGCGTCAATAAGCTTTCGCCATTTTGTGTCATTCATATACGAGCCAAGCCCGCGTTTTGTCAGCGCCTCTCGAACATCCAACCTGTGCTTATCTAAGTCATACATGGCAAGGCCTAACGCTGGCGCTGAGCCGCGAGCGACTGGTTAGCCCTCATGGCGCTCAATGCGGACAACTTTTGGAGATTGGGCATCCATGAACATGAAGCATCGCCCAAACAATGCCTTCTTTCCGAAGTCGTCAAACACGTTGTGCCCAAGCGAGCTGATCAAGACTTCTGAAGTGGCAATGGCTCGTTGATGCTGCTTGTCAATCTCGGCCCAGTTCTGCTCCACAACATCTGACAGCACGAGGCTGGCCACGTCGTGGTTGTACTGAATGAGGATATTGCCGTCCTTCATGTTTATTGGGTTCATGTCGGGATGGGCATGAAAGACCTTGTGCAGAGCCAACTGGGCATGCTGGGTGGCTTGATCATCAGAAAGGCCACCTGGAAGTATTGCAGCTGTCCCGTGCTCAAAGACTGCGAAGTCGCGAGTCGCGTTTGTGTAAAAACGCAAGCGCTCAACGACGCGCTCCAGCGGCTGAATGATGTCCGGCCGCCAGTCCGGAACCGGCGGGAATTGCTTGGGCCGCTCGGGTGGGGGCTGTTTCTTTTTGAATAGGCCGAACAAGGCAGATTTCTCCAGAGGGCTAACTAGTATTTAGACGACGCACCAGGCTCGGTTGTCGTTTGTATAAAAAACTTTGGTTGCGGCAATGATAGTGAACAGGTCGGCAATGGCTCTTCAGGCCAGCCTGAAAAGTTCAAGATCGCAGTTTGCGATGAGCACAGGCAACCAATGATCGGATGTCGGCTTCTGGCCGATTGAGGCTGGCGCTGTTCGACCAATCTCCACTACCTGTGTCAGACGAGTAATTTGGTAGCGATGTATTTCAGAGCACCTTGGAACAGACTGTGCCATTGCTCATTGGGCTGTTGTGACAGCGGGTACCAAAAGAACTTGAAAACATGCCCACCATCGTCGCTAGTGCGGTGTATCCAGGATTCGGGTGGGTGATCTACTTCACATAGATGAAATGCCCATATTTGGTTCTCGTAGCCAGAAGTCCATATTCCTAAGTCTGCTAAAACATTTGATGCGCTGAGTCCACTTTCTTCGCGTAATTCACGCAGTGCAGCAGCTCTGGAACTTTCGCCAGACTCAATCGTCCCCTTGACAAGTTGCAGACCTGCCAAAGGGTGCTCAAAAGCTAATATTTCGATAGCGCCTTGGCCTCGAATGACCACTGGACAGGCCTTGTCTGGGTGTAATGGAGTTTGCGATCTCATCGAGCTATTTTCATCTACGCCGATGCCTGCTTCTGGCCGCACGAAGCCCATCACTGAACGAGCAAATGCATGTCGATGTACGTGCGGCTGTGTGCTATTTGCGTTAGTAGCGTTTCTCGATAGCGCTGGAGTTGATACCCAGTTAAAGAGTAAAACCCGCTACCACTGGCTACATGGTGGCTATAAAAGATTGCTTGGCAGAAAACCAAGATGGGCATGGCTGCTCGATGGGGGGCAAAGCCGCCACTACTACCTGCGAAAAAACCAGCGTCTGCACTGGAACGCTTTGGCAGAGTGGACGCGGTTTGAGGGTCTGTGCCCCGCGATGCTAGAGATGCTGACGCAGCTGGACACCGCGATTGAGCGAGTCGATGCTGACCTGCATCCTAGTGTGTTACCGAGTATGGCGAAGCAAATCTACGACGGAGCACGTGCACAAGCACACCGTTTTTTGGCTGTACCTGATTGATGAGGTGTAGCGTTCTTGCCTTGATTGCAGTTTGCAGGATTCCCACAAACTGGATTGCTTGATTTCAGCAAACTAGATTGCAGGATTTCCGTAATGGACTGCCTTAGTCGGGTAGACATCCCCCGCCTATTCTTGACCTGCAAAGAGCTCATGCAGGACCAGAGCTGCCGTCACTGCTAAGCATGCTGTGCTCCACGTGCCTGCGCTACCGTGGGCAGTAGGCGGCGCTGCTGTAATTGGCCGAACCATTTGCGGAACATATCCTCGGTGTCCATGCAGGCATGAAAGCCCGCCTGGCGGATCTTTACCGAGCTCATGATCACCGGTGGCAGAGGGCCGGTTTTTCCATGGTTCATCTGAAAGTCGGCATATGCCGCGCCTTGGCCAATGAAGGCGGTCAGATCACGTGGCACTGCCAGCCGGTACTTGTCCACCAAGCACTCCCAAGCGGGCTGCTGATTGGCCAGCGCGGTAGCCAGCGAGTGGGGCTCAGGCTCGCCCATCGGGATGCCCAGTGCGTCTGCGATGGTGGGCCAGACGTTCTGCCATACGAACACGTCGCCGTTTTCTAGGTTGAAGGTCTCGTTGCGTGCGTTGGGCGACTCGGCGGCCCAGGCGCAGGCCTGGGCGATCAGGTCAGCGTCGACAGCCTGGTTCACGCGCGCCGGGCCTCCGGGATAGGCCAGCGGCAGGCCCTGCTCGTGACGCAGCCACGCATATACGCCGATGGCTGGGATGGGATTCATGTTGCTACCCGCTGCGTCGCCGAACACGATGCGCGGGCGCATGATGGTGAAGTGCCATTGGCGCTTAGCTTGGCGCTCGCGCAGGAAGTCTTCTTGCAGCCAGTAGAAGTTCTCGTGTAGGTCGCGCGGCCAGCGTTCGCGTGCGGGCACAGCTAGCTGTGGGTGGATATGCACACCGTAGGCCTTGCCGCCCTGCATGATGGTTACGTGGCGCAGCGGGCCGCTGGGGCGGTCCAGCGGCTCGACCACGTTACGCAGCATTTGGAGATTGATGCCCATCTGCTTCTGGTCACGCCAACCGCCGACCAGCCCGCCGGGCTGTTCGTACACGGCTGCATAGATCACATGGGTGATGTCGTCCCGCGCACCCAGCACAGCCTGGCAGGCTGCTGAGTCCTGCAAGTCTAGCTGTAGCGCGGTTGCGCCCACTGGCAGGTCGATGGAACGGCGTGCCACGCCCACGGCGCGCCAGCCGGGCAGGGTAGCGAAGTGATGGAGGCAGGCTTGGCCTATGACGCCTGTGGCGCCCACAATGAGCACTGTGTTCGTCATTTTTTTACCATGGAGCACTTAGACTGCGACAGCGGCAGGAACGCCTTGTCGCCGGGCACTGTGGCAATGAGCTTGTAGTAGTCCCAGGGGTATTTGGACTCATCCTGCGACTTGACCTCGAACAGGTACATGTCATGCACCATGCGACCGTCTTCGCGGATGCGGCCATTCTTGGCGAAGAAGTCGTTGATGGGGGTGGACTTCATCTTGGCCATGACCTGCGCCGTTTCGTCGGTCTTGGTGGCCTGCACGGCCTTCAGGTAGTGCATGGTTGAGGAATAGGCGCCCGCCTGGCTCATGTTGGGCATTTTCTTCATCTTTTCGAAGTAGCGCTTGGACCAGGCACGCGTCTCATCGTTCATGTCCCAGTAAAAGCCTTCGGTGAGCATCAGACCGCCAGCCGTGCGCAGGCCTATGGCATGAATATCGTTGATGTACATGAGCAGACCTGCCAATGTCTGCTTGTTCTTGCCCGTGGTCAGGCCGAACTCGCGCGCTGCCTTGATGGTGTTGACAGTGTCACTACCCGCGTTGGCCAGCCCAACGACCTGGGCCTTACTGTTCTGGGCACTCAGCAGGAATGAGGCGAAGTCCGTCGCACCGATGGGGTGTTTGGCGGCCCCCAGCACTTTGCCGCCCTGGGCCGTCACCACTGCGCTGGCCTGCTCCTGCAGGCTGTGGCCGAAGGCGTAGTCGGCCGTGACGAAAAACCAGTCCTTGCCGCCACGTTGCGTGATGGCGCTGGCCGTCACGTTGGCCAGCGCATAGGTGTCGTAGACATAGTGCACGGTGCTGGGCATGCACAGATCGTTGGTCAGGCGGTCCAGACCGGGGCCATTGAAGATGATCACCTTCTGTTTTTGTTTGGCTATCTCGAGCACCGCGAGCGCGGGGGCGGAGACGGCTACGTCCATGATGGCGTCTACCTTGCCAGTGTCGAACCATTCGCGTGCCTTGCTGGAGGCGATGTCGGCCTTGTTTTGGTGATCTGCCACCACCAGTTCGATTTTCTTGCCCAGCACCTGGCCGCCGAAGTCGTCGATGGCCATCTGGATAGCTGCGGCGCTGCCAGGCCCGGTGATGTCGGCAAAGGGGCCATTCAGGTCGGTCAGGATGCCCAGGCGCACCAGGTCGTCAGAAATTTTCATATCCTGGGCGGTAGCGGCGGCCGTGGCAGCCAGCAGTGCGAGACTAGAGCACAGCGCGCGGCAGGCGCGACTCAGGGGAGTGTGGCGGTTCATGGTTGTCTCCTTCGTTGGTGTGTCTACTGGGAATCAAAGGGTGGCAATGGGTGTCACCGGCGAGCCCAAGGCGCCCGGCAGACGTAGAGGTGGCGCGGTGAGCAGAAAGCGGGTGCGTCCGAGGGCGTGCAGGTGGTCGGCCAGTTCCTTCAGGTACCACAGCTCGCCCAAAGGTAGGCCCAGCTTGAACAGGCAGTGCTCGTGCAGCGGCAGTACGGGGTAGGGGGCTCCGTCCGCGGGTACGCGCCGAGGTGGGTGGCGCTCAACGGCGTAGTTGTCGGCAATGAGTGCTGCGATGCCGCTGTCGGTGATCCACTGCAGCAACTTCTCGTCGCCTCCGTCCAGCGCTGCGCAGCTGTGGTGCAGACGGTGCGCATCGGGCTGGCGCTGCATGGACAGCACCAGCTCGGCAAAGCCGGTGCGCAGTAGCAGCATGTCGCCCGGCTCCACGCTGGCGCCGCTGCACTCCATGGCACGCATGAGTTCGTTGTAGCCGATGTCGCGAAAGTCGGTGCCGTAGGTGCGTTCCAGGTCTACCAGCACTCCGCGTCCCTGCATGCCCTTTACGGCCAGGTGCTCCACGCCCAGTGCGCTAGCTACGCTTTCGTCTGGCGCGAGGCCAGTGCAACATACGGGCTGGTATCGCGCCGCTGCACCATCACTATTGCGTGCAGGAATGCCATGATCCTGCGGGCCCAGGATGTGCTCGTGACCGCGGTAGCCGTTGTAGTACGTGGTGCGCAACTGGCCGTCACCGTCGGAGTCGAACAGTGCCCCCACATGCGCCAGCGAGTCCCATTGCGTGGAGTACTGCAGCGACAGCAGCACCTGATCGTCGCTGACGACGTCGGTGGCGCCAGGGTACACATGACCCAGCGGAAAGTTGACGTACGGAACGCCTTCGCGCCGTGTCGGGCGCAATTGCGGTGGTAGTCGCCGCGCGTTCAGTGCATTGCCGCCGGGGTAGTCCAGCGGTAGCGACAGGCACAGGCTGATCCCCTCGCGTACTTCCAGAGCGCCTTTACGTACCTGCACAGGCCCGATCAGGTTGGCGCGCCCCAACTGGTCATCGGGCCCGAAATCACCCCAGTTGGAGCCTGCGGGGCGTTGTCTCCATCGCATATTGGTGTCTCCAGCGCCGCGGGTGGGGGCGGCTTGGAGGTAATGGTGTTGGCGCAGAGGACAGCACGTCAATCAAGATTCAAAAAGTTTTGCTGGGTGAAATCATCTCTCGGGGAAACCCTGCTGTTCGATTTTCATGACGCTTAAGGTGGTTTTACCGAGCAAAAACCGGGTCGTGCCTAGATGTATGGACTGAGTGATGTGGCTGGGCATCAGCGCTCACCCGCGCTATACCCACCAAGTCTGACCGCGGGCAGGACATCGCCAGGCTCTCACTATCTATGGCGCTGTAGTTAACCAGTGCCAGAACGTGTGTTGAGCCGCATAAATTGTGTCGCTGCAGGCCAAGCCAGCGGCCGTGCTGCCGAGTGCTTCTCACAGGCACAGTGCTTAGCGCACAGCACCGTTGCTTTCCAAACGTAGCACGGGAAAGCGATCCAAGAAAGGACCTTGTGGGGCAGCTTGCGTGTCTTGGGCCTGGTGGGGCGTCCAACGCCGCAACAGCGACCGGGATGCTGGCGACGTATCTCTTTGGTTCGCGCAAGCCGGTTGTTGTGCCACGCAATGTATCTCTCACTCCTTCACGCCAGACCCTGAACTCAGTGTGCGTTCTTTCAATGCTCAAGGGGTTGTCCAGAATGGGAAGCTATCAGCCAGCAGGTGTTGTCGGAGTGCAGCGTTTTGGCGTCGTGCATTTACCTGGCGCAGGTTTGTGCACTTCGCCAGCAGTGGGCGCTGCACGCACATGCAGTGGCTATGAACCAGCACGAACAGCTAGCAGTTCGGGTGCATTTACTGCGGGTATTCACTCGGATTGCACTAAAGATGTTTTATTGATTGAAATTTCATTCTCGGTTTTTGACCTTGATAACCAATAGAACATAAATTTCATGCCATTCAATATTTCATTGAAAGAAATTAACCAAATGTCCACCGCTGCCCGTCCGAAAGCCATGGTGAATCACCCCCCTGGAAGCAGTACCTCCACCGTGGAGCGCGCCATGCGCGTGTTGCGGGTGATGTCAGAGGGGGGCAACGCGCGGTTGACCGATATCGCAGCGGCGGCCGAGCTGGACAAGGCCACCACGCTGCGCCTGCTGGAGGTGATGGTGCGTGACGGTTTTGTGGCGCGTGATGTGCAGAGTAAGCAGTTCTCGCTGGGGCCCGAACTCATGGTACTGGGCGCTGCCGCGCTGAGGAGATTTGACCCGCGACCGCTGGCGCGCCCCAGCTTGCTGCGGCTGGTGGGGCAGTTCGAGGATAGCGTGGTGCTGTCCATACCCAGTGGTGTGGAGTCGTTGTGTATCGACGTGGAGGAAGGTACCTACCCCATTCGCGCCAACTACCTGCGCGTGGGCAGCCGTCGCCCGCTGGGTGCAGGGGCCGGCAGCCTTGCGTTGCTGGCCTGGATGCCTGAGGCCGAGCGCGAGGCAGCACTGGAGATTCTCGCAAGCCAGATGAGCCGTTACCCGCGCATCACCCCTGCGTTGCTGCGCGAGCGTATCACTGATGCGCGTGAACGCGGCCACGTGGTGCTGCTGGACGTTGTGGTCGAACGCATGGGGGGTATTGCCGTGCCCGTGCTCGACCCCGAGGGACGCCCCGTAGCAGCACTGAGCATTGCCGCGCTGAACGACCGAATCCTTGCGCGTCAAGCCGCCATGGCCCAGGCGCTGGTGCGCGAGTCCACGGTATGCCAGGTGCGATGGGCCGAGGCTGTGCGCACCAGCCGCCTGGCCGGTGCACGCACCCCTTCGAAAACTACTCCGGAGACTTTGCGATGAACCCACTACCCACCGCCTACCTGCGCGGCGCGGGCAGCACCTCCTTTGGCCGCCACGAAGGGTGGGGCGCACTTGACCTGATGGCCGACGCAGCCAGGCAGGCGGTGGTCAGTGCTGATTTAGCGCGCACCGACATAGATGGTGTGTTGTGCGGCTATGCCACTACGCTGCCTCACCTGATGCTGTCCACGCTGTTCTGTGAGCGCTTTGCGCTGGCGCCGCGCTACGCGCACAGTATGCAAGTAGGCGGAGCCACGGGCGCTGCTATGGTGATGGCTGCTCGCGAACTGGTGCGCTCGGGCCGTTGTCGTAACGTGCTGGTGGTGGCGGGCGAGAATCGACTCACGGGCCAGTCGCGCGACAGCTCCATCCAGACCCTAGCCCAGGTGGGTGACGCTGATTACGAGGTGCCAAATGGTGCCAGCGTACCCGCGTACTACGCACTGATGGCTTCAGAGTACATGCACCGCACTGGCATCACCAGCGCCGATTTGGCCGAGTTTGCCGTGCTTATGCGTGCCAATGCCGCATGTCACCCTGGGGCACACCTGCGCACGCCTATCACCCATGCCGAGGTGCGTGCCGCCAAGTCCATCGCCGCACCACTGTCGCTTCTGGACTGCTGTCCTATTTCCGACGGCGCTATGGCATTCGTCGTCTCTGCCGAGCGGGGCCCGCACACTACGGTGCGCGTAGTGGGCGCGGGTCAGGCGCATCGCCATCAGCATCTCACTGCCATGGTGGATGTGATGCAGTGTGGAGCGGCAGACGCCGCCGGCCTGGCCTTTGTTGAGGCCGGTCTGACTGTGGCGGACATCGACTACCTGGGTATCTATGACTCGTTCACGATCACGCTGGTGATGCTGCTGGAGGAGATCGGCTTCGCACCAAGGGGCGGTGCCGCCGCCCGTGCGCGCGCAGGCGACTTCGCGCCTACAGGCGCGCTGCCGCTGAATACACACGGCGGCTTGCTGTCGTTCGGCCACTGCGGCGTGGCTGGCGGCATGGCACATATAGCAGAGGCCTGGCGACAGATGACGGGCCAGTCTGGCGAGCGCCAGATACGTGCGCCGCAGCGCGCCTTCATACATGCCGACGGGGGCGTAATGTCGTCCCACGTGAGCCTTATTCTTTCAACGGAGGGCTGAGCGTCATGACCTCGCTAGCAACCCCTTTCAATGACGGCCTGCGCGCAGGCGTGGTGCTATTTCAAAGCTGCTGCGCCTGCGGCCATGCCCAGACCCTAGCGCGTTATGCGTGCCAACGCTGTGGCCACGAGAGGCTGGAATGGTGCGACGCTGTCGGTACTGCAACTGTGCGTGCTACCACGGTGGTGGCGCGTGCTCCCTCGGAGGACTTTCGCGCCTTGGTGCCCTACACGTTAGTGATCGTGCAACTCGACGAGGGGCCACGCCTCATGGGTCACGCGGCGACAGGCGTGCAGATCGGCGAGCGCGTGCGCGCGGAATTCTTCGAGCACCTGGGTCGGCCCCTGTTGCGCTTCGTGCCAGCCGCCTGATCGTTTTTTCACCACAACTAGTAAGGAGACAAAGACATGCCCAAGACCACCATTAACACTCCGCGTCGCCATGTCATTGGCGTTGTTTGCGCCGCGCTGTGCGCTGCTGCAGCCTCGCCCCTTGCCTGGGCCAACGACTATCCGAACAAGCCCGTGAAGTTGGTCGTTCCCTACCCGCCGGGCGGCCCTACCGACATCGTTGCACGCGTGGTGGCGCAAAAACTCCAGGAGCAGATGGGGCAGTCCTTTTTAATCGAGAATCGCCCCGGCGCTGGCGCTAACATCGGTGCCGAGGCTGTGGCGCGCAGCCCCGCAGACGGCTATACGCTGTTGGTGGCGACCACGGCGCATGCCATCAACCCTTCGCTTTTCGCGAAGCTCAGCTACTCCATCACCAAGGACTTTGCGCCCATCTCGCAGCTCACCAGCGGGCCGCTAGTCATCGTGACCAACCCGGCAACGCAAGCGAACAACGTGAAGGAGTTGATCGCGCTGGCCAAGTCCAAGCAGGGTGGACTCAACTACGCGTCTTCCGGTAACGGGCAGTCCACACACCTGTCGGCTGAGCTGTTCAACGCCATGGGTGGTGTGAAGATGGCCCACGTGCCCTATAAGGGCAGCGCCCCTGCGCTCACCGATGTGATGGGTGGGCAGGCGGACCTGATGTTCGACACTATGCTTTCGTCCATGCCGCATGTGAAGGCCGGCAAGCTCAAGGCGCTGGCCGTGACCAGCAGCCAGCGTTCGCCCAGCGCGCCGGGCATTCCCACTGTGGCCGAGTCTGGGCTGCCCGGCTACGAGGCCATCGCCTGGAACGGCCTGCTGGCACCCGCCGGTACGCCCAAGGAGGTGGTGGACCGCTTGAGTGCCGAGCTGAAGAAAGTGCTGGACAACCCCGAGGTGGCGCAACGCTTCGAGGCGCAGGGCTTCGCCGCCGCCTGGAGCACGCCCACCGCCTACGCCGGTTTCCTGCAGGCCGAGGTGGACAAGTGGGGCAAGGTGGTCAAGGCATCTGGTGCCCGGATTGACTGATTCCCGCTGAATGACTACGCCGCGCTCCACGCGCTCGCTCTGCCGGGCGCTGTGCGGCTGGCTTCAGGCCCCTGACGGTTTACCGCCAAGCTGGCATGTGCCAGCTGACTGCGCTGTGTCCCTGCTGTAACTGCCCTTGCATTCCACGGCCCTGCCAGCGGCGGGGCGACGGAGCGCACAACGTCTCACAACCCATCATGTCTGACCTTCTCACCTCTGCACTCAACCCCCGCTCGGTCGCCATCGTTGGCGCCTCCGAGAACATCCACAAGATCGGTGGCCGACCTATCCACTATATGCAGCGCCACGGCTACCAGGGCACGATCTATCCCATCAACCCGGCGCGCGAGGAAGTTCAGGGCCACAAGAGCTACTCCGGCGTGAGCGCGCTGCCCGAGGTGCCCGACCTGGCGCTGATCGCCGTGGGCGGCGACAAGACCGTTGCCGCCGTGGAAGAATGCGCCGCACGCGGCGTGAAGTCCGCTGTGGTGATCGCCTCGGGCTTTGGCGAGACGGGCCCTGCAGGGCGCGAGCTGCAGGATCACATGGTGGCTATCGCGCGCGCCTCAGGCATGCGCCTGTACGGGCCCAATACGCAGGGGCTGGCTAACTTCGGAACGGGTGCCATCGCGGGATTTTCCACCATGTTCATTGAGGTGCCGCCCATGGACGGCCCGGTGGGCATCGTGAGCCAGAGCGGCGGCATGAGTGCCATGGCCTATGGTCTGCTGCGCGGGCGCGGCCTCGGCGTGCGCCATGTACACGCCACGGGCAACGAGGCCGATGTGACCGCATCAGAGATGGCTTGGGCCGTGGCGCATGACCCCGACGTCAAACTGCTGCTGCTGTACCTGGAGAACATCGCCAACCCAGAGATGCTGGCCGCCACTGCCGCCTATGCGCGCGAACGTGACCTGCCCATCGTCGCGGTGAAGGCCGGTCGATCAGCCAGTGGGCAGAAGGCCGCGTCGTCGCACACGGGCGCGCTGGCCAATGAGGACCGCACGGTGGACGCATTTTTCAAGCACCATGGCATCTGGCGTGTGCGTGACCCGCATGAGCAGGCGCGTGCTGCCCATGCCTACCTGAAGGGCTGGCGCCCCGAGGGGCGGCGTCTGGTGGTGATCAGCAACTCCGGCGCTAGCTGCGTGATGGGCGCTGACGCAGCCGAAGACATGGGCCTGTCCTTGGCCGAGCTGAGTCCTGTCACGCAGGCCGACGTGGCCTCCAAGCTGCCAGGGTTTGCCACTGCAAGCAATCCGATTGATGTGACGGCCGCGCTGCTGTCCAACAGTGGCTTGTTCGGCGACGTCTTGCCTGCCGTGGCGCAGGATCCGGCAGCGGACCTCTTTTTCCTGAACATTCCTGTGGCCGGTGCGGGCTACGACGTGGACCGTTTCGCCCGTGACGCCGCCGCATTCGAGGCTGCTACTGCCAAGCCCGTAGCCGTGGCCGCTTGGCAGGAAACCGTGGCCGAGCCCTTCCGCCAGCATGGCATTGCCACCTTCCCCAACGAAGGTGAGGCCATCGCTGTGCTAGCCCAGGTGGCCAAGCACACCGAGCTCATGCGCCGTTCACGCGTGCAGTGGGAAGCGCTGCCGAATGTACAGGTACCTGCTGGCACGCAAGGTTTTCTCAATGAAGTGGACAGCTTGGGACTGCTGGCACGCCACGGTGTGCCCACGGTCCCCATGCACCTGTGCCGTTCGGCAGACGAGGCGCGCAGTGCATTCGACGCTATCGGTGCACCCGTTGTGGTCAAGGCCTGCTCGACCGAGGTACCGCACAAATCCGAGCACGGGTTGGTGGCCTTGAATGTGCAGACACGCGAACAGGCTGCCGAGTTGTTCGAGCAGTTCTGGACCCAAATGGACGACATGGGGGTGAAGCGCGACGGGGTGATCGTGGCGGCAACGCGCAAGGCTCAACACGAGTTCATGGTGGGTGCGCGTATGGACCCGATCTTTGGCCCCGTGGTGGTGGTGGGCGACGGCGGCAAGTACGTGGAGGCGCTCAAGGACTGCGCCGTGCTGCTGCCCCCGTTCTCCGAGGCCGACGTGCAGGCTGCGCTGCGCACGCTGCGCATCGCCCCGCTGCTGGACGGCGTACGCGGCGAGCCGCCGCTAGACGTGCAGGCCCTATCGCGCATCACTGTGGCAGTGGGTCTAGTGATTGTGGGCGCCAGCAGCGCCATCGCCTCGCTGGATCTCAACCCCGTGATGGTTGGGGCCACGAGTCAGGGGGCCGTAGTCGTGGATGCGCTGGTGGAATTATCAAAAGGATAGTCTGCTCAGCGGCCTAGAGGTGTCCAGCAAGGCTGGGTTGATTCACGGAAGTGCTCGGCCCAGCCCTGATGCGCAGGTGTGGCGTGAATTTGAGTTCACCAGTACGCGCCGTTCGGTGGAGCACCTGCACCCACAGACGGAACTGATCGAGGGTGAGAAGTGGGCGGGCGAACACTTGCACGCGCTCGGCAATTTGTGTCTGGTCAGCCATGCTTGCGAATCGCGTAACGACAGATGGCTCAAAAGAGTATGCCTATGTGCAGCCAGGACACGCGCCGCAGATGACGCTCGCTGCTCCCTGAGTTTGAGGTCCGTGTGCGGGGCACACTCGATCGGCAAATGCTGGATTGAGGTGGCAGGTGGCATGAATCCAGTCTCCGTGCGCTGTTTGGGCTGGGTGAATGGTGCAGAGCAGAGCCAGCCGTCTAAAAAATCGCCTTACATTCGCCCTTACGTCGTCGGAAAAAACAAAGCCTCGATATGTTTTTCATAGCGAGGCTTCTTTATTTCAATGGTGCCGGAGAGATGAATCGAACACCCGACCTTCTCATTACGAATGAGCTGCTC
>CAUQST010000062.1:0-20557 GCA_963520865.1 uncultured Comamonas sp.
TGGCAGCGACAGCCTTCTTAGGTGCAGCAGCCTTGGCAGCGACAGCCTTCTTAGGCGCAGCAGCCTTGGTAGTCACAGCCTTCTTAGGCTCAACAGCCTTGGCAGCAACAGCCTTTTTAGGCGCAGCAGCCTTGGCAGCGACAGCCTTCTTAGGTGCTTCGGATTTAGTTACGGGGGTGGCTTTTTTATCAGCCGCTTTCTTTGCAGTTGCCATCGTTTTCTCCTTCATCAATTTGCACACAGCGTTTGAGCGATCGGACACCAAGAGCGATCTCAAGCCATAGCGACGTGGAGTGGTTCGACGCATGGACAAACAAACGCCCCATGCCATCACCTGTAGAAATAATTTGTGATGGCATGGGGCGCATTATGAATTCCATTGCAAGAGTTTGCGAGGCTTTATCGAGACTTAATCCCAAGAAAGTGCACCACCGGATTGGTATTCGATCACACGTGTCTCAAAGAAGTTACGTTCCTTCTTCAAATCGATCATCTCGCTCATCCATGGGAACGGATTTTCTTCGCCAGGAAAGAGCTCTTCCAGACCAATTTGTGTGGCACGTCGATTGGCGATGTAGCGCAGGTAGCCCTTGAACATGGATGCATTCATACCCAGTACGCCGCGCGGCATGGTGTCCTCTGCATATGCGTATTCCAGGTCCACTGCTTGGCGGAATAGGGTGTTGATTTCTTCCTTGAATTCAGGTGTCCACAGGTGGGGATTTTCCAGCTTCAACTGGTTGATCAAATCGATGCCGAAATTGCAGTGCATGGACTCGTCACGCAGGATGTACTGGTACTGTTCAGCAGCGCCCACCATCTTGTTTTGGCGGCCCAGTGCCAAGATTTGCGTGAAGCCCACGTAGAAGAAAAGGCCCTCCATCAGGCAGGCAAAAACGATCAGCGACTTGAGCAGCGTCTGGTCATCTTCAGGGGTGCCGGTGTGAAAGTGCGGGTCCATGATGGACTCGATGAAAGGGATCAAAAACTCATCTTTGTCGCGGATGGATTTGATCTCGTTGTAAGCGTTGAAGATCTCGCCTTCATCCAAGCCGATCGACTCCACGATGTACTGGTAGGCGTGTGTGTGGATGGCTTCCTCAAACGCTTGGCGCAGCATGAACTGGCGGCACTCTGGCGCGGTGATATGGCGGTAAGTCCCTAGAACAATGTTGTTGGCCGCCAACGAATCTGCGGTGGTGAAAAAGCCCAGGTTGCGTTTGACGATGCGGCGCTCATCTTCAGTCAGGCCGTTCGGGTCTTTCCACAGTGCAATATCGCGCGTCATGTTCACTTCTTGCGGCATCCAGTGGTTGGCGCAAGTGGCGAGGTACTTTTCCCAGGCCCATTTGTACTTGAAGGGCACAAGCTGGTTGACGTCGGTCTTGCCGTTGATGATGCGTTTGTCTGCTGCATTCACGCGCAGATGTGCGCCGCTTGGTGTAGATGTAGCAGCGGTGTCGGTGGTGGTGATTTCGTCGTCAAAACTCAGCATGTCGGGCTCCTGGTGTTTTGCAAAAAAGAGAGCTGGCTGCGCTTTTGAAACAAAGGTTTCAAAACGAAAAGGTTTGAAATCCTCGGTTTAATGCGCGCTGGCTGCTATGAAATAAAAGTAGATGCGTAGGGGCTTTAGACCCACTCACACCACCTGACAAATCAAAAATTTGCGATGCAGACGTGCTGCGAAGCCGCAGTCCGTTCAAAAGGGCACTGCAAGGCCAAGCAACGACGTATGAAGGGTGTGGTGTTCGCGGGTCTTATTAGCAGGCCTTACTGGCAGGCTTCGCAGCCGGGGTCATCAATCGCGCAGAACTTGATGTCGGTGGCCGGGGCCCCTGTGCTGGCACGTGCTGCCGCTGCGGCGCGGTCCAGTGCACTGCTGGTTTCAACAGCGGCAGGCGATACGGCATTGAGCGTGCGACTTTGGATGGTGGATTTCTCCGCCGCAGTGGCGCTGGTGGTGCGCAGGTAGTAGGTAGTTTTGAGGCCACGCACCCACGCCAGTTTGTAGGTCTCGTCCAGCTTCTTGCCCGATGCGCCTGCCATGTAGATGTTCAAGCTCTGGGCTTGATCGATCCATTTTTGGCGGCGTGCTGCAGCTTCCACCAGCCATTCGGGTGCGACTTCAAACGCAGTGGCATACAGCTGTTTGAGGTCTTGCGGCACACGGTCAATGGCACGCAGTGAGCCGTCAAAGTGCTTGAGGTCCATGACCATCACGCTGTCCCACAATCCCAGCTTCTTCAAATCACGCACCAGGTTCTGGTTGATGATGGTGAATTCACCCGACAGGTTGGACTTGACTGACAGGTTGCCAAACGAAGGCTCAATCGAAGCATCTACGCCCACAATGTTCGAGATGGTGGCCGTGGGGGCAATCGCCACGCAGTTGCTGTTGCGCATGCCGTCGGCCTTGATTTTGGCGCGCAGCGCATCCCAGTCCAGCCGTGTGCTGCGATCGACTTCAACATAGCCGCCGCGTTGCTGGGCCAGCAGCTCCAGCGAATCGAGCGGCAAGATGCCTTGTGACCACAGCGAACCTGGGTAGCTGCAATAGCTGCCGCGCTCTTTGGACAGCTCGGTCGAAGCCCAGTATGCGTAGTAGCAAATGGCTTCCATGGAGGTGTCTGCAAATGCCACGGCTGCGTCACTGGCGTACGGTGTACGCATGGCATACAGCGCATCTTGGAAACCCATCAAACCCAGGCCGACAGGACGGTGGCGCAGGTTGGAGTCACGTGCTTTGTCGACAGCGTAGTAGTTGATGTCGATGACGTTGTCGAGCATGCGCATGGCTGTGGTCACGGTCTTGCGCAGCTTGGTATGGTCCAGCACGCCGTCAGTGATGTGCTGCGCCAGATTGACGGAGCCCAGGTTGCACACCGCAGTTTCGCTGTCGCTGGTATTGAGCGTGATCTCTGTGCACAGGTTGGACGAATGCACGACGCCCACGTGCTGCTGGGGCGAGCGGATGTTGCACGGGTCCTTGAAGGTGATCCAGGGGTGGCCGGTTTCAAACAGCATGGACAGCATCTTGCGCCACAGGTCTGTGGCCGGGATGGTTTTGAACAGCTGAATTTCACCGCTGACCGTTTGCGCTTCATAGGCGGTGTAGGCCTTGGCGAAATCTGCACCGTACAGCTCGTGCAGGTTGGGTACATCGGACGGAGAGAACAGTGTCCACTGGCCTTTTTCCATCACGCGTTGCATGAACAGATCGGGGATCCAGTTGGCCGTGTTCATGTCGTGGGTGCGGCGGCGATCATCGCCCGTGTTCTTGCGCAGCTCCAAGAACTCTTCAATGTCCAGGTGCCAGCTTTCCAGATAGGCGCAGACAGCACCTTTGCGCTTGCCGCCCTGGTTGACCGCGACGGCAGTGTCGTTGACCACTTTCAGGAAAGGTACAACGCCTTGTGACTCACCATTGGTGCCCTTGATGCGAGCACCCAGCGCACGCACGGGGGTCCAGTCGTTGCCCAGTCCGCCGGCAAACTTGGACAGCAAGGCGTTTTCTTTGAGCGCATCGTAGATGCCACCCAAGTCATCGGGCACCGTAGTCAGGTAGCAGCTGGACAGTTGCGAACGCAGCGTGCCGCTGTTGAACAGCGTGGGTGTTGAGGACATAAAGTCAAACGAGGACAGCAACTCGTAAAACTCAATCGCACGTGCGTTGCGGTCTGCTTCATTGATGGCCAGTCCCATGGCCACACGCATAAAGAAAGACTGGGGCAGCTCAATGCGTGTTTTGCGCACGTGCAAGAAGTAGCGGTCGTATAGGGTTTGCAGGCCCAGATAGTCAAACTGCTGGTCACGCCCAGCCTGCAGGGCTGCGCCCAGGCGAGGAAGGTCAAACTTCAGCAGTTCGGGGTTGAGCAGCTCGTGATCGACGCCTTTTTGGATGAAAACAGGAAAGTTTTCGGCATAGGCCGCAGGCATGTCCAGGGGCTGTACATCGCGGCCCATAACTTCGCGCACGATGGTGTGCAGCAACAGGCGGGCCGTAACGTAGGTGTAGTCGGGGTCGCGTTCAATCAGAGTGCGGGCGGCCAGTATCGAAGCTTTGTAGACTTCGGCCAGTGGCACGCCGTCGTACAGATTGCGCAGGGTTTCTGCCACGATGGGATCGGGCTTGATGTCCGCATTGAGGTTGACGCAAGCTGCGGCAATCAGGGCTTCCAGGCGCTCCTGGCGCAATGGAATACGCTCCCCGTTGTCGGTCACATGCAGTACGGGCTGCGGTGCAGCGGCTGCGGCCGCATCTTCCAGCGCCTTTTTCTTGGCGGCCGCACGTTCTTGGTTGCGGGCTTCGCGGTACAGCACATAGGCACGGGCAACATCTTGGTGGCCACCGCGCATCAAGGCTAATTCCACGTGGTCTTGCACATCTTCAATATGGAAGGTGCCACCTTCAGGGCGTGAGCGCAGCAGCGCGCGCACCACGGCGTTGGTCAGTGCTTCGACCGTTTCGCGGATGCTGGCAGATGCTGCACCTTGCGGGCCACGTACGGCCAGAAAGGCTTTGGTGACGGCAATGGCTATTTTCTGCGGTGAAAAGGGAACGACATCCCCGCTGCGGCGAATGATTTGGTATTGATCGAGTACCGCTGGAACACTGCTAGCACCGGGTGTGTGGGGCGCTGAAAAATCAGAGTTCGAGCTGTTCATAGCGTGTTGCATGAGGGCCTCTTGGTACGGGTGGTGGGGCGTTGCTGTGGGTGGGCAAGGCCTCGAATGGTCACGTTGGGCAGGATTTATTCTCTACCAATGGTGTTTCTGATAATTAAAAACACTAGGGGTAGTGTATTGGCCTGTGGTCAAGAAATCCGTTGTGTGGACGCCCGGCACTAGGCAATGTTCCTTGTTGACACGCGGCGAAGCCTTGAGGATGTTGCCTTGAGATATGGAAAACAATACCTGGCGCGGCTTGCGAGGCCAAAGGTGGCCTGAACGCCTTTGTTGGCAAGAGATAGAAAGCGCGGAAAAATTAAAAAATCCCTGCCGTGGTGATGGGATATAGGCGCTATATATGTGGATGTGAATCCATGTAAAAGCACTAGATATAGTGTTTCTATGGTTTTTTGAAGAAGGCGCTGAATGGCCGCAAAAGCGATGCGTACGGGCTACGGCGGCGCTTTCTGCGGATTACTTTGGCTTGCTTTCAAGGCACCAGCGCTAGTGCTTCTTGCTAGGGAAACTGCAGTGGCAATGCCTGCAAGTTTGTTTGCAGCAGGGACCAGTCAAAACCTGGCCCCGGGTCTTGTTTGCGGCCTGGAGCAATGTGTTCATGCCCCGCAATCTGGGTGATGGGATAGTGGGTAGCCAGGTTTTGGCACAGCTGGCTGAGAGCTTGGTATTGAGCAGCTTCAAACGTCAAGCCTTCCAGCCCCTCCAGTTCAATGCCAATAGAGAAATCATTGCAGTTGTCACGCCCGCACCACTGAGATGCCCCCGCATGCCACGCACGGTCATCGGCGCTGACAAATTGCCAGACGACGCCCTCACGGGTGATAAAAAAGTGTGAAGACACCTCCAAATCCCGAATGGTTTGGAAGTAAGGGTGTGCATCCCAGTTGAGCTGGTTGCTAAAAAGCTGCTGCACGCAGCCCGTGCCATATTGACCAGGTGGCAGGCTGATGGAGTGAATCACGACCAGGTCGATGCAGGCGCCCGCCGGACGTAAGCCAAAGTTGGGCGAAGGCTGGTGCTGAGCGCTAGAAAGCCAGCCTTTATGCCAAGACGGTTGTGTGGCAGTTTTCTCTGTGGAATCAGTGGTGCACGTCATACAACGCATTGTCGCTGGATGGCTCGATCTCTTCCGGTGAGATAGGAATGCTCAAGCGTGCAATGCGGTAGCGAATTTGGCGCAAGCTGATACCCAGGCGCGCTGCAGCTGCAGTGCGGTTGTAGCCGCAGGCCTGCAGGGCTCGCGTCAAAATGGCGCGCTCTTGCTGGTCCAGCCATGCTTGCAAATCACCTGGCAGGCCGTCTTCAGGCAAGTGAGTACTGCAGCCCCTTGTATTTTTGGGTGTTGACAGGGTTGCAGGCGCCCCCGTCTCGTCTCCCAATGCAATGGCGCGGTGCAAAAGGTTCTCTAATTCGCGCACATTGCCGTGCAGTGGCTGGTGCTGCAATTGCGCTAGCACGTGGGCAGAGAGTGAAGACGCAGTGTGTTTGTGCTCGCCCGTAATGCGCTGGAGTAAGGCTGTACATAGCGCGGGCAAGTCTTCACGCCGCTCACGCAGAGGTTGAATCGCAATGTCGATGACGTTCAGGCGGTAATACAAATCTTGGCGAAAACGCCCGGATTGAACATCGGCAGCTAGATTGCGGTGTGTGGCACTGACGATACGGACATCGACAGGCTCTTCCAGCGTAGCTCCCAGTGGGCGTACACAGCGCTCTTGAATGGCACGCAGCAACTTGGCCTGCATGGACAGCGGCAATTCGCCAATTTCATCCAGAAACAAAGTGCCTCCACGGGCTGCGCTAAAAAAACCTTCCCGGTCTGCCGTAGCTCCCGTGAATGCGCCCTTGCGGGCGCCGAAGAATTCAGCCTCCAGCAAGTGCTCGGGAATGGCACCGCAGTTCACGGCTACCCAGGGTGCATGCGCGCGGTGGCTACAGGCGTGTAAAGCCCTTGCGACCAGTTCTTTGCCGGTGCCAGATTCGCCCGTGATCAGTACCGGAGCCATGCTTGGGGCCACCTTCTGGATGCGTTGCTTGACTTGCTGCATGGCTACTGAGGTGCCCACTAAGCGATCCAGCGCAGCTGAAGCATTCAATATGGCTCCCGTGCTGTTGGCCACAGTGGTGCTTGGCGTAAAAATTCCGGGGGCAGACGTTGCAGATTCACCCTGCACAGCAGACGCTACAACGGTGCGAAATTGCTTGAGATCAACCGGCTTGGTGAGATAGTCAAATGCCCCATAGCGCAGCGCTTCCACTGCGTTTTCAGCAGAGCCGTAAGCAGTCATGACAATCGCGCGCTCTTTGCGGCGTTGCTCACGCAGTTCACGCAGCAATTCCATGCCCAGGCCATCAGGCAGGCGCATGTCAGTAATCAAGACTTCAAAGCGGCATAACTGCAGCTGGGCGCGTGCTTCTGCCAGTGAGCCAGCTGTTTGTACGCGGTAGCCTTCGCGCAAAAGCGTCAGCTCATAGAGGGTGCGCAAGTCCGGTTCATCATCGACAACAAGAATAGTGGCAGTAGAAGTTCCCATGGCCGTGATCACACCACAATTGGGTCAAACAAGGAAACGTTGGCCGTGCGCAGGAGTCGACCTCTGAAGTAAACGGTAAATGCGTTACCCGTTTGCAGTCCACGCGCGGTCAGGCGCTCGCAGTGGCTGTAGCTGATGCTGCCGCCATGGCGCTGACAAAGCTCTCTGCAAATGTAAAGCCCTAAACCTGAAGAGCGGCTTTGCGAAGAGAAGAACGGTTCAAACAAGTGCTTTTGTACAGACGCTTCTACGGGCGGGCCTTCGCTCCAGACCTGAAACCAAAATTGTTCGTCGCTGCTAGAGCCTGTGAGCAGTTGCAGCGCATCGTTGTGCTTGCCTTCACAGTAGCGGGCGGCATTGTCCAGCAGGTTGACCACTACACGGCGCAGGTGCTCGCTGTCAAAAGCCACATGTGCTTGCGCGCAATTGGGCGTGAAAAGACCGGGCCGCTGCGTGGCATGCTGTTGCTGCCACTCTTGCCAAATGTGGCGCAGCTCCGCATCTAGCAACAAGGTGCGTGAATCGGTGTGCTGGATTTGCTGCTGCACGCGGGCAATGTCCAGTACGTCTTCGGCGATGCGCACCAGGCGCTGGGCGTTTTGTTCCACCATGTGGCTCAGGCGCTGCTGAGTGGGCTCTGTTAGTTCTTCAGCCAGCAAGGCGTTGGCTTGCACAATTGCGGCCAGTGGATTGCGAATTTCATGGGCTACAGCGGCAGACATGCGCCCCATGGCTGCCATCTTTTCAGTGCGCATACGGGCTTCTACTTCGCGCAAATCATGCAAGAACATGACGCACAGCCACGGCTGCGGAGCCAGAAGGCTGTCAGGGTGGGTGTCGTGGCGGAGTTCAGGAAGGGCGACATCAGCGGCGATGCTGGTGGTGAGCCAGGTGCGGACATACAGCCCCGTGGTGCTTTGGCTGGTAGCCATGAGGTGCATGTGCTGGCTCAGCGCTTGATTGGTGGCATAGGTCTGGTCCACCATGTCGCGCAAAGGAAGCCATTCCGTATGGCACAAATCATGCAAAGCCAAAGGTGCTGGCAAGCCAAGTAACTCGCAAGCCGCTGGATTGGCCATGCGCACTTGGTAGGCGCTATCAACGACCAAGACGCCTTCAGTCAGGTTCGCAATGATCAAGCTGTTGACCTGGGCATGGGTTTGCGCAGCGTGCCGGCTGGTGCGTGCCTGGCGCTCCTGATAGGCCAGACGCTGTGCCAATTGACGGGTCAGGTAGGTGACGGCAAAAAAGCCTGCGCAGACCAGCGCCGTTTGCATGTAGTCCTCGCTTTGGAGTCGCTCCAAAGCCCATGCATGAAAAATATCGGTGCCCAGCAAAATCAGCGTAATGCTGGCGGTTGTTGCCAGTGCCATGCGCATGGTGCCGAGCACGGAAACCGTCAAAATTGGTAGCGCCAGCAAAGGGGTGTAGTGCATCTTGCCGGTTTGCACCTCTTGCAAGACACAAATGGCCACGATGTCTGCTGCCAGCAAAAGCAGCCAGGGCCAGCGCCAGTCGCTAGAGGGCGGTTTTTGGTGCAGCAGCCCCCAGGCCAGCAAGGCAAGAACGAAGTAGCTGGCAGTCAGGGCCCATGGCCAGTACACATAGGGCTGCTGCACGCCTGGAGATGTCCAGGTCTGTGTGATCTGCAGTGCAATCAGCAGCGTGGCAACCAGCACCCGGGCTGACAGAAATGCCTGCCAAAGCCGGCGCGCACTGTGAAGAGGGAGCGTGGTCACGATGAGGGCGGACTTGCGCAACCAACAGACTAACGCGGGCCGAGGTGGCGATGCTCGGTACTGCAGTAATGCGTGCGATCAGGGCTGGTGATCGCATCACTGGAAGGCAAGTGCAGCCCACAGTGTGCGCACGTGACCATGTCTTCTGGCTGGCGCAGGCGGGGTTTGGGTGGTGGTGGAGCCGCCGCCTTACGACGGTTGTTGCGCCAAATGCCTATGGCAATAATTACAACCAAGGCGACCAGTAGATATTTCATGACAGACGCCCCAGCATGACGACTTCCAATACAAAGCGTGAGCCGGCATAAGCCAGCAGCAAGAGCGCAGCCCCTGCATAAATCAAATGCACGGCATGGCGTCCGCGCAGACCGAAACGAGAGCGCCCGATCAGCAGCAGGGCAAATGCGACCCATGCCAGGATAGAGAACACCGTTTTATGGTCCCAGACCCAGGCGCGGCCATACAGTGACTCACCGAACAGCAAGCCAGCCAGGAGTGTGGCGCTGAGCAGCACAAAACCTGCGGTGACAAAACGGAAGGTCAAACGCTCCAGCATCAGTAAAGGCATGCCGCCTTCGTCGTTGGAGGCCGTGCGCATGCGGTGCTCAGCGCGTGACATCAAGCCCGCATGAACGACTGCTGCGGCGCACAGGCCATACGAGGCAATGCCCAGCGCCAGGTGCAAAGGCAGCCATGCCGATGTTTGCAGCGCCATGGGCTTGCCAGGGAAGAGCTGCGCCAGCAGTACGGTCAGCGCGCCCAGCACAGACAGAACGCCAACGGCACGCATCTTGGGATAAAGCTGCTGTTCAATGGCATACACCGTCAGCATCAGCCAGGCCGTCATGGACAGTGCGGGTGCAAACCCAAAGCGGGCGGGGGTGGTCATTAAACCTGCCGCTACGGTCAGCAGGTGAAGAACCCAGGCACACCGCATAGCCAAGCGGGTATGGCTTTCGGCCATGCGCCGCATACCAAAAACAGGGATGAGATAGGACGCAATGGCAGCCAAGGCCAGTGCCATGACCCAAGTGGGCGTGCCAATGAAAATGTGGGTGGAAGACTCCATGCCTGTAATCATAGCTGCCCGCCTTGTGGGCTGGGGCGGCTATTGCTTGCCATCCTTGCGCCGCGTCAGTGCTTGGGTGCTCTGTCCTTGGACAGGGCAAGTGACGTAGCCAACGGTTAGAATTGACGGCTTGTTTGTACAGGGCTGCCCGCGGCGGGCAGCACGGGCTACACAGCGTAAGCTGCGCTCCCTGCCCAAAGCGCCGGGCCGTCAGGCCAAGCCGCACGCGGCGCAGCTTCTCTCTCTTCGGACACATCTGCTTATGGCATCCGCACTCACCGACAAACTCTCGCGACTCGTCAAGGAAATGCGTGGCCAGGCCCGCATTACTGAATCCAACGTACAGGACATGCTGCGCGAAGTGCGCATGGCCCTGCTGGAAGCTGACGTGGCCTTGCCCGTGGTGCGTGACTTCATTGCCCGCGTCAAGGAAAAAGCGCTGGGCCAGGAAGTCATCAGCTCGTTGCAGCCAGGCCAGGTACTGGTTTCCATTGTCAACAAAGAGCTTTCGGCCACCATGGGCGAGGGCGTGGCTGACATCAACCTCAACGCCCAGCCACCCGCTGTCATCTTGATGGCCGGTTTGCAGGGGGCCGGTAAAACGACCACCACCGCCAAGCTGGCCAAGCACCTGATTGAAAAGCGCAAGAAGAAGGTGCTGACCGTCTCGGGTGACGTATACCGCCCTGCGGCGATTGAACAGCTCAAAACCGTGACGGCTCAGGCCGGTGCGGAGTGGTTCCCCTCCACACCAGACCAAAAGCCCCACGATATTGCCGTGGCTGCATTGGACTACGCCAAGAAACACTACTTTGACGTGCTGCTGGTGGATACGGCCGGTCGCCTAGCCATCGACGAATTGTTGATGGCTGAGATCAAGGACTTGCACGCCACGCTAAATCCGGTTGAAACCCTGTTTGTGGTTGATGCCATGCAGGGCCAGGATGCCATCAACACAGCCAAGGCTTTCAAGGAAGCGCTGCCGCTGACCGGTATCGTGCTGACCAAGCTGGACGGTGACTCGCGCGGTGGTGCGGCGCTGTCTGTGCGCCAGATCACGGGCGCACCTATCAAGTTTGCCGGTGTCTCTGAAAAGCTTGATGGCCTGGAAGTGTTTGATGCCGACCGCCACGCACAGCGTGTGCTGGGCATGGGCGACATCGTGGCGCTGGTGGAGCAAGTCACCAAGGGCGTGGACATGGAGGCCGCGCAGAAAATGGCCGAGAAGCTGAAAAGCGGCGACGGCTTTGATCTGCATGACTTTCTGGCACAACTGCAGCAAATGAAGCAAATGGGAGGCTTGTCCAACTTGCTGGACAAACTGCCCTCTGAGATGACTGCCAAGGCAGGGGCTGTGGATATGGACAAGGCCGAGCGCGAAATCAAGCGCAAGGAAGGCATCATCTGCTCCATGACTTACAAGGAGCGCAAGCGCCCTGAAATCATCAAGGCAACCCGTAAAAAACGCATTGCCGATGGCGCAGGCGTACAGGTGCAAGACGTGAACCGCCTGCTCAAAGAATTTGAGCAGATGCAGACCATGATGAAAAAGATGAAGGGCGGCGGCCTCATGAAAATGATGAAAAAGATGGGCGGCATGAAGGGAATGAAAGGCATGATGGGTGGCGGTGGCATGCCCAAACTGCCGTTCTGATTGCAGCCCGCTTTTTGCATTCCGTTCCCAAGCCGCATCGCTGTCAAAGCCATGCGGCTTTTTGCTAGATAGAAGCTAGAAAACAGGAGCTACTTGCCTAGGCTTTATGCGTACTTCAGATGGATAACTATTGGAGTTCCTTGTTACATATGCGCTGCAAGCTCTGATTTTTGCTTTTTCCCGTAAGTTGCCCATAATGCACAGCATGCAAGCACCGTCTCATCTTTCTGCGCCGCGCCCTGCAACCCGACGAATGTGGTTGCTGGCAAGCGCAGCCGCAGTGCTGGCGGGCTGCTCCAGCACTCCCCGCGCCCCAAGTGCATCTCGCACTGCACCTGTAGCGCGCAGCGGCGGATCCAGCGCACGCGCGGTAGACCCTTTGCAGCTGCAATCCGATCTGCGCGAGGCCCTGCTGGCGCGCACCATGCTGGTGGTCAACACGCCCTATACCTACGGCGGTAACTCGCCTGAAGGTGGCTTTGACTGCAGCGGCTTGATTCAGTGGGCCGTGCAAGGCATTCACACCGGCAAGCTGCCGCGCACCACATCACAATGGGCGCAATCCAGCACACCGGTGCAAGGCAGGGGGCTGCAGCGCGGTGACTTTGTGTTTTTCAACACCATGGGCACTAACTATTCCCACATGGGCATTTTTGTGGGCAGCGGGCAATTTGTGCATGCCCCTTCCAGCGGTGGCACGGTGCAGCGCGTGCGCATGGACAATCCCTATTTCGCCAAACGGTTCACTGAGGCACGCAGCATATTTGCATAGCAATTGCTAGGGTATTTGCCTGACAGACAGCGGCTGCGAGAGGGGTCAGCATGGTGTATTTGGAGGATGTAGCCATGCCCACGAAACAACCTATCCGTTTTTACGCATTGAGTGCAGTGGCTGCGCTGGCCTTGCTGGCTGGCTGTGACCAGTCAGGCCCACAAATGCGCGCAGACACTTTTCCGATGGCAAGCATTGATCGTTTTGATCAACCGCCACCGAGCAAGCCACTGTTGGGTTCTACAAACTATTTGCGCAGCCATGATGTGCTGCCTGTTGCCAAGGCAGATATTCGTGAGCCTTTACCCCCTGCTGTGCCATTGCCAGCGCAGGTAGAGAACATTGAAGTCATTCAGCCGCAACCCTCAGGCCCGGAGGCCTCCAAAGGGCAGGGTGGCGTGACACCTGCTGCAGGCATGGCTGCGGTGATTACTGGCGCCCAGGGAGATGGTGAAAAGCACAAGCTGGACGGCGGCACCGTCAAATAAAAGCGTCTTGCGAAGCGCATGCTGTGCATGCATAAAGAAAAACCCCGCAGCACTTGCGTACTGCGGGGTTTTATATTTTGGTGGTCGTAGGTGGACTTGAACCACCGACATCAGCATTATGAATGCTGCGCTCTAACCAACTGAGCTACACGACCGAACTCTGGTGGTCGTAGGTGGACTTGAACCACCGACATCAGCATTATGAATGCTGCGCTCTAACCAACTGAGCTACACGACCAAGAGAACGAAATTATATATCAATATTTAGCGGTGAATAAAATTCGCGGAGCGCTTGTTGACAAATGCATCCATGCCTTCTTTTTGATCCTGGGTAGCAAACAGCGCGTGGAAAAGGCGGCGTTCAAACATCACGCCATCGTTCAGGCTGCCTTCAAAAGCACGGTTGACCGATTCTTTGGCTGCCATGACAGCAATTTGCGAGAAGCCGCTGATGATGATGGCTGCGCCCAGTGCTTCTTCCATCATCTTGTCATAGGGCACGATGCGGCTGACCAAACCAGCTCGCTCGGCTTCGGTGGCGTCCATCATGCGGGCGGTCAGTGCCATATCCATGGCCTTGGCTTTACCCACTGCACGGGGCAGGCGTTGTGTGCCACCAGCGCCGGGGATCACGCCCAGCTTGATTTCGGGTTGGCCAAACTTGGCGTTGTCAGCGGCAATGATGAAGTCGCACATCATGGCCAGCTCACAGCCACCACCCAATGCAAAGCCACTGACTGCTGCTATGACGGGTTTGCGAATGCTGCGAATGCTTTCCCAGTTGCGGGTGATGTAGTCACCCTTGTAGGCATCGGCAAAGCTGTACTTGGCCATGGCTCCAATGTCTGCACCGGCAGCGAACGCGCGCTCGCTGCCTGTAATGATCATGCAGCCAATGCTTTCGTCGGCATCGAATGCTTTGAGCGCTTCGCCCAGCTCATCCATGAGCTGGTCATTCAGGGCGTTGAGTTGTTTGGGGCGGTTGAGGGTAATGACGCCCACTTTGTCCGCTTCCACGCGGACCTCGATCATTTCGTATGCCAAGGCTTATCTCCTAATAGTCATGTGTGGAAAACCCAGCACATGACTATACCCAAGCCGCAGAAGATGACTTACTGAGCCAGCCAGCGGTCAGTCGCAGAGGCGTCGGTGATGCTGAGCTTGTAGTTGGAGACAGACGCATCAGTGGCTGTTGCGGGCAAGCTCAGTGGCAAGCGAAGCAATTGACGGTCGCGGGCTACTAAGGCCGTGATGTGCGAGGTGCCACGGGCCGTGTACATATCCAGCTCTTCGAGTTTGGTGAGGCGCCATGCTGGTTGTGTGTCAGCTCCAGGCAGTTCAATGCCATACCACTCATCGCCTGCCATCATGCCGGCTTGTTCGGCCAAACCGCCACGCAGCACTTGCTTGATGATGACGCTGTGTGTCTCTTGCACGCGCAGTCCCAGTGCTTGGGCTGGAGCCGGTTTGTCGACGTCTGCGCGCACGCCGTGGGTGCTCAGCAGGGCTAGCAGCGGCAACTCCTGCGTGCCGTGTACCCATGCCCGAAGTTCCTCCTGCCAGCTGCGGCCCGTCTGCTCTTGCAGTACTGCCAGTACATCGACTTCCGTCATGGCTCCACCTTGGCAGCGTTGCCACAATGCGCGCATTGTGTCATCCAGCGTGGTGACTCCTTCTTGGCGCAGTTTCAAGTCCAAGCACATGGCCACCAAGGCACCTTTGGTGTAGTAGCTGACTGTGACGTTGGGTGTGTTTTCGTCTTGACGGTAGTACTTCACCCAGGCATCAAAACTCGACTCGGCAACGCTTTGTACTTGGCGACCCGGCGTTTGCTGCACCTGATTCAGTGTCTTGGTGATGAGTTTGAGGTAGGCAGTGCTATCAATCAAACCAGCGCGTCGCAGCAGTAAATCGTCGTAATAGCTGGTGAAGCCTTCAAAGAACCACAACAGCTGCGTGTAGTTCTCCTGGTCGTAGTTGTAGGGAACCAGCTCTGCAGGGCGCAGACGTTTGACATTCCAGGTGTGAAAGTATTCGTGACTGATCAGGCCCAGCAATTGAATGTAGCCATCACTTGCCTTCTCCATGCCCATGCGCGGTAGATCAGGGCGGCTGCAAATCAGCGCTGTGGAGTTGCAATGCTCCAGTCCGCCGTAGCCGTCGTGCGTTACGTTGAGCATGAATACATAGCGACTGTGCGGTGCTACGCCCCAAAAGTTGATTTCAGCTTCACAAATTTTCTGGGTGTCCTGCAGCAAACGCAGGCCGTCAAACGATGCAGGGGCTCCGGCCACCACGAAGCGGTGCGGAACGCCGCAGGCTGTAAAAGTGCCACTCCAAAAATCACCCATTTCTACAGGGCAATCAACCAGCTCGTCGTAGTTGTCTGCTGCGTAGGTGCCAAAACTTTGCTCATCCACGGCGATGGCCGTCAACCCAGTTGCCAGCTGCCAGTGCGGCACTTGTGCACAAGGCTGAATTTGAAGGCGATGGGTCTGTGCTTCTTGGCCGTGTACGCGCAGCAGCAGGCTGGTGCCGTTGAAAAACCCCCTTCGCTGGTCTAGCCAGGCGGTGCGCACAGAGGTGTCGTAGGCGCTGACTTCGTAAGTTAGCTCCAAGGGGAGCTCGGTTTGGCAAGCTACCTGCCATTGGTGCTTGCTGAGCTGTTCGACAGCCATTGATTTTTCGCCTTGGCTGGCTTGCAGGCACTGCAGATTTTTGGCGAATTCACGTACCAGATAACTGCCGGGAATCCACACAGGCAGAGAAACAAGTTGCTGTGCGCTCGGCTGTGCAATCGTCAGTGTGATGCGATACAAGTGTGCATGCAGGTCATGCAACTGAACACGGTAATGAATGGGGGTGGTTGTGTGAGGCATGGTGCTGCTGAATAAGTTCAAGCCCACGGCATGCCTGGCGGCTGTGCCGCAGATAAGGCAGGCAGCGTTTCGCTGCCTGCAGGATGTGATTACTTTTTATGTGCGGCGGCCAGGTATTTTTCAACCTCGCTGGCGGGAATAGCTCCAGGTACCCGGGTATTGTCCGCAAAAATCAAAGTAGGTGTTCCCGTGATTTTGTGTTTGCGGCCCAGAGCCAGGTTGCGTTGAATGGCATCAATATCACAGCTGGCTGCTGCAGGTGTTTTGTCTTTAAGCATGAGTTCATGCCAAGCTTTCTTGCTGTCCTTGGCGCACCAAATGTTGCGTGACTTTTCAGCAGAGTCGCGGCTCAAAATGGGATAAAGGAACAGATAAACCGTCACGTTGTCTACGTTTTGCAGATCACGTTCAAAACGTTTGCAGTAGCCGCAGTTGGGGTCTTCAAAGACTGCCAGCTTGCGTTCACCCTTGCCGTGAACGATCTTGATGGCATCACCCAGGGGCAAATTCTTGAAGTCCACTGCCGTGAGCAGGTTGATGCGGTCTTCAGTCAGGTTACGCTGGGCTTTGGTGTCAATCAATTCACCCTGAATCAGGTAGTCGCCGGTTTCGTTTGCATAAAAGACATCCGTGCCCACTCGCACTTCATACAGCCCCTTCATCGGGGTCGGTTTGACTTCGTCGACCTGCTGAAGCTGGGGAATGCGCTCTGCCAAGGTTTTGGCAATTTGGTCTTGTGGCTGTGCAGCGATTGCGCTACCCCAAGCTGCTGTGGCCAACAATGCGGCGGCTAACAATTTCATGGCAAAGATTCCCGTGAATAAAAAACGATTAAGGATTGGTTGGTAAAGGACCCGAAAGGTTCCCTTGGCACCAAGCGCAATTAGCGGTCTAGGCCCATTGCTTGGCGCGCTGTCCAGTCTTTCAGCAAGCCGCTGCGCTCAAAACTGCGCAAACCCCAGTTTCTGAGGGTTTGCAAGGGCGCCTCAGTACGGGTAAACAGTTGCTGCAAGCCATCCATGGCCATGCCGACAGGCGCCAGACCCGCTTTGCGCTCTCGCTCATAGCGGCGCAGGAGCTTTAAATCCCCGGTACTACGCCAAGCATCGCGTGTTTGGAGGATGCGTGCCAATGCCTGTACGTCGGCCAAACCAATATTGAGGCCTTGGCCTGCCAGTGGGTGCACATTGTGTGCCGCATCTCCGGCCAGTACCCAGCTAGTGGGGGTGCGTGCTTCAGAGGTGCCAGGAAAGGGGCCACACCAGCGCTTGGCCACAGCTTGCTGCAAAGGCCAGGACATGCGTGGCCCACACAGTTGCAACTGGCCCAAGCTGCTTTGGCTGATTTCCATCAATGCTTGCGTGAACGATGCTTCGTCTTGCTCCAGCCAGTGGGGTGCGGCAGATTGATCGACCGACCACACGACGGCGACACTATGTCCGTCGGCGCCATCCATGGGCAAAAAAGCCAAAATTCCTTGTGGTGAGAACCATTGACGTGCGACTTGTCCATGCGGCAGTTCGCAGCGCAGGCGGGTGGCAATGGCGTGTTGCCCATAGGGGGTGACATCAAAGTCCACACCGAATTCTGTGCGTGTGGTGCTGGCGCGACCCTCGCAGATGGCGGTCAATGGTGCATCTACAGGGGCGCCTACTATTTCTATCTGAGGTTGATAGCGCACCGCCTCGGCCAGTCGCTGTTCAAGCGCAGGAACATCGACAATCCAGGCCAAGGCTTCCACGCCTTGGGCGCCTGCATCGAAATGCACACTGCCGTCCACATCACCATGCACTTCCATGTGTTTGACCGTGGTGGCGTGGAGGGTATCTGGCCATGTTCGCAACGATTCCAGCAACTGCTTGGAATTGGTGTTCAGTGCGTAGGCCCTGACGTCGGCCTGTGTGGGGGCTGAGCGAGGCGCATCAACAAGGGCCACGCGCAGTCGCTCTCGAGCCAGTAAAAGAGCCAAGGTGCGGCCGACAATGCCGGCTCCGCGGATACATACATCAAAGGTTTGCGCCATGCGCCACATTGTAGGAGGGCTGGAGCAAGCGTTTCGGCAGGACGGTTTCCCGAAATCAATAGTGCTGCATATTTGCACGTGTCCGTGGGGCCGTATCACAATATGTACATGACAGTTTCCAATTTTGACCAAGCAGACGTCACCGGCACGGTGGGTGCATTGTGGGTATTTCCTATCAAATCCTGCACGGGCATCTCTGTACAGCAAGCCAAACTGCTGCCCACAGGTTTGGAGTGGGATCGTGCATGGATGGTGGTGGATGAGCAGGGCGTGTTTATTACACAGCGCGAGGTGGCGCACATGGCTTGGGTGCAGCCGCGTCTGGATGTGGACGGTGGGCAGTTGCTGCTGAGTTTTCCCGGGCAAGAGGAATTGAGTGTTCCTTTGGCATTGCCATGGATGAGTGAGGCCCCTCAGCTGCACGTGCAGGTGTGGAGCAGCCATGTGCAGGCTTGGGATATGGGGCCAGAAGCGGCGAGTTGGTTCAGCCAAGCCTTAGGGCGTGCTTGCCGCTTGGTTCGTTTTGATCCAGCGCAGCAGCGTCTGTCCAGCAGCAAGTGGACGGGGGGCATTCAAGCGCCCAACCAGTTTGCTGACGGCTATCCCTTGCTGGTAACTACGAGTTCGGCTTTTGTTGCCTTGAATGACCGCCTGAAAGCACAGGGGCATGCTGTGGTTGATGGTGTGCGCTTTCGCGCCAATATCGTGCTGGATGGGCTGGCCGAGCATGAGGAAGACTACATAGACACACTGTGGGTGCAAACTGCTGAGCCCGTGGCCATTCGTATGGGCAAGCCTTGCTCTCGCTGCCCAATCCCGAATATTGACCCTCGCACTGCGCAATCCAGCCCTGAGGTAGGAGACACCATTCATCAGTACAGGAAGGATGCAAGGCTCAATGGTGCTATCACTTTTGGTATGAATGCCGTGGTTGCACAGGGTGCAGGTCAACTGCTGAAGGTAGGGGATGCTGTTGGTGGGCTGCTGAAATTTGACTGAAGCCAGCCACTCTTCGTTAAGATGCGACTCAATTTTGGAGGAGTTCACCCATGAAATTCGCGATGTTGGCAGCAACCGCTGCGCTGGTTCTTGCAGGTTGTGCGACACAGACGGACCCCATGGCAAAAGATGCAGCACCTTATGTTGCCAAGCCTGATTACGAGCATGCTTTGGTGTGCGACACCCGCTATGACGATCTGCAAAAATGCGAAGCAACTTTGAAGATGCTGTGCGGTGACCGTGGTTTTCTGGACCTGCGCATTCGCCCTTTGCGTGAGCCTGGCAGCAGTGTTGACAGTTCCACACACCGCCTGCTGCAGTTGCAGTGCAAACCGCGTACAGCCAAGTAAGGTTCGGGTTTTGATACCAGCAGCCTGCCCTTTTGGGGCAGGCTGTTTTACTTTGTATCGCCGTCACAACGATGCAGGGCAATCTGCCCCTTGCCGTCAGAGATTCGCCGCTCATTACAATCGGCATAAATTTTCGTGAAAAAACTCTGAAAAACAGAGCGTCCACGTCACGTCTACCCCAGAACACCGAATACGCCTCAATGCGGATCGGGCACTTGCGCCACGGCTGTGTGGTGCTCGATAGTGCATTGATATTTAAGGAAAATCCATGAGCCTCAAATGCGGCATCGTGGGCCTGCCCAACGTCGGCAAGTCCACACTTTTTAACGCCCTGACCAAAGCCGGTATTGCTGCTGAAAACTATCCCTTCTGCACGATTGAACCCAATACCGGTGTGGTTGAAGTACCTGATCCTCGCTTGGATCAACTGTCCGAAATTGTGAAACCCGAGCGCGTGGTCCCTGCAATTGTCGAATTTGTGGACATTGCTGGCTTGGTGGCTGGTGCCTCCAAGGGCGAAGGTCTGGGCAATCAGTTTCTGGCTCACATCCGTGAAACCGATGCCATCGTCAACGTTGTGCGTTGCTTTGAAGACCCCAATGTGATCCATGTGGCCAATAAAGTGGATCCGATCGCTGACATTGAAGTCATTCAGACCGAGCTGTGCCTGGCTGATATGGCCACGGTGGAAAAAGCAATCCATCGCCACACCAAGGCTGCCCGCTCAGGCAACGACAAGGAAGCCGCCAAATTGGTTTCGCTGTTGACGCCAATCCTGGAAGCTCTCAATGAAGGCAAGCCTGCGCGTTCCGTACCAATCTCCAAGGAAGATGCCCCCTTGCTCAAGCCTTTCTGCTTGATCACGGCCAAGCCGGCCATGTTTGTGGGTAACGTTTCCGAAGATGGGTTCGAGAACAATCCCTTGCTGGACAAGCTCAAGGCCTATGCCGACGCGCAGGGTGCACCCGTGGTCGCCATTTGCGCCAAGATCGAGGCAGAAATGTCTGAGATGGAAGACGAAGACCGCGACATGTTCTTGCAAGAGCTGGGTCTGGAAGAGCCTGGTTTGAATCGACTGATCCGTGCCGGCTTCAAGCTGCTGGGCCTGCAAACTTACTTCACCGCAGGTGTGAAGGAAGTGCGCGCCTGGACCGTGCGTGTGGGTGCCACTGCACCCCAGGCTGCGGGTGTGATTCACGGTGACTTTGAGCGCGGCTTTATCCGTGCGCAGACCATTGCGTTTGACGATTTCATCGCCTTCAAGGGCGAACAAGGTGCCAAGGACGCAGGCAAGATGCGCGCTGAAGGCAAGGAATACATCGTCAAGGACGGCGATGTTCTGAACTTCTTGTTCAACGTCTAAC
>CAUQST010000063.1:0-19402 GCA_963520865.1 uncultured Comamonas sp.
GTCCACGCGCAACATTGGCGTTGACTGACTTCATCGGGCTGCGACTCGCTGCAGGCGCCAAGTCCAAGCCATCTTGCTGTGCGCCCTGATCTGTTTCTGCACGCTCCACCCAAGCACGCGCGGGCAACAGGTAGCTGTTGATGATTTCCGAATCTGTCAGCTTCAGGCTTTTGAAACCCGGCACGTTCTTGCGCAGCCAGGTGCGAATGGCAGCTACGGCGCGCTTCACAAACCCTATTTGAGGGTTGGTTTGCGCCATTTCGGCCAGCACTTCCTCGGCAGCAATACGGCGATCCTGCAGGGTGACGCCCCGCAAGCCGTACTCTTTGATCTTGGCATCCACCTCTGCTTTGCGCATAGTGGCAACTTGGTTCAGGATCTTATTCAACTCAGGGCCAAACACCGCGCGCAGCCCGTGGTGGCCCAAAACCTCATGCGAAAGCACCCGTGCCGTGTCATTGGGAGTTTTCAGCTGGCTGGCCATCAGGTAGGCCTTGCCCTCGTAATAGAAGCCCTCGGGCGCACCAAGGGCGCCACCGCTGCGCTGCTGTAAGTCAGCCTGGCGCACCGCTTCTGGGATGATGGGGTCAGCCATGTCAAACGCCACCACCACCTCGGGGCCATTGGCCCAGGCCTTGCGGATGGCATCAGCCGTACCTTTCACCTGATCAACTGCCTGGGCCCGTGCCGCTTCGGAAAATTCAGGCTGCCCTTGGTTCATGGTCCTCAAGAACCCTTGAACATCAAAGTCGTCCGCATTGTTTGCCTCTGAACGGCGAAACATCGCCACACCCTGATCCGTGTCCTTCGTTTCCACAGTCAGGAAAAATTTATCGAACCCCTCGCGGATCTTGGGCAGTTCATCGATGCTTGGGTATGGATAGGTGCCATCCAGCTTTACCCCGTCCTTTGCTGCTGTTTCCCACGCTTTGGGGCTCACCACGTTGGCCAAGTAGTCGTTGCTGGCGTTTTGATCCTGCAGCTTGGCTATCAGGTAGCTCTCGAATGAGCGGGCGCTCATTTCAATGTCGGTACTCCAGTAATCCTTAGAACGCCGCTCATCCAGTGCTTTGGAGCGTTCGCGCAGGGCTGTAAGGTTGATGGCCCGCACCACCGCGCCGAAGGCCTCAACCATTTCAGGGCGCACCCCTTCACCACCTGGTGCAGATTTTTTACCGCCTGCTGACGCATGCACATCAGTGGCACTTGTCATAAACCCATCCGCAGCCTTGCGCTGGCGGGAGAAGTAGTTGTCCAGCGCGTGCCACCACTCATGCCCCAGGCTGCCTGCGCCGGCGCGCTTGGTCATGTTGATCACCACCTTGGCCGATTCGTAATGGGCCTTGGCGGCACCCGTGCCCCCGCCGCCGCGTGCCCCGAACGCAAGACCCAGCTCACCATTCAGAGAAATAGCCTTGGCAGGCAGTTGCAGTACAGCAGCCATATCCATCAGTGCGTCATAGGCTTGATTGAGCTCTTGCTGGCGCTTGCCTTGCTCCACCCAATTGCCAAACTCCACACCACGGAATCCAAAGGTTTCGCGGAACTGCTGCGGCGTCACGTCCACGCCGTTGCGCATGTCCTGTCCAACGCGCGGGCGGTTTTCATCACCGCGCTCTTGCGGCACTTCTTTGTACGCTTGCAGTTGTTTAGTCAGATCCGCCTCGTTGGCGTCCCGGTGCGCGCGCGCCTCTTTGATCGATGGAAATGGCCCCGCCAACTTGGCATAGGTACGCCCCAGCTTCTTGCCTACAAAGTAGCCAC
Organism: uncultured Comamonas sp.; assembly: GCA_963520865.1. Taxonomy (GTDB): domain Bacteria; phylum Pseudomonadota; class Gammaproteobacteria; order Burkholderiales; family Burkholderiaceae_C; genus Comamonas. The sequence continues at coordinate 1,765 of CAUQST010000063.1, forward strand.
GCGTAAACGTCTCCGAAAAAATATCGAACGAAGCTGATTTCTTCTCTTTGGCCTGGTCAAGCTGACCATATGTCTTCTTGAATGCCTCAATCGCCTGCTCTTTGGTGTCAGCACTGGCCAGCTCTCGGGGCCAATTGCTAAAGGCTGTAGCCTTGGCTGCACGGTCGATCACCCATAAATTCACATCTTTGCGCCCGTTGTACAGGCTGTAATGGCGCTCTTCAAAGCTGATGCCCTCCAAGCTCTTGGAGTGGCCCACGGCTTCATAAAGATCAGCACGACCCAGCACATTGCGAATATCTCGGCTTTGAACGCTGCGCATCTGAACCTTGATCGCATCCACCGAAGCCTTGCCATCCAAAATATCGGAGGCAAACCCGCGCAGTGCTGCCACTTGATCAGCCCAGCGCTTTACCTTGTAGCTCACACGGGGCTTGGTTTCAACCGCATCACGCAGCGCGCGCACCATTGCCATAGTCTCTACGCTCGCACCTGCATCTATCAGTTTTTGGTAGTCCGGCTGTGGCCACACTTTAGACAGCGGCTGCACTTGAATCTGGTCATCCGCAACTGCGCGCAAGTCATCCTTGAAGCCCGTCCAAACATCTTTGCGGGCGCCACCGATCTTTTCGCCAACATCCTCGATACGCCCTACAGGCTTTGCGCCTTCTGCCACTGGTACAGCACTTTTTGCTGTGTCCACAGAAGCGCTTGGTGAATTCTTCACTGCCTCCAGCGCCTGCTCCACGGGCGCATCCAGCACGATGGCCTTCACGGGCTTGCCATCCTCAGCGGCTGCCATGGCCTGGTGATGGCCGTCAATGATGTGCCCATCATTTGAGACGATCACAGCACGATCCCCGGCGGCCTCTTTGGCTTTGGCCACTTTGCTTGGCGAGTATTCAGCCTGCGTGGGCTTGAGTGCTGCCGCGTCTACGGTCGTGGTTTCATGGGCAATGCCCTGGGCATTCAGGTGCTTGACCAGCCCTCCATGCGACTGCGTGGGCACTTGGGGCATTTCAGCGCGTGGGATGCCCAGCGTGCCAGTTTCTAGAGCGTACAGTTTTACATCATCCGCCGTCTTTGTATCTTTCTGGTTGGTTACTGATGCCACGGGTGCGATGGCGTCCAGCAACGCAGCACGAGTCTTGACCGTCATATCAGCCCAAGACCGGGTATGCAGGTTCTTGCGCTGCATGGGATTCAAACCGGAAGCATTGGCCGTCACAACTTGACGCTCAACCTTGCTCATTCGCATCCAACGTTCTGAGGCTTCTAGCTTGCGCGCGTGCTCAGCTTGGCGGCTGGCATTGCCAGCTTGCCCAATCGCAGCAGCATCCGCTGCTCCTTTCGTCTTTTCCTCCGTGCCAGCTTGACCGCCATTGTTTTGAGTCTCGGGGCTACCATGGCTCAGCCCTTGCTCAACTGGTGTGCCTGCTGGACTCGCTGCTGCTGCGTGTAAGAGGGTGACTGCTTGGCCAGGTGCTGCTCGCGCTGCTGGTTGTTGCGGTTTATCTTGCTGGGCTTGAGGGGTTTGCGTGCCATCTGTTATCGCTCCTTTTTTGAAAGCGGGTGACGATTTGCCAGCAAACGCTGCACCAGCATTTGCTTGCTCTTGAAGTTGGATGATTTCTGCCCGCGCAGCTATGGCACGGCCTTGTGCATCACTGATTGCTTTCAGACGACGCTGTTCATTGGCTTCGCTCACATCACCAGGACCACCCTTGGCTTCATGTGAGGGCAATGGCTTTGCGTTTTGCTTGTATTCACGGCTGGCCCAGTCGCGTACTTCTGCATCTGCGGCAGCTGCTTGTGCTTCAAGTTGCTTGATGCGCCCACCTAGATCAGTGGTATCGAGCATGTCGATTTGCCGCGGCTCTGCCAGCGTGGATTCAGTTGTTTTCAGCTCCGGCACAAGCGTAGATAACTCGGACTGCAGGGCATCCCGGTCTTGCACCATCCGTTGATCCCAGCCTTGGCTACTGCCCATCTGCGCCAAGAAACCCAAACGATCTTGAATCTGGCTAACGCGTTCAGTGACACTAATTTCGCCTGTACCCTCGTCAGCGCCTAGCTCCGCAACCTTTACCAGCTCAGACTGCTGTTCAGCCGTTTGCAGGGATTGGCTTGCACCACTGTCAACGGCCAATGCGGCAGCACCTTCCAATTGACCGGCATCCTTGCGAAGCCCCATGGCTTGGCTTGGTGATGGCTCTCCCAATCCCTGCGTATCGGCATTGAACGCGCGCCCTTGGTTCAATGACTGAGGTTCCACCGGCGCACCAACTGGGTTCTCTGCCAAGCTCAGGGCGTTCTTGGGAATGTCACTCTCGGGGCTGGTCGTGTCGATGTTTTGAACGGCTACACCAGAAGAGGCGGGCAGACCGTTGTTATCAACGGCTGGTGCAACGGCTTCGCTGACGGGAGCAGGCGCGTCTTGTGCTGTGATACCTGCTGCGCTTGGGCTCATCGGATCAGCGACCAAATTGGTGCCACCCCCTGCCTGTGCACCCTGCTCGGCGTCCTCGCTGTTCTGGTTGCCAGCAACATTCGCATTTGCACCGGCAGCGCGCCCACTGGCTTCCACAGCGCCAAGACCACCACCCAAAGGGGCAGCTGCCATGCCTTCTAACGCGGCTTGACCAGCCACCCCGCGCATAGTTGGCGTATCAAACCCTTCACCCTGCTCGGCCAGATTGGCAGCAAGACGCTCTTGGCCACCTTGCACCGCTTCCACGGGCGCTTCTTTGGCAACACCCAGAGCTGCGCCCTTGGCAATACCTGTAGTGGTTGCATCCGCCGCCTGTTTAACTGCGCCTGCTCCTGCTAAACGCCGCACTGCAGCTTCCGCACCGGTAGAGCCCGCCAGCACACCCAGTCCAGCACCAGTAGCAATGCTGCCCAAGTTATCACCCGAATACGCTTGCGCAACATCTGCGCGCTGCGCGGCTTGCTCCGGCGTAGCGCCAGCTTCTAAGTGACGCTGCTCCACAGCATCGTAGATGCCGCCCTTCACAGCACCAGCACCCTGCACCGCGCCAATCGCCATCGGGGCTGCACGCGCGGCCAGTTGCGCTGCAGTACTGCCGCCACCGGTCAACGCAGCAGCGGCCAGCGTCGGCACCACTGAACCCACGGCATTCAGCGTGGTATCCAAGGGGGCATCCGCAAAGCTGCCCGCATAGGCCTTCACCTCTTCCCAAGTGCTGCCCGAATCCTCAGCTGCCTTGATCTTGCCAGCGCGCTCTTGCTTTTGAGCCTTGCGGTGGTCAGATTCCAGATCCTCCGCAGCCTGGATGCCCTTGCCAATCAAGCGCGAGACAGCATTCCCCGCACCTGCGGCATCAGAAATCATCTTGACGCCCTGAGCCACGCCGGTGCCCAGAGCAATCGCAGAGTCTCCTATTTCTTGGCCCCACCCTTTAAGGCCACGCGGCGCCGGTGGTGCATCTGCCGCACCAGCTCCATAGTCTTGCTTCCAAGGTTCAGAACCGCCAGTGGAAGTGCTGGCATATTGTTGTTCCCAGGGTTTCTTTGCATCGGTCATGCGCAGATAGTCAGCGCATGATCACTTTGCGTTGAACCCTATGCTGGGCGCACTTACACAGGCTCCCAATTCTTCTGTTCGTTGGGATTGCCACCCTTGTAGCGGAAACCGTTGCGCAACTCTCCGGCTTTGGGCAGGCTTGCCGCTGCTGCGTCGTTGCCTGGGCCTTGAATGAACTGGCCTGTCTGGTTGTTGAGCACTCGTGCAGGCACATTGCGCATGACATTGGCCGTCGTGTCCCACTCCTGGCCTCCAGGTACAACTGTGAACCGATTGGCTTGATCGCCCTTACCAGACAATGCACGAATTTGCTGCTCCACTGCGGCGCGCTCCTCGGGCGTCTTGGCGGCTTCGTACTGTTGGAAAAGCTTTTCCTGTCGCTCACCTCTGCGAATGTCAAAGCCCCGCACCTCTTCATCTCCTGCCAAGCGCCGACCGTCCAAAGCCAAACGCTGTGCTGCCGTCCGCTCTCCCATGGCCGCGCGGGTGTTGGCGCCGTCCTGATGCATCTGCTCGCGCGCCATGCCTGCGTTCAGGCCCATGGTTTGCATTTCCATGTCTGGCTGTTTACCTTGCGCGGCCAAGTCAGCCTGCAAGGCTTGCTGATAGGCAATCACGCTGGGGTTTCGTTCGGCGTTCCGCCCTCCCCATCGCGCTGTGTTCGTGATGGAGCTGGCACTGGTCTTTAAGTTCTCCAGCTGTTTGCGTGCACTGTAGTCATTGCCGCTGTGTGACACAGAAGGCGCTCGGAAAGTCGGGGTTGCAGTAGGTAGGCCACGTTGCTGTGAATCCAGCACCCTGTTCATGCTGTCTTGCTGTGAGCGCTGGGCCAGAGCTTCAGCAGCAGCCACGTTCTGCAACGAAGGCAAACCGCGCGGCTGCATTCCAGCCACTGCCCCTACTGCACTGTCAGAGTAGCTGTTTCCATTGCGAAAAATCCCTGGTGCAATCTCGGTCGCGCTCTGCTGGGTCGATGTTGGCGTTGGTGCACTTGGGTTTGCCGGTGCTGGGTTGAGCAATCCACGGCCACCGCCAGCCACCGATGCAGACGCTGGCTGCGCCTTTGTGGTCGTGGCTGCAGGAGTTTGGGGTTGATTGCCAACCACACCATCCCACGCACGTCCGCCAGCATCCACCCAAGGGCGAGTGACGTTGTCCGCAGCGCTCAACACGGTGACCCCCAGCCCTTCAGCAGCTGTGCGGACACCAGAGCCCACTGCGCCGGCATAGTCACCGCCATTCCAGCGGGTGGACATATCTTGTGCACGGTCTGCAAAGTAAAGGCCACGCGCACTTGCTGGCGGTTCGCTTTGAGGCTGCGAGGGCTGACTGGCTGTTGCTGGCACTGCCGCATCTTGTGGGCGTCCACTCTCCAGCGCGTTTGCCCCGGCCCCTGCACCTGAGCCCGCCCGCGTGGCTGCTGCCAATGCATTGGCTTGCGCGCCTTCTTGCAAAGCAGCATTCACGCCAGGCAGTGAGGCAGTTGGAGCGTTGCCAAGGCGTGGGATAGTGTTCGCATACGTGGTGGCGCCTGGCCCCATGCCAGAGATAAAGTCAGCTGCAGGAGCTGCTTTGGATGCCGCACCCGCCAGCAACGGCGTATTACCAACCTGTTTTGCAGTCTGTGCACCACGTAATCCCACACTGGCCACAGCACCCATACCACCCAGCGCATTCGCTGTGTTGTTCACATTTCGTGTCAGCTCCGAAGACTGGCCACCATCACTCGGCGGTGCAGTATGCCCACCCACGGGGATTTGCTTGATTGCAGAGCTGCGTTTTTCATCCTCACCAACCAACCCACCGCTCGCGAAGAACTGCCGTGGCTCTCCCTCATGCGCCTGTGGTGCACCAGGTGCAAAACCGCGCGCTGGTAATGGGGTGTGAGTTGCGTCTTTAATTTGATCAAGCGCTTGCGCTCCAATTGCATGCACCTGCTCGGGTGGCAGCTTGTATTCGCCATTTGACAGGTTCACAGGAACATTGGTGTTGCTACCCATGGATGCCAATTGCTGCGCTCCAATAGCCTGCGTGCTGTCGGTTGGCATGATGTAGGTGCCCTTTGGTACGGTATCTGCCACTTCATCGGACGTGCCGCTGCCGGGGCCGCGTACTGGCCCGCCATTTGGGAATGGTTTTTTGACGCCTTGCGCCGGTTGAAAGCCTCGCATGGAGCCTCCTTTGATAGCTTGATGCCATTGTTGAAGCCGCCTGGCGATACCCCAAACCCTATGCAGGCGCGGTTACGGCAGTATCAACATGGTTGTGTGTGGCGTGTCTTCGCGTGTTTCTCTGCGCAGGTCGCTATCTGGCAGCCTTCCAAAGTAGGATGTGAATGCATCCTCCGCATTTGCGGCACGGTTCGGGTCATTGCTGTCCGCATCTGGCTGACTGAAAGCTTTGTGCAAGACCCAGTAAACGAGGTGCTGATGGCTGGCGCGATGGATTTCAGGTTCATCGCATGAACCCTCGTTCATCCGAGACATTGGTAAGCGGTAGCCTTCAAGCTGAAGATAGTCCCCCTCCCCAAAGCATCCAACAACGCGGAGTGTGGTTTCACCTTGCACCACCCAGCGCGCCGGACCGCTGTAGTTGCGCCAGTTGTTGACTTCAGCCTCCAGCCAGTCGCGCGACACAATGCGCAGCGGCTCTGAATCGCTGCGACCTGCACACTTCAAATGGACATTCGCCACTTCATACAGAGACGGATGAATCCGATACGTATGTTTGCCAGGCTCCAGGGCGATGCGGCAAACTGCGTCGTTACTATCTTCAAACAGCAATCGACCTCGAATACACGCCTGATCCTGCGCCTCGCTGAACCAGTCCTTTATGGCTTCATCTGACCATAAGTACGGCTCTACGGTGTCTGTTGCATCACTCCGAAAGCGCCGGATGAGTTCTTTCAACTTCATGATCAGGGCATGCCGTACTGGTCAACGAAGCCTTTGGCCATGTCGCGCGCTTTGGCAACGCTTACATTGCCTGGAATCTTTTGCTTGTAGTGCTGATCTGCCCAGTCGATGACGGCTTTACGGTCCATGGATTCGATGGAGTCCATCAACGCAAAGCGGGTGTCTTCCTGCTCGCGCTGGTCGTCCTGCTCATGCTGCTGCTTCTCCAGCACCTGCTTGGTGTCGTCCTTGGGCTGCTCAGGCTCGGCTGCCTTCTTGGCAGTCTTGCCCGCCTTGTCTTCACCATCAGCACCTTCCTTGAACACGTCCGAGTGACGCAGAAAGCGCTGGGCCAGCGTGGCAGGCACCAAACGGGTTTGGTGCGGCATAAACGTCAGGTCTGAGCCGTAGATGCGATCTTTGAAAGGTTCGTCAGTGCCGGTGTAGGTCACTGCAACGTCTTTGGGTGTGGTCATGTCTGGTTCCTGCTGGTGTTGCCCATGGGGCGGGTCAAAACCCACCCCACTATGTCGCGGCCTTAGTTCGGGCCGAGCCGCTCGCCGTGGACGATAGCGTCAATGCGCGATGCTTTGGCGTTGGCCGCGCCCGATTGGGTCCACACCAAATAGGCCTCTTTGGCCAAACGCACTGGTGCCTTGGTGCTCGCGGTGCGGATACGGCCTGCAGCAGCTGCGTTCAGTCCGGCGCCAAAGTACGTCGCGTCCTGGGGCACTTCTGCGCTGTCCACGCCATCGGCATAGATGAAGCCCAGCGAGCCGGTAGCGGTTGCGGTCATGGCCGTAGACACAATCACTTGGGCGTCTTCCAGCAAGAAGCCCTCGGGCAGCTTCTCCAGCACCACCACATCGCCCACAGCGATGGGGGCGGCAGAGTCTGCATTGATAACTGCACCCACTGCATTGGTCAGCAGCGTGGCGCGCAGGGTGGTGAGGTTGCCGTAGGGCGTAAAGCCGCCAAACTGCTTGTCACCGATGAATTTTTGCTTGATGGTTGCCATGGTGGCCTCCGGTAAATCAGGGGATTGCAGACAAGGCCCGTCATGTGCGTGGCGGGCCTTTGGTCAGGTCATCAGCCGCGTGGCTTCATGATGGGCACAGCGGTGTCCACCACAGTGACACCGTGGTCGGTGAACTCCGTGTGGTCGCCATGGTCCACTGCAAAACGAACCTTGGACGCGCCCCAGATGGCACCGATCAGCATTTCCAGCTTGTCGCCGTGGTCACCCTTTTCTTCAGACCAGAAGAAGGGGATGCCCGAGTGCTCGGAAGCACCGAAGGCCATAGCCAGTGCTTGGCCGCCCAGCAGCAAGCCGCGATCCACAGCGAACTTGTCGGTAAAGCTAGCTGGCACCAGCACGCCCGACTCTGTTTCGCTGTCGTAGCGCTCGCAAAACTTGATTTCGTCGCCTGCGTAGAAGCGGATCGCCTTGGGGTTCTTGAGAATCAAGATACCGTTCCACAGACCTGCATCGCCCAAGAACAAGGGGTGATCCTTGGCCAAGCGAGCACGGGAATGCGCGTTTGCCTGGAATGAGCGGAACGCAGGGTGCGTGGAAAAGGAGCTGTACTGCGCAGGCGAAGCCAGGAACACGCGGATAGGGCTATCCGACGCGGCTTGGTCGTTGTCGAACTCCACGGGTGGTGGTGGCAGTGGAACCTCGTCGCTCCAGCGGCGGATCGAATCCAGCACGTCCATGCTCAGGGTATCGGTGGTGGCAATCACCAGCTCGCCCGCGTTGGACTTCACTTCGGCCACACTGCCAGCACCAGCAACCAAGTGGCGGTTCTTGGTCGGCGCCTTCACGCGGTTGACCATGATCTTGTTGTAGTCCTTGTGTGTGGACACAGGGACAGACCACTCGATCTTGTGGTCGTGGAAGCCGCGCGCACCAGACAGATGCACCAGGATGGACTGGTCCATGTACTGGTTCATCAGCTTCTGCGCCTTGGGACGTGCCATGCGGCGCTGGTCGTAAGGCGTGCGGAAGGTCGTCATGGTGTTACCCATGTCGATAGGGAAGCGTGCCTGATTGATGCGCAGCTTGTCCTCGCTGTAGGACATGCCGATACCCTTGCCCTCGGCGTAGTCGCTGCCCATGATTGGGTAACCACCGATGGGGTTGTCCAAGTGGAAAGTGATTTCGTCACCCTTGTTCTTGGTCAGGTTCTGAGCCTGAACAATGGGCATGGTGGTTTTGGACTGCTTGCCACCCGCTGCTGCCACAGCTGCGCCGACCAGGGGCATGGAGCCCGTCAGGTGACGCATTTGCGTGTTGCGCTGGCTGCAGGTGTTGAACACACCTACTGCCTGCTGAATCATGTTGCCGGGCGCTCCGTGCGCGGTATTGGTCTTGCTCGTGCTCATGGCTGGCACTCCTTAGATTTGACGGTCTAGCCATGCCTCGATCTGCGCGGGCGACATGTTCTTTGTCGCCTCCAGCATGTCGGGGCCGGACATATCCGCCGCGCGATCCAGCTCAGAAGCACCCTCCACGCGAGCGCCAGGGATGCTGGACAAGCTCGCGGGTGGTGTGGCTTTGGCTGCTGCTACGGCGGCGCTTGCAGCGGCCTTGGGGTCGGCTGCTGCGGTTGTGGTGGTCTTCGGTGTGCTCGCACCCTTAAAGGCGTCGAACACCTCTACGATTTCCTCGGCTGTGCCGCCTGTCTTGGCGTCGAACAGACCCCAATAGGCGTTACGCACGGCACTGGGCTGGGCATCTACCCAGGCTTTGAACTCGGTGCTTTGAGCAATCGAATCCGCGTCCGGGTGCTTGGTGTAGATGGCGTCGTAGTGGGCATCGGCTACCGTCTTGGCGCGCTCCTGCTTAAACGGCTCCAGCTCCTTGGCCAGTTCTGCTCGAACCTCGGCCTTGATGCTTTCGCGCTCTGCTTGAATCAGTTGCTTGCTGTAGGCAGCGATGCCCTTCACAAGATCCTTTTCCGAGAAGTCGCCAAATAGCTCCACGTCCGCACCCGCTTCAATAGCAGCCTCTGCAGTGGCCACCATCTGGTCGGTCTTGGTCGGTGCAGCTCCGACATCTGCTCGGGCTTGCGCTTGCGCTTGCAGCTCGGCCAGCTGTTGCTGGGCGGCTTCTGCCTGCGCTTTCCAGTGCTGTTCACCTTCGCGGTGCTTCACTAGCGTGTCGTAGGGGATGGTGTGTTTGCCATCACGCGCCAGCACTACCGACTTGGCGGGGTCTTCCGCTTCTGCCGCGGTACTGGCGTCCTGGTTGGTAGCTGCCGCGTTGGCCTTTGCCTTGTCATCGCCGTCGATGGCTGCAGCGTCGTCCGTCACAGTGGTGGCTGCGGGCGTGCCACCGTTCTCCAGCGCTGTGCTGGTATCGCCCTCGCCTGCAGCCAAAGCTGCGGCGGCCTGTTCCGGCGTCAATGCGCCACCAATGTTTGAGTAATCGAATGCCATTTCTGATGTCGTCCTGCTTTCCCGCCACATATCGCCGTGGCCGCATGGGCTAGCAATCCGGTGCGAGCCTTTGGGGCTCACTCCATCTGCTCTTGTTTCCAAAGCACCAAAGTGCTATCGGACTTCACATCGCGGGGTTTGCGGTGCTTGCAAGCAGTGTTGAAAAGAACGTGGAATCCGCTAAGCCCTATACCGGGCGGCCATGAAAAAGCCGCCTTCGTGGGCGGCTAGGTGTGTTGGTGAAGCTGCTTAAGCTAAGTTGTCAGCGGTGGTGGGCGTCTCAATACCCTGCTGCCCTGTTCCCGCATCTTGTGGGACTGGTGGGTATGCTGGGCTGGTGTTGGCCTGCACATTGGTCGATGCTCCAGCCTCGGTCTGGGCTTCGGCTGCTGCGCCCTCTGGCCCTTGACCTTGGATGTATGGGCTCTTAATGTTCATGGCCGCCGTTTGTGCTGGTGTCGGAAAATTTGGATCGTCTCCCCCCGGGCTGGGCTTCTGGTATCCAGCACCCTGCATTATCGAGTCTGCGATGGGAGCAATCATTGGCATCTGCGCTACCTGCGCGCCACCTTGCATGGCGCTAAATGCGGCCTGAACGCCAATCTGCACGGCCTGCGCCATGATCTGCTTGATTTCAGCCTCGGTCTTGCGCTCCTTCATGTCCAGCTCGCGCGCTTTCAGTTCGTTTCCTGCTTCCTTAAGCGCTTGCGCCACCTCGACCTGAATGCGTTTTTCCACCTGATCGGGCGTTTCCTGCGCCCCTGCCTGCTGTAGCGCCTCCACCAGTTGCTTCTTGAATGGCACGTCCATCAGCGAAGCCATCAGCGGCATTGCCACGGCCTGGAACTGCGGCGGCATGGACTTAACCACTTCGGACAGCACATTGAGTTGCTGACCACGGTAAGTCGCACTGCTCGGCACGTCCTCCAGACCCACCATCAGGCGCGTGCGCTGCAGGTCGTTGGACAGATAGGGGTAGCCTGCCGCGTCAGTCTCCGGGTGGTTGATGATGATGGTGCGCTCTGGGGTGATGGCGTCACCCTCGATCACCACGGCGTTCTCGTCCTTGCCCATGTCCTGCACGATCATGGCCATCAGCATTTCTCCGACCAATGTGCGTCCGCGTTTGAAGTTACCCATCATGTGCGCGAGCGATTGGTTGGCCTGATCCACCTGAGTCTGCTCCTGCACACCGCTGGTGGCTGTGCCGCGCCGGCCACTGAATGCGCCTGATGCGGCTGGGTTCACACGCTCGATGGCTTGGCGTGCGTTGGCCAGCATGTCCAGCTGCTGCGCGTTCATCTGAAAATCGCGCTCGACTTTGAACCGCGCGCCCTGCTGTGCCATGTGACCAGCGTCCAGCACGATGTCGGCATCCAGACGGCCTACGGTGCGGCGGAACTGGTCTTCCTCCATCGCCACTGCACCCTTGGTGCGCTCCACGCGGTAGGCGCTCATGCCCCAGCGTAGGCGCGAATTTCCGCTGTTGAGCGTGTCCTGCTGATAGAGCATGTTGCGGATGTAGCCAAAAGGCACGCGGGTGCTTTCCTCCCGGAAGCCCCAGAACGGCGCGTAGGGGAAATAGCGGTGTGAGTAAGGAGTGGGGCCATCAAATAGAACGTGTGGCCCAAGCCAGTAGCTGCGGCGCACACGCGCCACCACCACGCGCCGGAACTCCACCAGTCTGTTTGCCACAGCATGCACATGTGCCGGGTTGGCCTCGTCGTACTCAACCACGCGCCCGTCTGGGCTCTTGAGCACCACCACATCCACCCAGCGGCGATACCACAGCTCAGTAGCGCAGACTTCCTTGTTGTGCGGGTTGTGCCAGCGGTCTTCCTGAATCGTCCATTCACGTGCCACGTCAAAGGCGCGATTGAGCCCCGTGCTCTGGCCGCCCACTTCCTCACCGCTGTACGTACCCCACCAGCCTGTGCCCGCCTTGCCAAAGCGCTTGATTAGCTCCGCATGCTCAGGGAACACGCGCGCCAAGCGGCTGGCGTGCATCCAGCGCTGACGGCGCAGCCAGCGTGCATCGGTCATGTCGTCGCGCTGGCTGGCCCAATCCCAGTGGATTTCGTTGCGATTGACCGGTAAGCACTGATATGGGTAAGCGAATGGGTCATCACCCTTGCTCACTTCCACCCAGCCCAGGCCTACGCCAATCTGCGGGTAGAAGGCTTTGCTGCAGGCGTCGTCGGCTTTGCTGTTGCGCTCGGCTTCGTTCAGCTTGAAGCTGATAGCGTCAGCAACATCCTGGCCGCCCGGCTGCCCGTTGGCTGTCACTCGCCAGTCCGTGCGCGTCTGCTCCTCATAACCACGGATACCCTCAAGGGACGCACCGATAAGGTTCTCCATGCTCGGGGGTATGCCCAGCTTGCGCTGGGCCTCTAGTAGTTCGGTGCGCAGCTGATTGCCCTCAGCGTAGTCCATTTCGCGGTCAGCAATGGCACGCCACTCACGGGCTTGGTTGTCGATTTCCTCATGGATCTCGCGATACTCCTCCACTGTGAGTGCGCCGTCTGGGGTGTCGACGGGTTCGTTTTCTTCGGGTGTGTGCTGCATGGTGGTGTCCTCAATAGCAAACCGGTGCTGGTGCCTCGGTGTAGCCCTTGCTCGATGTGGCAAGGTTGGATAGCAGCCCCAGCTCCTTGGCCTGGGCGTACTGTCTGAATGCGTCGGCGCCTTCGCTGCAGCCGTTGCTCTTGTCTGGTGTGTCGTCTATGAAGCGGGATTCGGCTGTGCTCCACTTCTTTTTGTAGTTGGCCAGCCTCTCTACGCCTTCCTTGGTGCCGTCCAGGTCAAACCACGCGGTTTTCAGGTGCTTGCGCGCGGCGTAGATGCCGCTCATCAGCTGCGTTACACGGGGCACGATGAAAAATGCCTGTCCGGGCAACAGTTGTTGCAACTGCTCGCGCACTGAGCGGTTGTAGTCACTCAGCACCTTGTTGCCGGCGTCGTGCGGCAGGAAGTGGCCGCCGTACAGGTAGCCGCGCTTTTGCAGCTCCAGCGCGTAGTGGCGTAGGTCTTCGTTGTGGCCCTCGTAGTACCAGATGAAGCGGTCTTCCTGGTTCAGGATCTGCATGAACCATATGGCAGTGCCGTCGCTGCGCCCAATGTCCCAGAAGGTGTACACGGGTGAATCCAGCGTAGGGACTTGGGTGATGCCACCACGCTTGCGCAGCAGCATCAGCTCCTTGGCGAAGTAGTTGCCAGCTACGGACTGCTGGAAGGCTTCGGCAGGCGTGCTGGGGTACTCGCGCCACATCCGTTCCTCGGCTCCGGCGAAGTCGTTGCGCTGCTTCTCCGCGTACCACGCGCGCTGGCCGCCGTCGATGGTGCAGCCCATCAGCTGCTCAATCTCGTTGAAGTAGTCAATCAGCTCGTCACTGATGACCACTCCTGCCGGGTCCATGGTGTAGCTCGGGTCTTGCCACCATGCGTAGAAGTGGAAACGGTACTGTGAGCGTGTCAGCACCGCCTTGCCCATCACCAGCGCCTGGGCGCGCTGGCACATCTTGTAGAACTCGCCGTCCGTGCCCTCTGCCGTGGACTCCACAACGATGATGCCGGACAGTGGCACAGCCTGAAACGAGCCCGTAACCACTTCCTCGGCCTTCTGGGGGAACTTCGCGCAGATCTTGCCAAACTCGGACACATGCAGGCGGTGGATAGTGCCGCCACGCACCGATGTGGCCACACGCATGCTGCTGTTGTTGTGCGCGAAAAGCAGTTCCTTGGTGCTGGCGCGCGCCAGTGGGAAGCGCTCGCGGATTTCCTCCGGCAAGTTGTCGTAAGCGAACACCACCTTATCGCGGAAGATGGCTTCGGCTGTCTCACGATCCTGGGCGATCATGCCGCAGCGCTGGTTGGCGTTCCACAGCGCGTGATCCAGCCACATGATGGCAATCAGGGTGGTAAAGCCCAGCTGGCGCGCCTTCAAGATCAGGTTACGGTGCCACAAGCGCTTGATAAAGCGGCGCTGGGCGCGATTGGGCAAGAACGGCTGCACAAAGCTCTCGTCGTCCTCACTGTCGCCCTTCACGATGATCTGATACAGCGCCCCAGAGAAAAGCCGCCACTCAGGATCTGCCAAGCAGCGCGCAAGTTCTTCCTCGCTGGTGGGCATCTGCGCAGCTGGCGTGATGTGCGGCCCACGCTTGAGGCGCTTCGTGGTCTTGTCCCAGCCACAATCAAGTTGCGCGTCTAGGTCGCGCCCTCGCTCTACCTGGATGACTACATCGTCTTCGTCCAGGCGGCCTGGCTCATGCAGGGCGCGCTTAGTCTTCTTCGCCATCGTCAACATCCTGGCGGGGTGTCAGCGTGTTGGTGCCAGTAGGCACGCTGGCTGGTGGCGCTTCCGGGTCGTCCTGCACGGGCGTGAAACCGTTGGAGTTGCCGCCTGCAATGCGGTTCAGCAGCGCAGAGAGCGGATCCACCTTCTGCTCGTTGTCCTTCTGGTACAGGCCCAAGTGCTTCCACAGCTTTTCCGCAAAGGCTTCCTTGTTGTGCATGAGCACCTGCATGCCGTCCTTGGTGCGCTTGACGCCTGCATACAGCTGCACGGCTGATGGACTCAGGTAGCGGGTGTCCTTGACCACATCGCGTGCGTAGCCGTCACCTCGGCATTGCGTGCAGCCTGGGTGTGGTGCCTTGAGTGGGTCATAGCCAATGCCACCCTTCTCGTCGAACTCGTCCTCCTTGGGCACCTTGCCCATGCGCTTGTCGATTTCGAAGCGCTCACGCTCCTTGTTGAACTCCGCCACGGTGCGCTGGTACTTGAAGCCTTCGCCCCAGCAGTGACGGCAGCAGCCAACACGAATCTCAACCAGTTCGCGCTCGTCGGCAAAGGCAATCAGCCAAGCCTGTTTGAGCATTGCATCAGCTGTGATCTGCGTTCGCTCCTGCTGCTGCCTTCTGGCTTCTGCGATTGCGAGCTGCAGGTAAGGTTTGGACAGGTTCTCATGCGCCATCTGCTTTGCCGTGTCCGGGCTGTATCCGGCACGAATCGCAGCTTGGGCGCCATTCAGGTCAACAAGATATTCATCAACAAACCTCTGTTGCTTTGGCGTCAAACCTATTTGCGGTGGCTCTTTAACGCTCTCTTTTTTTACTTTTGGTACTGGCTTGACCGCCACACGCTTTGCAGGAACCTTCTTGAGTGCTGGTGCTGGTGCTGGTGCTGGTGCTTTGGGTTTGGCTTTGACCACAGCTTTTGCGGCTGGCTTCGCAGGGGTCTTACGCGAAGGCGTGGCTTTGCCTGCAACCTTCTTGGTGGCTGCAGACTTTTGTGCTGGGGTGGTCTTGCGGGGAGCAGGCTTCTTGCCTGCTGGTTCTTTGGCCATGCGCGCCAATGTGCTTGTGAGCGGGCAATTGCCAAAACCCTATGCAGGGAAGTCTCAGAGCAACAAAAAACCGCCCGAGGGCGGCTGCGATGCGCTGTCTCCATTCATTCACATCAAAGCAAAAGGCTTCCTTGCTTTTCATTGTCTCTGTGAGCCTTGTGCGCTTTAAGTTCGCGCTCCAGCTTCTCTACCTTTGCCGCCAGCTCAGTGGCAAGGAAAAGATGCTGGTTGGTGCTCTGAATCATCACGGCTGTGCCTGCAGCCCCCATGGATAGCTCTGCCAGAGTACGCGCCTCTTGGGGACTCAGTGTTATCACATCATCCCCGATGTCGTACACCACGGCTCCGTTTGGCAAAACGGTTTTGCTGATTGTTCGCGGTTCTGGAAAATTCTCCACCAGTTCATAGATACCACGCAGTAGGCGCTTTAGCTTTCCGTCATCCACCAGCGTGCGCAGGCGGTCATCGACCACTGACAACTTGAGTCCCGTCAGCTCTGCCACTGTTTCGCGCGTAGCAATTTGCTCCACAGCTCGAAGCTCACGCACAGCCTCAAACACGCGCTGTTTGCTGGGTATCAGCTTTGCAGGTTCTTCTGCGTGCTCTAGGGTGTTTGTGTCTTGCATAAGTGCTTGCACCTTCATTCTTTCCACAATGGCAAATTCTTGGGCCACAGCCCCGCGTCACTAATGGATTGGCGGGTTGCTGCAGCCATGGCACGGCCCAGCTCAACGTGGGCATCACGCCCACCATCAATCAGGCTGTACTGGTCAAAGGCGTAGTGGCAGCCGTGCTGGCCCATGTCATCCACGCACAAAGGCATGGCGCGACGGTCGTCCACCTTCATGCCCAAGCCCTTGCCTTCGTTTTCATGGGAGTGGTTGCTGCGGCCTTCGCGCCCGCACCAGCAACAGCGCATGCTGGCAACCAAGCGCCGATAGCCTTCATGCTTAATGGCGTTGTCTTTCTCGATAGGTGCGCAGACGGGTGCATCCGTGCTAACCAAGGAAGCCACACCTACAAGCGCTATCAGCTCACGTGTTTCTTGTGCACTGACCAACTGGCGCGCAGCGCGGGCAGCATGGCGGTCATCATCCTGGACAACAAAGCGCTCATCGCCATCAATAATGTGAGCATCTTGTGCTTGCACGTCTTCACGCTTGATTGATTTCAGCGGTTTCTTGGATGGTTTAGATTGCGCGCTTGCACATTTCTGCGAACACACCGATTGCATGGGACGTGATGGCACGAAAACGCAGGGGCACGCTTTGCACTTACGCGCCTTGGGGGGCTTAGTGGTCAATGCCATGGATAGCCCTCCTGCTCCACCACCTGCAGCACGCCATAGTCATCCACCACGCAAATTAGCGCCACGCCAACTTGCACAGGCCTGCAGCAGCGGTTTTCTTTGGAGTTCCACACGCGGTAGCGCCCGTCTTTCATGCAGTCGATGTGCTGGCGCATGGATGTGGCACTGCTGATTGGGTATTTGGAGCGAGGCTTGCGCAGGCCACCTTGAGGAATGCGCGACTCAGCCATGGCGCACCTCTACCTTCACCATGCCGCCAACTTCATCAGCTCGGGCAATGCTCAGGCTCCAGTGGCGGTCATCCACCTCTAGTACATCAGCCAGGCCATCAAGCCCCGACTTCATGCGGGCCAGTGCGTTGTCCAAGTCAAAGGCACGGCGCGTTGGTGGGTAAAACGTCAGCGAGAGATGCAGTTTGTCTGCCTGAAGGCGCTTTGCACCCTGCATCTGGGCCTGTACTGCACACACATGGCGGTATGACTTTTTGGCCTTGGCCAGCTTGCTCCAGTGCAGACGCGCATTGGGGCTCAGCTCTTTTGGCGGCCATGGCAGCGTGATACTTAGCACATTCATGCAGCCACCACCTTCTGCGCCACCTGGTGCTTGGCCCACTCGCCAGCAATCCATTCAACCCCCTTGGGCGTGAATTTGGTTGTGCTGAATGCATGCTCGTTGCGTGTTGCCACCCCGGTCTTCACCACAAAGCGGCCTGCATCGATGTGGTTCTGGTACGCAGTCCACTCATTGCCCAAGCGGTACATGATCTTTTTGTCCTGCAGGAACAGGCGGAACTCGGGTTCGTTCGCGTTCAGCAGCTTGGCAACCAGACGAAAGCCCTTCGCGCCATTGGCGGCCACATAGCGGTCTACGTACTCGACCTTCGGCGCAGCCTCGCGCAACTGCGCCTCCTGAACCTCGATGTGCTCGGCCTGCTCTGCGGCCAGTCGCAATGCCTGCGCCATGGTCTGTGGCAGTGCGGGACCCTGCTTTGCCTCCAGCTCCTGCCAGCGGTCGATGATGCGGGCGCGTACCTCCGGGCTGTAGCCCGACACAACCACCATGGTGTTGCGGTAGTCCAGCAGAAACTCTGGGTAGCTCTGCC
>CAUQST010000064.1:0-19329 GCA_963520865.1 uncultured Comamonas sp.
TCGTCCAGGTCGGAAGCGAACTGCGCGAACGCAGCCAGTTCACGGTACTGTGCCAAGTCGGTACGAATACCGCCGGACAGGCCCTTGACCAGCTTGGTTTGAGCAGCACCACCCACGCGGGACACCGAGATACCGGCGTTGATCGCAGGACGGATACCGGCGTTGAACAAGCTGGTTTCCAAGAAGATCTGACCGTCAGTAATCGAAATCACGTTCGTAGGAACGAAAGCAGACACGTCGCCCGCTTGTGTTTCGATGATAGGCAGTGCAGTCAGCGAACCAGTCTTACCCTTGACTTCACCCTTGGTGAAGGCTTCCACGTAGTCAGCGTTCACACGAGCGGCACGCTCCAGCAGACGCGAGTGGAGATAAAACACGTCGCCAGGGAACGCTTCACGTCCTGGTGGGCGACGCAGCAGCAGCGATACCTGACGGTAAGCCACAGCTTGCTTGGACAGATCGTCATAAACGATCAGAGCATCTTCACCGCGGTCGCGGAAGTACTCGCCCATTGTGCAACCCGAGTAGGCCGACACGTACTGCATGGCAGCCGATTCAGAGGCAGTAGCAGCCACAACGATGGTGTACTCCATCGCGCCAGCTTGCTCCAACGCACGCACCACGTTCTTGACAGAAGCAGCCTTCTGACCAATTGCAACGTAGATACAGGTAACGCCCTGACCCTTTTGGTTGATGATCGCGTCGATCGCAACAGCTGTTTTGCCAGTCTGGCGGTCACCAATGATCAGCTCGCGCTGACCACGGCCCACGGGAACCATCGAGTCGATCGACTTGATACCGGTTTGCAGAGGCTGATCCACGGATTGACGTGCGATCACACCAGGCGCAACCTTTTCGATCACGTCGGTCATCTTGGCGTTGATAGGACCCTTGCCGTCGATAGGCTGGCCCAGTGCGTTCACCACGCGACCCACCAGTTCGGGGCCCACGGGCACTTCCAAGATACGGCCGGTGCACTTGACAGTGTCACCTTCAGCGATGTGGGTGTACTCACCCAAGATCACTGCACCGACGGAATCACGCTCCAGGTTCAGTGCCAAGCCGTACGAGGGCTGGCCATCTGCCGAAGCGGGGAATTCCAACATTTCGCCTTGCATCACGTCCGACAAGCCGTGCACGCGCACGATACCGTCCGTAACCGACACAACAGTGCCTTGGTTACGGATATCGGCATTAGCTTCCAGCCCTTCGATGCGGCTCTTAATCAGTTCAGAAATTTCTGCGGGATTGAGTTGCATGACTCTTTCCTTCTTTCTTTTGGTTAGCCGAGACCTCAATCTGCTTACGCAGTGAGGGCCGCTTTCATTTGTTCCAGACGAGCCTTAACGGAGGTGTCCAGCACCTCGTCGCCCACCACCACACGAACGCCGCCAATCAAAGATGCATCGATCTCGACAGACAGGTTCAGCTTGCGACCGAAACGCTTTTCCAGCGCTGTGCTGATGTCGTTCAGTGCGGCTTCCTCAATCGGGAAAGCGCTGACAACAACAGCATCGGACGAGCCATTGAGGCGGTTAACGATGCCGCGGAACTGCACAGCCACTTCGGGCAGTGCGTCCAGACGACCGTTTTCGATGATGACGCGCAGGAAGTTGCGAGCGGCATCGGGCAAAGCCGAACGGGCCACGCCAGTGATGACGTCGAGCACTTGCTCGACCGTCACCTTGGGGCTGTCGGCCAGTTGACGCAATTGCGGATTAGCGGCAATCGCCGCCAATTCCTCCACCCAAGCGACAGTGCTGTTCAAGTCAACACCGAGAACGGAGCTGGCCTTGAACAATGCTTCAGCATAAGGGCGGGCAATGGTGGCGAGTTCTGCCATGTTGCTTCCTTACAGCTCTGTCTTCAGGCGGCTGAGCAGATCAGCATGGACGCTAGCATTCACTTCCTTGCGGAGGATTTGCTCAGCGCCCTTGACAGCCAATGCAGCCACTTGCTCACGCAGCGCTTCACGGGCAGCAATAGCTTGCTGTTCAGCTTCGGCGCGGGCAGCAGCAACAATCTTGTTGCCTTCTTCTGTCGCGCGGGCCTTTGCTTCTTCAACGATGGCCTGGGCGCGGCGATCGGCGTCCGCAAGCCGCGATGCTGTCTCGTTGCGCGTCTGGCTCAGTTCCTGCTCAACGCGCTTGTTAGCGGCGCTCAGCTCGGACTTAGCCTTATCGGCAGCAGCGAGGCCATCGGCGATTTTCTGGGCTCGCTCATCCAAGGCCTTCGCAATCGGGGGCCACACGAATTTCATCGTGAACAGCACCAAGATCAGGAAGACGATGCACTGAACGAACAGGGTCGCGTTAATACTCACGGCAACACCTTTCTTTCTAGGGCGTTGATCGGAGCTTAGGCCAGTACGAAGGGATTGGCGAAAGCGAACAGCAGAGCGATAGCAACACCGATCAGGAAAGCAGCGTCAATCAGACCGGCCAAGATGAACATCTTGGTTTGCAGTTCGTTGATCAGCTCAGGTTGGCGAGCCGAAGCTTCCAGGAATTTGCCGCCCATCAGAGCAATACCGATCGAAGCGCCGATAGCACCCAGACCAACGATCAAACCACAAGCCAGAGCGACGAGACCGAGAATGTTTTCCATGATGACTCCTAGAGATTAAAGGAAAGTTGAAGTTGAAAGGGGAAGGTCAGTGGGCTTCATGCGCTTGGCCGAGATAAATCAGCGTCAGCATCATGAAAATGAAGGCCTGCAGGGTGATGATCAAAATATGGAAGATCGCCCAGATAGAGCCTGCAATGATGTGCCCCACAGGGAGCAACACACCAGAGAGAGACATGGCAGCCGCGCCACCCATCAGGGCAATCAGGCAGAACACCAACTCACCAGCGTACATATTGCCGAACAGTCGCATACCATGCGAGACAGTCTTGGCAACATATTCAATGATCTGCATCAGCAGATTAATCACGCCCAAAATCAGAGCGAAGACAGGATTCTTGGAAGTACCGAAAGGTGCTGTCACCAGTTCGTGGGCCCAGCCGCCTGCGCCCTTGATCTTTACGCTGTAGTAGAAGCACAGCAGCAGCACGCCAGTGGACAAGCCCAGTGTTGTCGACAAGTCAGCGGTTGGCACTACACGCAGGTAAGCGTGTGAATCACCTTGTGCGGTTTGCCACAGCAAAGGCAGCAAATCGACGGGCAACAAGTCCATGGCGTTCATCAGGAAAATCCAGACGAACACGGTCAATGCCAAGGGCGCAATGAACTTGCGCGATTCAGCGCTGTGGATGTTGGCCTTAGCTTGGTTATCCACCATTTCGACCAGCATTTCGACTGCAGCCTGGAAACGGCCTGGCACGCCAGACGTTGCCTTGCGAGCAGCCAGCCACAACACGAACAAACCGATCGCGCCGCAGATAAAGCTAACCACCACGGAGTCAAGGTTCACCACCGAGAAATCGATGATGGAGTTCTGCTTGATATTTTGCAGGTGCTGCAAGTGGTGAACAATGTATTCACTTGCTGTTGGAGCGTGCGCGTCGGCTGCCATCTGTGAACTCTTCTCTCAATATCAATCGGTTTTTCGGACACTGGCTCGCCCTGCAAGCAAGACCAACCAGTACGTTTTCATCGTTACAACCATCCCTGCCAGCAACGCCAGCCAATGCAGGTTTGGCACCAAGCCAGGTGCTGCAGCCAACATGGCAATGCACAACACCAACTTGACAAATTCCCAGGCAAAAAGCCTTGCGATCGCACCCGACGCATTCGCTGCACGACCACTGTTGCGCGCGACACCTCGGGCAAACAACGCAGCGGGCAGCACGATGGCCAGCGCACCATAGGCGGCAGACCATCCAGCGGCACGACCCGCAACCCACCAAGCTATCAGCGCAACTACAACACCTACCAGTGTTTGCACAGCCAAAACACGCCACATGGACATCTTGGGCTGCCGTTTGCGCCACGCTGCTGCCTCTTCAGGCGTCAGGGGCTTGATTTGCGGCTCTTCGTCCTCAAATTCCGATTCAGGGGCTTGATGTTTCATGTGTTCACGAGCCAAAACTCAATCGGAATTTTTACAAAGCCTCTGATTATACGTAGAAACCCGTTTTGAACCGGCTACCTCCGACATCCTTCGGGGGTTTTCACGGACAATTTTCGCTGGCATGTATCCAGATGCCAACAAGATTGTGGGCATACCCTATTGCGCAGCCTCAAAGATTGGCAATCAGTACTGTTTTTCAGCCAGGCGACCAGCGGCGCAACCATAGCGCACAATGACCGACGTACCAAGCAAAACCCCTTGCTTCCAATTCCATCATGACCATGACCGACACTTCCGCTAGCACTGATCCCCGCAAGGACTCGCTGATCGAATATCCCAGCCTGTTTCCCATCAAGGTCATGGGTTTGCATGCGGATGATTTTGTACACGCCATCACCCGGGTTGCCAAAGACTTTGACCCCTTCTTTGATGCAACCACGGTGGAGTTGCGCCCCAGCAGCACGGGCAAGTATTTGGGCGTCACGATTACCGTCACCGCCACCAGCCGTGAACAGTTGGACAACCTGTACCGAGCTTTAACCAGCCACCCCATGGTGAAGGTTGTTCTTTGAACGAGTTGCCGCCACCGGTTATGGACGTCCGGCTGCTTGGGCGGGTGGACTATGCCGCTTGCAACAACGCCATGCAGGCTTTCACCGCCAGCCGCGACGTATCGACTGCCGATACGCTGTGGCTGTGTGAACACAACCCCACTTTCACTCAAGGTGTTGCAGGCAAAGCAGAGCATGTGCTGGTGCCTGGTGCCATCCCTGTTGTCTCAACCAACCGCGGCGGTCAAGTGACTTACCACGGACCTGGACAGGTGGTGGCGTATCCGCTTCTGGATTTGCAACGACGGGGTTACTTTGTCAAAGAATACGTCTATCGCCTGGAAGAGGCGGTGATCCGTACGCTGGCACATTACGGCATTACAGGCCACCGCGTGGCCGGTGCGCCGGGTATTTATGTGCGTCTGGATGACCCTGGCAGCCACGCCTTGCTGGAGCAGCGCCCCCAGCACCGCACCGCCAGTAACCCTGCGTCCCAGCCGGACTTCACAGGTTTGGGCAAGATTGCAGCACTGGGCATCAAAGTCAGCCGCCACTGCACCTACCATGGTGTGGCGCTGAACGTGGCCATGGACTTGGAGCCTTACCGCCGTATCAACCCTTGCGGTTATACAGAGATGGCGACCGTTGACCTTTCTACAATTGGCGTCCAGACAACCTGGAATGAGGTGGCTCAAGTGTTCGGCAATCAGTTGATCACCCGCCTCGCGCCCTGAGACCTACACCATGAGCAGCAACGAAGTCGTGCGCGAAGCGCAGTCCGCCGAAAACTACAACCCCTTGGCCAAACAAAAGGCGGCCGCCAAACTTTCACGCATTCCCGTGAAGGTTGAGCACGCGCCAACGCTGAAAAAGCCGGACTGGATCCGCGTCAAAGCGGGCAGCCCCACCACGCGCTTTTACGAAATCAAAGACATCCTGCGCGAGCAAAAGCTGCACACTGTCTGCGAAGAAGCGTCGTGCCCCAACATTGGCGAGTGCTTTGGCAAGGGCACGGCCACGTTCATGATCATGGGCGACAAGTGCACGCGCCGCTGCCCGTTTTGCGATGTGGGCCATGGCCGCCCTGACCCGCTGGATGTGGACGAGCCGCGCAAGCTGGCCGAGACCATTGCCCGCCTGCGCCTGAAATACGTAGTGATCACCAGCGTGGACCGCGATGATCTGCGCGACGGAGGCTCTGGTCACTTTGTGGAATGTATTCAGCAAATTCGTGCGCTGTCGCCGCTGACGCAAATTGAAATTTTGGTACCTGACTTCCGCGGCCGCGATGACCGGGCACTCGAAATCTTGAAAGCGGCCCCGCCCGATGTGATGAACCACAACCTGGAGACCGCGCCCCGCCTGTACAAGGAAGCGCGCCCCGGCTCGGACTACCTGTTCTCTCTCAATTTGCTGAAAAAGTTCAAGGCACTGCACCCCAATGTCCCCACCAAGAGCGGCATCATGGTGGGCCTGGGTGAGACTGATGAAGAAATCTTGCAAATCATGCGCGACATGCGTGCGCACGACATCGAGATGCTGACAATTGGCCAGTACCTCTCGCCCACCAACAGCCACCTGCCAGTGCGTCGCTACGTACACCCCGACACGTTCAAGATGTTTGAAGAAGAAGCCTACAAGATGGGCTTCACGCATGCAGCCGTAGGCGCCATGGTGCGCTCCAGCTACCACGCCGACCAGCAAGCCCACGCAGCCGGCGTTTAAAGCGCTTTGCCCACAAAAAAAGCAACCTTGCGGTTGCTTTTTTTGTAGCTACTAACGCTGATTAAGCCTTGCTTTCCAAGTCATTCATACTTGAAACCGCCTGTTCTTATGCGCCAACAGCTCTCATTTTTATAACTGACGTTTCATCGCAAGAAAAAATGCGTGGCTAACCGGGCAATCCGCTGGCTGGCAAAAAACGACTTACAGGCTTTACAGGCCTGCTTGTCGCCCCACGATGAAAGTAAAAAACCACTGCAGCCCTTGGAGTTTCCCCACCAGAGAATGTCTACCGGACTCAGTGAGTGAACTATAACACTGAATGAGAATTAATCGCAAATAGTTTCTTCGCAAACAAGGTCATCCCGACCAACGGTTATTTGGCTGCATCTTCCAGCATGGTTTGCGGTGCATCGGCGCACAGCACCTGCTGGGCCCACGGCTGCAGCTTGCGCGTATCGGCACGCAGCACTTCTTGCTTAACGCTCAATATCTGCGCCGGATGCATGGAAAAGCTGCGCAACCCCAGCCCCAGCAAAAGGCGCGTCATGCTCGCATCACCGGCCATCTCTCCACACACGCACACTTGCTTGCCCATGTCGTTGGCCGCTTCAATCACCTGTGCCACCAAACCCAGCACTGCAGGGTGCAGTGGGTCATACAAATGCGCCACGGCTTCATCGGCACGATCAATCGCCAGTGTGTACTGGATCAAATCGTTGGTGCCGATGGAGACAAAATCAAAGTGCTTGAGCAGGCTGCGCACTATGATGGCGGCAGCGGGAATCTCGATCATCGCGCCCAGCTGCACCATGCCATAGGCCGCGCCACGGGCATCCAGCTCGGCCTGCGCCAGCTTGACCTGAGCCACAATGCTGTGCACCTCATGCAAGTGCGACACCATGGGAAACAGCAGGTGCACCCGACCAAAAGCAGCCGCCCGCAAAATAGCGCGCAACTGGGTGCGGAACATGGCCGGTTCTGCCAAGCTCCAGCGGATGGCCCGCAACCCCAACGCAGGGTTGAGCGATGCATCTTTGGAGCTTTTCTTGTCCAGTGGCTTGTCCGCCCCGACATCCACGGTGCGAATGGTCACGGGCAAACCTTGCATGCCATCTACGGCGGCCTTGTAGGCTGCAAACTGCTCTTCTTCCCCGGGAAGCTTGCCTTCGCGGCCCATGAACAAAAATTCGCTACGAAACAGGCCTACGCCCACCGCGCCAGCGTGCACGGCTGCGGTGGCATCGTCGGGCTGCTCAATGTTGGCCAGCAGCTCAATTTTCTGCCCATCCAAGGTCACGGAAGGCGTATGCCGCAACCGGGCCAGGCGCTGGCGTTCCAGCACGTCCTGGCGCTGGCGAAAGCGGTACTCCTCCAGCACGATCGGTGAAGGATCGACCAGCACAATACCGGCGTTGCCATCGATGATGATCCAGTCATCCTGGCGAATCAGCTGGCTGGCAGCGCGGGCACCAACGACAGCCGGAATGTCCATACTGCGCGCCACAATGGCCGTGTGGCTGGTCTTGCCCCCGACCGCCGTGACAAACCCGGTAAACACGCTACGCTTGAATTGCAGCATGTCAGCCGGCGACAGGTCTTGTGCCACCAGCACCAGGGGCGCATCGGCCATACCTTCCAGAACGGGCTGCATGCCGTCTTGCGCCACCGCCGGTGGCTGCGAGACCGGGCTGGCCGCAATGCCACGCATATGCCGCAAGATCCGGTCCACCACCTGTTCCAGATCAGCTTTGCGCTCACGCAGGTAAGGGTCTTCCATCTCGTCGAACTGGCGCGAGATTTGTTCCAGCTGCGTCACCAGCGCCCACTCTGCGTTGTACAGCCGCTCGGCAATCCAGTGCCGCACGCCTGAGGTCAGCACCTCGTCTTGCAGCAGCATGAGGTGCACTTCCAGCAAGGCGGCCAATTCACCCGGGACATCGTCGGGCAAATCACTGACCAGGCGCTGCAGCTCATCGACTACGGCATCGCGTGCCTTGCGGGCGCGTGCCAGCTCAGCGTCTACCTGCGAAGCTTCGATGAAATAGTGGCGAACCTCTACGCGACTGGCAGCAACCACCACCGCACGGCCAATCGCTATGCCGCGTGAGACCGGCAATCCATGGATGGCAAATGTCATGCCTTTGTCCTTTTCGGCTATGCGCCGCGCCGAATGCAAGTCTTGATGAAGCGAAAGACGGCAGCCTCAAAGCTGCGCAACAGCGTTACTGACCTTCACCAAACTTATCGTTGATGAGTGCCACCAAAGCATCCAGCGCTTCTTGCTCTTGGTCTCCATCAGTTTCCAGCTCCACCACCGAGCCCACACCCGCCGCCAGCATCATGACGCCCATGATGCTTTTTGCGTTAATGCGCCGCTCACCCTTGCTCATCCACACTTCACACGGAAAACTGCCTGCCAGCTTGGTCAACTTGGCAGACGCGCGTGCATGCAAACCCAATTTATTGCTGATGATGATCTCTGTCTTGACCATGTTCTTTCCGGGAAGTCTGGTTTTGGGGCGCATTGCCGCACCCCACTTGCAGCATGCCTTGCTGGCCACCGGCCAATGCACGAGCGGCTTGCTGCTCCAATGGTTCATGGCGATAGCACAGTGCGCGCAGCAGCATGGGCAAGTTCACCCCCACCAACAAACGCGCTGCGCTGCCTTCCACCAAACAGTGCGCCACATTGCTGGGCGTAGCCCCAAACACATCTGACAGCACCAGCGTGCGCTCAGCGCCACTTTGGGCCAGCAGCACCCGGGCCACTTGCAGCGTGATTTCAGGGTTCTCGTTGGGGGGCACGTCTAGCGCACTGACATCGTCCCCACAGTCTGCAAACACATGCAGCGCACACTCACGCAAGGCTTGCGCCAAAGGTGCGTGGGCAATTAACAGAATGTGATTGGCAGTCGTGGTCATAGGTATCTTTTCATCGCCATTATGGCGCGCAGCACTGTATTGGCACTTGCAGCATAGGCCTGCATGGCAGTCAGCCACACGGACCTGCTCTCTTTATTTCAGTGCAATGCTTTTGAAAAAAGTACCCGCCGCTTCGTGCGCAGGCTTTGGGGCATACACCACCGCATGAAAAATGCGGGCTTTGTCACCCTCTTTGCGCGCAAACCACACGCCGTGGGTGGTCACTGTCCACCCGGCTGGGCCAATGCCTTGCACCGTCGCGCGGATGGATCTTGGCAAATCCATAGCGCCCTGGGGCACAAAGGGCGCGCCACTTTTATCGTCTTTGCCATCCACGGCCTGTAGTCGCGAGAGCACGGCAGCCTCCCAAAATGCCAGTGCGTCATCGGCCTGCTTGGCGTCTTCGAGCAGCCAGTGCGACAGCGCGAACGTTGAATCCACCGCGTCGCAGCCCATCATGTTGACTGGAACGCTGCCCATCTCCATTCCAAAATCCACCGGCGTGCGCGCAAACTGCGGATCGCAGGGAAACTGCATCTCCAGCTTGGCATCTTGCAGCGACACAGGTTGCCACCTCAACTGCGGCCCCTGCTCGCCGCAGGCGGTCAACACCACCGCAATGGCAACAGCCATTGCGCAACGCATCAGGGTTTGGGTCTTGCTCATACATTCATTATCGGCAGTCATGCACCAAACTGGATAGCGAACTTTCCCCGCTTATTCCACTCCATAGTTCAGAACAATGCTCGGGCTTGCCCAGCTACATCTATCTCAACTGAGCACAATACAGGCTATGGCAATCAAACACATCGTGGCAGGCGTGGTGCTTGCAGCATTCGCAAGCGTGGGCGGCTATGTCTTTTTGAGCGACAGCACGCAAACCGCACCGCCGTCCAATTTTGTGCTGCTGGATGGCTCCAGCAAAAGCACCAACGACCTCAAAGGCAAGGTCACGCTGGTCAATTTCTGGGCCACCAGCTGCGTGACTTGCGTGGCAGAAATGCCCGAGATCATCGCCACCCACAACAAGTACAAAGACCAGGGTTTTGACACGCTGGCCATTGCCATGAGCTACGACCCACCGAGCTACGTGGTGAACTTTGCACAATCGCGCCAGCTGCCATTTAACGTAGCGCTGGACAACACCGGTGCCGTGGCCAAGGCCTGGGGCGATGTGAAGCTGACCCCCACCACCTACATCGTCAACAAACAAGGTGAAATTGTGAAGACCTATATTGGCCAGCCCAATTTTGAAGAGCTGCACAAGCTGATCGAAAAACTCCTGGCACAGGCTTAAGCAAGCCACAACGCAATAAAAAGAGCTACCAGCGCTTGGTATTGCTTGTTTTCAGATACTTTTATATCTGAAACGCAGCAAACACCAGCGCTGGTAGCTCTTTTTTATGCCAAAGCCTTGCAGGCCCTGACTTGGGCAATGCCCGCAATCAACGGTTGCGGAAAGCGTCGTGGCAAGCCTTGCAAGTTTGCGCTGCAGGGCCGAAAGCGGCCTTCAGCTGCGCCAGATCACCAGTCTTGGCGGCTGCGCCCAGCTTGCCGGCTTCTGCCACAAACTTGTTGGCATGGTCGTCAAACTTGGTCTTTTCTTTCCAGATTTCGGGTTTGCTCTTGCCGCCTTCAGTGCCGCCCCCAAACGCTTGCCAGGGCAAGGTAGCTAAGGTCTCTAGCACCGCACCGTTTTGCTTGGCCAGATCTGCGTTGAATTCCGCACGGCCATTGGCCATGGCACCCAGCGAACCAAAATGCTGGCTCATGACGAACAACGCGTTTTGACGGTACTTGATGGCATCTTCGGTCTTGCCAAACTTCAACGTATCGGCAGAAGCCGAAACACCCATCAAAGCAGCCGACAAGGCCAAAGCAAGCGTAGACAAGGTTTTATATGACACGTGGGAACTTCCTTTTTTTCTGATGAAACAGACCAACATAATCGCGCAAACCACAGGGATTGTCGTTGTGCCAACGCAGTTGCCCAAGCCATAGACATTTTTTTGACGCTCCGCAGCAACTGCGAACCTTCACCCCGTACAGTTATCGCATGAGTATTCGCACCACCCCTCGCCTGCGCATCTGGGATCTACCCACCCGCCTCTTTCACTGGTTGCTGGCTTTGTGCACCATCGCTTTGATCGTCACCGCCCAAATCGGCGGCAATGCCATGGAGTGGCACTTGCGCCTAGGCCATGTCGTGCTGGCTTTGCTGCTATTTCGCATCATCTGGGGCTTTTCGGGCGGCTACTGGTCACGCTTTACCACTTTCATCCCCAGCCCCGCGCGCCTGGTGCGTTACCTTAAAGGCCAAGGCACACCCGCGGACAACGCCGGCCACAATCCGCTAGGGGCACTCTCGGTCATCGCCATGCTGCTCATTTTGGGCATGCAAGTTGGCACAGGCCTGGTCAGCGATGATGAAATTGCTTTTGCAGGCTCTTTGGTGCGCTACGTCTCAGGAGAGACCATTGCATGGGCCAGCATCTGGCACAAAGGCTGGGGCCAATGGCTGGTGTATGCCATTTTGGGCTTGCACATAGCAGCCCTGGTGTTTTACCGCGTGGTCAAACGCAAGCCCTTGGTTGCAGCCATGCTGCACGGCGACAAACTGAACCAGCCTCAAGATTTACCCGCCAGCCGCGATGGCTGGGCCGCTGTGCTGCCCGCATTTTTCTTTGCAGCGGCTTGCGCAGTCATGGCCTACTGGGTGTGGACTCGGGCCGCGTTCTAACCCCTATGCCCCTGCTGCGCCTGTGTGGCTACACTGTGCACTTGTTTCTTCCAACTAAAGCACCCTTGTTTTGACTGTGGATCAGCACTGTGTGGCCATAGATACCGCCACCACCGCCCAGGAAATGGCCAACGCAGCCCAGCTGTTTAGCGAATACGCAGACAGTCTTGGACTTGATCTGGCTTTTCAAAATTTTGCGCATGAGCTTGCTCACCTCCCTGGTGATTACGCCGCCCCGCGCGGTGTGCTGCTGCTAGCGTACGTTGACGGATCTCTCGCCGGTTGCTGCGCCCTGCGGCCACTAGATAGCGCTGACACTCCCAACGCTGCTGAAATGAAGCGCCTGTATGTGCGCAAAGCCTTTCGCGGCTTTGGCTTAGGCCGCCAGTTGGCCGAAGCCACGCTGGATGCCGCCCGCCAAGCGGGCTACGCCAGTGTGCTGCTCGATACCCTGGATGACATGGAAGCCGCACGCAATTTGTACACAGATCTGGGCTTTGAAAGCATTGATCCGTACTACCACAACCCGATTGCCGGGGCGCATTACCTCAAAGCCGATATTTTCTAACGCCATGCGCACAGGCCGCATCTGGCAACATCTGCACCGCCGCACGCATGGATTCAGACTTAAAACCCGAAGGCTTTGTGCATGTTCGAATCCAGCCTGATTCCATCAAACCGTCCAGTCATTGGGCGTGACCTGGAAACACTGCGCCTGGCTTTTGGCCTGAGCACACACGACACAATCTGGTTGCTGAACCTGTCCATCACGCGCTGGACAGACATTGTGCGTAACGCACCCGATGCGCCAGTCAGCGATCCCTCACTGGCACTCCTAGTACGGCTTTTGGCACAACACCCCGAGTTGCTGCAAGCCCTGCTCCCTGCCATGCCGCATGCCTCTGAAGTTTTTGACCTGATGCGCTCTGCAGCCCCGATCGAGCTGAAACGGTTTTCTCCCCACTTGGGGGCCGAAGCCTCAGCCGGCTACCGCTGGATGAGGCCAGGTGCGCAGCCTTCCGCCATGGTCCAGCGCCTGATGCAATGTCTGCGCACCGTTTTGCACGCACAAAGCAACGACATGCGCAGCCAAGAGCTCAGCAGTTGGCGCAATACCGTGGAGCAAGAAGCACGCGCGCGCGGAGTGGCCCAGGTATTGCAAACAGGGCGATGGAGACCCGAGCACGTTGATCCCGCCGCGCTATCCCTGCCCGAGCGCGAAGGCTCTGCCGATTAGCCCAAACAAAAAGCGCTGCAACAGCAGCGCTTTTTTTATGTGCTTAGGCTAGCCTTAAGCCTTGGCTTGCGCCAGCAAGGTATTTGCATCTGACACGTCAAACTTGCCAGGACCTTCCACATTCAAAGTGACGGCTTTGCCATCTTTGATCAGCATGGAGTAACGGTTGCTGCGCAGACCCAAACCCTTGCCATTCAAATCCAAAGTCAGGCCCAGCGACTTGGCCAAAGCGGCATCACCGTCAGCAATCATGCGCACCTTGCCGGTCGCTTTTTGATCACGGCCCCAGGCGCCCATGACAAATGCATCGTTCACGGCCACGCACCAGATTTCATCCACACCAGCAGCCTTGAAAGCGTCTGCTTGCTGGATATAGCCAGGCAGATGCTGCGCCGAGCACGTAGGCGTAAAGGCACCGGGCACTGCAAACAGAGCAATGGTTTTGCCAGCCAACGCTTGTGGCAGCTCTACGGGGTTAGGGCCAATGCTGCAACCATTGCCTTCCACTTCCACGTATTCCATCAGCTTCA
This sequence comes from uncultured Comamonas sp., assembly GCA_963520865.1. Classification (GTDB taxonomy): domain Bacteria; phylum Pseudomonadota; class Gammaproteobacteria; order Burkholderiales; family Burkholderiaceae_C; genus Comamonas. The sequence goes on from CAUQST010000064.1 coordinate 13,721, forward strand.
CTGCGGGCAGTGTGTCTCCAACTTTGATCATGTGTGTCTTTCAATTAACGAGAAATTGCCTTGCTTGTATCCCCGCTGCAAAGCGCATGGGGACAGGCCAGAAAACAAAAAAGCGACCCACATTGTGGGTCGCTTTTTAAGACTATGCAGTCAAAGCGGTTGAACGCTTAAACCAGAGCAGCCTTTTGTACCAAGCGGGTAGCAACCCAGTTCTTGGTCTTGGACAGCGGACGGCTTTCGGTGATTTCGATGGTATCGCCCATCTTGAATTCACCTTGCTCGTCGTGAGCGTGGTACTTCGAGGACTTAACCACGATCTTGCCGTACAGGGGGTGCATAACGCTACGCTCCACCATTACGGTTACTGTCTTAGCGCGCTTGTCGCTTACCACCTTGCCAACCAAGGTGCGCTTGAGGGATGTTTTAGCTTCCGTCATGTCGGCTCCTTACTTGGCGGCTTGCTTTTCAGCAAGAATGGTCTTGGCACGAGCTACGTCGCGGCGTGTAGCCTTGAGCGTGGCAGTGTTGCCAAGTTGTTGCGTGGCCTTTTGCATACGCAGACCGAAGTGTGCCTTTTGCAAGGACTTCACTTCAGCTTCCACAGCGGCCACGTCTTTTTGGCGGAGTTCAGCAGCTTTAGTCATGTGATCTCTCCTTATTCACCAATGTGACGGGCAACGAAGGTTGTACGCAGAGGCAGCTTTGCAGCAGCCAAGCGGAACGCTTCACGAGCCAGCTCTTCAGACACACCCACGATTTCGTAGATGATCTTGCCGGGCTGGATTTCGGCAACGTAGTACTCGGGGTTACCCTTACCATTACCCATACGCACTTCAGCAGGCTTAGTGGAAATTGGCTTATCGGGGAACACACGAATCCAGATACGGCCGCCACGCTTAACGTGACGCGAAATCGCACGACGGGCGGCTTCCAGCTGGCGAGCTGTCAGACGACCACGGTCGGTAGACTTCAGACCGAAATCGCCGAAAGCAACTGCGTTGCCACGTGTAGCGATACCGGTATTGCGGCCCTTGTGTTCCTTACGGAACTTACGGCGTGCAGGTTGCAGCATGTTTATTCTCCTTTACCGTCCGCTGCTGTAGCGGGCGCGTCAGTCTTGCGAACGCGCTTAACGGAGTCAGCGCCTGCGCCGGCTGGCTTGTCGCTGCCGTCAGCGGGAGCTGCGTTACCGCCTGTGGGGCGGCGGGCACCACGGCCTGCGCCGTCACGACGACCATCGCGGCGGGGGCCACGTGGACGACGCTCGTCATCAGGACGGGGAGTCTCAACTGCGGGCAGGTCGTTACGGCCCAAGGTATCACCCTTGTAAACCCAAACCTTCACGCCGATGATGCCGTAGGTGGTCTTAGCTTCGGAGAAGCCGTAGTCGATATCAGCACGCAGAGTGTGCAATGGCACGCGGCCTTCGCGATACCACTCTGTACGGGCGATTTCGATACCGTTCAGACGACCGGACGACATGATCTTGATGCCTTGAGCACCCAGACGCATGGCGTTCTGCATCGCACGCTTCATTGCGCGACGGAACATGATGCGCTTTTCCAGCTGCTGGCAGATGGAGTCGGCGATCAGCTTGGCATCGATTTCAGGCTTGCGCACTTCTTCGATGTTCACGGCAACTGGCACACCCAGGCGAGCGGTGAGTTCCTTCTTCAAGGCCTCAATGTCTTCACCCTTCTTGCCAATCACAACACCAGGACGGGCCGAGTAGATTGTGATGCGTGCGTTCTTTGCAGGACGCTCGATCACCACGCGTGCCACGGCAGCGTTCTTCAACTTAGCCTTCAGGTACTCGCGAACCTTGATGTCTTCAGCCAGCATGCCGGCGAAGTCACGGTTGCTAGCGTACCAACGGCTAGCCCAGTTACGGCTTACAGCAAGGCGGAAGCCGGTAGGATGGATTTTCTGTCCCATATTCTTCCTTTTGGCCTCAGTTACCGACTGTCACATAAATGTGACATGTAGGCTTGCTGATGCGATTGCCGCGACCCTTGGCGCGCGCTGTGAAGCGCTTGAGCGTCGTGCCTTGTTCAACGTAGATGGTCGTGACCTTCAATTCGTCGATGTCGGCGCCGTCGTTGTGCTCAGCGTTGGCGATTGCGGATTCCAGAACCTTCTTGACGATCACAGCAGCTTTTTTCTGCGTGAAAGTCAAGATGTTCAGAGCTTGATCCACCTTCTTGCCGCGGATCAGATCCGCGACGAGGCGACCCTTGTCAACCGACAAGCGGACGCCACGGAGGACTGCACGTGTTTCAGACATGGTCGTTCCTTACTTCTTGGCCTTCTTGTCGGCGGGGTGACCCTTGAAGGTACGAGTCAGAGCGAATTCGCCCAACTTGTGACCTACCATTTGGTCGGTGATGTAGACAGGCACGTGCTGCTTGCCGTTGTGCACGGCGATGGTCAGACCGATGAACTCGGGCAGAACCATGGAGCGACGCGACCAGGTCTTGACGGGCTTCTTGTCCTTGGTGGCGACGGCCTTTTCGGCCTTTGCCAGCAAGTGATGGTCAACAAACGGACCCTTTTTAAGAGAACGAGTCATTTGCTACCCCTTACTTTTTACGACGCGACACAATCATGCTTTGTGTGCGCTTGTTGTTACGGGTACGGTAGCCCTTCGTCAGGTTACCCCATGGGTCAACTGCGTGACGGCCTTCGCCTGTCTTACCTTCACCACCACCGTGCGGGTGATCGATTGGGTTCATTGCAGTACCGCGGACGGTAGGACGAATACCCATCCAACGCTTCACACCGGCCTTACCGTAACGGCGCAGGCTGTGTTCTTCGTTGGCAACTTCACCGATGGTTGCGCGGCATTCGATATGAATTTTGCGCACTTCGCCAGAACGCATACGCACTTGAGCGTAGACGCCTTCGCGAGCCAGCAATGTAGCGGACGCACCAGCGGAACGGGCGATTTGAGCGCCGCCTGCAGGTTGCAGTTCGATACAGTGGATGGTCGAACCCACAGGGATGTTGCGGATAGGCAAGGTGTTACCCACGCGAATCGGTGCTTCAGAGCCGCTCACAATGCTGGCGCCAACGGCCAGGTTGCGAGGAGCAATGATGTAGCGACGCTCGCCGTCGGCGTAGCACACCAAAGCGATGTGCGCAGAGCGGTTAGGGTCGTACTCAATGCGCTCAACCTTGGCCGGGATACCGTCCTTGTTGCGCTTGAAGTCAACCACACGGTAGTGGTGCTTGTGACCACCGCCCTTGTGGCGTGTCGTGATGTGACCGTTGTTGTTACGACCGGCTTTTTCCGATTGCGCTTCCAACAGAGGAGCGAAACCAGGGCCTTTGAACAGGTGGTCACGAGTTACCTTAACTGCACCACGGCGGCCGGGCGAAGTAGGTTTAAGTTTGATAACAGCCATGATTAAGCAGCCTCCCCGGACAGGTTCAGCTCTTGACCGGGCTTCAGGCGTACATAAGCCTTGCGAACGTTGTCGCGACGGCCAATGGTCTTGCCAAAGCGCTTGGTCTTGCCTTTGGTGTTCACCACAGAAACGCCAGCCACTTCAACCTTGAACATCAATTCCACAGCGGCCTTGATTTCATGCTTGGTAGCGTTTTGCAGCACTTTGAACGTCACAGCGTTGGACTGCTCAGCTGCCATGGTGGCCTTTTCGGACACGATAGGAGCGACCAGCACTTGCATCAGACGACCTTCGTCAAACTTGAGTGTGCTCATGCGAACATCTCCTTGAGTTTGTCGATAGCACCCTTAGTGATGAGTACTTTCTTGTAATGCACCAGAGAAACGGGATCTGCGTAGCGGGGTTCCACCAAGAACACGTTCTTCAGGTTGCGCGAAGCCAGATACAGGTTCTCGTCGATTTCCTCGGTGATCACCATCACCGACGATTGCAGGTTCATGGACTTGAACTTGTCAGCCAGAGCCTTGGTCTTCGGAGTGTCAACGGTCAACGATTCCACCACGGCCAGACGACCATCGCGGGCCAGCTGAGACAAGATGGAAGCCATACCAGCGCGGTACATCTTCTTGTTAATCTTTTGCGTGAAGTTTTCTTCAGGCAGATTAGGGAAGGTGCGTCCGCCTCCACGCCACAGAGGCGAGGAAGTCATACCAGCACGTGCACGGCCAGTACCCTTTTGCTTGAAAGGCTTGGCAGTGCTGTGACGAACTTGCTCACGATCCTTCTGAGCGCGTGTACCTTGACGGCCATTGGCACGGTAGGCAGTGACGATCTGATGGATCAGGTCTTCGTTGTATGCACGGTCAAACACGGTTTCAGGCGCATCGATCTTCGACGCGGCTTGGCCTTGTTCATTCAGGAGTTCGAGCTGCATTAGTTCGCTCCTTTGGAAGCTTTAGCCTTGATAGCTGGACGCACAGACACGAATCCACCCTTGGATCCGGGAATAGCGCCCTTGATCAAGAGCAGTTGGCGTGCTTCGTCGATACGAACCACATCCAGGTTTTGTGTAGTCACAGTCTCAACGCCCATGTGACCTGTCATGCGCTTACCGGGGAACACGCGACCTGGGTCTTGTGCCATACCGATAGAGCCAGGCACGCGGTGCGAGCGGCTGTTACCGTGGGAATTACGCTGTGCGCCAAAGTTGTGACGCTTGATCGTGCCAGCGAAGCCCTTACCAATAGAAGTGCCTTGCACATCTACCTTCTGGCCAACACTGAACAGATCCAGCACGGGCAGGGCTGTGCCTGCCGCGTACTTAGCAGCGATCTCTTCGGTAACTTGGAATTCTTGGGTAACTTCACCGGCTTCAACACCCGCTTTAGCGAGGTGGCCGGCTTCTGGCTTGGTCACGCGAGAGGCCTTGCGTGTACCGAAAGTGACTTGCAAAGCCACATAGCCATCGTTCTCTTGGGTTTTAACCTGGGTCACTCGGTTGTTAGAAACATCCACCACTGTGACAGGCACTGCGTCCCCATCATCAGTGAACAGACGCATCATGCCCACCTTGCGGCCCAGCAACCCCAGGGAGTTGCTCAGACTCATTTGTTTCTCCAAAACTTTCGCCGCTGTAACTGCAATTGGCCCAGCGTTGCGCCCAACCAGGAAAGCCCTGAAGCGCACGAAAGAAGGTTGATAAAACTCCGCTAGAAATTAGCGAAGCTCCAAATTTTAACGCGAACTGCTTTTTCAAGCAAGTTCGCGTTAAAAGAAGACCTCACAAGGCACTGCGAACAGTGCCCGCTCGTTCTTATTGCAGTTTGATTTCGACGTCTACGCCGGCTGGCAGATCCAGCTTCATCAGTGCGTCAACAGTCTTGTCGGTAGGATCGACAATGTCCATCAGACGTTGGTGAGTGCGGATTTCCAGCTGGTCACGCGAAGTCTTGTTCACGTGGGGCGAACGCAAGATGTCGAAGCGCTTCATGCGTGTAGGCAATGGCACAGGACCCTTAACGATCGCGCCAGTACGCTTGGCGGTATCAACGATTTCGGCTGCAGACTGGTCGATCAACTTGTAATCGAAAGCCTTCAGGCGGATACGGATTTTTTGCTTAGACATTGTTAATTCCTAGTTTGCTAAGAATTAAGCAATGATCTTGGCAACAACGCCGGCGCCAACAGTACGGCCACCTTCGC
>CAUQST010000065.1:0-18439 GCA_963520865.1 uncultured Comamonas sp.
CATCTTGAACGCCATTTCGTTCGAGTCCACATCGTGGTACGAACCGAAGGTCAGAGTAACCTTCACGTCCACAACAGGGTAGCCCGCCAACACGCCGGAAGTCAGGGCTTCGATCACACCCTTTTCAACGGCAGGAATGTATTCGCGAGGAACCACACCACCCTTGATGGCGTCAACAAACTCAAAGCCCTTACCTGGCTCTTGTGGCTCCAATGTGAACACCACGTGACCGTATTGACCCTTACCGCCGGACTGACGAACGAACTTGCCGTCCACATCCTTGACCGTGCTGCGCACAGTTTCGCGGTAAGCAACTTGGGGCTTGCCCACGTTGGCTTCCACGTTGAACTCGCGCTTCATGCGGTCCACGATAATTTCCAAGTGCAGCTCACCCATACCAGCAATGATGGTCTGGCCCGATTCTTCATCGGTACGCACGCGGAAAGAAGGATCTTCAGCCGCCAGGCGCGACAGGGCAATACCCATCTTTTCCTGGTCAGTCTTGGTCTTAGGTTCCACAGCCTGTGCAATCACGGGCTCTGGGAACACCATGCGCTCCAGCACGATAGGAGCATCCAGTGCACACAGGGTTTCGCCTGTAGTTACATCCTTCAAGCCCACGCAAGCAGCAATGTCGCCGGCGCGAATTTCTTCGACTTCCACGCGGTCATTGGCCATCATTTGCACGATACGGCCGATACGCTCTTTCTTACCCTTGACAGAGTTCAGAACAGTTTCGCCCTTGGACAGAACGCCCGAATACACGCGCACGAAAGTCAGCTGACCCACGAACGGATCGGTCATCAGCTTGAACGCCAACGCAGAGAACTTCTCTTCGTCGTCGGCCTTGCGGCTCAGCTTCTTTTCTTCGTCGTCGGGATCGGTACCGGTCACGTCGTCGATATCCACAGGTGCTGGCAGATAGTCGATCACGGCGTCCAGCATGCGCTGCACACCCTTGTTCTTAAAGGCAGTACCGCACAGCATGGGCTGAATTTCAACAGCCAGCGTACGGGCACGGATACCGGCCTTGATTTCTTCTTCAGACAAAGTACCTTCTTCCAGGTACTTGTTCATCAGGTCTTCATTGGCTTCAGCTGCAGCTTCGACCAGGTTTTCACGCCACTTGTTGGCAGTTTCCACCAAGTCAGCAGGAATGTCCTGATACTCAAACTTCATACCCTGGGAAGCTTCGTCCCAGATGATGGCCTTCATCTTGACCAAGTCCACTACGCCTTCGAACTTGTCTTCAGCGCCAATTGGGATCACCACGGGCACAGGGTTCGCATTCAGGCGAGTCTTCATGCCTTCATAGACCTTGAAGAAGTTGGCACCGGTACGGTCCATCTTGTTCACGAAGGCCAGACGAGGCACTTTGTACTTGTTAGCCTGACGCCATACAGTTTCAGACTGAGGCTGCACGCCACCCACAGCACAGTACACCATGCAAGCGCCGTCCAGCACGCGCATGGAACGCTCGACTTCAATTGTGAAGTCCACGTGACCGGGGGTGTCAATGATGTTGAAACGGTGCTCTGGGTAGGACAAGTCCATGCCCTTCCAGAAGCAAGTCACAGCAGCCGAAGTAATGGTGATGCCGCGCTCTTGCTCTTGCTCCATCCAGTCGGTGGTCGCAGCGCCATCATGCACTTCACCCAGCTTGTGGGTCACGCCTGTATAAAACAGGATACGTTCAGTGGTAGTGGTCTTACCTGCGTCGATGTGCGCCGAAATACCGATGTTGCGATAACGGGCAATGGGGGTCTTGCGAGCCATGATTGATCCTTGATTGATCGTATGGGGGAGAGAGTCTGATCACCCTGCCTTATGGGCACCGGGGCCAGCAGCTCTATATGAGGGTGCCTTGAATCGAGACAAGGCCGCCAGCAAGATTTTGCGAGCGGCCCGTCTGTTTCAAACTGCAATAAGCAGATTAGAAGCGGAAGTGGCTGAAGGCCTTGTTGGCTTCGGCCATACGGTGCACTTCATCACGCTTCTTCATAGCGCCGCCACGACCTTCGGTGGCTTCCATCATTTCGTTGGCCAGACGTTGGGCCATCGACTTCTCGCCACGCTTACGGGCAGCTTCCTTCAACCAGCGCATGGACAGAGCCAAACGACGGACGGGACGCACTTCAACAGGCACTTGGTAGTTAGCACCACCCACGCGGCGGGACTTCACTTCCACCATAGGCTTGATGTTGTTGATAGCTGTAACGAACACTTCCAAAGCATCTTTTTCAGGCTGCTTCTTGGCGATCAGTTCCAGAGCACCATAAATGATGCGCTCTGCAACAGCCTTCTTGCCGCCTTCCATGATCACGTTCATGAATTTGGACAGCTCTACATTACCGAACTTAGGATCCGGCAGAATTTCACGTTTGGGGACTTCGCGACGACGTGGCATTTTTCACCTCTATCTTTGCTTCAGTTGGTGACTTTTCAGACACCGCGAGAGCTAATCAAAGACTCTCACTTACTCGACCCACGCAAAACACTTGCGCTTCGGGTCACTACGTTTGACCGCGCCAGTCAGGCGAATCAAACACCGTTTGTTTTTCGAAACCAGGGCTTACTTAGCCTTAGGCTTCTTAGCACCGTACTTCGAACGGGACTGCTTGCGATCCTTGACGCCTTGCAGGTCAAGCGAACCGCGCACGATGTGGTAACGCACACCTGGCAAGTCCTTTACACGACCGCCACGCACCAGCACCACGCTGTGCTCTTGCAGGTTGTGGCCTTCACCGCCGATGTACGAAATAACTTCGAAACCGTTGGTCAGACGCACCTTAGCCACCTTACGCAAAGCCGAGTTAGGCTTCTTAGGTGTCGTGGTGTACACACGGGTACACACGCCACGGCGCTGGGGGCAGTTTTCCATAGCAGGGCTCTTGGATTTAACAACTTCTACCGTGCGGCCCTGACGCACGAGTTGGTTAATGGTTGGCATTAAATAACGTCCCTAAACGTAAAAAACGAAAACGTGAAACCCTTCGGAAATTCCGAAAAGCTCTCGAATGTACCAGCTTGGCAAACCCAGAGCAAGTCATATGTGATTAAACGGTAGGCACCCAGGTATTAGGCGCCTACCGTTTTCGTGGTTCGCGTTAACGAATCCACAGTCGGATGGCATCCCAAGTACGGCCAAAGAAACCACCTTCGTCTACGCCTTCCAGCGCAACGATGGGCAATTCAGCTGCCACTTGATCCGCCACCAACACCTTCAAAGTACCCACTTGCTGGCCCTTGGCAATTGGCGCCATCAAAGGATCGGTACGCACCACCTGGGTGGTGACCTTGCCAGAGCTGCCCGAAGGCACTGTCACTACAGTTGCGCCTTCACGACCGACCTTGATCGTGCCCTTCGCGCCCTTCCAGATTTGCGCCTCTTCCATGGCCTGTCCAGCATCAAACAGCTTGACCGCGTCATAGGCCGTATAGCCCCAGTTCAGGAGCTTCTGGCTTTCATTGGCACGCGCGTTGTCGCTGGCTGCACCCAGCAAAATAGAGAGCATGCGGCGACCACCCACGTTGGGGATTTCGCGATTGGCAGTCGAGACCAGGCAGTAGCCTGCCGCATTGGTATGGCCGGTTTTGAGGCCATCGACAGTAGGGTCACGGAACAACAAGGTATTGCGGTTACGGCCGTTGGCAGCGGGAGTGCCTTGGTAACGATATTCCTTGATGGCGTAGTAGTGCGTGTACTGCGGGAAGTCACGCATCAGGCGAATTGCCAAAATAGACAGGTCACGCGCGGTCGTCAAGTGGCCAGGCTCGGTCAGCCCTTCAGGGTTCTTGTAGGCGGTGCCCGTCATACCCAGCGCTTTGGCCTGCTCGTTCATCAGGCGCACAAAGTTTTCCTTGGTACCGCCCACGCCCTCGGCCAGCGCCATGGTGGCGTCATTGCCCGACTGCACGATCATGCCCTTGATCAAGTCCTCGACAGGCACTTGCATCTTGGGATCAATGAACATGCGCGAACCGGGCATCTTCCAGGCTTGCTCGCTCACAGGCAGGCGTTGCTCCAGCGTGATCTTTTTGGAACGCAGCGCATCAAATACGAGGTAACCGGTCATCAGCTTGGTCAGCGATGCAGGCTCTACAGGCGCATCCACATCCTTGGAAGCCAGCACTTGGTTGGCCGTCACATCCACCAGCATATAGGTGCGTGCAGCAATTTCCGGCGGCTGCAGTTGTGCAATTTGGGCATTGGCCCACAAAGGTGCCATGGCCGCGGTCAATGCCAGCGTGCGCAGGGTCGAGAAAACAGGCTTCATGAACACAACTCGGTTATCAAAAAATCAGCAGAAAAAAAGCTACGCACTCACACGTGCACAGCACTCAGGTGGCGAAGCACCAAGCCTTTGAGCAAAGGCAATTGTCCGTGGAAGAAATGCCCCCCATCCGGGACAACTGTTACAGGCAGTATCTGGGGGCGCGCCCAGTCCATCACGGACTGCAGCGGCACGGTGTCATCTTTCTCACCATGCAGCACCAGCGTACGGTCATGCGCAGCTGGCGGCAGAGAGGCGGGCTCAAAACGGCTGGCGGCTGTGCCAACCAGCACTACTTTTTCAACCCGAGCCTCATCCCACAAAGCCGCCACAGCGTGCGTAGTAACAAATGCCCCGAAAGAAAACCCTGCCAGCGCCACGGCACCTTGGGGTGCTACTTGGCGTACCACCTCTATCAAATCCTGGGCCTCGCCCTTGCCTGCATCGTGCACACCTTCGCTGGCACCTACACCGCGAAAGTTAAAGCGAATGGCTTGCCAGCCTGCTTGCACAAAGGCGCGCGCCAAGGTTTGCACCACTTTGTTGTCCATGGTGCCGGCAAACAAGGGATGCGGATGGGCGATCACTGCCACGCCTTTGGGTGTGCCCAAAGGGCGGTCACGCAGGGCTTCGATCAGGCCGGCAGCGCCGGTGAGGGTGAATCGTTCGGTTTGGGCGTTCAATTGCAACTACCTAATTTATAGCTGTCAGCGCTTTAAAAACAAGCGCTAGCAGCCAGAAACACTTGGAATGGGGGCTGTGAGTCGGTTTCAGCGGCCAAGTTCCGGAGGAACCAGCAAACGCTCAACCACCGTGCCGTTTTTAAGGTGCGACTCGACAATCTCGTCGATGTCTGCGGTATCAAAAAAGGTGTACCACGTCCCCTCGGGGTAGACCACCGCCACCGGGCCTGCTGCACAGCGATCCAGACAGCCCGCCTTGTTCACGCGCACTTGGCCTTTACCAGCCAGGCCTGCATCTTTCACGGCTTTTTTGCAGTGGTCAAAACCGTCCTTGGCGCCATGCAAAGCGCAGCAGTCTTCGCCATTCGGGCGCTCGTTCAGGCAAAAGAAAATATGGCGGTTGTAGTAGCCGCTGGAGGTGTGTTCACTCATGGTGCAAACATTCTAGGCCGTGGCCGTGTAATGCACTGGGCCGGTGGAAAGGAGTCCTAATTAGGTTCTGGTTGCCGCTGTGTCAGGCGCAGCGCCACATAGGCCAGCACGGCGTAAGGCCAGACCCAGCCCAGCCATTGCCCCAGTCCGTAAAAACGCATGAAACGCCCCTGTTCCCAAGACTGCAGTGTGTCGGCAAAATACGGATTGAGCGGCGCCTGGTTGAGCCAGTTGAGCTGCCACATCAGCACCAAAATCAGCAGCACTGCACACCAGCGACGCGGCACTGGCAGCGCGCAGGCAGCCAGCAAAACAGCGGCCACAATGCCCGCTTGTGTGGGCAGGGTGTTCCACGCCCAGGCGTGGCTGGGGCCGTAAGCCATGGCCGATGACAACGCCGTGGCCGCAATGCCCGCCGCTATGACAACGATGGCCAGCACCGCCCGACGACCCCGGTGCGCCATCAGCATGTAGCCCAGCAGACACGGCGCCAGCAATCCCAGCATGACGCACAGCATTTCTGCACTGGGCATCAGTGGCACCAGCGGCTCTTCCCGCAGGGGCAGCCAATCCATGAAGGGCGTGCCCTCCAGCCATTCGTCCAGTGTTTTGTCCAGCCGCTCCAGCACCTGCCCCAGACTGAAAGGCAACGTGGCCGGAAAGAGCAAAGCAATGGGCCACAGGCCAATCAGCACCAACCCCCCGTGGGGCTGCTGATCAAACCAGCGCTGCCTAAATACGCTCCAGCGCTCCAAAGCACCCAGCCGCTCCAGCGCTGCTGCCAGCAAAGCGCCCATCAATGCGCCTGCGGCGTTGAGAACAAAATCCAGATTGGAGGGGACACGTCGTGGCAAATAGATTTGCAAAAACTCCATGCTCAGCGACAGCGCTGCACCACTCAAAAACGCAGCGGGAATGGACCATGCCCGCCAACCACTGCGCAGCCCTCCCAGAGCCAACAGAAAACCCAAAGGCACATACCCAACGATGTTGGTGTTGACGTCAAACCACGTCCAGTACGGTGGCGGCAATGGTGCCGTCACAAACACCCAGGGCGAGATGCCCTGCACCCGCCAGCCGTCAAACGGAAACAGGCTGGCAAAGACAATCAGTGCGGTGTACAGCATGGCCAGTGGCCATGCCGAGGTTTTGAACACAGGCTGCCCCTTTCCGGTGGGCGGACGTGGGTTTAAAAAGGCTTCACAACGACAAGGATCACGATCGCCATCAGCAGCAGCACGGGCAGCTCGTTGTACCAGCGGAACCAGCGGTGGCTGCGCTGGCAAGTGCCTGCCATCAGTTGGCGAAGCAACACGCCACAGCTGTAGTGGTAAGCCACCGCAGCCACTACCAGCACCAGCTTGGCGTGCACCCAGCCGCCCGCTTGCCAAAAGCCAAAGCCCAGCAGCAGCCACAGACCCAGTGCAATGGCAGGAATCGCCAGGATGGTGGTGAAACGCAACAACCGCTGCGACATACCGATCAGGCGCTCACGCTCTGCCACAGAGCCCGGCGTCACCATGGCCAGATTCACAAAGATGCGCGGCAGATAGAAAAGACCAGCAAACCAGCTGGTCACGAAAACGATATGAAAAGCTTTGACCCACAACATGGGCACAGTGTAAGGCGCAGACTTGGCACAAAAAAAGCCCGGCCAAGGCCGGGCGTGAAAATTCCTCTGGAAAGAGGCCTGCTCAGGGAGGTGAAGCAGGGAATGCGGCAAGCCGCGCTCGAAGGCCAATCTAGCATTGCGTTTGGGGGCGCGCACCGGGACTATCCCCAAGGACAAGCTTGACTGACCTGTGCCGGGATCGCTCACACAGAAGTATTGACAGGAGCACAATGGCAGGCATGCATCTGTCTAGCCCTACCCCTTTTCCGCAAAGCCGTCCCCGCCGCCTGCGCCGCGATGCTTTCACCCGTAACCTGGTGCGTGAGAACCACCTGACAGCCCATGACTTCATCTACCCGGTGTTTGTCCACGAGGGTAGCAACCGCCGCGAGGCCATTGCCTCGATGCCCGGTGTAGATCGCCTGAGCCTGGACCTGCTGCTGCCTGTGGCCCAAGAGTGTGTGAAACTGGAAATTCCAGTGCTGGCGCTGTTCCCCGCCATCGACACCAGTCTGAAAACGCCTGACGGCAAAGAAGCACTGAACCCTGACGGCCTGATCCCCCGTGTGGTGCGCGCGCTGAAAGAAGAATTCCCCCAGCTGGGCATCATGACCGACGTGGCGCTGGACCCCTACACCAGCCACGGCCAGGACGGCATCCTGGATGAGACCGGCTACATCCTCAACGAAGAAACCGTGGAAGTGCTGGTCGGCCAGGCCCTCACGCACGCCGAAGCCGGTGTCGACATGGTCGCCCCCAGCGACATGATGGACGGCCGCATTGGCGCCATCCGCGAAGCGCTGGAGCTGCAAGGCCACATCTACACGCGCATCATGGCCTACAGCGCCAAATACGCCAGTGCCTTCTACGGCCCCTTCCGCGATGCCGTTGGTACGCGTGGTGCGCTGGGCAAGGCCGACAAGAACGTCTACCAGATGGACCCCGCCAACTCCGATGAAGCCCTGCGCGAAGTGGCCATGGACATTGCCGAGGGTGCAGACATGGTCATGGTCAAACCCGGCATGCCCTATCTGGACATCGTGCGCCGCGTCAAAGATGAGTTCAAGGTACCCACCTTTGCCTACCAGGTCAGCGGCGAGTACGCCATGATCAAGGCCGCTGCAGCGAATGGCTGGCTGGACCACGACGCCGTCATGATGGAAGCGCTGCTGGCCTTCAAGCGCGCCGGGGCCGATGGCATCTTGACGTACTTTGCGATCGACGCGGCCAAGAAGCTGCGCGGGCTGTAACCCCTGAACCTGCACACCGGGTGGCTGCACAGCCGCCCGGCTTTCATAGCTGTCAGCGCCTGAACAGCCTGCGTTTTTGGCCTTTTTGACCTTACACCTATGCAACTGCTGCTGATTCAGCCTGCCACCAAACAGGTGCAAGACCTGGGCACCTGGCCCCCCACCGAGTCCACCCCACTGCCGCGCCCCGAGGCCGGTGCGTTTTACTGGCTCTCTTGCGAACGCAGCGAATTTGAGGCGCAGCTAGCCGCCGTACAGCCACTGCTGCTGTCACTGTGCGGCACACCATTGGTGGATCTGCACATCTCCGACCTGCTGAACGCGCACATTCCCTCCACGTTTGACTACACCTCGGATTACGACGTGCTGGTGTTTCGCCGGCTCGACCTGCCGCAGACCAAAGCACCCTCCACCACCAAAGGGCTGCCTACCGCGCCCGTGGGCTTTGCGGTGTTTGACGAAATTTTGCTCAGCGTGCACCCCAGCGCATGCCCCGTGCGCGAGCACTACCTGCAGCGCTTGCTGTCACCTGCAGGCACCTTCCCCGAAAAACGCAGCGCAGGCAGCCGTCTGCCGCCCAGCAGCGCTGACCTGATGCTGCGCCAGATCGACCAGATGGTGGATGGCTACCAGAGCCTGCGCCGCGACATGGCCAAGCAAATTGATGGCTGGCAGATGGCCTTGCTCAACCCAAAATCCCGTTTTAACGACTGGGCCGAAGTGCTGCAGGCGCGCCTGGGGCTGCACCAGCTCGATGAAATCTGCGAAGACCAGCGCTCCGCTGTGCAGGACTGGATTGATTCGCTGGACGGCTGGAGCAGCGAAGACAGCAGCAAAACCGCACGCCGCGCGCTGGAGCTGCTGCGCGTGCGCTCACGCGACGTGCTGGAGCACATTGAACGCGTGATTCACCACGTGCACCGCATGGAGCAAAGTGCCGAAGCCGCCATGCAAATGCATTTTTCCGCTCAGAGCAACCGCGCCAACGACATCATGCGCACCCTCACCACGCTGACCGCCATCTTTCTGCCCCTGAATTTGATTGCGGCCGTGTTCGGCATGAACTTTGACGTACTGCCCCTGGTGCACAAAGAAGACGGTTTTTGGTGGGCCATGGGCGCCATGGGCCTGATTGGCCTGGTGCTGCTGGTGTTCTTCTGGCGCCGCCGGTACATTGAAAAAGACAGCCTGCTGGGCAACAACGATTAAAAACAAGAGCTGCTAGCGCTTATCAGGCAATCATTTCAGATATAAAACTATTTGAAACACTTATGAACACAGCGCAAGCAGCTTCTCTTTTAATGGTGCATTACAGCGCACGGCGCAAATGCTGGTCAAAAAATGCCAACGTGCGGTCTTTGGCCTGCACCGCGCTGATGTCGTCATAACTGCCGCGCTGGTCACAGTTAAAACCGTGATCAGCCTCGTACAAATGTACCTGCACGCTGGGGTGCGCATGGCTGAAGGCTTGCACGCTGTCCACCGAGATATGCGCATCCAGCGTGCCAAAGTGCGCCATCACCGGAATGCGTGGCGTGCGCGCCATGTCAGGTGCCACCGTCATACCGCCACCGTAGTAGCACACCGCTGCCGACAGTTCATCGAGCTGCTGCGCCGCGCGCCACGTCAGCAGGCCGCCCCAGCAAAAACCCAGCATGCCCACACGCTCGCCGCTCGATTGCTGCACCCACTGCGCGGCAGCCCGAATATCTTGCAGCACGCCCTCACCCGGCAAAGCCTCTGCCGCTGCTTTCAGCGCTCTGCCGCGCGCCATGCCTTCGGCGTCATAGCCCAGCTCCACGTCCGGCTCCAGCCGCGTAAAAAGTGCCGGAGCAATCGCCACAAAACCCCGCGCAGCCAGCCGATCGGTCACGGCACGGATGTGCGCATTCACGCCAAAAATCTCCTGTGCCACCACCAGTGCGCCCCGCACCGGCCCATCAGGCTGCGCCACCCACGCAGGGATTTGCACCCCGTCTGCTGCCATTAGCTGTACAAACTGCCCCATGCTTGCCCCCTTGTATGTTGTCGTTGTGCCATGTTCTCATCCGCACCAACGTTACCTACACTTCGACCACACCACTGGCAACTTTAAGCAATCTGCGTTCCACTTAGCCCATTCACTCCCAACGCCTACCGCCCATGGATTTAAAACCGCTGATCACCCTGGTCGCCATCGTCAACCCGCTGGCGATCGTGCCGTTTTTCATCCATTACACACAAGGCTTTAACGCTGAGCAGCGCACGCAAACCATTCGCACCGCGGCATTCAGTGCTTTTGTGGTGATTGCCGCATGCGCGTTGATCGGGCTGCAGGTGCTGGATTTCTTCAACATATCGCTACAAAGTTTTCAGGTTGGCGGAGGCTTGCTGCTACTGCTCAGCGCCATGAACATGCTCAACGCACGCCCAGCAGAAGACCGCCCCCACGAAGCCACGCTGGAAGCCGGTGCCGAAAAAGCGGCCATGGGCAACAGCATTGCGGTCGTTCCACTCACCATTCCCCTGCTCACAGGCCCCGCGGCCATGTCCACGGTGGTGATTTACGCCGACCAAGCCGCCAATTTCTGGCAACACCTGGCACTGGTGGGCTATGGCGTAGTGGTGGCCGCCTGCGTGTGGGGTAGTTTTTCGATGGCAGAGCCTATTGCCCGCGTCCTGGGCAAAACCGGTATCAATGTGATGACGCGACTGATGGGCTTGATTTTGGCCGCGCTGGCCATCGAGGTGATGGCTGGCGGCCTGGTGAAGATTTTTCCGGTACTAGCAGGCTAGGCTCCAGTTCACGCACGGTTGCCGCCGTGCGTGCCAAGAAACCTTGGCGGCTACGCCGCCGCTTGCGCTACCTTTTGCGCCTGAACCGAATGCTGGTCATGATCTTCGGGCTTGGAGCAAGCGCCACCACAACCGCTGATCAGCTGCTCGGGCAAAGACTCCGTATGGGCCACTTCACCCGTCTCCGGGTCAAAGCCCACGCTTTGCATGTGCTGCGCCAAAGCCGCATCCATGGTCTGGGCGTGGTAGCTGAACCAGGAGGCCAGCTCCGGCGTCATGCCGCGAATCATGGTGAAGTTGCCCTGCGCACCATTCTTGGCGCCTTCTCGCATGATTTCCAGCACCACCTTATGCTGGGTAGCATGGCAGTTGCCCACAGAAAACCCCGTGGATTCCATCCAGCGGTCTTCCTGCCCAAAGTGTGCTTCCGTATGCGCAATCAGTTCTTGCCACAGCGGTTCAAGTTCTTCGTCCGCAGCGCTTTCTACAGCAGCCAGCAGATCGACAAACTCTTTGTGCGTTTCATCCATGGCAGGAACGTTCAGCTCCAAAGCTGCGCTCCATTCCAACGTCGCCATAGTGCAACTCCTTCTTATGGGTTTGTTTCAGTGAACCAAGCTTAAAGAGGAGATTTCTTAGGGATTTGCGTCACATCAAATTCCGACCAGCCCAAGGCATTGACCTACAGCCTTGTTTTCCCTAAAGCAAAAAGCCCTGCATTGCAGGGCTTGGTTGTGCACGCTATATGCCACACGTCATGTGTCATGCAGCGTCAGGCTTTAGACACTACTGGCCAAAAGTACGCTTGGCATCGTTTTGGCATTTGTCCTTCACGTCGCCCGACAGAGCATCGCAACGCTCCATGGCAGCCTTGTAGTCGGCTTCACGCACGTTTTGTGCGGCGTCCTTACGGACCTCTGACACGTGCGCCGCCTTGGCGTTGCCATCTTTGCTGCCCTCTGCCCGCGCATCCGCTACCTTGGCGGCTTCCAGGGCTTTCACGTGTTGTGCCTTGGCATCTTTTTTACACACATCCTCAGCGTTACCCTTGAGGTCGTCACACTTTTCCTTGGCTACTGCGTAGGCAGTATCGGCTTTGGTCTTGGCAACGTTGTAGCGCCGCTTTTCGGTTGGATCTTTGCGGTGCTCCAGCTCTGCCTTGGCTACTTTCTCGCGGCCCTCGGCCTCTTTTTCACAGACATCCTTGGCATTCGCGGTCAGCGATGTGCACTGCGCTTTCGCTGCCTTGTATTCGG
This sequence comes from uncultured Comamonas sp., assembly GCA_963520865.1. Classification (GTDB taxonomy): domain Bacteria; phylum Pseudomonadota; class Gammaproteobacteria; order Burkholderiales; family Burkholderiaceae_C; genus Comamonas. The sequence continues at coordinate 12,283 of CAUQST010000065.1, forward strand.
CCGTTATGCGCTGTTGCTCAGCCTTATGTTCTTCTGCAGTCAGTGCAAAAGCAGATGTAGCCATCAATGCGGCTGCGGTCATTGCTATTAATTTTGGGGTGAATTGCATAGCGACTCCTTGTCTCAGAGGTATAAAAAAAAGCATGGGCGGCCCGCGCCCATGCTTTGCGCCATCAATGGCTTACTTGTCCCAACGGAAGTCGGGGTGGCGCTTTTGCCAATCCGTCAACTGCTTTTCTGCCTCTTCCTTGGCGATACCGTGCCGCTCTTGCAGCTTGCCCAGAAACTGGTCGCGCTTGCCTGCAATCACATCGACGTCGTCGTCCGTCAGCTTGCCCCACTGCTCACGCATCTTGCCTTTGAATTGTTTCCAGTTTCCTGAGATACGGTCTTCATTCATAGCGACTCCTTTACGTGTATTCATCCATGCCACACAGCAGAAAAACCAAATAAATCATGGCCTTGCTGTTGTGCAGCGCGAACATTCACTGTACTAAGTCACGTGGGCGCCGGACGTAGTCACTGCAGGCGACGGACGGTAAGACCATGCCGCCCATCGCTGCAAGGCTGGCCTCAACGCTTGCTGACAGCCGTTACGGTCTGTAGCCAAGGCAGCATTTGCTGGCCTATCGCATCGACGCCCTGCGTCAAAGCCTGTACGCCCGCCGATGCGTTGGGCGCAGCGGCTGGCTGGCGCACTTCAAAGACCTGCTGCGCCAGCAGCACATCGCCTTGCGGTGCTGGGTCAACCAAGGTGGCGCGTACCCGCACCCAGCCAGCGCTCTGGCGTGCACTGGCGAACACATGGCTGAATTCTTCCAGCGACAAGCGCAATACCGGAACCTGCCTGCCCTGCACACTGGGCGGCAGCTCCCCAGCCTCTGCCGAGAGCACCACCCGGCCACCTTGGCCCAGATGCTCACGCAACCGCTGCAACACCATCTGCGCGGGCGGCAAACTCCAACGGGCCTGGGCATAGGCATGCAGCACCTGGGCATCGGCATAGGCCAGCCGGTAACGCACGGCGGTATTGCCGTCTGACTGCAAAGGGGCCAGCATTTTGGTCAGCGCCACAGGCTGCAGCGCAACGCTGGCGGGTGCCAAAGCGGGGGGCACACCCAAGTCATAGCGCGCTACCGCCTGGGGAGGCTGTGGCAAGTTGCTGCAACCTGCCAGCAACACCGCCAGCACGCCACTGGCCATCCAGCTGCGCCCGTTCAAGAGGCCTGATTTCATTGTTTGCATATGCTGCATCCTCATTGATTGGCTGGTGGGGCAACAAAACCCGGTTCACCCGGGCCAGGCTTGCCGCCCACGCCGTATATCAAGGCCTGGGGATTGTCTCCAATCCCAGAAACTGCACTGCCCAGCTGCCGCGCCGCAGAGGACACATCACTGGCCGCCTGATTGATACCGGGCAAGGTGGCACGGTCAAAACGCTCTGCTGCACGCGCCATGGACTGAGAGCCGGCGGTCATTTGCTCCAGCACACCGCCGGACTCCTGCACCGCCGTGGTCATCTTGCGCACATCTTTGGCCAGGGCACCCGCCTCGTCACCCGCGCGCTCCATCGCTTGCATGGCACGCCGCGCATCCTGCGCCATGGCTGGAAACTCGCGCACCGCAGGCACGACCTGCTCACGCAGGGTGATGTTCATTGAGCGCGTCACCTCGCTCACATTGCCTGCGGCATCCGACAGGTTCGACAGCAAACTGCTGAAGCGCTCCTGGTTCTCATCGCCCAAGAGCTGGTTGATGCGCTTGGTCGCCTCATCCACTTTGCTCAAAATCGTCATTCCCTGATCTGCCAGCACACTCAAAGGGGACGATTTCATGGGCAGACGGGGCAAGCCGCTTTCCCCACTGGGTATTTCGGCACCCGGCGGGGTCAGATCATCGAGCTGGATGTGCGCAATGCCTGTCACCCCCTGATAACCCAGCATGCCGAAGGTCCCCGTGGTGGATACCGGGGCCTTGCTGTCAACAGCAATGCGAATCAGCACATTGCCTTGCTGCGCGTCGTCAAACGTAATGTCCGTCACCTTGCCGACAGCCACCCCTTTGTAGCGCACCGTGGCCTGGTTTTGCAGCCCGCTGATGGCATCCGCCGTGGACAGCTCATAGAGCTTGTATTCATGGCGGTCGCGGGTCAGCCACAAGGCCAGCCCTGCCAGCAAAACAGCCAGCACCAGCACAAACGTGCCTGCGGCCATGGCATGGGATTTGTTTTCCATGGTTAATGCCCTCCTTGCGGGACTGGCGCCATGGCACGACGACCACGCTCACCCTGAAAGAACGTTTCAATAAACGGATGCTGAAATTGCGCCACTTCGCGCGGCGTACCCGTCACCAGCACCCGCTTTTCAGCCAGCACGGCCACGCGGCTGGACAGAGCGAACAAGGTGTCCAAGTCGTGCGTGACCATGATGACGGTCAGCCCCAGGTCGGCGTGCAGCTCGCGCAGCAGCGCACAAAATTCATCGGAACTGGTGGGATCCAGCCCAGCGGTTGGCTCATCGAGCAACAGCAGCGGTGGATCCATGATCAAGGCGCGAGCCAGCGCCACGCGCTTGACCATACCACCCGAAAGATCTGCGGGCATGCGCGTTGCGTGCTCTGGTTTCAAGCCAACCATCTGCAGCTTGATCATGGCGGCCTCATCGACCATGGCGTCTGGCAGCGTGCCTTGCTCGCGCAGCGCAAACCCAATGTTCTCCAGCACGTTGAAGGCCGAATACAGCGCCCCGTGCTGAAACAACATGCCCACACGGGCGGCAGCGCCCTCACCGCACAGTTGCGCCGCAGGTTTGCCAAGGGTTGTCACACTGCCTTTACCGGGGTGGAGCAAGCCCAGAATTTGCCGCAGCAGCACGGTCTTGCCCGTGCCAGAGCCACCCACAATCGACAGCATTTCTCCGCGAAACACCGTCAAATCCAAGTCCTGGTGCACTGCAAAGGCTTTATCGCCCTCGCCAAAGATGCTCCACAGCTTGTCGACGATGACGACGGGTTCGGTGTTGTGCATTGCTGTCATGACCTAGAACCCCACGTCCTTGAACGCAATGGCAAAAATAGCATCCACGATGATGACCATGGTGATGGACGACACCACCGATGCCGTGGTGCCCTCCCCCAGGCTCTGGGTATTGGGCTGCACCCGCAGGCCCCAGTGGCAGCCGATCAGGGCGATGAAGATGCCAAACACCACAGACTTGGACATGGCCAGCACCAGATTTCCGATTTCCACAGCGTCGGGCAACGCTTGCCAGAAATAACCTGCAGAAATGCCCATGGTCAAATCCGCGGCCAGCATGCCGCCGCCCAGAGCGGCCAGCGTGGTCCACAAGCTGATCAAAGGCATGGCCACGGCCAGTGCCATGGCGCGCGGCATGACCAGCCTGAAGCCGTGGCGTATGCCCATGACCTGCATGGCGTCCAGCTCCTCCGTCACGCGCATCACCCCAATTTGCGCCGTAATCGCAGAACCTGAGCGGCCCGCCACCAAGATGGCGGCCAGCAGTGGGCCCAGCTCGCGGATCAAAGAGATACCCAAAATATTCACAATGAAGGCTTCCGCCCCAAACTGACGCAGCTGCAAGGCCATCAAATAGGCCAGCACCACCCCGATCAAGAACCCCACCAGCGCTGTAATGGGTAGCGCCGTAGCGCCCATGCTGTAGAGGTGGCCGGAAAAGTCGCGCCACGGGCCCTTGCGTGGATTGCGCAGCAAAAACCAAAAATCCAGCGCCAGCTGGCCCACCAGCTCCACCAGATGCGTCAGGTGGTCCAGCGCATGCAGCACCAGCAAACCCAGCCGGTTGACCTGGTCCATCCAGCTCCAGGGTTTGCGCGGCGGCGCGGGGGCCTGCTGGAATGAGGCTACGCGCGTGAGCATGGCGCGCTGGCCGTCTGTGAGCCTCAGCTTCTGTGGCCATGCATGCTGCCAGTGGTTCCAAAGCAACTGCGCACCCACGTGGTCCAGCCACTGCAGGCCCTCCAGATCCCAGCCTTGTGCGGGGTTTGCACCACAGGCATGCAAGGCTTTTTGCAGTGCTTGCCAAGCCTTGCGCTGCCCCAGCTCTGCCGCCCCCCAGCGCCCTTGCAGCAGCGCCCACGCACCCTGGTCGTCCGAGGTGATCGTCAAGCGTGGAGTGGTATCTGTCATAGCAACGTGCAAAGCCAAAGTGCGCCAAGCTTACAAGTTTTCTCCGAAGGACCCGCAGGCAGAGCGCGGGCAGGCGTGTCAGCCACTTGGCAACAACCTTACTAATTCGTAAGCCTGGGACTACACGCTTTCCCTATCGACAGACGGCAGCATCTCTTCAAAATGGCAGCACTAGCACCCACGTCGGGTGCTTGTTTTAGGCCAGTTACCGCTGGCACAGACCATGAGCGACACCACTTTCGACTACATCATCATCGGAGGCGGAACCGCAGGCGCCTTGCTGTGCAACCGCCTCAGCGCAGACCGCAATGTGCGGGTCTTATTGCTCGAAGCGGGTCGCAAAGACGATTACCACTGGATCCACATCCCCGTTGGTTACCTGCACTGCATTGGCAACCCACGCACAGACTGGCTCTATCAGACAGAACCAGATGCCGGGCTCAACGGACGCAGCCTGCGCTATCCACGTGGCAAAACACTGGGCGGCTGCTCCAGCATCAACGGCATGATCTACATGCGCGGCCAGGCGCGTGATTACGACCAGTGGGCACAGCTGACGGGCGATGATGCGTGGCGCTGGGACAACGTGTTGCCCGCTTTCAAAAAACACGAAAGCCACTGGCGACTGGATGAAGGCCAGCCCCACGATGCGGCGTTTGCCGCTTCGCACGGCAACAAGGGCGAATGGCGCGTTGAAAAACAGCGTTTGCGCTGGGACATTCTGGATGCCTTTTCCGAGGCTGCACAGCAGGCCGGTATTCCTGCCACCCCGGACTTCAACACCGGGATCAACGAGGGTGTGGGCTACTTTGAGGTGAACCAAAAAGATGGGTTGCGCTGGAACACCGCCAAGGCCTTCTTGCGTCCAAAGTGCTATGGACGCCCTAACTTTGAGATGTGGACCATGGCCCAGGCCACCCGTCTGGTCACAGAGCGCCAGCCCGATGGCTCATTGCGCTGCACCGGGGTGAAAGCCTGGATTGGCGATGAGCTGGAACACCTCACCGCCACGGAAGAAGTCATCCTGTGCGCCGGGGCCATCAACTCACCGCAGTTGCTGCAACTTTCAGGCATTGGCCCGGCCAATTTGCTGCGTGACAAAGGCATTCCGGTCACGCTGGATTTACCGGGCGTGGGGGCCAACTTGCAAGACCACCTGCAAATTCGCTCGGTCTACAAGGTCAATGACACGCCCACGCTCAACACCTTGACTGCGACACGCTGGGGCAAGATGCGCATCGGGCTGGAATACCTGCTGCATCGCACGGGGCCGATGAGCATGGCACCCTCACAGCTGGGTGCGTTCACGCGCAGCCACCCCGACATGCCGCACCCCAATTTGCAATACCACGTGCAGCCTTTGTCGCTGGATGCATTTGGCGAGCCACTGCACAGCTTTCCGGCCTTCACGGCCAGCGTGTGCAACCTCAACCCCTCCAGCCGTGGCACGGTGCAGATCAAGAGCCCCAATTTTGAAGATGCGCCCACGATTGCCCCCAATTACCTGAGCACTGCGCACGACCGCCAGGTGGCAGCAGACAGCCTGCGCGTGACGCGCAACATCGTCAGCCAGCCCGCGCTGGCACGCTACAACCCCCAGGAATGGAAACCGGGCACGCAGTACCAGACCGATGAAGAGCTGGCACGGCTGGCGGGCGATATTGCCACCACCATCTTCCACCCCGTAGGCACCACCAAGATGGGGCGTGACGGCGACAGCATGGCCGTGCTGGACAGCCATTTGCGCGTGCGTGGGGTGCAGGCGCTGCGCGTGGTGGATGCCGGTGCCATGCCCACCATCACCAGCGGCAACACCAACAGCCCAACGCTGATGCTGGCTGAAAAAGCGGCGCAATGGATTCGCGCAGACCGCAAGGCACGCACCACCAAAGTGGACACGGCCCCGGTCTCTGCCATGGATGAGCCCATTCACGCCCTGACGGTTTGACGGTTTGACGGTTTGACGGTTTGACGGTTTGACGGTTTGACGGT
>CAUQST010000066.1:0-18369 GCA_963520865.1 uncultured Comamonas sp.
CTGGGTGCGGAGGAATACGGGATCGACATCCTGCGGGTGCAGGAGATCCGCTCCTACGAGGAGCCCACGCGGATTGCGAACGCGCCGCACTTCATCAAGGGCGTGGTGAACCTGCGCGGGGTGATCGTGCCGGTGGTGGACCTGCGCATCAAGCTGGGCTGCGAGAAGGTGGAATACAACGGCTTCACGGTGGTGATCGTGCTCAACGTGCGCGGCCGGGTGGTCGGTGCGGTGGTCGATTCGGTCTCGGACGTGCTGGAGCTGGCCAGCGAGCTGATCAAGCCGGCGCAGGAGATGAACACGTCGATGGACACGAGCTTCATCACGGGCATTGCCAGCGTGGGCGAGCGCATGCTGATCCTGATGGACATCGAGGCACTGATGAGCAGCCCCGACATGGGGCTGATGTACGCCGGCTCACAAAGCCTGCAGTAAGAGGGCAGCTTACAACGCCACGAGACGCCAGTGGCCATGCTCAGCCCGGGTACGGGCAAGACCACCGTGCCTACCTCTGTGCCACCGCCACCGGCCCGAAGGAGACAGAAGCGAACCCGGTCACTGGGCCCGTGGATGGGTCACCTTGTCTGCGACGACTACGCGGGCTACAACGACCTGTTCGCGGACGGGGTGACCGAGGTGGGCTGCATGGCGCATTATCTCGAGCGCAGTAGGGACCTGCGATCCCTGGCGGGATGCGGTGTGGCGCGGTCCTTTGCACTGCAATAGATCGAAGCGTGATGAGGGCACAGATGCGTAGGCCAACGTAGTACACCGCGAGAGCCACCACGTCGATAAGTAGCAGCCATTTGAAAAATTTCGGTGCACAACCCAAAAAAAATAAAAAAAGGATGATAGCTAGGAAGATGTGCATCTGTCTTGGAGCCTTTCAGTCCGCTTTGTATTGGCGAATCAGGACTCAGGGAAAAGCGCTTGGCTAGTCATCATCCAAACTAAAAAACAAAGCTGATGTTCCACATGCCCAACGCACAAGGCGTTGAGCAGTAGATCAGTTTTTACCCCGCATTGAGTGCCCGCCAGCCGTTATCGGTTTTGCGCATGGTGACGATGCCTTGCATCTGGATCTCGTACTCCTTGAACCAGTACGTCGGGTCTTCATGGCTCTGCGCGGCCTGCCGTGGTGCATTAAAAATTCCTCGCATGAACTTCAGGTAAGTACCGCTTGGGCAACCTTTGAGGTAGAGGGATTCCACCGCTGTATCAGCATGCGGGTAGATCTTGCCGTGAGGTTGTTGTTGTCGCAACGTGGAGCGGTCGGCGTACAGCTGTTCCAGCTCGTCCTTCTTCTGTTGCCAGATTGCGGGCGGTGGATTGAGCTGTTTCCATTGTTTGACTGCCATCTCATACTCTTGGAGGCGGCTGCCGTATGGGTAATCCGATCCATCATTGGAAAATTGATTGGGTCGAGGGCCTTGAGCTTCGTATTCCTTGTAAAGACGACCAACCTCCTCATGCAGCGGCCCTTCTTGCTTGTTGTAAGCAGCCATGGCAGCTAGCCAGGCCAGCTTACTTTCCTTCTCTTGCTCGTAAGTTTTCAAGAGCTCTTTGAGCGCACTGGGATCTTTGAGCTCAATGCCGTAGGTGAATTCGACCTTGTATTTGCCATCCTCCTCATAGCCGTTGGTTTTTTTGATGTCAACGATCTCGATGTTTTGGCAACTGGCGAAGTTGGGCTCCAGAAACTTTTCTACATCTGCTGTGTCAGGTGCTGAGCTGCAGCCAACCAATGCCAAGGCTGAGCAAATAAGTAGTTGTTTTTTCATATATCCCTCTCTTGGGAGTTGGTCTTCAATCGGAAACTTGCATCTGACCGTCCTCTAGTCAGAGGAGGGCGAAGGCAGGGATGGGCTTTATGAGGACTTGCGGGGAATGCATTGCAGGTAGTGCGGTGCAAAGCCGTTCAATTGCACAGTTTGGAGTTGCGCGTTGATGTCTCGGAACTGTGCATCGATGACCAGGAAAAACTCCGAGGGCTTCATGTGCAGGGCGGCGATGATGCGTTCGATATTGGCCAGCGTCACATTGCGCTCGCCACGCTCCACACCACCCATGTAGCTGCGATCCAAGCCGCAGTAATGCGCAAAACCCTCTTGAGAAAATCCCTGTGCTTTGCGGTACTCGCGTACGGCATTCCCGAAAGCCTTGAGCAAGGGGGAGCGGTCTGCATCGGTCATTGGTTTGCTTGCCATGGGGCGCAATGGTTACGATTCGTAGCAGTCTTGACCACAGTGCATCTGCACACGTGACAAAGCATCACGGTGTGCAAATACACGGTGTTAAACACTACGGTCTATGCGATCACGGTCTTTAAGATGACGGACTATGCGTACCATGGCGCAGCCGGTTTGGGGTGCCATCATCGGCGGCCTCAATGCCAGAGCCAGTGAGCGTTGGACTGCCATCGGGATAAAACTCCTCCACAATCTCAGCGACTTCATCCGGCGCGTCTTCAAAGCAGCCATTGGCAAAGCCGTGGCGTGCAGCACTGTCCAAGGCCATCTGATCAAAGCCCGCAGCCAAGCGCTCTGCAACCAAGTCCTTGGCTTGTCCAATAGCAGCATTGAGCGACAGCCCTGAGCGCACGACCAAGTCTGCGTAATAAATGGCCGAGCGGTGTGATTGCGTGGTGGACTTGCCCCGCAGTTTGAGCTCCAGTGGCATGCAGGCCAGGTGGCCACCAGAGACTGCAGCGAAGTACTGCAGGCGTGCAGCCAAGGTACGAATGCTGTTAAAGCCCGTGGTGCGAAACACAAAGCTGCCCAGCTCATCGCTTTCACCTATGCTGACGTTCAGCCTTCCATAGGGCTTGCAGTTACCCAGCCCAAAACGGCAGGCATCAGGACCGGGACATTCCATCGTCTCCAGCCCTTGATCCGTGACGCGCTTGCAGCTCTCCCCGTCACCCACGCAGACAGGACGCGCTGTGCTGCGGTCAAACATGCAGTAGTTGGCTCGCAGGTTTAGATCAGGGTCATTGAACAAGACGCGCACGGGAATGCTGCGCAGCTTCCGTCGTGGAGAGCTAGTTTCTGCAGGCGCTTGACCTGCAACCCCCATCTTGTCTTTGAGCGTGCGCTTGGCACTGCGTGCGGGAATACTTTCACTTTGACTGTCGGAAGGCTCAGCGCCTTCCTTTATGCCGCCAACGGTGAAGGCATCTGCTTGGCTTTGGCGCAAAGCCTCATCCAACGGGTGTAGCACCCACTGACCGCGCTGCTGGACCTGTGTGGTGATGGTGAATTCATCGTCTTTCTCTGGCAGGCGCTTGCCATTCTTTTCCACGACTTTGCCAATAGAAATTCGGCCAATGACGGGCGGGGTAATCATCAAACCTTTGATCATGTTTTGCTCCAAAAAAAGAAAGCTCCCGGTGGCATGGGCCACAGGGAGCGAGAGGGGGATGGATGTGGGAAGGATGGTCAGCTCAAGCTGGATACACGCAAAACCGCCGAGATCCAGGCCGTGTGGTGAGGTAGGCTTTGGACAGCTCGGGATGGTCTTTGACGAACTGCGCTGTGTCGAAGGCTTGCCCGTCTTTGCTGCGCCTCCAAGTCACGCTACCACCACAGGCAAACGTGGCTTTGCCTGCTTCGCCCATGTGGATCTGAATGGCCTGGCGCAAGCGTGCTTCCTGCTTTTGAGCGGCATCAAGCTGCTCCCGTGCAATCAGCAAGGCGTCGAACGTGGCATTGAGCTCTGGGTTGTCACTCATGTCCACTTCTTCACCGCCACTGTTGGGATAGAGGCAGCGCAGCGCTTTCTCAGCACTGTCAGAGCCATCTCCAGCTGGTGGCGTGTTGCCCTCCACCATCTCCCAGAAGGTGTGTTCCATCTCGATCAAGCGGGCAATCAAAGCTTCATCCCGCTGGATGCGGAAGATGCGCAGCTCTTGTCCCCCAATGAGCACGGCCACATCTGCAGCCTTGTAGCCCGTGACAGCCAACTGGTGCATGACCTGCAATTGCACATACTCAGGCACGCCATCCTTCCAAAGGCGTGCACCGTGAATGCCTGCAGTCTTGCATTCCAGAATTTGCACCTCGGATGAACCCACCACCTCACGGTCCACATTGGCCAGCATCCAGGGATGCTTGGGATGCTGCAGCACGGCATTCACACGGCGTACCTTGTTGCCTGTGCGCTTGGTGTAGTGCGCAGCCACTATGGGTTCTAACAGCGTGCCCCAGAACATGGGGCTGGTGTCATCGTTGGGGTCTACCGCAGGCAGCAAGTCAGCCTTGCCCGTCTTTTGCATCCACAGCTCCAGTTGGGACTGATAAGGGTTAAGGCCCACTGCTGTAGCGGCATCGGAGCTACCAATGCCTGTACGACGAACCTCCAGCCAATCGTCTCTGGCTAGATCCTTGGTCGAGACCAGGCGCAACGCAGCCCCTTTTCGGGTGGCAGGTGCACGTACGGTAGACAGACTCTGCAGATCCAGATTGGCATTGCTGAGCAAATGAACAGACATATAAATCTCCTTGGCCCGCAGAAATTGCGGGCATAAAAAAACCGCCTCAACAGGCGGTTCGTGGTGGTGGAAAGTAGATGGGAAATCCCAGTGGAGAAGGCCAGTAGGGCCATGCAAGCCAGCGTTTGAACATGATCAAGACACCAGCTGCAAGGCATGGTCCAAGGCCCGCTGCTTGATCACAGCCCCCTGGCCGAACCAGGCACTGTCCAGGCGGTTGTCCTGGCTGCGGGCTTGTTTCTCGTGGTCCACGAACTCCGTGACGGCGCACAGCAAGCCCCAGGCGGTGTCCTTGGCAGCATGCATCTCTGCTCCTCGCCCATGGCCCTCGTAGAGCATCTGTACCTTTTTAAGCGCTCGCTCGTTGGTCAGGCCGACAGACATATCCGCATGCGCATCGGCGTTGCAAATCACCTTGAGAAAGTAATTCATCGACTCGTGTGTTTTGACCTTGCGCTCTGCCAGTGTCTTCATGCGGTACATGAAACTGTCCCACTGGCCCACTGCAATTCCCAACTGGCGCTTAACTGCTTGCGCATCAAAAGTCGTGCTGTGAGGCACCTTCACGGCACCCACGCCATCTTTCAAAGCCATCGTCAGTGTGTTGTTACATACCACCCGCACCGTAGTTGGCATGGCGACGGTGGCCAGCGTTCCATCGCAGGACGTTGCCAGCAGCAAATAACCATTGACCACATCCTTGCCTTTAAGCGCCATTGATTTGCCCGTGCGGGCCAGGGCCCAGAACTTACGCCCAGCCTTGAGCACGCCAGCTGTTTCCAGTTCGTAGCCTGCCACTTCGGTCAGGTCCCGGTAGAACTCCAGCACATCACGGGGCTGCACCACTTGGTAGCGACTACCCACAACGGACAGCGGCGCTTGGGTGTCACTGCGGTAGAGCACCTTTTGTTCGACAAACTCTTTGGGCTCTGCATACAGGCCAGACAGACCTGAGTCGGCATCAGATGCCAGATAACGTACAGGTGTTTCCTGGATGCGCCAGTCCATGCCTGCCGCCTGAGCCCAGACATCAATGCCTTGTTTTGCGGGCAGTGCATGGCCCAGTTCATGCCAAGGGGTTTGTCCAGCGTAAGCCATGGTTTCTAAGAGATGGGCCATATGTGATCCTATTAATTCAATGTTTCAAAAACAGTAACTCGCAAGCATGCTCAGGCGTAGCAAAAAGCCCGCTTGCAGTTCAGGCAGAAGCGATTGCCAAACAACATGTCGTCAAGTTGAGAGCCAGCTTCGCTCCCAATGCGACAACCTAGTGCGCTGGCACTGAGTGCAGACAGTGCTGCAGCTGCGATGACAGACAGAGCGATGCCAGGCAGTGTGAAGCTGCCTTTTGGGAGGTGTTTAAGCGCGGTGTGAATTGCGCCGGTAGCACCAGCAAGGATTCCTATGCAGCCGAATACCTTGTGCCCTATTGCGTGGGGCACAACGTTAGGGCTGCGACAAAAAGGACAGAGATGCGACGTTGGGTTCATCAATAGCTCCAGATTCGTGAAGACAAAAAAGCCTGAGCAAAGGCTCAGGCTGGAATGGCTGGTAGAGGCTCGTTATGTAGGCCAAGCTAGTGATGTGTGTTTGAAATTATCTAGAGTTTAATTTTTTGTTTTTTTGTTCATCTCTTAGCTAGATCTGATGCTTTTTTGCAGCAAAAAGAGTCTTGGGCTCGTTGATCAGGTGATGGTGCCGGTTGATTAGGTGCGCGACCTGGGTGGTGGTCGCATGACTCAACGCAGAGCATTTTCTCCTCTGTACGGTACTAAATTTCGAGGAGGTTCGCGTGTTCGCGTAAGTGTCTCAATGAGCCAAGATTTTTAAATTCTTTGGTAATTAAAAAACATAAAAAACAATAATTTGTCAATACACATGCTTGATGAGTTTTCCGAAAGTTAAGCACCTGTATGTAGAGGAAAACGTGCTTTTTGTCCAATAAGTGCATAGCAACAAAGGACAAAAAATCATGTCTACACAATCTTCTTCTCTCTCTCGTATGCACCATTTCGTAGGAGGTGCTCCTCAGGTGAGTACTGCAAGCAAGCATCCGGCTCATGGTGATGTGCGCCCAGAAAGCACTGCACAGATGTGTAAGTCGATCATTCGACTGCCTAAGCTCATAGAGCTACTCAGTGTGTCTCGCTCGACGGTGTACTTGCGACTGAACCCAAAGTCCAAGTACTACGACGCTTCATTTCCGAAGCCTGTACGACTGGGAGTCAAAGCTTTGGGGTGGGTATTGTCTGATGTTCATGCGTACATCGACCATCTGCATATTTGTGGGAAATTTCATTAAATTGGGTACTAAATATTTCTAATTAAAAGAAGTTTGCATATGTTCTATTTGCATGGAAAGCATTCGTTATATACGGAAGTTTTTCCTCGCAAATAGATGCAAATATTCTGTCTATTAATTAGGTATTTATTAAATAAATATATAGCAAATATATATAAGTGGATGTAACCATGACTAATGACAATGTTTTATTGTCAAACTCCTATCTTAAAAAGAAAATTAACAATAACGGATTTTTTGATGATGATGAAAACTGTATTGATGAGATATATAGCAAAGACATCATAAAGTCTTTAAATGCACTCAATGAATGGGTGAAGAGAGTTCCTCATGAATTGCCATTTCCTCTCATCGAGTCTAATAAAGATCTTCGAGGAAGAAGGATTTACATAAATGCAATGTTTGATGTAATTAGTGCTGTAGCGCTCAATGTATTTCTTGATAGAGCATTGAAAATTCAACAGTGGATGGAGGTATCTCCAGTAGCTAAAGATATTTTTGAAGCTACTACGGAGTGGCTGATTTCTATCGAGAAAAAAGACTCATCTTTCTTTAATAACGTATCAACTAATCATTTCAAAATTTATTCAATAATGAATGCATTGGAGAAGAGAAAGGTTAGAGATTACGTGAATGAACTGTCTCTTGTTATACGTAGGAGACTTATGACTAAAAGCTCGATTGATTCTAATTATAAATATCAAAAGAACTCTACGAAAAGATTCAAGCAAATGATGTGTGTTACGCAGCAGGCGTACTCTAAACACTATTCTATTTTGCTTATTCGGTTAGATTGGGGCTATAAGCGCCAGGTACCTGATATGCGAGGGGCTTTTGTCTCTAACGAGGATTACGTAGAACGCTTCAAAGTAGTGGCAGGCTATAGAAAGAAAATGCTAAAAATTCTTAGGAAGATGTACGGTGACGACATTGCATTCTTTGCTTGGAAAATTGAATGTGCCTCTGTCAAAGGACTGCACATTCATTGGTTTATTGGTCTCAATGGTGCAAAGCATCAAGATCGAATCAATGTGGCCAAGGCAATTGCTGATCAATGGGATCAAGAGATTGGCAATCAGTATGCTTATACTTGGAATGTTAATGCATTGCAAAAGCAGGATGAAGCTATATTAAAAGTGATCGATTACAGCGATCCAAAGCTCTGGGATATCGTAGGAGGGTATGCAGATTACTTAACCAAGGTGGATTATCTTGTTCGCACGAGAACGCCTCAAGGGATGCGTAGCTTTGGCTGCACCAAGCTTGAAACACGTCAACCCAAGACTAAAAAAGGGCCAAAGCGTAGTAAATCGATGCCTACGCTAGAAATGCACAAAGTCCGTCGAGCATTTAGACGTGAACGTATTCAATCTGCTAAGAAAGTGGATGCATGATGTTTCAAGATCGCAGCCGTTATCCTATCGATTGCTTGGGCAAGTTAGGTAGTGACTTTGCGCAGTGCATTGCACAAAATGCCCAGGCTAAAGATGCATTGATTGGACCAGTTGTTTTAGCTGCGATGTCTGCAGCTATACATGGCTCCGTGGACCTTCTCACACCAATTCACAGCATCATGCCTACGAGTTTGTATGTGTGCGTTGTTGCAGCTTCTGGTATGCGTAAATCTACAGTCGTAGATCGGGCGTTTTATGGCTTTCGTGAATTTGAAGATGACTATGTCAAAAATACTCTACCAGAGCGAAGTTACCAAGACTTAGGCAGTCATCCATATCTCTTGGAAGATGCTTCCGAGAGTGGAATTGTTGATCACTACCAGAATGGTGCCAAGGCCTCTGCACTGCTCATGGATGAGGGCGGAATGCTTAAAGGGCGTCTGGATAGTCAAAGAATGTGCAAGCGCTTTGATGGCAGTGATTTACGAGTGACCCGTCATCGTCGGATGGTACTGGCTCGCGAGTCCAGGACAACCTTTTGCATGACTGTTCAAGACGCAGTGTTTGATGAGTTACGTAAAAGCAAAGAAGGGAAAATGTTCGTTACGAGTGGATTAATGCCGCGCTTTTTGATCTCTTACGCTACACACTCTCCACAATATACTTTTTCTCCTTGCGAGGCAGATAAGAATCCATTCAATCATCCATTTCATGGTCGAGTAAAGTCGCTTATGCATAACTACAAAGCAGTTTTGCAAGAAACTGTGGGTAGAAGTCAAATTACTCTTTCGCCACAAGCACAAGATTGCTTGAATGAGGCAAGGGAGCACTGGAATTCATTACGTAGATTTAATTCCAGTTGGAAAGGACTTGAGTCTTTTCTTGATAGAGCCGCAGAGCATGCTATGCGAATTTCTGCTGTATTGCAATGCTTTAACGAACCATCTGCTACCGTCGAACACTCATTTATGAAGTCAGCGGTAGAATTGGTAAATTGGCATTTGAATGAAGCCTATATTGGATTTGGAGAGTCCTCCGAGGAAGAGCTTCAGGCTAAATATGGCAAAGAACTTTATTCTTATATTCTTAAAAAACTAAATCAAGATGGTCAAGGTTCTTTTCTGAGAATTGATCTTCTACGCAAGGGGCCTGTGAATTTGCGAAAATCAGATAAACTAGATTTAGCAATTGATCAGCTTTTGCTTGAAGATAAAGTAATATGTGTGCCTGTTGGTCAGCGAAAAAATATTACTTTAAATATGACGCCTAAGAAATCATTGAGTCTTAATGGAAATTATTAATATATCCATGGTTTTTAGTAGGTTTAATACTTTTTAATAACTTCTTTTCTTCGGTTGAGTAGATGTGAAAAACCATCTCAGCCTTTAGTTCTTCATGGTCCTTTAGCCAATTAGTAAAGTATCTTTGAAAATTGTCAGGATCTAGTGTTCTCCCATATTTCGTCGACGGGTTTTTTTCTTTGTAATCATCTATGATTTTCACGAAAGCGTTTAAGTGAAAATCACAAAATTTCGTTAATGATTGGAATTTATAACCTAATTTTCGATTGATTTCTTCTTTATTGAATTCTTCAAGTTTTTTTGCTGAAAGAGAATTTTCTGGTTTGTTTTTTTTGATGTGATGGGAAATTTTTTTTATTATTTCAATCTTGTCTTTGCTGGCTTCAATTCCTCCTTTTTGGGCTCTGCTAGATCTGGATGCTGGATCTGAAGGAATACCTGGGATTGGATTTATTATTCGATGGAGATGACCAGTCGGTATTTGTAGTAGAAGAATATTTTTTAAGAAATTATTTCTGAAAACTTCATCTTCTATTGATTTTTCATTGAGAATTGTATGATATATTTTTTCTTCATCAATTTCTGTGATATTGCTTTTTTGTGGAGGGAATAGTTCGGGTTTTATTTTTATTGCTTCGAAATATTCTTCGTGAATTTTTTTAAGTGAATGAAATAAACCGACGTAAAATATCTTTATGGGATTATCATTTTTCTCTATTAAGGGGGAGTGATCACCAAGTATTTCTATTTTTCGTGAAATTGAGCGAGTTTGAAAGTAACGTTCATCATCGGTGATACTTTTTAGATAGGAACGTTTTTTTATTTTGCAGTATTTTTCAGCGAGAGCTATACATTTGACTGAATCTCTATAAATTTCTGCTAAGTTTTCAGAGAAAGTTTTATAATCATTTCTAACGGATGGTTTGAAAAACTCTAGTGATAAGTCAGAGTAAAAGTTAATTCTTGGCATAAGATATTTTGGAATTAATCGTGCTTCGAGGTGAAGATCTATTAGTTCTTGAGGGGGTTTAGGCATTTGAAAATGATTGACTTTTAATTTTTTGAGTGAGATGTTGAAGATTTCCGCTAGGTTTTGGTTTTGTGGCTGCTGCTTTTGGGATTTATGCAGAACATCCTTAGGTATTTCGCCTGCGCTTGGCATCCTCCAATCTAGTTACTGGTTGGATGCAAGCAACTCGCTGGTGGCTCATACGGTCGAGCAGTGGACATGGTGGAAATTCCATCTGCTCATCCGACAGGTTCCGCAGGTGCTTACACACCAAGATGCGAGCCATCACCTCTGTGGCATAGGCGGGTCGCCCGCCTTTGCGCACATCGCTGCGCTTCATCAAATTCTTTGCCAGTGCAGCCAGTTGGCCAAAGTCAATGTGAGGGGCGATGACTTGCAAAGGGTCTCCAACCTCATCTGCCTTTGCAGCTGCTATCGGCAAACAGGTCAAACTTTAGGGCGCTGTGTGGGGTAATCATGCGCTGAATCTAACGTATGCCGTCCTTGTGAGGATTCGCAGAAAATCCACCAGGTGTTCGCACAACAAAACCTCCACCGATTCGCATCCCAAACTCACCAGCGGTTTGCATTCAATCCCACCACTTTTAGTGTGCAGAAACGATGCAGAACTTATCTAGCAGGTCAAAGCTAGTAGTGGCTCAATGTCGCAAATCGACTGTGGCTTCAGGCTACGAGGGGGCGGTTTTGAGAGGTGCCCTTTAGGGATCATCTAATAACCCCCGTTTCCAGTGGTGTGCTGAGGACCCCGTGCTCCAATCAGTAAAAATTGCGTGATCTGAAGCAATACAGGCCCTTTCGAGCCTGTATTGCTTATCGATTTTCTGTTTGCATACGCACCTCGGTCTTTGAGGGCTTGGATTTGAAGAGCGGATCTACACCACACTCTCCAAAAACGATGCCAAGCATTTAGTGCGCTAGACGTAAGCAGAGAGGGGTTGGTTTTGGAATGGGGGAGCGCGGTGTGATGTTTTGAATTCAACTTTGTCTTATTGCATTCAGCCACAGCCAATGTTTGATGGCATACCAGATGGCATACCGGTGATTCTAAAAAACAAAAAAGCCAAGTGAAATCAATCACTTGGCTTTTGTATTTGGCGGAGGCTGTGTCCGCCATTTTTATGTTCGTTAAAGTTCGATAAAAAACTATAACATGCTGATTGTAAATAAAAATTTAAGCTTTGACTGTTCGTTGGAGTTCGGCGAAAATCGCTAACAGCCCATGTTTTATGTGGGCAGTATGTGGGACAGGACTTCAGGCCAGCACATGTATGCCACGTATCGCTAAGCAACTATCGGATCGAGCTGTAGCAGCTATCAAGACGGAGGGACGCCATCCCGTTGGAGGTGTTCCAGGATTGCACCTGCGTGTCACTGGGGAAGGACATCGTGGTTGGGTGCTTAGAGTGCAAGTTGGCGACAAACGATGTGATTACGGCTTGGGAGCCTATCCAGAAGTTTCATTAGCAGATGCTCGCGAGAGGGCTCGGGACATGCGTGGGCAGATTAATGCAGGCGAGGCTCCAGTCGGGTCTATGCGTGCACGCAAAGCTTTGCTGATCGAGAAAACCTTTGTGCGTACTTTTGAGAGTTGTGCCGAAGCATTTCTTGAAGACAAGGAAAAAGAATGGAAGAACCCCAAGCACCGACAGCAGTGGCGCAATACCTTGCAAAGCTACGTCTACCCCTTCATTGGGAAATTGGGCGTCGATGAGATTGAGCTTCCTCATGTCTTGGCTTGCTTAGAACCAATTTGGCATAGCAAAACAGAGACTGCCGTACGCGTGCGTGGCCGTATCGAGACAGTTCTCGATTGGGCTCAAGTACGCAAGTACAGAAAAAAGGAAAACGTAGCAAGATGGAAAGGGCATCTGGATAAGGTGCTGGCGACTCCTAGCAAGATCCAGAAGGTAGAACATCACAAAAGCATTCCCTATGGAGAAATAGCGGATTTTGTGAGCAAGCTCAAACTTCGTCAGGGGATGGCTGCAAAAGCTCTAACGCTTCTCATTCTCACATGTACTCGATCTGGTGAAGTACGTGGAGCTGAGTGGAGTGAGGTAGATCTTGATAAGGGGATCTGGACTATTCCCGCTGAGCGTATGAAAGCTGGCAAGGAGCACCGTATTGCGTTGTCAAGTGCAGCACTGGAGTTGCTGAGGGCGTTACCAAGGGTCGAAGGTAGCAATTTGCTTTTCCCCGGCACCAAGGGGCAACCGCTATCCGATATGACGCTCTTGGCAGTGATGCGCCGTATGGATGTGGCAGCAGTTCCGCACGGCTTTAGATCTACCTTCCGCGATTGGGTAGGTGACTGCACTTCGTATCCGTCTGATCTTGCTGAGGCGGCCTTAGCACATACATTAGAGAGCAAGGTCGAAGCCGCATACAGACGCTCCGATGCACTAGAGCGACGTCGCTCAATGATGGAGGATTGGGCGAAATTCTGTGCCAAGCAGTAATGGCAACATATGTTGCCCCTGTTTCGTGGAGTTCTTAGCTCCCTGCTTACGTGGCCTTTTTGCGCTGTGCCTCGTATCAGCGTTGCTCGTATTGCATAGGGCTGAGATACCTCAAGCTCGAATGCAATCTACGGTAATTGTAGAAGGCCATCCAGTTCATGATTGCCTGCCTTGCTTGCTCCCGAGTAGCGAAGCGCTGCCCATGCACGCAAGCGGTCTTCAATCGACCCCAGAAGCTTTCGATGGGCGAGTTGTCCCAGCAATTGCCTTTGCGGCTCATGGACGAGCGTATGCCCCAGCCTGCTAATGCGGCTTGGAAGCTCTGGCTGCAATATTGACTGCCCCTGTCGCTGTGGAATATGGCTCCAGGTTCAGGCCGCCTTCGCCACCAAGCCATTGCCATGGCATCTTTAACCAAGCTGCTTTGCATGTGGGGCTGAAATTCGCGCAGTTCCGGGTCTTCATCTTGGTCCAGAGACGGCATCACCGGCTCCAGCGACATGCCACATTTGGGACAAGTGCCCGGATGGTCCTGGCGAATCTCCGGATGCATGGGGCATGTGTAGACGGTGCCTGTCACCGAAGGTTGCGATACCAACGAAGAATCGGCACCTGCAGTGGTGCGCGATTGATGGCCGACGCTATGGTGGTGGGAGTGGTCCATGCTTCAAGTACCGTCCTTCTTGTGGCCATGGTGGGAGTGATCTCCTCCGTGCCCATGAAACAAGTGCATCAGCGGGCAAAGCAGCAGCACTAGGTAGGGCCACCAGCCCAGTAGATGCCCCCAATGTTCCCGCAGCAGGTAAAACACTGCAATCGCAGCCGCCGTTGCCCAAGCCAGGGTTAGCGGCCTGCGCCAAAACGGGGTATGCCCTTGGCTTTTAGGCTCTGGTGAGTTCATGGTGACCTCCTGCGCAGATTGCGCTCAATGCTTGCCGGAGTCTTTGTCCATCATCATTTGCATCATGGCTTGCATCATGTCCATGCGCTTTTCCATCAAGGCATGGCGCTGCATCATCTGCCCCATCATTTGCGGCCCCATGCCTGGCGCTGATGTGCCGCTTGCTGGTGCAGATGGAGGAGTCGTCGAGCTACCTGACATTCCTGCTCCTCCCATCATCTGGCCACTCATCATGCCCATCCCCCCCATCGGCATGCCTTGCATTTGCCCCATCATCTTCATGCTGTCTTGCATGGTCTTCTGATGCTCAGCCATCATGGCCTGCCGTTCCTGCGGAGTCTTAGCGTCTGCCAGTTTGCGGCTCATGTCACGCATCAGCTGCAACTGCTTGTCCATGGCTGACATTTGCTGCTCGGGAGTTGCTGGCACGGCCTGGGCCGGTGCGGCTGCTCCGTCAGGGTGATGTTGCGTATGCTCGGCAGCCGTTTGGGCTGAGGCGGAGAACGCCGTGATGCCGATAAGCATCGCTAAGGCCAGGGGTTTTGAGGCATTCATGGTGCAGTCCTTTCCAGACAAAATCCAGCGGTCATCGCCAGTGTGGCGCCACCACCGCGTCCCCATGACGCTTGATGTACGCCAGTGCTTCACTCTATGCTTGCAAGAGTGACTGGAACATGACCGCTGGATTACAAAATTGTCAGGATGCAGGGGTGATTTGGGTAATCACCATCTTGCCATTTTGCTGTTCGACCACGAACCGGACCTTGTCGCCGACTTTGAGGTTCGTGAGCATGGAGGGATCGGCCATGGTGAAGACCATCGTCATCGGCGGCATATCCAAGTTTTTGATCTCGCCGTGTTTGATTGTCACCTTGCCCGGGCCTTGTTGCACAACTCCCGTCGGAGACGGCATGACCCCAACCCGACGTTGTTGCATAAATCGTTGCTCTTCCAGCGGTAGGCTTGCTGCATGAGTCAGCCCCGCAAACCCCGCTATAGAACCAGCAACTGGAAGCAGTACAACGCATCCCTCAAAGCTCGAGGCTCTTTGACGGTGTGGCTGGACAAGGGTATGTGCTGGTTTGCCACGGCAAGTGGCAAACGCGGACGCAGTCGGAAGTTCTCTGATGCAGCAATCCAATTTTGTTTGACGCTCAAGAACCTGTTTGGCTTGGCACTGCGGCAGACCACGGGTCTTGCCGAGTCGGTGCTGCATTTGTGTGGGCTTGCTTGGCCGGTACCTGACTTCAGCACGCTGTGCCGGCGCCAGCTCGATTTGAATGTACAAGTGCCGTAGACACGCAGCCAAGCGGGACTGCATTTGCTGGTTGATTCAACGGGAATCAAGTTCTTGGGTGAAGGCGAGTGGAAATGCAAAAAGCATGGCCCTGAGCGTCGTCGGCAATGGCGCAAGTTGCACATTGGCATTGATGCCCAGACGCTACAGGTCAGGGCTATCTGCGTGACATCCAACAACGTCAGTGATGCAGCAGTGATACCGGATTTGCTGCAGCAATTGCCCGAAGATGAGGTGCTGGAGAGCCTAACGGGCGACGGCGCTTACGACACGCAACCAGTCCATGAAGAAGTCATCAAGCGAGGAGGTATTCCCATTATTCCTCCTCGCAAGAATGCTCGAATACGCAAAGGCAAAGCCTTTGTGCATCGAAATGCGGCGATCGCTGCATGTCGAAGGCTGGGGCGAAGTATCTGGAAACGTTGGATCGGGTATCACCGGCGCAGCTTGGTGGAAACCAAGATGAACTGCATCAAACGATTGGGTGAGCGGCTGATGTCTCGTACCTTTGAGCGACAAGTCAACGAGCTGCACATTCGAGCAGCCATCTTGAATCGATTTACAGAACTGGGCCGTCCTCAGACGGCAGCCGTGGCATAGCCACGGCTGGGGTTTGGGGGAGCTTGGCCTGAAATCGATTTATGCAACAACGCCAACTACCGTTGCTATGGCTATCGCAGGGTACAGGCATCCCTAATCCAAGAGTGCAAAGGCATCTCCGAGAAAGTGGTGCGCCGATTAATGAAGCAAGAAGGACTGCTCGTGTCCAAGCCTAAACGCCGCAGGTACAACTCGTACCTAGGTGAGATCAGCGCAGCCCCGCAAAACATCATCAATAGAGACTTCCATGCCGCTGCGCCCAATCAGAAGTGGCTCACCGACATTACTGAATTCCAGATTCCCGCGGGCAAGATTTACCTGTCGCCAGTGATTGATTGTTTCGATGGGATGGTGGTGAGCTGGAGCATAGGTAGCCATCCCAATGCCCACCTCGTCAACACTATGCTCGATGCTGCCATTGATACTGTCCAACGCAACGAGGTCCGGCCTGTAATTCATTCGGACCGCGGGGCTCACTACCGTTGGCCAGGCTGGCTCTCAAGGGTGCATGATGCAAAGCTGGTTCGCTCAATGTCCCGCAAAGGATGCTCACCGGACAATGCAGCATGCGAAGGCTTCTTTGGCAGGCTAAAGATTGAGCTGTTCTATCCGGGTAACTGGCAATCAACGACGATTGAGCAGTTCATTGAAGCCGTAGATACCTACATCCGTTGGTACAACGAAAAACGTATCAAGGTATCTCTGGGGCGTTTGAGCCCTGTGCAATACCGGCAAAAACTTGGTCTAGCCGCATAAAACCAGTCCAAGTTTTTATCCGCATCCCCGGCGGGTCAGTTTTGCGTGGAAATTAACAGCGGACGCCATCCAAGCATGAATCGACGGAAGCGTTTTACCCTTCCTATCAGTGTCTACGTCTGCTTAGAGCAGCTCCGCTTCTGCTGTCGGTGGTTGATCTCGGAGGATCAAATTCCTTTTGGGGAAAGAATCCCTAACCAAGCCACACTCGCCAAAACCAGAACTGCCAGTGTTGCTTCCATGAACAGGCTCTGGCGTAGCTTAGCGACTGCTTGTGCATGATTTCCAGAGGTCAACGATGCCTCCAGACTTGGACTTAGCCGGAACCGATTTGCCGCAGCCAAAGCAAGCATTCCGAGAACCAGCATCAGCTTGCCTAACAGCAACTGACCATAGAGTGTCGAAACAAGCGGATCAAGCGAAGGCCCTGCGATCAATACGTAGTTGAGTACACCACTGATCCCCAGAACGACCACGATCAGCGTCCCTACCTGGGCGAAGCCATTTGATGTTCGGCTCAATATTGCTACTGTGTTTGATGCCTTATTCGCACTCGTTACGGCCAAGATCAAAAAGGCGAGTAACGCGCCGACCCATGCACCTGCTGCCCAGAGGTGCGAGATGTCCGAAGCCAGGTGGATGTATCCCCGCATTCCATCGTCCATCGCACCATGACCACTCCAAGCCAGGGTCGCCAGTGCCACACCGCTAGATCCGGACATGGCAACAAAGCGCAACGTGGGATTGAATTTCACAAATGCGATCAAGATGCAAAGCGCTAGCGCAAGAATACGAATGCACCAAGCAAGGCCCATGTGAGTGCCGGTGATCAGCATCTCGAAGATATGCGTTGACAACTCAGCGTAAGTTTGAGCACCGGACATGGCCTTGGCAAGGACTGTCATGCTGACCACGGACAGGCCAATTCCGAATGCTGAAAATGCACCGACACATATTCGATAGCAGCGCCCAATTGCCAAGGATCGCTCGTCATGGCCAAGGGCATAAACGCCAAACATGGCGACGCCAAAGGTCGCTGCCATGTCCAGATACAGCGCAAGGCGCAATACGATGGTGAACCAATCCTCGGCCATTTGCTTACTTCACCTGGAATGTGACGTTGCCATTGATAGGGTGTGTGTCTGACGACACTGCACGCCAATCCACGCGATAGGCACCGGGTTGAAGCGTCTGAGCGGGAGTAATGACCATGGTTTTGCCATCGCTAGCGCCAGAGACGCTTGCGCTGACCTTCATTGCGCCGTGGTTCGGCATTCCGGGCATCCCCGTCATGATCAAGTTCGCTGCCGAGAACTGAGGAACCAGCGTCTCAGAGAACTTCAACTCAATCGTGGCAGGTGCCGCGACCTGCGACTTATCCGCAGGAGAGGAGGAAACTAACGAAGGATGTGCAAATGCTGCGGAAGCGAACAGTGTTGCGGCAATTGGCGCGATGAACTTAGCGACCAGGTTTGAGCGGTTCATGAGAGACTCCTATCGAAGTGTGATGGTGGTTTGAAAACAGATGTCGAATCTAGGTCTGTAGAGTTGGCGCGCCTAAGGACGCGCCAACTAGGAAGGGGACATTGGTCTGGCTAGAACCAGAAGCGGACACCGGCCACCCAACGTGTTTGCTGCGCACGGCCACCGTCGGCACGAACGAGATCTGCGGTTCGCCCGAAACTTCCCGCACGTTCCACTCCGATATATGGAGCGAACTGACGGCTGAACTCGTAGCGCAGTCGCAGGCCAGCAGATGCTTCGGCTAGGCCCTTGCCGATATGCCGCTCTGGATCATCCTTGCCGTAAAACTGCATTTCAGCTCTAGGCTCAAGGATCA
>CAUQST010000067.1:0-18128 GCA_963520865.1 uncultured Comamonas sp.
CCTTCACTGGCCAAAGGCTTGTTGCGCCTGCCTATGGGCAATGGTTTGCTGGGTCGTGTGGTGGACTCGCAAGGCTTTCCGCTGGACCACGTGGGTGATCTGGTCGATGTAGTGGCGCAGACGCTGGACCGTGAGCCTATCAATGCCATGGAGCGTGCGCCGGTGCGCGAAAGCCTGGATACCGGGGTGCGCGCGATCAACAGTTTGCTGACCGTAGGCCGTGGCCAGCGCTTGGGCCTGTTTGCCGGTTCTGGCGTGGGTAAATCGGTGCTGCTGGGCATGATGGCCCGTTACACCCAGGCCGATGTGATTGTGGTGGGCTTGATCGGTGAGCGTGGCCGAGAAGTCAAAGAGTTTGTGGAAGACATTCTGGGTGTCCAGGATCGTTCGCGTGCCGTGGTCGTTGCGGCGCCTGCTGATGCACCGCCGTTGTTGCGCATGCAAGGGGCCACCTACGCCACCGCGATTGCGGAGCATTTTCGGGACAAGGGCAAGCATGTGCTGCTGCTCATGGATTCGCTCACCCGGTATGCCCAGGCACAGCGTGAAATTGCGCTGGCCATTGGCGAGCCTCCAGC
The DNA here is from genome assembly GCA_963520865.1 of uncultured Comamonas sp. Taxonomy (GTDB): domain Bacteria; phylum Pseudomonadota; class Gammaproteobacteria; order Burkholderiales; family Burkholderiaceae_C; genus Comamonas. Next base: position 579 of record CAUQST010000067.1, read on the forward strand.
TACCAAAGGCTATCCACCGTCGTGTTTTGCCAAGCTGCCAGCATTGGTTGAGCGCAGCGGCAATGGTTTGAATGGTGTGGGCTCCATCACCGCGTTCTACACCGTGTTGTCAGAAGGTGATGACCAGCAAGACCCGATTGCGGATGCCTCGCGCGCCATCTTGGACGGCCACTTTGTCTTGTCGCGTGCGCTGGCTGAGCAAGGCCACTACCCGGCAATTGATATTGAGCAATCCGCATCGCGGGTGATGCACAACGTTGTCAGTCGCGAGCACTTCGAGTTAGCTAGACGCTTTAGAGCCGTCTATTCGCGCTATCAAAAAAGCAAAGATTTGATACAAGTAGGAGCTTATGCCAACGGCTCCGATCCGCAGGTGGATGAGGCCATACGGCTGCAGCCTGCAATGGCCAATTTCCTACAGCAAACCATGTTTGAGTCTGCTTCGATGGAGCAGGGGCTGGCGGAGATGGCTGCGGTTTTGAATTAGCTCGATGGGCTGAAATAGATAACGAGAGGGATGTGGATGTCGTCGCTCAATGCTTTGATGATTGCCATTGAAATGGCTGTACGTAAACGCGATGAAGCGCGCCAAGCGCTGCGTGAGCGTCAGCGTGCCTGTGATGCGGCGAAATCCCAGATGGAGCAGCTCGACAATTACGCCAGTGAAATGCAGCAGCGCTGGGGTGCCAGTGAAGGTGCCGCAATGAAGCCAGAGGTGATGTTTCACCATCGGCAGTTCATGGAGCGTTTGCAGCATGCGATGGATTTGCAGACCAAAGTTGTAGCCGATCAAGCCATTCGTTTGGAAGCTTCGCAAAAAGGTTTGATGGCGGCAGAGCTGCGATTGAGCAGCTTGAACAAGGTGGTGGAAACCCGCCGACGTGACATCGCTTTGGCGCAAATGCGCCGTGAACAGAAACAGACCGATGAGCGTGCAGCTTTGCAGTTCATTGGGCGCACTTTCGGAATGCAATTCCAAGAGGCATAAACCATGGCCATTCAGCAAACCACGGCCCCTGCGGCGGCGAAATCGCAACTAGCAGACAAGGCAGAAAAGCCCAAGGAAGCCAAAGACGGGCAGGTGTCTGCGCCGGCTTTCTCCAAGTTACTGCAAGGTGCACAAAGCGAAAGCGGTGAACTTGCGCAAGAGTTGCCAGTTGGAAATATGTCTGCATTGGCGGGCATGGATGCCGATACCTTGCCCTTGGGTGACGCAACCTATGTGCCAGGGCTGGAGCTGCTGCAAGGTGCATGGAGTGTGGACAGCCTGGTGGGGCAGACCCAGCGTTTGGATATTTCAGATGCTGATGCTGCCCTGCAAGACGGCAGCTTCCTGCAGGCCAGGCAAGACGCTGGCCTGGCAGGTGGCCTGACAAACAATGTGATATGGGGCGCACAGCCCAATGTGGCTTTGGGCCAGAGCGTAGCCACCGTGGCCGCCGGGGTGCAGTCTGCTTTGAATGCGCCTGTCGCTGCAGAAGCCAAGACCGCGATAGCGGCCGCATCGGCGTTGCTGGCAGAAGTAGCTGACGTAGCTGGGTCTGTGGCGCAGGCGGTGACGGAAGGCTTGAAGAGCGATCAGGCCAGCGAGGGGCGCGTTGCTTTGCAAGGTGCGTGGAAGCTGGAGGATCCGCAAGCTATGGCCAATCCTGCATTGCAGCGGGTGATGGGGCAGATTGAGCAGTGGGCGGCTGCCAGCGCCGGGGTACACCCCAAGGCAACAGAGCGTGTGGAAGGCAAGAGTGCTGCCGCCGCGGCTGAGTGGCTGTCTGCAGGCCAAGGTAGTGGCACGCGGCTTACTGACAATTCCGTGCAAGAGACGCAGCAAACGCAAGATGCCGTATTTGATGCACAAGCCGATGCGCCGGTAGAGGACATGCGTTTTTGGCTGCAAGGCAAACAGCAGCGTGCTGAAGTCGTCTTGGACAAAGATGGGCAGGCTGTTCGCGTGCAAGTGAGTGTGCGTGGCAATGAAGCGCACGTAACTTTCCGTGCCGATCAGGCCCAAACCCGTGAGTTGCTGGATGCCAGTGTGGCGCAATTGCGGGAAATGCTGGAGCAGCAGGGTGTGCAACTGGCGGGAGTTTCGGTGCAGGCCGATGACCGCGGGCAGCAGCAGTCTTCAGGCCAGCAGGCCGCGTCGAGCCCTTGGCAGGGTGGGCCAGCGCAGCATGCGCAAGTGGCGGTTCCCGTTGCTGAAGCTGCTTCAACGCGCCCCCAGCGTGCACAGGGTTTGGATTTGTACGCCTAAGATCGGCACGTTCATGCGCGCTTCATGCAGCGCATGGGCTGCCAGACAAGCTCAGACGATTTGTTTACCGGCTGTTTGAGCCTTTTATTCTGGCTATGATTTCGCGCTATTCAGCAAATAATGAGCCTATTACCGTGTTGCATGCGCAAGCACAAGCGCTGAGTGCAGGCTCAGCCCAAGTTTGGTGAAACAAACTTTCTTACATCCATCAAGGAAAACAACGTGGCCGCAACCAACTCTGCCGCCGCTCCGGCACAAGCCAAGAGCAAGAAATTGATCGTTATCGGTGCCGTGGTCGCCTTGCTCGTTGTCGTTGCTGCAGCGGTGCTGCTGTTTACAGCCAATAAATCACACGACGATCCTTATGGTGACGGTGAAGAGTCATCGGCCAAGGCCGTCTCTGTCGTGCCCACCTTTTTGCCCCTGGAGAACATGGTGGTGAATTTGGCGGACCAAGGCGGAGATCGTTTTGCACAGATCGGCATCACGCTGGAGCTGCAAGACGAAGCCACTGCAACGTTGATCAAGCAGTACATGCCCAGCATTCGCAACGGTGTGCTGATGCTGGTTTCGCAGCGTACGGCGGATGAGCTGCTGCTGCGCGAAGGCAAAGAGAAGCTGGCTGCCGATATCTTGCGCGAAGTGACGCGCCCTCTGGGCATGGGAGCCACAGCGGCGCCAGCGGAGGAAGAGGGCGAGCGCCCTCGTCGCCGTGGCAACGCAGTACGCCGTGTGCTGTTTTCCAGCTTCATCATTCAATAAGCGCAAGGAGTCATTGGTATGAGTGATTCTTTTCTGTCGCAAGAGGAAGTGGATGCCCTTTTAGAAGGGGTAACGGGCGAGCGCCAGAAATCCGATGCCGAAGAGGTCGATGAAGGCTCAGTCCGCAATTACGACATCTCCAGCCAAGAGCGCATCGTGCGTGGGCGTATGCCCACCATGGAAATTGTGAATGAGCGTTTTGCGCGCAATTTCCGTATTGGCTTGTTTAACTTTATCCGCCGCAGCCCTGAAGTCTCGGTGGGTACGGTCAGTGTGCAGCGCTACAGCGCTTTTCTGCGCCGCTTGGCGGTGCCCACCAATTTCAACATCGTGGCCATCCGGCCGTTGCGTGGCAATGGTTTGATTGTGTGTGAGCCATCACTGGTGTTTGGCATCATTGATACCTTGTACGGTGGCGCCGGCCGCCTGCAAACGCGTATTGAGGGCCGAGATTTTTCTGCCACTGAGCAGCGTGTGATCAATCGTCTGGTGGACGTGATCAGCGACGAATACAAAAAAGCGTGGCATGGCATCTACCCGCTGGAGCTGGCTTACCAGCGCTCGGAAATGCAGCCCCAGTTCGCCAACATTGCCACGCCCAGTGAAATCGTGGTGTCGACCGCGTTCCAGCTGGAAATTGGTGATGTATCAGGCTCTATCCACATTTGCATGCCCTATGCAACCATGGAGCCGATCCGCGATATCTTGTATTCGTCCACACAGGGCGACTCGATTGAGGTGGATCGCCGCTGGGTCAAAGTGCTGACGCGAGAAATTCAGTCAGCCGAGGTAACGCTGGTGGCTGAGCTTGCCCGTGCAGATGCCACGGTTGAGCAAATGCTGGCCATGAAGCCTGGTGACTTTATTGAGCTGGATCGCCAGCCCCGTATTCGTGCATCGATTGGCGGTGTGCCAGTGTTTGAATGCCAGTACGGTACGCACAACAACAAATACGCCGTTCGCATTGAGCAGTGTCTGCGCGGCGTAGATTCGAATTGGACCGGAGATAAGAATGGCAACTGACCCTAACAACAACGACAGCGTTTCTGGTGATGACCCTTTCTCGGATTGGGCCGAAGCTTTAGAAGAGCAAAAAACCACCGACGATGGGCAAGCCACACTGGATGCGGAACAAGGCGGCCCCTTGTCCGGGAATCCCACCTACAACACAGGTGCAGTTGGTACAGAAGTGCCCGTTAACGACATCAACATGGTGCTGGATATTCCAGTGCAGCTGTCTGTCGAACTGGGGCGCACCAAGGTGCCCATCAAGTACATCCTGCAACTGGCGCAGGGCTCGGTGGTCGAGCTGGACGCTTTGGCGGGCGAGCCCATGGACGTGCTGGTCAATGGCTACCTGATCGCTCAAGGCGAGGTGGTGGTTGTGAACGACAAGTTCGGTATTCGCCTGACGGACGTGGTCACACCTTCCGAGCGCCTGCGCCGCGTCAGCCGTGGGTAGCGCCAGCTTTACCTCATCGCTGCTGGTGCTGCTCATCATGATCGGCGCCTTGGCAGCGTTGCCTTGGTTGCTCAAGCGCTGGCAGCAGCGTCAGCAAATCGCCCGCACGGGTTCGGCTGCCAGTGCGCAAGTGCTGGCATCGGTGGCTGTGGGCCCCAGCCAGCGCGTGGTCACGGTAGAGGTGGGGCACGGTGCACACAAAACCTGCTTGGTGCTGGGCGTGACTGCCCACAATGTTCATTGTCTGCACGTTTTGGGGCAGCCTGCGTCTGCGCAGCCCGCGCCAACGCCCATCAGTTTCTCGGGTGCGATGGCACAAGCCCAAGAGACGGTGCAACCTCCGCAATCATGAGAGCTCGCATGCGATTAGGCTTTCTTGCCTCTAAAGCCCACTGGGCTGCACCGGCCGCCGCTTTGGCGGCTTTTTGCTTGATGCCGGCAGCGGCTTGGGCGCAAACCTCTGCACCGAGTCTGCCTTTGCTGGTGGGCTCTGGCTCGGGTGGTAACAGCTTCTCGGTACCTATCCAGACCTTGCTGTTTTTTACAGCGCTGTCGTTTTTGCCCGCTGTTTTGCTGATGATGACGGGCTTTACCCGCATCGTGATTGTCTTGAGCTTGATGCGCCAGGCGCTGGGTACGCAGTCTGCACCACCCAATCAAGTGATCATTGGCTTGTCGCTGTTTCTGACGCTGTTTGTCATGGGCCCGACCTTGGATCGTGTGTACCAAGAAGCCTACTTGCCTTACAGCAAGAACACCATGCAGTTTGAAGAGGCCGTGAAGAAAGCAGAAGCACCCATGCGTGATTTCATGGTGCGCCAGACACGCCAGACGGATTACGCCCTGTTTGCACGCTTGGCCAAGCTGGAGCCTGGCACGCAGATTGAAGATGCACCGTTTCGCGTGGTGGTGCCATCTTTTGTGATCAGTGAGCTGAAAACGGCGTTCCAGATCGGCTTCATGATTTTTATCCCGTTCTTGATCATTGACATGGTGGTCTCTTCCATCCTGATGTCTTTGGGCATGATGATGCTGTCACCCGTGCTGGTGGCGCTGCCCTTCAAGATCATGCTGTTTGTCTTGGCAGATGGCTGGAATCTGCTGGTAGGCTCGCTGGCCGCCAGTTTTGCCATTTAGCGCTGAAAGGTTTGTGTCATGACTCCCCAAATGGTGCTGACTTTCGGGCGTGAGGCACTCACGCTCTTGCTGATGATTTCGCTGCCTGTGCTGCTGACTGTCTTGGCTGTGGGTCTGGTGGTCAGTATTTTTCAGGCTGTCACGCAGATCAATGAAAACACCTTGTCCTTTGTGCCCAAACTGGTGGCAGCGGTGCTGGTGTTTGCGGTTGCCGGGCCGTGGATGTTGAGCACGGTGGTGGACTTTATCCGCCGCACGATCGAAAACATTCCCAACGCGCTGGGCTAAGGCGCAGTTTGCTGAAGGTTCTAGCGTGATTGGTATCTCAGAAGAGCAGTTGATGGCGTGGCTTTCGCCCGTCATCTGGCCGTTCTTGCGCACCTTGGCCATGTTCACTGCTGCGCCGGTTTTTTCGCAAAAAGCCATTCCCATGCGCGTCAAGGTGGGACTGGCCTTTTTGGTGGCCGTGTGTGCCCAGGCGGTGCTGGATCAGCCCATGGTGGCTGTGAATTCCCCCGAGGCCTTGACGTGCGTGATTCAGCAAGTGGGCATTGGCCTGGCGATTGGCTTTAGCGCGCGCCTGGTGATTGCATCCATGGAAGTGGCGGGTGAAGCCATTGGTTTGCAGATGGGCTTGAGCTTTGCCTCGTTCTTTGACCCCACCAGCGGCGCGCAGCTCAGCGCGGTGTCACGCTTTTTGGTGCAGATCTTCACGCTGTTTTTCATTGTGGTGAACGGGCACTTGTTTGTACTGGTGGCCGTGATCAAGAGCTTTGAGGTGTTTCCCGTCGATGGCTCTTTTCTGCAGGCCGTGGCACAAATGCGCTTGCACGAGCTGGGAAGTGCAGTTTTCTCCAGCGCCCTGTGGATTGCGCTGCCCATGATGGCGCTGCTGCTGTTTGTGAATCTGGTCATGGGTGTGGTTTCGCGGATTGCCCCGCAAATGAACGTGTTTGCCGTGGGCTTTCCGGTCACGCTGACAGTGGGCATGCTGGGTATTACCGCCACGTTGCCGATGATGGAGCAGCCGTTCCTTAGTCTGATTGAGCGCACGCTGTCTGTTTTTGGTGGTGGTTTTCTATAAACCCAGACAAAAAAAGAGCGCCTAGCGCATAAGAATAAAGGACTTCAGGCATTAAACATACTGAAGTCCTTTTGCGTTGTGCGCTAGAAGCTATTGTTTTAGACCAGATTGTTGCGAATGGCGTAAACCGTCAATTCTGCGTTGTTGCTCAACTGCAGCTTTTCCAGCACCCGCGCGCGGTACACGCTGACAGTTTTGGGGCTGAGCATCAGCTCTTCTGCAATATCGGTCAGGCGTTTGCCGCTGGCCATTTTTTGCAGGGTTTGCATCTCTCGCTCAGACAGGGTTTCGTGCGGTGCCTCGGGGCTGGGCTGCGCCAAGCTGTCAGCCAGCATCTGGGCCACTTCGGGCGTCAAGAACTTGCGGCCCATGCTCACGGTGCGCACGGCCTCGACCAGTTGCAGTGGGTCGCCAGCCTTGTTGGCATAACCGTGTGCACCCGCCTTCAGGCAGCGCAGCGCGTACTGGTCTTCAGGGTACATGGAGACCATCAGCACCTTGATGTCGGGGTAGCTCTCGCGCACGCTCACCAATACTTCCAGACCATTGCGTCCCGGCATGTTGATGTCCAGCAGCAGCACGTCGCAAGGGGTGTTGCGCAATACATCGCGCAGTTCGGTGTAGCCTGCGGCCTCACCGTGGACCTGAATGTCGGTGACCTCAGACAGCGTGTCGCGAATGCCGCGTCGCAAAACGGCGTGGTCGTCGCAAATCACAACATCAATCAAGCGTGCTCCCTTTTTTAGGCCTCTTGGTACAGCATCTTACGTGAGTGGCACGGAAACAATGATGCTCGTGCCTTTTCCGACTTGGCTGCTTATATCCAGCCAGCCATCCACAGTGCGTGCCCGTTCAGCCAGGCCGCGCAGGCCAAAAGCTTTGGGTTTGCTGCGCTGTTCAAGGGAAATGCCACAACCGTTGTCGCGCACTTCCACAGTGAGGTGGCCCTCGGTGTTGGATAAATCAATGTGCACCGCAGTGGCTTGTGCGTACTTGCCCACATTGGTTAGAGCTTCCTGGGCGGTGCGATAGGCCACGACCTGAATGTCGGCTGGTACGTCAATGTGGGCAGGGGCATCCAATCGAGTCACGATGCCCGTGCGGCGTTCAAAATTCTCTGCCAGCCACTGCACGGCGGCAACCAGCCCTTGGTCCAGCACGGGCGGGCGCAAATTCATCATGATGCGCTGGCTGGCACCCAGGGCATGGTCAAGCATCTCCAGTGCAGCGTGGGCATGACTCTGGACTTCGGGGGCTGTCGCATTTCGGCCAATCCATGAGAGGTCGAATTTGACGGATGTCAATGAACCGCCGATGTCGTCATGGATCTCGCGGGCAATAGCGGCGCGCTCTTGCTCGATTGATTGCTGCAGGTGCTCAGTGAGTTCTGCCAGTTGGCGCTCAGAGTGGGCAAGCTCGAGCATGGCCTGCTCTTTGGTGCGCAGCGCTTCATGCACCTCCAGCGTGCGCAAGAGCACATGGGGCAGGCGCGACATGTCGTCTTTGAGCAAGTAGTCCGCAATACCTTGGCGGATAGCGTCTACAGCGGCAGTCTCTCCAATTGCGCCCGATAAAAGCAGAAAAGGAGGGCACTGGGGCAGCGCGCGCGCTTTGTCCCAGGCGTCCAGCGCCGTGAAGCCCACCAGGTGGTAATCGGCAAGGACCAGGTCGAAAACGTGCGCTCCAAGCAGACCTAAAAAGGTCTCCAGACTGTCGGTGCAAATGATCTCGCAAGCGATCGCTGCCTTGCGTAAAGTGATTTCCGCCAACCGTTGGTCTGCTTTTGAATCTTCAAGGTGAAGTACAAGCAGGGGCTTATCTGTTGGATTAGCAAGCGCGGAGGGCGCTATCATTGGAAACATCTTGGAACAAACTTTTCGGGGTGTGGATTCCTTCATGCCATGAGTCACAGCTCATGGCAAGCGACGGCAGCCTATCAGGGCTGCTTTCGTGTCTGGAAGACATGCTGCGGTTCCACCATCTTGGAGAAACGATGCAACCAACGCAAATACCAGCAGCAGAACCTGTCGTTCAGGTGCCTGTCATGGTTGCGGCCGAATTACAGGATTCCCTGTTGGTCGTCATGCGGGACTTGCACCGTTTGGAGGGCTTGCTCAATCATGCCACGACCAATTTGCTGGAACGATTTGGGGAAGCCAATGTATTGCTCTCTGGCAATGGCATTGCAGACGACCCAGGGCTGGATGCCGCCCGTACCGCTTTGCGCAGTGCGGTGACTGAATTGCAGTTCCACGATATGGCGACTCAGCTGATTGGGCACACTACACGGGTTTTGCAGGGGTGTGCTTTCCGCTTAGCGTCGGAAACCATGGGGCGTGAAGAAGACGAATTGGAAGCGCCGGTCATGTCCATTCAGCCAGAGCGGCCCAATCCAGTCACGCAAAGCGAGATGGATGCCGGTTCGATCGAACTGTTTTGATCTCTAGAGCCTGAATACATTCAAAACTTAAAAGTCCGTTGGAGCTTTACATGCATACGATCCTCGCTGTTGATGACTCACCATCCATGCGAAAAATGGTCTCCTTCACCTTGGCAGGGGCCGGCTACAAAGTGGTCGAAGCGGTGGATGGAATGGACGCCCTGGAAAAAGCCGAAGCGCAGCACGTTGACTTGGTGCTGGCTGACCAGAATATGCCTCGCTTAGATGGCATTGGCCTCACACGCCGCCTGCGTGAGCACCCCCGCTTTAAAAATACGCCCATTCTGATTTTGACCACTGAGTCCAGCGATCAGATGAAGCAAGCGGGCAAAGCAGCAGGTGCGACGGGTTGGCTGGTGAAACCGTTTGATCCCAACCGTCTGATTGAAGTATTGCAGAAGGTGATTCGCTAACACCAGTTCAAGCGGATGCTAGGAAAAAGATAGGAACCCAAATGGCGGATACACATCAAGGCGGGGCAGAAGCCGATTTCGACCTGACCCAGTTCTACCAGATCTTCTTTGAAGAAGCCGGTGAGAACCTCGACCAGATGGAGCAAATGCTGCTCAATCTGGACCTGAACGAAGCCAATGACGAAGAACTCAACGGAATTTTCCGTTGCGCGCATTCGATCAAAGGTGGCTCTGCAACTTTTGGTTTTTCGGACGTTGCCGAGCTGACACACAAGATGGAGTCCTTGCTGGACCGCCTGCGTCGCCACGAAATCACGCCGATTCCCGAGATGGTGGATGTGCTGCTGGAATCTGCAGACGCCTCGCGCAGCCTTTTGGCGCGCCACCAAGCTGGTGGTGAGGGTGAAGTCATGCCAACGGCGGATCTGGTAGCTCGCATCAGCCGTCTGGCAGCTGGTGACGGTGGAAAAGCGCCGGTGCCGGCACAAGCTCCTGCTCCAGCAGCTGTGGCGCAGCCCGTGGTGGCAGAGCCTGCACCCGCTCCTGTGGCTGCCGTTCCCGGTGGTTTGCGCCAGCTGCAGATCAAGATTGGCCCTGTCGATGTGCTGGAATCTGTTGACGCCATCAAAGAGCTGTTTCGCGACATTCCCGGGCTGGGAGATATCGAGGATCTGCCCTGCGATGAGCCGCAAACACGCTTGTTCGCAGTGCAAACGCACTCCACGGACGACGATCTCCTGGATTTGATGGCTTTCCACGTGGCCAAGGAGCAGGTCCAGATTACGGCCCCTGCTGCTGCGGTCGCTGCCGTTGCGACACCTGAAGCGGCAACCGCTGCCGTGGTGCCAGAAACAGAACATCTGAGCCCGGCTTTGCTCCCTGAAGGGGAGGCCTATGGCATTTTTGAAGGTGCCCCAGGTGCCCCCGCCATCAAACTGGCGGGCACTGCAGCCAAGGCGGTGTCACGGCCCAATATGGCCCAGATGGAGTCCACCAGCATCCGTGTGGATGTGAAAAAAGTGGATCAGCTGATCAATCTGGCTGGCGAGCTGGTGATCATTCAAGCCATGCTTGCGCAAAACAGCCGGGCATTGGACCCCTCTGCCAACCAGCAGTTGCTTGCGGGTCTGGCGGATCTGGATCGCAACACCCGTGACTTGCAAGAAGCGGTCATGTCGATCCGCATGATTCCCATGTCGACCGTGTTCAGCCGCTTTCCGCGCATGCTGCGTGATTTGGCGAACAAGCTGGACAAGAAGATCAATTTGGTCACGCAAGGTGAAGCGACCGAACTGGACAAGGGGCTGGTCGAGAAAATTACCGACCCGCTGACCCACTTGGTACGTAACAGCTTGGACCATGGCATTGAAATGCCTGAAGACCGCATCAAGGCAGGCAAGTCTGAAGTGGGTACGCTGACGCTGGCAGCTTCGCACCAAGGTGGCTCTATCGTCATTGAGGTGCGCGATGACGGCAAGGGCATGAGCCGCGAGAAGATCTTGCGCAAGGCCCGCGAGCGCGGCATGGATGTCTCCGACAGCATGCCCGACAGCGAAGTCTGGATGCTGATTTTTGCCCCCGGCTTCTCAACGGCCGATGTGGTCACCGATGTCTCAGGCCGTGGCGTGGGCATGGACGTGGTGCGCAAAAACATTGCGGCGCTCAACGGCTCTGTAGAGATTGACTCCGTTGAAGGCGTGGGCATGCGCGTATCGATTCGCCTGCCCCTGACGCTGGCCATCATGGACGGCATGTCCGTGGGTGTGTGCGATGAGGTGTATATCTTGCCGCTGTCATCGGTGGTGGAGTCGTTCCAGGTCAACGCAGCCGATGTCAGTACCGTGACGCAAGGCTCGCAGCTGGTCAAGGTGCGTGACGAATACATGCCTGTGATCGGGCTGGAGCGGGTCTTTGGTGTACCACGCGGTGAAGGCAGTAATCGCAGTGACATCATGGTTGTGGTGGAGTCGGACGGCATGCGTGTGGCGCTGCTGGTCGATGAACTCTTGGGTCAGCACCAAGTGGTGGTCAAGAACCTGGAGAGCAATTACCGCAAGGTGCCGAATGTGTCGGGCGCAACCATTCTGGGTGACGGCACTGTGGCGCTGATTTTGGATACCAACAGCTTGGTCCGCCGGGCGCGTTAAAAACAACCCAAGTGGCTCAGAGGTAGCGCATGGCTACTGTCTGACCATCAGTTAAACGATAATTTTTGGTGGTTCTGAAGCATCTTCAAAGGCCCACCGATTTAGGAGAAAGCAATGAACATCATGGGAAAGAATGCAGAGAGCAAAGCTTCTGGCGCTCGCGAGTACCTCACCTTCCGTCTGGGGGATGAGGAGTACGGCATCGACATTCTCAAGGTGCAGGAAATCCGCGGCTACGAACAGCCAACACGTATTGCCAATGCGCCGGAGTTCATTAAAGGTGTGGTGAATCTGCGCGGCACGATTGTGCCGATCGTGGACATGCGCTTGAAGTTCAACTGCTCGGAAGTGGAATACAACAGCTTTACGGTGGTCATCATCTTGAACCTGCGCAATCGCGTGGTGGGCATCGTGGTGGACTCCGTCAGCGACGTCATGGCGCTGGCCCCCGAAGCCATCCGCCCCGCACCCGATATTGAAAGCGCCATCGACAGCGGCTGCATTCTGGGCCTGGGCTCGGTGGGCGACCGTATGCTGATCCTGCTGGACATTGAAAAGCAAATGTCCAATGTGGACATGGGCCTGGTCGCTCCTGCGGAATAAGTTGCTGCAGCGCTTTTCGGTAGTCCGCCATGTGCAGGGCTGTTTAGTTTTTTCCGCGTAGCCTCTTCGCGTGCACTTTGGTTGTAAATATCCATGCGTCAAACCGATCAACTCTCCGACTCCGTACTTGGTTCTGGGTCAGGGCCTATGAGCCAAGGCCGAGAGTTCACCTGGGCGTCGTCGGACTTCGTTCGTGTACAGGCTCTGATTTATAAGCATGCAGGGATCAGCCTGCACGATGGCAAGCACGCCATGGTCTACAGCCGCCTCTCGCGCCGGCTGCGAGAAACCGGCCACGAAAGCTTTGACGACTATCTGACGTGGCTGGAAAAGCAGGGTGATGCGCACGAGTGGCAAGAGTTCGTGAATGCGCTCACCACCAACCTGACCTCGTTCTTCAGAGAGCAGCACCATTTCGATATCTTGGCGCAGCACCTCAAGAGCAAGCCTGCCAGCACGCCGTGGCGCGTGTGGTGCAACGCGGCCTCGACGGGGGAAGAGCCTTACTCCATCGTGCTGACTGCGCAGGAAGCGTTGGGCACCAACGCCAACTTCAAACTGACTGCCAGCGATATTGACTCGAAGGTGCTCAACACGGCCTCCAACGGCGTCTACCGGATGGAGAACGTCAAAAGCCTCAGCCAAGAGCGATTGCATCGCTTTTTCATGCGCGGCAAGGCTTCCAATGCGGGCATGGTCCGCGTAAAGCCTGAGCTGCGACGCATGATCGACTTCTTGCAGGTGAACCTGATTCGTGACGACTGGCCGTTCAAGGAGCCGTTTGACATTGTGTTTTGCCGCAACGTCATGATCTACTTTGATGCAGCCACGCAGCGCAAGGTGCTGGAGCGCATTCACCGGGTGATGAAACCCGGCGGTCTCCTGTTTGTGGGGCACGCAGAAAATTTCAGCGAGTCGCGTGACTTGTTTATCTTGCGTGGCAAAACGGTGTACGAGCGTATTTAAATGGCCTTCATCCGCACCCACTGCCTTGGCAGGACAACCAAGGCGCAGCCATGAACCCCCAGCCAGTCGGGGCGCCGAAGGGCGCCAACGCACCTTGGGCTAACCGGTCTGCGTCGTTGGTGCCTGCACCTCCAGCATCGCTGGACATGCTGCGCAGCCGCTCGCGCAAGCCAGGTGAGGCTTCTTTCTTTTATTTCGATCACCACTTTCAGTACAACGCCGTCAAGGTGTTGCCAGGCGAGTATTTTGTGACAGGCGAGAACATGGTGATCTGCACCGTGCTCGGCTCCTGCATTGCTGCCTGCCTGTGGGATCGCACCTTGAACATTGGTGGCATGAACCATTTCATGCTGCCCGAGGGCGACAGCAGCGATGTCAGCGGGCGCTACGGCTCATACGCGATGGAGTTGCTGATCAATGAAATGATCAAGCTGGGTGCGCGGCGCGAAACCATGCAGGCCAAAATTTTTGGAGGTGGCCAGGTGATGGCCAACTTCACGACCATGAACGTGGGTGAGCGCAACACCGACTTCGTGACCCAGTATTTGCAGACAGAGCGGATTCCTATCGTCTCGGAAGACGTGCTGGACATTTATCCACGCAAGGTGGTGTATTTTCCCGCCACAGGCAAGGCCATGGTCAAACGTTTGGCCCATGCGCACCCTGAGACTTTGGTGGAGCAAGAGCGTTCACGTGGCAGTGCTGCACAGTTGGCCAAGACCAACGCAGGCGGCAGCGTGGACCTGTTTTGAGAGAGGTTGGATAAAAAATGAACCGAAAGACCCGGGTAATTGTGGTGGACGACTCTGCGCTGGTGCGCAGCTTGCTCGCAGAAATCATCAATCGCCAGCCTGACATGGAATGCATCGGCACCGCAAACGACCCCTTGGTTGCGCGTGAAATGATTCGTGAGCTCAACCCAGACGTGATCACTCTGGACATCGAAATGCCCAAGATGGACGGCATCGATTTCCTGGGCCGCATCATGCGTCTGCGCCCCATGCCAGTGCTGATGATTTCCACGCTGACCGAGCGCGGCGCAGAAATCACCATGCGCGCGCTGGAGCTGGGTGCGGTGGACTTCGTCTCCAAACCCCGCGTGGGTGTGGCCAATGGTTTGAGCCAGCTGTCCACCGAGATCGTGGACAAAATTCGCATTGCCGCCTCTGCGCATGTGCACCGCATGGTCAAGCCCGCAGCAACAGCCACCGATGCCGGGGCTACAGCAACTGCACGGCCCGCCGTCAGCAGTGCCACTTTGCTGGGCAAGCTGTCTACTGAAAAGTTGATTGCCATTGGGGCATCAACCGGCGGCACCGAAGCCATCAAAGAGGTGCTGACGAACATGCCTGCCGATGCGCCCGCCATCGTCATTACCCAGCACATGCCACCGGGCTTTACCACCAGCTTTGCCGCACGGCTCGATAGCCTGTGCCAGATCACGGTGAAAGAGGCCAGCAACGGCGAGCGCCTGTTGCCCGGCCATGCCTACATTGCACCGGGTGGCAAGCAGTTCGCCATCTCGCGCAGCGGTGCCAACTATGTGGCTGTGGTGGATGAGCAGGCCCCGCCAGTTAATCGCCACAAGCCATCGGTTGAGGTGTTATTCAAGTCCGTGGCGCAGTTCGCTGGCCGCAATGCCACCGGCGTCATGCTGACCGGCATGGGGGCCGATGGTGCCGCCGCCATGCGCGAGATGAAAGACGCGGGCAGCTACAACTACGTGCAAGACGAAGCCAGCTGCATCGTCTTCGGCATGCCGCGCGAAGCCATTGCCCACGGCGCGGCCGATGAAGTGCTGCCACTCACACAGATCGCCCCTGCATTGCTGACCAAGCTGCGCGCATCGCCAGACGTACGCCACCGTATTTAAAGCAAGCACAAAAAAAGGAGCTGCTAGCGCCCTCACATCAACAGTTTCAAATAGTTTTCTATCTGAAACCGTTGACTGTTAAGCGCTAGCAGCTCCTTTTTTATTGACTGCTTTAAGCCGACAAGCTTTCCCAGCGCTCCAGCGCCAGCAGCAAGGCTTCATCAATCTCACCGTCACGGGCATGCAGTTGCATGGCGCGGGCATTGTCCTGGGCGTACAGCGTGCCGTCTTCCAGTGCTTTGCGGATATCGGCCTGCTCTGCCTCCAGGGCCGCAATCTGTTCAGGCAGCAACTCCAGCTCACGCTGTTCTTTGTAGCTGAGTTTGCGCTTGGCCACAGCGGGGGCTGCCATGGGGGCAGGCGCAACGGCTGCAGCGGGTGCTGGGGCTGTTTCTTTGGCAGATGGTTTGCCTGCGCCCTTCTTGGCCGCTTGCTCTTGCAGTGCCTTGGCGCGCTTGGACTGAATCAGCCAGTCTTGCACACCGCCTTCGTATTCGCGCCACTTGCCATCACCCTCGGCGGCAATCGTGCTGGTCACCACGTTGTCCAGGAACGTACGGTCATGGCTCACCAGGAACACGGTGCCGTCATAGTTTTGCAGCAAGTCTTCCAGCAGCTCGAGCGTGTCGATGTCCAGATCGTTGGTAGGTTCGTCCAGCACCAGCACATTGGTGGGGCGGGCAAACAGGCGGGCCAGCAGTAAACGATTGCGCTCACCACCTGACAGGCTGCGCACTGGCGAGTTCGCACGCGCAGGCGAGAACAAGAAGTCACCCAGATAGCTCTTGACGTGCTTGCGCTGGTTGCCAATCTCAATCCACTCGCTGCCGGGGCTGATGAAGTCCTCCAGCGTAGCGTCCAGATCCAGCGCATTGCGCATCTGGTCAAAGTAGGCCACGGTGATATTGGCGCCTTGGCGCACGGTGCCCCAAGGGCTTTCACCAGGTTCGGGGGCAGGCGCATTGGCCGGCGCTGCATCGGGTTGCAGTTGCCCCAAGATGAGCTTGAGCAAGGTTGTCTTGCCGGCACCGTTGGCACCCAGCAAACCAATCTTGTCACCACGCAAAATGGTTGCACTGAAATCGTCCACGATCACGCGGTCACCAAATGCCTTGCTCACATGGGTGAGCTCAGACACCAGCTTGCCGCTTTTCTCGCCGCTGCTCACATCCATCTTCACACTGCCTTGGGCGTTGCGACGGGCAGCGTGTTCAGAGCGCAGCTCTTGCAAACGCACAATGCGGGCTGTAGCCCGGGTGCGGCGGGCTTCTACGCCTTTGCGGATCCACACCTCTTCTTGGGCCAACAGCTTGTCTGCTTTGGCGTTGATCACTGCTTCTTGCGCCAGTTGCTCCGCCTTATTAGTCACATAGGCGCTGAAGTTGCCCGGGTAAGACATCAAGCGACCACGGTCCAACTCCACGATGCGTGTCGATACGTTGTCCAAGAACGAGCGGTCGTGGGTAATCAGTACGATGGAGCCCTTGAACTCTTTGAGCAGACCTTCCAGCCATTCAATCGAATCCAGATCCAAGTGGTTGGTTGGCTCGTCAAGGAACAATACGTCAGGCTGCATCACCAGCGCCTGCGCCAGTGCCACGCGTTTGCGCACACCGCCAGACAGGCTGCTGACCTTTGCTTCCGGGTTCAAGTGCAGGCGCTGCAGCGCTTCTTCTACGCGCTGCTCCCAGTTCCAGGCGTCCTGCGCCTCAATGCGTGACTGCAGTGCATCCAAATCCACATCATCCGCACCCGACAGATACAGGTCACGGATGGCAGCCACCTCTGCCAAACCTTCAGAAGCCGATTCAAAGATCGTGTGCTCTGGGTTCAGGTTGGGCTCTTGCGCTACATATGCAATGCGAACGCCTGTTTGCACTTGTAACGTGCCATCGTCTGCATGTGCCATGCCGGCCAGGATTTTCAACAGCGAAGACTTGCCGGTGCCATTGCGCCCGATCAGTCCAACGCGTTCATTGGTTTCCAGAGAAAAACTGGTGTGATCCAGCAGTGCCACATGCCCGAATGCGAGCTGTGCGTCTATTAAGGTAATGAGTGCCATGTTGCCCCCATTATCTAAGGCAGCGCAAAGCGCTGCCTTATCCAAAGCCTTCTTGAAGGTTTTGGATGAAAAGGATTTTTCTAAAAAGCTGGTCAAACGGTGCTATAGTTCGCTCCCTTGCTAGTGCAGTGCAGTTTTCTGCGTAAGTCGCTGAAAAGTTTTTTGCAGGAATTTCTGCAGAGCTTCAAAACGATGTACAATGCAAGTCTTCGCTAGTTCGGCAATGCTGCTTCTAGCGGAAAGTTTCTAAAAGTTTTTTAGAAACGCACGCTGAAAAGCGTGCTACAATACAAGGCTTCGCTGATCGCAGCGGGGTTAGGTTCCAAGAAGAGATTTTTGGGATGTTTCTT
>CAUQST010000068.1:0-17338 GCA_963520865.1 uncultured Comamonas sp.
CTTCCGGCCATCAGGCTGATTTCAACAATCGCTTGACTGCGGACATTTTTTATGGCCGGCTCATGGTGAGC
Source organism: uncultured Comamonas sp. (assembly GCA_963520865.1). Classification (GTDB taxonomy): domain Bacteria; phylum Pseudomonadota; class Gammaproteobacteria; order Burkholderiales; family Burkholderiaceae_C; genus Comamonas. Next base: position 72 of record CAUQST010000068.1, read on the forward strand.
CCGCCGCAATCAAAAGTGTGAAGTCCGCCGATAAGCCGGATTCTGTGCACATGGTTGCCCATGCGTGACTGCCATTACTCTGGGCTGGGAGTCGCCCCACCAGCTCGATGCTACCTACCCGCACACTCCGGGGGCCCCGTCAACGTGTGCCTACTTGGTATTGCTGCGCGTAGAGATTGCCCGTTTCACCCTCGGTGGTTTACCTTGCGGTACGCCCCCAAGACTCGTCTCTGTTGCTCTGATCCTCACCTCACGGTGGACAGCTGTTAGCTGCTACGCTGCCCTATGCAGTCCGGACGTTCCTCCAGTGCCGTGTTTCCACGATTGCACCAGCGACAGTCTGGCGAACTTCACGGGCGCAATTATCGCTCAGGAACCCATATCTTTCAGGAGCCTGCGGAAAGCACCCGAACGTCATAGACGATCACACACATCACAGCCAGCACGCCCAACATCATGCAGCCACCGCCCCAGCGGGTGTCGCGATAGGAAAAACCAACCAGCAACGAGACGCAGGCAATGGACATGGCGATCATGTTGAAGTAGAGCAGGGACATGTGCGATTCCTATAAACAATGCAATCAGAAGTATCTGCGCAGTATGCGCATTTGCATTTTGCGCACCGCATGTCCTAATCAAACAGTGCACTTATCTGCTTTGGGCATATCGATATCGCTGCGGGTATGAACAAGTACGCCAGAATGTGTTTTTTAAGCTTTACCCCTTCAAGGAGATGCTATGAAATTCGACAACATCTTGCAGACCATTGGTAACACCCCCGTTGTACGCATGAACCGCGTGTTTGGCAGCAACGCAAACGTGTGGATCAAGTCGGAGCGCAGCAACCCCGGAGGGTCAATCAAAGACCGCATTGCTCTGTCGATGGTCGAGGCCGCCGAAAAATCTGGCGCACTGCTTCCCGGGGGCACCATCATTGAGCCCACCAGTGGCAATACCGGTGTGGGCCTGGCTTTGGTGGCCGCTGTCAAAGGCTACAAGCTGATTTTGGTCATGCCCGAAAGCATGAGCATTGAACGCCGCCGCCTGATGCTGGCCTACGGTGCCAGTTTTGACCTGACGCCCAAAGAAAAAGGCATGAAAGGCGCTATCGCCCGTGCTGAAGAGCTGGCCGCACAGACACCCGGTTCCTGGATTCCCCAGCAGTTTGAAAACCCCGCCAACGTTGAGGTGCACGAGCGCACGACGGCCCAGGAAATTCTGGCTGATTTCCCCGAAGGTATTGATGCACTGATTACCGGCGTGGGCACCGGTGGCCACCTGTCTGGTGTGGCCAGAGTGCTCAAAGCAAAATTCCCCCACCTGAAAGTCTTTGCCGTGGAGCCTGCGGCATCGCCTGTCATCTCCGGTGGCGCGCCTGCGCCCCACCCCATTCAAGGGATTGGTGCCGGTTTTGTGCCCAAGAACCTGGACACCAGCCTGCTGGACGGCGTGATTTTGGTTGAAGCAGAGCCCGCCCGCGAATACGCCCGCCGTGCTGCTGCCGAAGAAGGCCTGCTGGTGGGCATTTCATCGGGTGCTACTTTGGCGGCCATTGCCCAGAAACTGCCCGAGCTGCCAGCAGGCGCCAAGGTACTGGGCTTTGCCTACGACACGGGCGAGCGCTATTTGTCGGTAGAGGGTTTTTTGCCCAACGCGTAAACACCGCCATCCTCAAAAAAGCCGCTGCGCACAAGCCAGCGGCTTTTTTTATAGCTACCAGCGCATGCTACAAGCCGATTTCAAATAGTTTTATATCTACAAACAAGCACAGGTAAGCGCTAACAGCTCTTATTTTCGCAAAACATTCTCCTTACCCTGCCGAGGGCATGGCTGTCACCTACCATCGGCAGCACAAGGAGTAACACCATCTTGTTTGGCTTTTTCGAAAAACGCATTCCCCCCTATCCCACCGCAGAACCCACTCTGCCCCCCACGGGCTTCGTCGCCTTTCTGTGGGCGTGCACGCGTGGCATGCGCGGTTGGATTTTGCTGCTCACGCTGACCAGCGCCGCACTGTCCGTGTACGAAGCTTTCTTGTTCGGCGTCATGAGCCACGTGGTCAACTGGCTGTCGACCACGCCGGCAGCAGATTTCTGGGAGCTGCAGCGCGGCAGCCTGCTGGGGGTTGCGGCCATCTTGCTTAGCAGCGTTGGCCTGCTGGCACTACACACCATGGTCATGCACCAGGTGCTGGCCATTAACTTTCCGATGCGCATGCGCTGGGTGTTTCACCGGTTGATGCTGGGGCAAAGCATGTCGTTCTACGCGGACGAGTTTGCCGGCCGCATCACCACCAAAATCATGCAAACGGCACTGGCCGTGCGCGAGGTGGTGTTCATCGTCGTTGACGTGCTGGTGGGCGTGGGCGTGTACTTCATCAGCATATTGCTGCTGGCGGGCAGCTTTGATGTGCGTCTGCTACTGCCGTTCGGGCTGTGGCTGCTCAGCTATGCGGCAGCCTGCTGGTTCTTTGTGCCCCGCCTTGGAAAAATTGGCAAGGCACAGGCCGATGCGCGCTCGCTGATGACGGGTCGTGTCACCGATGCCTACACCAACATTGCCACGGTCAAGCTGTTTGCCCATACCCGCCGCGAGGCCGAATACGCGCGCAACGCGATGGACGATTTCAAGCGCACCGGCTATGCACAGATGCGTCTGGTCAGCCTGTTTGAGCTGACCAACCACGCCATGATCACGCTGTTGATTTTGAGCAGCAGCGGTTTGTCACTGTGGTTGTGGATGCAAGGCCAGGCCGGTGCCGGTGTGGTGGCTGCAGTCATTGCCATGGCGCTGCGCATTGCCGGTTATTCGCACTGGGTGATGTGGCAGATGACGGGGCTGTTTGAAAACGTGGGCACCATCCAAGATGGCATTACAACGCTGACCAAGCCCCGCACTATCACCGACATTGCGGGTGCCCAGCCTCTGCACGTGACGCAAGGCGCGATTGCCTTTGAAAACGTCAGCTTTGGCTACAAGGATGGCGGCAAGAAAGTGATCGACGGGCTGAACCTGCAGATTCGCCCCGGTGAGCGCATTGGCCTGATTGGCCGCTCAGGCGCAGGCAAATCTACGCTGGTGAACCTGCTGCTGCGTTTTCACGAAGCACAAAGTGGGCGCATCACCATCGATGGGCAAGACATCACACAGGTCACGCAAGACAGCCTGCGCGGTGCCATTGGCATGGTCACGCAAGACACATCGCTGCTGCACCGTTCCATGCGCGAAAACATTCTGTATGGCCGCCCGGATGCGACCGAAGAGCAGATGCGCGCTGCTGCACAGCGGGCACAAGCGGCCGAGTTCATTGACACGCTGAGCGACCGCCATGGCCGCAGCGGCTATGACGCACAGGTGGGCGAGCGCGGGGTCAAGCTCTCCGGCGGCCAGCGCCAGCGCGTAGCCATTGCGCGGGTGATGCTCAAAGACGCCCCCATCTTGCTGCTTGATGAAGCCACCAGCGCGCTGGACAGCGAGGTCGAATCAGCCATTCAGCAAAGTCTGGACAGCTTGATGGAGGGCAAAACCGTGATTGCCATTGCCCACCGCCTGTCCACCATTGCCGCCATGGACCGCCTGATCGTCATGGACAAGGGCCACATTGTGGAAGAAGGCACCCACCAGCAATTGCTGCAACTGGGCGGCATCTACGCCAAGCTGTGGGCGCACCAAAGTGGGGGGTTCTTGAGTGAACCAGAGGAAGGCCAGCTTTGAGTCCTGCGCAAGAGTTGATCCAACACAAACAGTGCGTAACTGACTGTTAGATTACAAGATAAACGGTTCTTCATTTAGACCGGGTCTACCTAGCATGTGAAGCCATTTTGTGCGGGCCTATCGTCCGCCCAATCAAGGATCCACACCAAGGGAAGCCCCATGCACCCCACCATCGAACGCACTTCGGTCAAAAAACCCAGCGTTCCTGCAGCCCATGCTGCGACCAAGACCACCAGGCAGACACCGCCTCCCAAGCCGGTGTTTGAACCTGCGCTTCGCGCCCTTGCCCCCCCTGCCATGGCTGCACTGCGCAACGAAGAATTTGTGGTGCCTGATAGCGAACTGCTCATGTCCACCACGGACCGCACGGGCCGCATTACGCATTGCAACTCTGCCTTCACCCACGTCAGCGGCTTCAGCATGGATGAATTGATGGGGCAGCCCCACAGCATCGTGCGTCACCCCGACATGCCGGCAGAAGCATTCAAGGACCTGTGGGCCACCATTGGCCACGGACGCGCATGGTCTGGCGTGGTAAAAAACCGCCGCAAAGATGGCCGCTACTACTGGGTGCGAGCCTATGTGACGCCCATCATTGAGGGCGGCAAACCGGTGGGCTACATGTCGGTGCGCGTCAAGCCCTCAGAGGGTGAAGTGCGTGCCGCCAGCGCCCTCTATGAAAGCTTCAAAAACGGCGCACAGGGCAATATCTACCTGCATGCAGGACGTGTCCGTAAAAATGGCTGGCTCAACCAGTTGGGCAAGCTGCAACGTGCCAGTTTTACCCAGCGCTTGCTGGCATTGCTGGCGCCCATATTGCTGGTAGCCATGCTGTTCCCGCTGATGGGCTGGAACGCCGGGTGGCAACTGGGCTTGCAGGCGGGTCTGCTGGCTGCCCTGACGGCCTTGGCGCTCTACCGCCAGCACATCCGTGTGACCCAGCCGTTTCATGCCGTTGTCTTTCTGGCACGCGATATTGCAGGCTGCAAGCTGGACGGGCCTTTGCCTGAATATCTGGGCCGCCACCCCATGGCATTTTTGCTGGAACGGCTCAAGCAGGTGCACATCAATCTGCGCGCTGTGGTGGGCGATGCCCGCCATGAGATTGAAGGCTTCACGATGCTCTCGGGCAATCTCACGCAAGGTGCCACCAACCTGGCCCAGCGCACTGACCGCCAGGCCCAGGATCTGCAAGAAACCGCTGCGGCCATGGAAGAGTTGTCGGCCACCGTTGCCAACGCCCAGCAGGCCACGGAAGAGGTCAAGGTACACAGCGAGCAAAGCGCCAGCCTGGCCGTGCAAGGCGGTAAAGCTATGGACGAAGTGGGCACGCTGGTGCAGGACATGCACAAGTCTTCACAGCAGATGGGGCAAATCATCTCCACCATCGAAAGCATTGCCTTCCAGACCAACATCCTGGCCCTGAACGCAGCGGTTGAAGCCGCCCGTGCGGGTGAACAAGGCCGTGGCTTTGCCGTGGTCGCCAGCGAGGTGCGGGCGCTGGCCAAGCACAGTGCGCAGGCGGCGGGAGAGATTCGCCATCTGATTGCCGAATCCAGCGAGCAAATGAACCAAAGCGCACGCCATATGCAGCACGCGGGGCACACGATCACCCAGGCCGTGTCCTCGGTGACTCAAGTGAGCGATTTGATCAGCAGCGTGGTGACTGCCACACGCGAGCAGACGCTGGGTATCTCGCAAGTCAATGATGCGTTGAACGATCTGGATGCTGTCACTCAGGACAACGCGCGCCTGGCCGAAGAATCTGCCCACTGCGCACAAGACATGAACACCAATGCGGGCATCTTGCGCCGCACCCTGGAAGTGTTCCGTATGTAATGTGGCCACTTGGCCTCACACCATTCACTGCCCCTTCGGGGGCTTTGTTTGTTATAGCTGCTAACGCATACCCAATGGTCACTTCAAATACATTGAATGCCAAAAGCAATAGTGCATCAGCGCTAACAGCTCTTATTTTGAATTGTGTTGCACAGCCACGACGCAAACTGCCGCACATCGCTGTGGTGCATCAAACAGCGTGCTGGCTGTGGCCCGCACGGCCACAGACCTTGATGTGCATCGCTGGACAGCCGTGGCTGATGTTTTCTATGGTGCTGGCATTCACACCACTGGGCACACACCATGAACGCAACCCCTACCCTGCCGGAATACCTGCAAATCTTTGGCGAAGAAGGCCCGGTTACTGTCCAAGTGCACGGCCCTTGCGGCCCGCTGCCCCTGCCTGCTCGCCGCATCTGCGCCGAAGATATCGTCTGGCTGGTCAGCCTGGACGGGCAGTTGCTGCGCCAGGAGATGTGCTTTGACGGGCAAGTCATGCAGTTGCTGCGCTGCGAGCTGAACCCCACGCTCCAGTGCATCCACCTGTATGTAAAGTAACTTGCCCAGCCGCCCCGTCTTTACTCTAGGCCAATGCCCTGAACAATATCCTTTTCCTGCGCAAACGCTTGCTTGGCGAATGCGGCATAGGCTTTGTGATCGCGGTAATCGGTGCGAATGCCGTAGTTGGCAATCACCTGGCGGAAAGCGGGATCATCCATCGCCGCCTTGATGGCGGCATCCAGCTTCTGCACCACTTCTTGCGGCATGCCCTTGGGGCCTGCAACCCCCAGCGGAGAGGGCACATCAAAGCCATAACCGGCTTCCAGGAATGTAGGCACATCAGCAAAAGCTGCCGGACGTTTATCGGCTGCCGTCGCCAAAGCGCGTACCTTGCCTGACTGCACCATGGGCAAGATGCTGTTGGCAAAAATAGCCGACTTGATGTGGTTGCCCGACAAGGCATTGATGGCATCGGCGTCGCCCTTGAACGGCGCATGGTTCAGGGTAATGCCCGTTTTCTTTTCCAGCAGCGCCATGGCCACATGGTTGGCCGTGAACTTGCCCGGTGTGCCGTAGTCCATCTCGCCCGGGTGCTTCTTGGCCCACGCCACATAGTCTTGCAGGGTTTGAATGGGTGAATTGGCCGGCACCGTGAGGATGAAGTCATACGTCATGAAAGAGGCGATGTACGTGAGATCGCGCACCGGGTCATACGAGACTTTCTGGATATAGGGCTGGCGAAAAATGCCCACAGGTGCCAGTGTCAGGCGGTAACCATCGGCCTTGGCCGTCAGCATGTCCACCACGCCCATGGCCCCGGCAGCACCCGCCTTGTTCTCCACCACCACGGTCTGCCCCAGTGTCTTGCCCATGCCCAAACCCAGGGCCCGCGCAATCACGTCTGTCACCCCGCCCGGCCCATACGGCACGATCAGCGTAATCGGCTTATTGGGGAAACTGTCGCCCTGCGCATGCGCAGAACCGATGGCCATCCCCATTGCCGTGGCCAGTGCGCTCAGGGCCAGAATTCGTCGCTGCATGCTTGCCTCCTTGTGATTCGCTTAGAACATGGCTTCAATCTAAAAGGCATTGCGCAGTCCGCTGTGCGGGTCTGCCCTGAAACGTTACAAACTAGGACAAACTACATCGTGCGCTGCAGCATGCCGCCTGCAATCGCGTGCAAGCCGCGCCCACAGCGGCTTTGCGTGCAGACACCCGGCCCCGTAACCATGGTGCAGGGCCACCTTGACCGTCCCACGCGCGACTGTGCGTGGTGCATGCCAGGCGGCAATTGCTTGCATCAGCACCACCCACACCAGCCACCGCCCCTGCAAGTTGCACCCACGCACCAGCACCCGGGCCAAAGGGTTGATAGCATCGCTGCTTGCTTCTCTACACCGCCGTCTGAACACCTTCCATGCGCATCCTCCACACGTCTGACTGGCACCTTGGCCAAAGCTTCATGAACCACAGCCGCGAGCGCGAGCACACAGTGCTGATCGACTGGCTGCTGGATCAGGTGGACGCCCAGTCGGTGGATGCCGTGCTGATTGCCGGCGATATTTTTGACACAGGCACCCCTCCCAGCTACGCCCGTGCGCTGTACTACCGCTTGATTGCGCAGTTGCACCAGCGCAAGGTGGCCCTGTTGCTGCTTGGCGGTAACCATGACTCGCTCAGTGTGCTGGGCGAAAGCTCCCCGCTGATGCACCACCTCAACACCACGGTGATTGCTGCCACTGGCGATGCTGCGCAGCACGTGGTCACGCTGCCCCGGCGCGGCAGCGCCACACCCGGCTGCATCGTCTGCGCTCTGCCCTTTATCCGCCCCCGCGATGTGCAGCAAAGCCAGGCGGGCCAGAGTGCGCAAGACAAGCAGCGTAGCCTGCAAACCGCCATTCAAGATACCTACGCCCAGGTGTTTGCCGCCGCCCAAGTCCAGCAGGCTGCCCATGAAAACGCGCACGGCATACGCCTGCCCATCATTGCCACTGGCCACCTCACAACCGTGGGCGCCAGCAGCAATGAATCGGTGCGCGAAATTTATGTGGGCGCTTTGGAGGCCTTTCCCACCAATGCGTTCCCTGCGGCTGACTACATTGCGCTGGGCCACATCCACAAGCCGCAGAAAGTGGGTGGTCTGGAGCACATCCGCTACAGCGGCTCGCCAATTGCGCTGGGCTTTGATGAAGCCCGACAAAGTAAAGAGGTGCTGCTGGTGGATGTGAACGACAGCGGCCTGCAAGCGGTCACGCCCCTGCCCACGCCGGTGTGCCAGGTGCTGGCCAGCGTCAGCGGCAACCTCACCAGCCTGCCTGCAACTTTGACAGCGCTGTCTGCGCAAGGCACGCCCGAGCACCCCGTGTGGCTGGAGGTGACCGTGCAAGAAGACGATTATTTACCCGACCTGGCCCCCCGCATTGAGGCCATGGTGCAAGGTTTGCCCCTGCAAGTGCTGCGCGTGAAACGCCAGCGCAGCACGGCCCTGCCCCAGTTGTTTGCCGACACCGGTGAATCACTCGATGAGCTGTCGCCCACAGAAGTCTTTGCGCGCCGACTGGCGCAAGAAACGCTGGAGCCCGCGCTGGGCCAAGCCTTGACGACGCGTTACGCACAAGTGCTGCGTCAGCTGCAAGCCGGAGATGCGGCATGAAAATTTTGAGCCTACGCCTGAAAAACCTGAACGCACTCAAAGGCGAGTGGACGATAGATTTTCGCAAGCCACCATTTACCGACAACGGCCTGTTTGCCATCACCGGCCCTACGGGCGCAGGCAAATCAACGCTGCTCGATGCCATCTGCCTGGCGCTGTACCACGAGACACCGCGCCTGGGCGGCCTGAGCACCACCAGCAACGACTTGATGACCCGCCACACCAGCGACTGCCTGGCCGAGGTGGAGTTTGAAGTGCAAGGCACCACCTACCGCGCCTTTTGGAGCCAGCGCCGCGCACGCGACAAAATCGATGGTGCCCTGCAAGCCCCCAAAGTAGAGCTGGCGCAGATTCATGCAGACACCGGTGAGGGGGCCATCCTCACCACCCACCTCAAAGAAAAAACCAAACGCATCGCCGAGATCTCGGGGCTGGACTTTGGCCGCTTTACCAAATCCATGCTGCTGGCCCAAGGCGGGTTTGCGGCATTCCTGAACGCCAACGCCAACGACCGCGCCGAGTTGCTGGAAGAGCTGACCGGCACTGAGATTTACGGCCAGATTTCACAAACCGTGTTTGAGCATGCGCGGGCTGCACGGCAAGCGCTGGAGACACAGCACGCGCAGGCCCAAGGCATGCTGCTGCTCGACGAGAGCACGCGCACCACCCTGCAGGCGCAGGCCAGCGCGTTGCAAACCACGCTGACTGATTTGCAGGCACAGCAAGCACAACTGCTGGCCGTGCAACGCTGGCAGGCACAGACTGCACTGACCGCACAGGAAGTCACCCAGGCCCAGAGCGCCCAGAGCAGTGCCCAGCAAGCCTTACAAGACTCTGCAACGCACTTGCAGCGCCTGCAGGCCCATGGCCCCGCGCATGCAATTGCCCCCCTGCACGGGCTGTGGCAACGCGCCCACAACCAGCATGCAGCACAGCTGCAGCAACTGCAGCACCTGCAAGCCCAAGCGCTGCAGACACAAAGCGTGCAATGGCTGCAGCACCAGCAACTGCAGCAACTGTCCGCACAGACCCACCACGCTGCAAAGCAGCAGTTGCAGGCCGCCTTGGCACAGCAAGATACCTTGAACACATGGCTGCACACCCATGCCAGTCACGCCCATTTGGGTGAAAGCCTCAGCGGCTGGCGTGAGCAGCTGCAACAGCACCAGCAACTGCTGCAGCAATGCCAACAAGCCGGCAAGCTGCTCACCCAGTTGCAAGAAAGTGCCCAGCAGCTACAGCAACAAACCGCCGCACAAACCCAGCACGTCAGTCAGACCACGCAGCACACAGAACACGCCCTGCAGGCACAGCAAGCTGCGCAGCATGCCCAGCACCAGCGGCTGTCCGCCCACAACGCTGGGCTGCCCGGGCTGCGTCACCACTGGCAAGCCGCACAGCACCAGTGGCAACACTGGCAGCAACTACAAAGCCATGCAGCACTGCGCCCGCCGCTGGCCCAGCAACTGCAAGACAACGCACAGGCGCTCAGCGGCATTGCCAGCCTTATCCAGCAGCAGATCAGCCAGCGTGAAGATTTGCGCAACCGCTACAAGGCGCTCAAAGACAGGGTCCAGGACAAGCAAACGTTGCTGCTGCAAGAGCAGCGCATTCAAAGCCTGCAAGCGCACCGCCAGGCCCTGCAACCCGGCCAGGCTTGCCCGCTGTGTGGCGCACACGAGCACCCTGCCATCACCGCCTACGCCGCGCTGGACATCTCAGCCACCCAAACGGCCCTGCAGGAGGCACTGGCCGAGCGCGATGCCCTGCAGCAGCAAGGCGAGCAGCTCAATACGGCACTGGCCACCAGCCAAGCGCAGCACGAGACGCAGCAAACACAGCGCGATACCCTCGCTACCCAAGTTGCCCAGTGGCAAACCCACTGGGAGGCCTTGCGTGCGCAAGCTGCAACGCTGGTGGATGACAGCGCCTGGCAGCAGCCCGAACAGTTGCACCTGGCTGGCCAGCAGGCCCAAGCGCAGATTGCAGCGCTGGAACAAACGCTGGCTGAGGCAGAAACCGGTGAACGCCAGTTGCAAACCTGCAAAGAGGCCTACCAAGCCGCGCTGCAAACCCAGCAGCAGGCAAGCTTTGCTCTGGCTGGCAGCCAGCAGGCGCTACAAGACAATGCCGAGCAGCAGCAACGCACCAGCGCCACACTGCACGGCCTGCAGCAACAAGCCAGCAATCTGCGCACCAGCTTGCACACCGCTGTGCAGGCTGTGGGCTATGACTTGCCAGCCACAGCAGCAGCCAGCGACTGGCTCAACGCGCGCCAGCAAGAATGGCAAGCATGGCAACAGCAGCAGCGCACACTGCAAACACTGGTGCAGCAACTGCAAGGGCTGCAGCAGCATTGCCAGCAAGCCGCGCAAGATGCCGCGCATTGGCAGCAACGCAGCCAAGCCCTGCCCGCCTTGCCCGCTGACGCACCCAACACCACGGGCGCTCTGCCATCCAGCTTGGCCGAGGCAGTGGCGCAGCTGGCGCAAACTGAGCAAGCCCTGGCATCCATGCAGGGGCAGATCACCCAAGCAAAAACCAGCTTGCAGCAGTTGCAACTGGCCACCGATCAGGCCCAAACCGTGTGGCTGCAAGCCCTGCAAGCCAGCCCGTTTGCCGATGCTGGCGCATACGCTGCGGCCTTGCTGCCCCAAGAGGAGTGCAACCGCCTGCAAGCGCTGAGTGAACAGTTGCACGCCACAGCGCAGCGCACGGCTAGCGTATGCACGGACGCCAGCCAGCGGCTGGCCGCGCTGCTGGCACAAGCACTGAGTGAAGCCACCCCGGAGGCCGTGAACGCACACATTGCGGCACTGGAAGCCGAGCGCACACAGCAGGCCGAACAACTGGGCGCCCACCGCGCCCGTTTGACTGACGATGCGCAGCGGCGTACCGGGCAGCAAACGCTGCTGGCCCAGATTGCCGAGCAGGAAAAAGACAGCGAGCTCTGGCAGCGCCTGAACGCACTGATTGGTTCCAAGGAAGGCGACAAATTCCGCAAGTTCGCGCAAGGCCTGACGCTGGACCATCTGCTGCATCTGGCCAACCAGCATTTGGCGCGCTTGCATGGCCGCTATCTGCTGCAGCGCAAATCCACGGGCGAGCTGGAGCTGGACATTGTGGACAGCTGGCAGGGCGATGTCGCCCGCGACACGCGCACGCTGTCAGGGGGCGAGTCGTTCCTGGTCAGTCTGTCGCTGGCTCTGGCTCTGTCGGATTTGGTCAGCCACAAAACCTCGATCGACTCACTGTTTCTGGACGAAGGGTTTGGCACGCTCGATGGCGACACCCTGGAGACGGCACTGGCCGCGCTCGACAGCCTGAACGCCAGCGGCAAGATGATTGGCATCATCAGCCACGTCGAGGCACTGAAAGAGCGCATTCCCGTGCAAATCCATGTCGATAAAGCCGGCGGCGTGGGCCATTCCAAGCTGTTCTTTTAAGCACCCGGTTGGGCCTGGCGCACGGCTTTGATTGCAACCCCAACCAAGGCACCAGGAAAAAAGCAGAAAGCAGGAGCTGTCAGCCTTGCCTCCCTTAATCTGCGTGCCGACGTGCCAGTGTGCGTTCGTGTTTGAGCCACTGCTTGAGCGCGTCTGGTTCCTCGTCCAGCGCCTTGAGCAGCTGCTGCAGGTAATCGATGCCGCCTTGCAGTTGCTGCAAGCGCTCGCGCACCTGGGACATCAGCTTTGCGGGCTGTAAATGGGTGGTGGCATCCAGACCAAACTCACGGGCAAATGCCTGCATGCGTGCTTGCGCGTCGCGCTGCAAATCACTCCATTGTTCTTGCAGCATGCGGTTGTACGGTGCCAACCGTGCATCGCTGAGCTGCGCCAGCCGTGCCGGGTCCATCTGCTCGGCTTCCCACTGCAGCTCCAGCAATTCCATCAAACGCCCTGCTTCATACGCAATGTTCACACGCTGCATCAAGGCCGTTTTGCGCTCGCGCTCTTGCGGGTCTTGTTCGCGGTCAGGGTGCAAGCGGCTGGCCAAACGCCGGTACACCTCGCGCAGTGACTGCGTGGCCAGTTCTGCGGCTGTCGGCCCTTTGGCCTTCTGGGCTTGCTGGGCCTTGCGCTGCTGGCGCTTGGCCTGATGCTGACCACGGGCGCGCTCAGCCTGCGCTGCGGCGGCCTGCGCCTGGGCTTCCAGAAACTGCGCTACAGCCTCCATATCTTCCCAGTCAATATCCTCGCTGGCGGGCTCTGGCGCATCGGCCTGCGTGGCTGCATCACCCGCTTCGTCGTCATCCTCTTGCTCAGGCGTATACCGCCGCACCAGCTCTTGCATGGCCGCTTGCTGGGCGGGGGTATCACTCAAATCCGCCACTTGCTGGGCAGCCTCCAGAAGGCAGGTCTCCAGCAACTGGCGCTCTAATTTGGAGAGTTTGCGGCCAGCTTGCTGATCCAGGTACTGTGCCAGTTCCGCTTGCAAATCAAGATAGCGGGTGCGCAGTGGCGCGCCATCGCGTGCAAAGCGTGTGCGGCAGGCTTGCACGGCCTCATCCCAGGCTTGCAGCCAGGCACGCTGCTGTGCAATGCGCTGCACCCAGGTGTTAAAAAGCTGCTGCTCGGCACTGAGCGGCGCTTGCGAAGCGGCTGCATCAATAAGCAACAAAGAAGAAGCCACAACGGGCACGAAAGAAGGTGCATTCACCCCCGCATTGTGCGGCAGGGCCTGCACCCCGTGGGGGGCGAGGGTGTTAACAATCTCCCATTCAATTCGCCTTTATCGCTGACGATGATTGTGCCAGTAGCTCACTTTTCAAAACCGTGAAAGCCGCCCAAGCACCCAAGTCAAGCCGAGCGCTGCAGGCCGCTTCACGCTACGATGGCCGGCTTCTTCTTGCTTGATCACTACAAGCCATGATTCGCCTCGCAGAACTCAAACTCCCCCTCTCGGCACTGGAATACCACCCCGAGAACCACACCGAATTTCTTCCTGAAGCCCAGTTGCGCACATTGGCGGCTGAACGCCTTGAAATTGCGCCTGCGGCCATTGCCCAGCTGAACGTGTTCAAGCGCAGCTTTGATGCGCGCCAAAAGGCCGACTTGCTGGCCGTGTACATCGTGGATATCAGCCTGGCAGATGCCAGCCAGGAAGCAGCCTTGCTGGCGCAGTTTGCAGAGCACTCGCATGTCAACCCCACGCCCGATATGTCGTGGACAGCCGTTGGTCAGGCTCCGGCAGATTTGCAGCACCGCCCAGTGGTTGTGGGGTTCGGCCCCTGCGGCATGTTTGCAGCGCTGGTACTGGCACAAATGGGTTTCAAGCCCATCGTGCTGGAGCGAGGCAAAACTGTGCGCGAACGCACCAAAGACACCTGGCGTCTGTGGCGCAAGCGAGAGCTGTCGCCCGAATCCAACGTGCAGTTTGGTGAAGGTGGGGCCGGTACGTTTTCAGACGGCAAGCTTTACAGCCAGATCAAAGACCCCCGCCATCTGGGCCGCAAAGTGCTTCAAGAGTTTGTGACCTATGGCGCTCCAGAAGAAATTCTGTACGCCGCCCACCCGCATATCGGCACCTTCAAGCTGGTCAAGCTGGTGGAGGGCATTCGCGCAGAAATTACCCGTTTGGGCGGTGAAATTCGCTTTGAGCAACGCGTCACTGACATCACTGTGGCGGGCGAAGGCGATGCGCGCCACGTCACCGCGCTGCAGGTTCTGAACCAGGCCAGCGGCGAAAACTATGTGCTGGAGACCGACCAGGTGGTCATGGCGCTGGGCCACAGTGCGCGCGACACCTTCACCATGTTCTATGAGCGCGGCGTCTATATGGAGGCCAAGCCCTTCTCCGTGGGCTTTCGCATTGAGCACCCGCAAAGCGTGATCGACCAGGCACGCTGGGGCAAGCACGCTGGCCACCCGTTGCTGGGCGCGGCCGACTACAAGCTGGTGCACCACGCCAAGAATGGCCGTGCGGTGTACAGCTTTTGCATGTGCCCCGGCGGCACCGTGGTGGCTGCCACCAGCGAGCCCGAACGCGTGGTGACCAACGGCATGAGCCAGTACTCGCGCGCTGAGCGCAATGCCAATGCCGGCATGGTCTGCGCCATTGAGCCCAGCGACTACCCGCAGGATGTGAAGTCGTTTGCCTGGGCTTTTGAGGGCAAGACCTATGGCGTAGAAAACCTGCCCGCAGGCCAGTACCACCCACTGTCTGGCGTGGTGCTGCAGCGCCAGCTGGAATCCAAGGCCTACTTGCTGGGCGGGCGCAACTACAACGCCCCGGGTCAGCTGGTGGGTGACTTTATTGCCGACACAGACTCCAGCGCCGTGGGCGATGTTCCACCCTCCTACAAACCTGGCATCACCTGGGGCAGCCTGCACCATGCCCTGCCAGCCTATGCCATTGAAGCCATGCGCGAGGCCTTGCCGGTATTTGGCAAAAAACTGCGCGGCTACGACATGCACGAAGCGGTGCTGACTGGCGTAGAAACCCGCACCTCCTCGCCCGTCAAAATCACACGGGGTGCCGACTTTCAAAGTGTTAACACACGCGGCCTGTACCCCGCTGGTGAAGGTGCCAGCTACGCAGGTGGCATTTTGTCTGCCGGTGTCGATGGCATCAAAGTGGGCGAAGCGGTTGCCTGTGCGGTGCTGGGTCTGCCAGTGCCCTCACCGGGAGCACGCAATTCAGGCGGCATGGCCTAATACGGCTCTTCAGATTCACCATGCGCTATCCATCTCCTACCCCATCCCAACTGTCCCTGGCCGTACTGGCCATGGGCATGGTCGTGCTGTCATCCAACATTTTGGTGCAATACGCCATCAACGACTGGCTGACGTGGGGCGCTATCACCTATCCGTTTGCTTTTTTGGTGACCGAACTGGTCAACCGCGCCTTCGGCCCTGCACAGGCCCGCCGCGTGGCGTGGGTAGGTTTTGCCGTGGCTGTGGCTGCATCGGCCATGCTGGCGCCTGTACGCATTGCAGCGGCATCCGGTTTGGCATTCTTGCTTTCGCAAATGCTCGACATCTCTGTGTTTGACCGCCTGCGCCAAAGCCGCTGGTGGCGTGCGCCGCTCATCGCCACCATGCTCGCTGCGGTACTGGACACCTGCGTATTCTGGGGCATCGGCTTTGCGGGCGAAGACTTGCCTTGGGTCACCTGGGCGCTTGGCGACCTAGGGGTCAAGCTGGTGATGGCCGTCTGTCTGCTTTTGCCTTTCCGTTTGCTGATTGGCAAACATGCCACCACCAACGCGGCTCCCCACACCTGAGTCACAACTGCCGTGACTTTTTGAGCGCATGCTTGCAAGCCATTTGCAAGCATGTGTGAAGAAAAATCTTCATCATCCCTACCTGGGTATTGCTGGGCCCGTGCATACGCACCGTGCCACTGACTAACAAATGATCGGAGACCACCGTTGACCCCCACCACACCAAACCCTCGCTTGCGCATTGCAGTGCTGGGCTGCGGCCTGATGGGCCTGCCAATGGCACGTCGACTGCTGGCCGCCGGCCACGAAGTACACGCATGGAACCGCACCCGCGCCAAGGCCGATGTCTTGGCCGCTGACGGGGCCTATGTGCACGACACACCGCGCCAAGCCTGCATCAAGGCGGATTACATCATCAGCATGCTGGAGAACGGCAGCATCGTCGGCGAGGTGCTGTTTGGCATGGGCCAAGATGGTGCCATCCACGGCATGTGCCAAGGCACACTGGTGGTGGACATGGCCTCCATTCAACCCCGAGAAGCACGCGACCACGCGGCACGCCTGTCTGAGCGCGGCATGCGCCACCTGGATGCCCCCGTCTCTGGTGGCACCGTGGGTGCACAAGCGGGCACCCTGGCCATCATGGTCGGCGGCAAGGCCGAAGACTATGAAGCGGCACACCCTCTGCTCGCACCGTTAGGCCGCGCCACACACGTAGGACCTCATGGTGCAGGCCAGCTGGCCAAACTGGCCAACCAGATGATTGTGGGCATCAGCATTGGTGCGGTGGCAGAAGCTTTGCTGCTGTGCGCCAAAGGTGGAGCAGACCCGGCCAAGGTGCGAGAAGCCATTACTGGCGGCTTTGCGGACAGCCGCATCCTGCAGTTGCACGGCCAGCGCATGGTAGAGCGCGACTTTGCCGCACGCGGGAAAATGACCGTCCAGCTCAAAGATATGCGCAACGCCCTGGCCACTGCTGCAGAGGTTGGCTTTGATGCGCCCATCACCCAGCTATTCGAGCAGTTGTACGCCGATGGCGTCAAGCACGGCCTGGGTGAGCTGGACCACAGCGGCCTGTTTGTCGAGCTGGCCAGCCGCAACGCCATGCAATAAATTTGCGGCTTTATCTAGGGAAAAAGCACGTACTTTCCCGTAGCTATAAAAAAATTAATGCATAATAGCGGTCTTGCTTGATTGCCAAGCAATAAAAGTGGGCTCTTAGCTCAGCTGGTAGAGCAGCGGACTCTTAATCCGTTGGTCGAGTGTTCGAATCACTCAGGGCCCACCACTTTTTTTACTGGTTTGTTTTTTCAAACAAATTGGTACTTCGGTTTGATACCGAAGGGCTCTTAGCTCAGCTGGTAGAGCAGCGGACTCTTAATCCGTTGGTCGAGT
>CAUQST010000069.1:0-15900 GCA_963520865.1 uncultured Comamonas sp.
ACCGGATTGGCAATAAGCAACTAAGCCATTGATTTTCTTATCAATTATTGCCAATCCGCTGATACTTCTTCAGAAATTTAGTAGCAAACCTCGTCTGCAAATCTTTCTGAAAGTGGATCAATCATCACAATGCTTTCAGCTGGAACAGCTTCAAGGTACTGATCTGGTGAGGGAATCGGCTGAGACATTCGCATTCGATTGAACAGATGCCTCAGAAGGCGATCTTCAGCTCGTTCGATTGCAGCATCGATGGTGTCGTCGCTGACCTGAAGTCCTTCGAAGTCAAGCAGCTTGACACAAACTCTTCCGCTTTCGACGCTCACCGTGGCTGGGTACGGGATCAACTGGCTCAGCATCGCGGCCTTAGCCTTGTTCTTGGGCTGATCCATCTTGCGCAAGAGATTTCCGGCCTTCAAGTGCGTGTACCGCTTGAGCATGCTCAACGACTTGTGGCCACTGATGGCCGAGATCTCCATCATGTCTAGTCGCCCACGCTCGAACAGCACTGAGACAGCTTCGTGACGCAAATCGTGGAAATGCAGATCCTCGATCGCCAAGCGTTGCATGGCCTGGCGCCAGGTACTTTTGATGCCGGCAGCAGTGTAGGTGAAGACCGGTCCACTGCTCTTTGTCCCCAGACGAATCAGCATGTCCCGAGCTGTGTAGGTCAGGGGCACATCGCGCTTTGAGCCGTTCTTCGTCATCTGCAAGCTTGCGATCCGGGAAGAGAGATTGATGTGCTCCCACGCCAGACCTAGGATCTCTCCCTGGCGCATTGCAGTCTCCAGTGCTATCACAACGATGCTGTAGAGCTCTGGATTCGGGTGACTATGGCAGTACCGCAAGATCAGCCGCCTCTCTCGCGCTGTGAGGCGTCTGTCTCGACCTGGTGAGGTTTTAGGCTTGCGCACTTTTTTCACGGGGTTGTTCTCGCAATAGCCCCACTCCGTGATGGCCAGCTCAAACAAGTTTGATAGGAGGCTCATCTCAAGTCGAACTGTGCCGGTGGAGATTGGCTTTTGGGTCTTCGGATTCAGGCTTGCAAGCCGCTGGTCTCTGTAGCTTGCGATGTCTACGCTTGTGATCTCGTTTACGGGTAAAGCGCCAAGCTGTGAATTGGCCAACTGCCTAATGCGGAAGACTTCTTGGGCATAGCCCTTCTTCAGAACTGAAACGCGTGTTTGATAGGTTTGGAGTGCGCTGCTCAATGAGACCTGATGCATAAAAAATGCCCCGCGCAAGCGAGGCATGAGTAAATTAACTAAGCCTTGAAGATACAGCAATCATGTTATAAAGTGTTACATGATCTTTTCATCACTCACACCGAGTGCAGTATTAAAGATGGTTGATAACTGTCTATGAACGTAAGGGACTTGTAAATGATTGGTCGCGGATCTGAATGGCGTCGATGGGAACCGCATATCCATGCGCCGGGAACAATTCTTAATAACCAGTTTGGGGGTGACTCTCCTTGGGACACCTATCTCAGAAAACTTGAGTCGCTGACTCCGAAAATCGAAGCATTGGCGGTGACAGACTACTACCTTACTGACACCTATGAAGAAGTGTTGAGGCAAAAAAAGGCTGGTCGTTTGCCAGATGTACAGCTCATCTTCCCTAATGTAGAGTTGCGCTTAGACGTTGCAGCAAAGACGGGCTTTGTTAATTTGCACCTACTTGTCAGCCCCGAAGACCCGAATCATGTCGCCGAGTTGCACCGCATTCTCCAGCGGCTTCAGTTCCAGGCGTATGGCGATAGTTTCAACTGCACTCGCCTCGATCTGATCGCGCTTGGCAAGAAGGCAAACACTACTATCCAGGATGAACGCGCAGCGCTTTCGCACGGAGCCACGCAGTTCAAAGTGAATTTCGCCCAGCTTCGTAGTGTGATGCACGACAGCGCATGGGCGAAGGCCAACATACTCATCGCGGTCGCAGGCGCCGCAGGCGACGGTACTTCCGGTGTGCGGCAAGCAGCAGACACAACTTTGCGTCAAGAGATCGAGAAGTTTGCGCACATCATTTTCTCGAGTAGTCCTGCGCAGCGTGAATTTTGGTCTGGTCGCAAGGGCGTGACGCTCAGCCAGCTTAAGGATCGTTATGGTGGCTGCAAACCCTGCCTTCACGGAAGCGACGCCCACGACCAGAATACCGTTGGCCAACCGGTGGAGGACCGTTATTCTTGGATCAAGGGCGGCCTGGAATTTGATGCCCTGCGCCAAGCTTGCATCGATCCCGAGGGGCGCGCTTATGTCGGCACAGAAGCCCCGTCCACGGCTATGCCTTCCCAAGTCATCTCGCACGTAGAAATTGCTAATGCTACTTGGGTTGAGACGGCGTCAATCCCACTCAATCCAGGACTCGTTGCAATCATTGGCGCGCGCGGCTCTGGCAAGACTGCACTTGCTGACATGATCGCAGCCGGCTGTGACGCAATCACCCCGGCTGCTTGGAACGCAAGCGCGAGTATCAGTCCTTCATTTCTCGTCCGCGCTCGCCCGCTCCTCAATGACGCGATGACAACGCTAACTTGGGGTGGAGGTGTTTCAGTTCAACGCTTCCTGGATGGTCGCGATGCAAACGGGCATCTATCCTACCCTCGCGCTCGCTACTTATCGCAGCAATTTGTCGAGGAGCTCTGCTCCTCTGCCCGTGTCTCTGATGGACTTATCGCAGAAATCGAGCGTGTGATCTTCGATTCACACCCACAGGATGGTCGCGACGGAGCTATTGACTTCACCGAATTAAGAGATTTGCGTACCGCCCGCTTTCAACAGGCGCGAGAACGCGAAGCTGAAGCAATCGCCGATTTATCCGACCGCATTGCCATAGAAATCGAGAAGGAAGCCTCTTCTGAAGGCTTGGCTCAGCAGGTCGCGCAAAAGACAGGTCAGATTAAGAGCTACAACGAAGACCTTGCTAAGCTGGTCGTCAAAGGTACAGAGGCGCAGGCTGCGCGCCACACCCAAATCGGACAAGCCGTACAAACATTGCGTGGAACAATTCAGTCATACAGCAATCAGCGCCGGACATTCGTTGCCATGCAGGATGAGGTCGCGAGCACTCGCGCCACCAAAGCCCCTGAACTACTGCGCCAAGCCAAAGAGCGACACCTTCATAGCGGCCTCAACCAGCAGCAATGGGATGAATTCCTGCTGATCTATAAAGGTAACGTTGACCAGAACCTAGCCGGCTATGTCGTATGGGCAGATCAGCAAGTGGCGGCTCTCACAGGCCCGATCATTCCGGTCGGCGATCCGAATACACCTCTCTTTCCAGACACTACCGATATCTCCAAGTTACCCCTCAATACGCTTCTTGCTGAAATGATGCGACTGGAGACCTTGCTCAGCGCTGACAACGTTATTCGCGGTCAGTACGCTACTCTGTCGAGGCGCATTACCCAAGAGAGCGCTACTCTTCTCAGCCTAAATTCCCGCCTAAGTGACGCCCAAGGCGCTGCCATGCGCCGTAAGGACCTTCAGAACGAACGCGATGCAGCCTATGGCCGATTATTTCAGGCGATCATCAATGAACAGGCTTCACTTGCAGATCTTTATGCACCGCTGATGGAAAGGCTGACTGCGTCCACCGGCACACTTCGTAAGCTAGGATTTTCGGTTCGTCGAGTCGTTGACGTTGACGCCTGGGGAACTATTGCCGAAGAAAACCTTCTTGATAGGCGAAAATCTGGGCCATTCCAGGGTCGCGGCGCACTAATCTCTAAAGCGAACTCAATGCTTCGGTCAGCCTGGGAAACTGGGTCTGCCTCCGATGTGCAAGCAGCGATGACGAGTTTCATCTCGAAATACATGCGCGACCTGATGAGCCAAGCCCCCTATGGCCAGGACCAGAATGCAGAGTTTCGTGGATGGTTGAAGGATTTTGCACACTGGCTTTTTGCCACCGATCACATCTCGGTGCGATACGAAATTGTCTATGACGGAATCGACATCCGTAAGCTGTCGCCAGGCACCCGTGGGATCGTGCTTCTTCTTCTCTACCTGGCACTGGACGATGCAGATGATCGGCCACTCATCATCGACCAACCCGAGGAAAACTTGGACCCAAAGTCTGTTTTCGAGGAGCTGGTGGCTTTGTTTATCGAGGCCAAGGCGAAGCGCCAAGTGATAATGGTCACGCACAACGCAAACCTCGTCATTAACACCGATGCAGATCAGATCATCATCGCCGATGCAGGCCCTCATCCTGCTGGAGGACTGCCTCCTCTCAAATATATGTCTGGTGGTCTCGAAAATGCGGCTATCCGCAAGGCGGTTTGCGACATCTTAGAGGGCGGTGAAGAGGCCTTTCGTGAACGTGCACGCCGATTGAGGGTCAGGCTGGATCGCTAAGAGAAATGATTTACTTGTTATCCTCACAAAGGTCGAAATGCATCACGTCACTTGACATAGAAAAAATGATTGGCATATGAACAAACATCAAATCTTGATGCTGCCCTGATAATTTTCGCCCTTGTGAAAATTCTCTGCTTGAGTCTGATTTTGCATGTTTCCCCTCTAGTAATTCACAGATTAAGCGAATTGCTTTGAGGGGAAACTATTGATTAATTTCGTTCGAAAGCCACGACCATTATTTTCATCAAGACAAGTATTAATTGCTAGCCTTGGAGGGGCCCACTTGATAAGAGCGGCCCCGGTCTCACTCCTCTTCAAAAATTCTACCAGTCCGCGTCACTTAGGGTTAAAGGGGGGCCATTGAGATAGTCCCGCAGTTCGTTAACAAGGCGCTGTAATTCATAAAAACGAGCCTCGTCTTCATTTGCCGTTCTATTTGTAATTGGTCTATAGCCGACAATAGTATTTGTATAATCTGCGAGAATGTTGTCGTATCCTCTGCCTCTGCTTTGAATAGCTTTGATTTGATGATGTGCCAACTCAATAATGCAAACTTGTCGATTCCTTATCGAGTGTTGAATTGCCAGCATCTTATTCCCAGGCCCCTTCCCCAAACCGCTTCGATAGAGCTCAGTCAGAGCTTCAACAGCTTCATATGAGATCGATTCACCTGGCTTCCAGCCTCTCAAAACGGTAGCAGGGATTTTTTCAAGGAATACGCCCACCGCTTGACTATCAGATCGCGGGTCGTGGGGTATATGCCGACTTGCCCCTAGCCCAGTTCTGCGGATACGTTCCACAGCCTCTTCTTGCCACCGTGTGAGCAAGCTGACTGGATGATCTTCAGGCAGTCGATCAATCAGTGTGGCGCAATTTGCACATAGCCAGACCCCGTTTCTATAACTTCTACGCTGCTCGACTGAAAGTTCAACGTCGGCACGGGGCCCAAGACGACTAGCTGCATGTTTGTGGGCGGCCTGTCCCTGAATATTGATCGTATCGTCGATGGTTGGGTCATAGAAATGAGTCACTAAGCCACAACCCGGCCTCACGCATCGGAAATTTGCACTCATTGCTAGCTGCCAACGAGTTAGATTTGAGAAATTTATACGCGCCATTTAATTCTAGGATCAGTAGATCTAAAGCTCTTGATTGTAAGATACTTTACGGCGGCTGCCACTCCGTATTTCTGTGGCCGTCTGGCCGTGCAAGTAAACTTGATTTCCCATTTATTCGAAAAAATCCTTGGCTGTGTACCAGTCTGCTGGTGCTTTCCTGCCAATACCAGGGAGCGTTTTCAATTCTTCAAGACTCAGTGACTCAATGACCTTCGGGTAAAGCGAGTCTGCATACTCCTTGGCAAACCAAGCTAAAGATTGAAACTCAGTAGCAATCCTGGCGAACAATAAATCACTCACGCGAAAAACTCCTTCATTGAGATTATTCGAGTTTTTAGATATCTGTAAAGAATATACACCATCCATAAGTAGCACGCAGTTGACGCCATATTCTTGAAAGCGCTCCTTCACCGCCATCAAGTCTATTAGTACAAGTACGATCACATCGCCACAAATAAAGTCAATCAGATTAGCAGTGTCGAATGATAGCGTAAATGGTTGCGTAGGAAGCCAGCTATCTTCTGGCGTAAGGACAGTACAAGCGGTGTATTCACTAACGTAGTTTTTCAACTGCTCTGGTATAGCCTTAGCCAAATTTCGTGTAGCGATGTAGCGAAGTCCTGGCTCAGGTTCAATTGAAGAAAATCCATTGATGCGGCTCTCTGTGATACAGAAGTTCATTTCCTTCAAGTAATTAACTTCTGGATGCCGCATCTGCTGACGCTTCACGTTCTGCATCCCCCTGAACGACGTAGCGCCATCGTTTTCGAAGAATTTATTGAGCTCATTGATATCTGAAAATTGCCGATCTGTTCGCTCATTGCGACTGGCACCTGACTTCATTTCTACTATGACAGGGTCTGGCCCAGCCAATGCACAGATGTCACCATGACGAATCACATTGGTAACGTCAGCAAGAACGACCGGCACTTCCATCTTGATGCCCAGCCGTACAGCCTTCCATTCCAACCTAAATCCGGTTTTCCCGGTTAGAAATCCAGCTGTTTCCTTGATTTTATAGTTCCTGTCGAAGTACAGGTGCTTTAAGGAATATTTGCACTGATATACAAAGGCGATTCCATCCCCAAAGCAGCGCCATATAAACATTTCCCAGCGTATTTTATCCAACAACACGGGCGACTTGCTGAGGCGCTTCTTCAACTCTTTTGCTTGCTCCTTTGGTGGTCGCTTAGTTTTCAATTCTTCACGCATGCTTGCTACTGCACCCTTTATACGCTTTGATCTCCGCTCAAGCCGCGTTATTTGGCGAATCAAATGCTGCTGTAGCGCCAAGACCAAATCAAGTCGACTTCTATCTTCGCGGATTGTGTGCAGCAGCAATGCTGCTTTGATCAAATCGGTTGAGAGCCTTGCATTCATGCCCGCACTTTACCCTCGAAGCGGTATTTATCGCCTATCGGAATAGATGTGACCTGTGCCGTGTTCATGGCGCTGCCCCAACTATCGGTGCTGGCCAGCCTGCGCAAGGGAAGAACAAACAGTCACGACTGCAGATTTACCTGCATTGCTATACTGTATGCATGTACAGCAAACTCGACACACCCGGCAATGCGCTACCCGTCCAGTCGGGGGCGCTGTCTGTGTTGATGGCTGCATCGAGTGTTCGCGCAGGCTTCCCCTCTCCGGCCGAGGACCACGCAGTAAGTCGGCTGAATGTTGCTGACTTGCTCGTGCAACATGAGCAGGCCACCTTCATGATGCGCGTGGGAGGGCCTTCTATGCGTGACTGTGGGATCGAGGACCGTGACCTGGTGCTCGTTGATCGTGCTGTTCGTGCGCGTCATGGCCACATCGTGGTGGCGATCCTGGATGGCGAGCTGACGATCAAAAAGCTCTACTCCGCGCACGGCGTGATGAAGCTGCAGGCCGGCAATGCCATGTTCCCGGACATCCATCCCCGCGAAGGCGAGAGCCTTGAGATTTTTGGTGTGGTGACCTGGTGCCTCAAACGATTGGGCCCATGACATGTTCGCCCTGATTGATGGGAACAACTTCTACTGCAGCTGTGAATCAGCTCTGCGTCCATCCCTGCGCGGCCATCCTTTGATCGTGGCCAGCAACAACGATGGTTGCGCGATAGCACGCAATCAAGAAGCAAAGGCCTTGGGCGTCAAAATGGGACAGCCGCTGTTTGAGCTGCGCGACCTGATGCGGCACAAGGGACTGATTGCCCTCAGCGCAAACTTTGAGCTCTATGGCGACATGAGCGATCGCATGATGACGCTGGCTGCAGGCCTGGGGCCCGTGCAGGAGATCTACAGCATCGATGAATGCTTTATCGGTGACCTGGCAGGCGTTCCCGAGCTCACGCGCAGGGCCTGGACGATACGGTCCCGCATCGAACGCTGGATTGGCATCCAAACATGCGTTGGTCTTGCTCCGACAAAGACCCTTGCGAAGCTCTGCAATCACATTGCAAAGGAATCAGAGCGCAAGCCTGGCTCATACCCCCCGCACTTAGCGCGGGTGTGCAACTGGCAAGAGTGCAGCGTATCTGAGCGCCGCGCTCTGCTGCAGCGTACGCCGGCGGGCGAAGTCTGGGGCATCGGCCGGCGCATTGCAGCCCAGCTTGCTGAAGCAGGCGTCATCACTGCATGGGATGTGGCGAGCATGCCGGCCGAACAAGCGCGATCTTCCTGGTCTGTCGTTTTGGAACGCACGGTGCGGGAGTTGCAAGGAATCAGCTGCATCTCGCTTGAGCAGGCGCCACCACCTAAGAAACAAATTGCAGTGACACGCAGCTTCGGTCACCCAATAACTACCCTCCCCCCACTTGTCGAGGCCGTGAGCGAATTCGCAAGCAAAGGGGCGGAAAAGCTGCGCAGATCGGACCTGCGTGCAGGCGCGGCCATGGTGTTTGTCCGCACCTCCCCATTTCGGCCGGGCCCCAAGTTCTACCGCACCACAGTCACGCAATTGCAGCCACCTACAGCTAATACAAGCCAAGTCGTCAACGCCGCCCTACGGGGGCTCAAGAGCATCTATGCGCCTGGTTTCCAGCTTGCCAAAGCGGGGGTGCTACTGCTTGATCTTGCGCCGGTAGCACACGAACAATTGGAGCTTCTGCAGGAGCAACCGCGAGATCAAAGCACGCTTATGGAAGCTATCGATCGGATCAACTCTCGGTATGGAAGGGGGGCTATACACCTCGCCAGCACCGGCATGGAGCACCAGGACGATGCCGGCTGGCGAATGAAGCAGGAGATGCGTACGCCGCGCTGCACTACAAGGCTTGATGAAATCCCGATTGTGCGGGCGTGATGTTGGTAGGATGAATGGCTGGTCTGACCCAGCACAATGACTTTCACATGCAACTAAGACGGGGGAATCCTTGAGCAATTCGAAGACGGTCCAGATCATTCCGGCTAACGACTGGTTTTTTATTCACAAAGCGGCCGACAGCGATAGACCAGTGGTGCACATCATTGCGGCTTGGGCACTTAAAGAGGATGGCGCGACCGTTGGTTTGATTGGCGGAGTCCAAACTGGTCCAGGAACCGTAAGTCCTGTCAGCAGGCTGGTAGGCGTGCCTCCAGTTCTAGGCACTTATAAGCACTTGCGAGATCTTTCGCAAGCAGAGCGTGAAGCCCTTGAATCGACAAGCTGACACCTGGTCAATCAGCATGAAAAAGCCCCTGTACCTTGCGGTCACAGGGGCTTTCAGTTTTAAGCAGCCATCAGCTCCCTGGCCAGAGCCATCTCGATGCTCTCCCCTTCACTGTCGTTCAGCACATCCAAGCCGCTTTCCGGCATATCGCCAGAGGTAGACTGAGACACTGCGATCTTCTTGCCCATCAGCTTGAGACAAGCTATCTGGCTGGTGCCGGCGTAGCCAAGAAAGATCACGCGCACTTCATGTTTCTGGCCAATGCGCCAAGAGCGCCTGGCCGCCTGCTGCACGGTGTACACATTGAAGCCCGACTGCATGAACACGATGGTGGGAAAGTCCAGCAGATCCAGGCCTGTTTTCACGAGCTCTGGATTTGTGATCAGCACGTCGATGCCACGCTCAACCTGGTCTGCGACCCAGTCTTCACGCTTTGCTGCATCCACTGTGGCGCGCAGCACACCTACTTTGAACCCGCGGGCCTCCAGCAAGGCTTTGAGCCGTGCCGTCGTGTCCCGCGTGCCGGTGTAGACCGAATAGACCAGGGTCTTGCGGCCGAGGGCTTTCTCGTCAGCACACAGCTCGATCAGCTTGGCTTCCTTCGGGGTGCAGTCTGCATCTCCGAACAAAGCCGGCTGCAGGTGCAGGACTTCTTTGCTGCGAGGATGCCGAACCGTTTCCGAGCGGAAGCAGCAGTCTGGCCAGGCCAGCAACACGTTCATCACGACACCCAACAAAGTGCTGTCCTTCATGGCCAGCGCTTGCTTGAGCATGGTCACTAGGCGCAGGGACATATCGAGGTAGGCCTGGGCCTGTTCCTCTTCCATGTCCACTTCAATGAAGGTCTCATCGTAGTTTGGAAGCACCTTCTGACCGATGTCGCGCAGTTTGAGGAACACGGTGATCGGCAAGACATAGCGCAGGATCCCTACTGGCCCAAAGCCCGGTGCTTTGCTGGTGCGAACCGTCAAGCTCTTGCCTTTGGCCGTGCGATGGGACGAAGCTGCAGACTCTTTGTAAACATCCTTCAGGACTCCATGCTCACGCATGAAAGCCATGGTGGCGCCCGCCATTGATCCGGTCTTGGACGGCCGGAAGCCGTCTTCGATCATCACGGTGGGGTTCATGCGCCAGAGCAGGTGGAACAAATCGTCGGCATAGCCACCCATGAGCGTGCCGGTCAGCAGCAGCACCTTGCGGCACTGGCTGGCAAGCACACCCATGGCCTGGCCCTGAGCGGAGCCCTCGTTTTTGTACTCATGGCCCTCATCCACGACCAGCAGCCCAAAGTAATCCTTGGGCAAATAGCGTTTGATGAACTCGGTGGGCTGATAGCCCCCTTGACCAATGGAAAACTCGAACGTGGCCAGGGAACGCTCCATGCGCTTTGCCTGGCGGTCGCTGAACACCAAATCGCCGTTCTCGTCCATCAGATTGACGAACTCGTAGACGTTGTCCTCCAGCATCGCGGCCAGGGTCTTCTCACCAAAAGTGTTGAGCAGGCGTTTGGCGGTGGTTGGGCCAATGGTTGGCAACTGCTGCAGCGCGCCCAGCACCAGGTCGTACATCGAGTTGATGGGCTTGCCACTTCGGATCAGCGTCCACATGCTGGATCCACAGTGCTGGCACTTGCGCCGGCGGTCAGAGAGCATCGTGTGGGCAAGCTCGACTGACACCGGTAGTGTTTCCCCATCCTCGGCCGCGGACTCCATCGGTCGCATGCAGTCTGGGCAGCAAGCGACATTGAAGCGCTGCCCGCCGACGACAAGCCTGCGTGCGACAAATGATGGTTTCCAGTGGAACCCCATGCGCATGCGCACACGGCCCAATACAAAGAACTCAGGCACATCCGATCTGAGCCCCAGCCGCTCACGCAGGCTCAGGAGCTTGCGCAGGGTGTCCGGTCCGTTAAGAACCCAGACCCGGGCATGCGGAACGGTTTCGAGGATCTCGCGCCGCCACTTGTAGACCAGGTGAGGCGGAGAGATGACCAGCGTGCGTGGATGGCTTTGCTGCATGACTGCGGCCGCGCAGATAGCCATCATGGTTTTGCCAGTGCCCATCTCAGCATTCAGCACTGCTGCAGGCTCATCCCTGTCCACCAGCAGCTTCACAACGGCCTGTACGGCCTCTGCTTGCTGCTCGAAGGGCTTTCTTTTGAGAGTGCCCAGGATCTGCTGGCGTTGGTGCCAGACAGGGGTTTGATGGTCCAGGCTCTGCTGATAGACAGGAGGATGTTGCATCCGAACTTGCTCAAGCAGGCCTTGGCCAAATTCCCGGATGAAATCTCCCAAGGGAATAGTTTCGCCGGCAACGTTGTCAAGGTACTGATCGCCCTGCTCCAAGGTGGCTTCAGGCGCGGCCGCGGGCATGCCGGTGGGCACAACTTCGCTGACCGCAGGTGTGGTTGTTTCGATGACTTGCATTGTTTTGAAAATAAAAAAAGCGCACTGGTCCTAGAACCAGTGCGCAGGTTGAAAAATGCCGGGGCGGTCCCCGGCTTTGTGTGATGGAGTCGCTTAGGCCAGAAGCGCGCTATCGCGCACCGACTGGCTGACAAAGCGCAGGAAGTGGTCGGAGATACTCACGCGCACAGCGCTGACACTGCCGATACGTGGGTACCGACCCTGCCCAAGCTCACTGATCGCGCCTTGGGCATGGCACCAGGCCATCAGCGGATCACGCCATGCGTCCAGCAAAGCCACGGGCGAGAGTGTTTTGACCATCTCCCATGTGCGCAGCTCAAGTGCATGCCGATCCTCATCCAGGTCAACGATCCAGGCAATGCGATTGACCTTGTCGATTTCCTGCAGGCGCTTGTCGTAGATCCACAGGTGGCTGAGTGGCCCGAACACGTTTTGCCGGGGCAGCCGACCCGAGTGCTTTCCAAGCCTGTCGACCGCACCGGCATACACGTGCTGACGTTGGCCTTGCACATTGACCAGGTGGAAGTCCGTGATGCCGCCATCTTGCTTGCCCAGCTCCAGGGCGGAGATGAACTGCATAGCGGAGGCGTCACGGCCATAAAACGAAAGAAAGACCAAGTCCCCCTCCTCGTTCCGGATGCATGCATCAGCCCACAGATCCGCAAAGCCTTCAATGCGATGTAGACATGCTTCAGGCATTGGCAGCAGCCTGAGCTTCATAGTGGGCCTGAATCGCCTGCTTGATCTCGTCCAGCTGGACCAGGCAGCGCTCGTGCTGTTCTCGCACTGCATTGGCAGTGACACGGGCAGGAAAGCTGCAAATGATCTGCTTGCTGAAGTCCCCCCGGATTCCGCCGAAGCCAAGGATATGGCGACGAGTGTTGCCTTCGATCTGGTGGACAGACGCCCGGGTTGTCAGAGGCCCACTGCTGGACTTGGATGTTGTGATCTGCAGCTCACGCTGGTTGCCCAGGTCGACCAAAGTGGTAGCTTTGTGGCCATCACGATCGCGGGTGTAGTTGGTATTCATGGAGTGCTCTCTTTCATTCAAGTTGAAATGGACGGAGCACTCCCCTTGCGGGTGTGCCCCGCATGGGTGGTTTGATAGGTGCCTGCGCCCGGGTGGGCGTGATGTGCTTACATGGCTCAGCGCATCTTGATACCGTCTGCAGATGGCTCAAACGGTTTCCCATAGCCTGACAACTGCGCTGATGGCTATGGGAAACCGGCTAATGCCGGTTTGGGGTTAAAGAATCATGATGGGTCTGCCGGCACCCATACCCACGCACTCACGAAGGAGCCGTTTCTACCTGGCGCAACAATTGGCTCGTCATCAATCTCACAGTTTTCGTCTGCGTACATCTCACGAGCCCGTTCAATCACTTCTGCACCTTCACGCCGGCACGTCCGCATGGCATCCAGGGTGCGGCCGAGTTGCTGAACAGTTGCGGCCAGGCCTGGTCCTGTCCAGCAGTCAACGACCTGTCTCGCATCGGATTCAATGTCCAGCCACACAATGAACGTCCTTGGCTGTCTGAGCGATGTAGTGCGCTGCGATCTCACTGTGCAATTCGGGCAATCGCTCAACACAGGAATCGTGCTGTGCTTTCACCAAGTCTGCAGTCACACGACCTGGGCTGCTGACCGCTACTTTTTTGTAGAAGTCACCCAAACCACCGGTGCTGACAGCAAGCGTGAATTTGCCAGCTCGTAAGGTACGAACAGTCGCTGTAGTGGACAGAACTCCGTCCGGCCATTGACTTGTCGAGATCAACAGGCTGCGCCGGGCATCAAGTTGCACCACCGTGCTTGCCTGATGACCGAAGCGGTCCCGAAAGTATCGAGTTTTCATGCATAGCTTTCTGAAAGCGGTGCACGTTCCCCTGCGGGAGTGCCCCGCATGGGTTGGAAATGTGCCAAGGTCACAACGACCTGGTGCGCTCAAATGGCTCAGAGCACCTTGAATCCGTTTTCATTGAATCAAACGGCTTCCTAAAGCAGCTCCAAGAGCGCCGCTTTGGGAAGCCGGCTGAGTGCCGGTTCCTGTTTCAAGTCAATGCGCAAAGCGCACAGAGGTAAAGCTGCAGTCCCATTCCGTCATGACTTCGATGTGAAGCCCATTGATCGGGAAGATGGAAAGCAGTCGGCCCTTATGGGCGTGGTCATCTGGCAGAAACCGGTCGTTTGAAGGATCGAAGTCTCCCCAGTCACATCTCGCATGCTTGCGCAGCAGGGGTGCAAGATCCAGGTCACCAGCTTGGATGTAGGGCTGCACCTGAAGGTCCACCTCCACTGTCCCAATCCGGAATACCGGCGTGCAATCAGTTGTTTGCTCGGCCTGCGGGCGTGCCACGGCAGATAGTTCCATCATCATCTCCAGTCAATTTTTAGGAGACGACTGCCCCCCTGGGCATGACGTCCCCAGGGGGTTGATAAAAGCGGGCCAGCGGCCCAATAAAGTGCTCAGCCGTTGGCTTCGCGGGTTCCATATTTCAAAGTCAGCTTGGCATTGATTTCCTTTGCCACACCGACCCAAGCAGCTCCACTTAGACCGGGGCTATCCAAATCCTCAGGACTTGCAGCAGCCACAGCCTTTGCGTATCTGGTAATTGCCTCAATCACGAAGGCTTGCGACAGCGCGCCAAAGCGACTGAACTCCATGATCTCGGTGACGTAATCAACATTGGTCAGTGCACGAATTCGGGCAATTTCGTTGTGATGTGGCATGGCCATCTCCAGGTGATGGGGACAACCAGCCGGTGGGCGTGGTGCCCTCCGGGGTTTAAAAAAATGCTGTTCAAGCAATCTTGACGATCTGGCCGAGCCGGTGGTCCGGGGTCAGCTCAATCGCGTTGATAACTGGAACGAAACGGTCGAGCATGACAGTCGTCTGGCTCGCGTTGCCCTTGTCGTCGACGTCAATCGAGACTTGGCGCTCCTTGCGTTTGAAGGTGTCACCTTTGATGAGAAAGGTTCTCCCACCTGCAGATCTGATCTTGCCTACGACCTGGCCAGCAGCCAGTGCAAGGGCAAGGTGCCAGGGCGTCAGGTCACGCAGCGGTGGCCGGCATGCCCCACGACTTTGTGCAAAGTGCCCCTGCAGGCCAGTCCACAGGGTCATGTGCTGGTACTTGCGCAGCTCGTCGCGCAGCTGCTCCTCATCGATGCGTACAGCATGAAAGTCCAGCTCCTGTTCGACCTGCGCAGCAGGCACCACGTAGGGAGCTTCTTCCCATGAGTCCGGAAGCATCAGCGCGCCCTCTTGCGAGGCTTGCGCTTCGACCAGGAACTGCTGTGCGCCTTTGGGCGCATACACGGGCTTGCACCGAGTGCCAAAGATGACGCACTGCTTGAACTGACGCTCTGGCGCCATGAACACACGCAGGTTTTGAAAGTTGCGTACCAGGTAGCTGCGGATTTCTTCGTCCAGAGCGTAGTGCGGCACGATGTAAACCAGAACCCCGCCGTAGGCAAGGTATGGCACTGTCTTGCGCAGGAACGTCCGCTCCAGGCGTTCAGCTTTCTCAGCATCGGCGTGCAGCTCTCGCTGGCTTGCTTTATCCGAGACACCGTGCCCGTATGGTGGATTGAGGAACAGCAGCCCCATGCTGCGTGGCTTCACGACCGCATCATGGATGTCGGCGTGCAGCACACGATCGAGCAATTTCTTGGCGTGCCAGGCACGCTCAGCGTCAAGCTCAATGCCCAAGGCCTCGGTCGTCGCAGTCACGCCCTCATCCTTTTGATCGGCCAGCATATGGCGGAGGTCAGCAATAGCTGTTCCCTCGCCGCAGCAGGGATCGATCATGCGGACAAGACCGGTAGGTGGCAGTTTGAGCATTTGCCCAATGCGTTGCAGCGTCACCTCGTCGGTCGGGAAGTAACCTGCTTTGATGAAATTGCGCGCCAGGCGGGAAAAAATCAGGGCCATGGCATTGTCCAGTCAATAAAAAAGCCAGCTCTGCAGAGGCAGAGACTGGCTTGGTTGGAAGCGGAAAATTCCGCGGCTTAGGGATGCAATTTCTGCGTCCACTCGCCGGTGGCCAGCGCAGATTCGGCATCGCCATGCTTGCGGAAATACTCGATAGATTCGCGGCTGAAGGGGCCGTTTTCCGTTTGAGTGCCGATGTAGTAGCCGGCATTGCTTTGCAGGACCTGCAGCGGCAATTTCTTGCCACACTGTCCAGCAAGGTGGCCGAAAGCCATTCCAGCTGTTGGGAGGTCATCAGGGTGGATCTGAGCCATAGGAGTCACCTATCAGTCAGTATGCAAATTCAGCAGGATGAACAGCGTCCGAAGTGGTGTTGAGCCATCCGATTGCCTTAGGGATGGTCTGAATAACTCGTTTGCGGAGAGTCAGACAACGTGAA
>CAUQST010000070.1:0-15797 GCA_963520865.1 uncultured Comamonas sp.
GTTGTACTGACTGCGCAGGTAGCTCTTGTTTTGTTAAAGCGCCTTGAGTGCGCTGTGCACTTCTTGCTTGCTGGGCAGCTCACTGAGCACCACGGGCGCTTGCCCCGGTGCCAGCAGCACATACACCGGCACACCGCTGCGGCCCAGTTGTGCCAGTGCCTGGGTGATGGCTGGGTCACGGCGTGTCCAGTCGGCGCGCAGCAGCGCAACGTTGTGCTGTGCAAAATTAGCCAGCACTTCACTGTCAGACAGCGTGGTGCGTTTGTTGTACTGGCAAGTCACACACCAGGCGGCGGTGTAATCCACGAAAACGGGGCGGCCTTGGGCCAGCAGCTCGGCTTGTTTGGGGGCTGACCAGGCTTGCCAAACACCTTGCTGCTCGGCGGCAGCAGCTACAGGCGCAGGCTCGGCCAGGGTGCGGCCCACGCCAACCATCAGCAAGCCGCTGCATACCAGTACAACAGTGGCCAGCAGCACGCGGGTTGTGCCACGCAGCGTCAGGGCCCATGCCAAAGCAGCCAGGCACAGCAGCAGGGCCAGCAAGGTGGCGGCGCCGTCAATGCCCGTTTGCTGGCCAATCACCCACACCAGCCAGACCACTGTGGCAAACATGGGAAAGGCCATGGCACGGCGGAAGGTATCCATCCAGGCACCGGGCCGTGGCAGCCAGCGCATCAGCGCAGGCACCCAGCTCACCAGCACATAAGGCAGTGCCATGCCCACACCCAGTGCTACAAAAATGCCCAGCGCCTGCGCCGCAGGCATGCCCACAGCAAACCCCAGCGATGCGCCCATGAACGGTGCGGTGCAGGGCGAGGCAATGGCCACCGCCACCACGCCGGAGATAAAGGCATCGCCCAGCGGGTGGCGTGCGTGCAGGTTGGCAATGCGGTCGGGCACTACGTGGCCCAGCTCAAACACCCCGGCGAGGTTCAAGCCAATCAAGGTAAACAAGGCCGCCAAGCCCGCCACCACCAGCGGTGACTGCAGCTGAAAGCCCCAGCCCAGTTGCTCGCCCGCGGCACGCAGTGCCAGCAGCACAGCGCCCAGCGCCACAAAACTGATGATGACCCCGGCTGCGTAGGCCAGACCATTGCTGCGCTGTGCGCGCACATCGCCGCCATGGCGCGCAAAGCCCATGAGTTTGATGGCCAGCACGGGGAACACACAGGGCATCAGGTTGAGCAGCAGGCCGCCAATCAGCCCACCCAGCAAAGCGGCCAGCCAACCGCTGGTGCTGACACTGGTGCTGGGTGCGGGCAATGTATTGCTGCTTGCCGATTGCTGGTTGGCCGCCAATGCAGCCGCCAGCGCGGGCGAGACTTGCGCCAGATCGGCGGATTTCCACTGGCCTTGCACGGGTGCGCTCAAGCGCCAGGCTTGTGTGGGCGGCGCATGGGCCACATCACCACCTTGTGCGGGCAGGCCGAGTACAAAATCGAGCTGTGCAGGGGTGTCGCCCCGCATGGTTGACAGCGGCAGCTGCGCCGTCCAGGTTGTGCCTTCCCAGGCCTGCGTCCAGTCCTGGCCCAGCACCGCTGCGTGGTGGAAGGTGTCGGCCGCTTCGGGGTAAAAAGCCAGCGTCTGTGCGTGGGCCGCAGCAGGCAGGCCATCCACACGCAGTGCCACCCGGTCGCCGCTGGGCAGGGCGGTGAAGGTGGCCTGGGACTGCTTCAGTGCAACGGGTGCCTGAGCGTGGGCGGCTGTGAACGCTGCAGCCCACTGTGTGTCGGCGACATCTGCAGGTAAATGCAGCTGGAACTGCCCATCTTCTGGAATGCATTCCACACGGCACACCAGCCATGAGGCCGTCAGGCGAATGTCGATGTTGCCATCTGGGTCAGGCCGAAAGTCATCGGTAACTTTGACCGAGACAGGCAACAGCACCGTGCCTTCATAGCCATAGTTGAGCATGTCGCCAACGCGGATCTGCTGGGGGACAGGCCATGCAATGTCGCTGGCCTGCATGCCCGCTGGCAGTTGCCAGTCCAGCTGCGTAGGCAGGCCGGAGTCACCCGCGTTCTTCCAGTAGGTGTGCCAGTCAGGCTGGTGCTGAATGCGCAGCCCCAGCTCCAGAGGCTTGCCGGGGGCAATCCCTTGCGGTGCCAAGGCCACCAGCTGGGCCTGCACACGCGGGGTGACCACGGTGTCAGACAAGGCGGTGCTGGCGCTACCCAGCTTGAGCTGAATTTGCGCGCGGGCAGTAGCAGGCAGCAGCACAGAGCACAGCGCCAGCAGGCTGAACAACCAGACTGCAGCGAAATGGTGGGCGCAACGATGGGGGCGGGAGGGGCAAGAAATTGGCATGACGAAGCTTGGAGCCATAAACTGCATTGTGGTTCCTGCCAAGGTTTCGTGCGGCTATTTCAGCGGGTGTCCGAAGTGGTGGTGGGTGTTTGCGCAGACAAAATTTGACGTGGCGCACACACCGGGTTGGGCGGCTGTGCGGCCACCTCAGACGGGGTTGCCACGGTTTCGGCATCGTCTGGAGCCGGGTTGAGCATGCGTGCCTCGCGCCAGCGACCCCATTTGTAGTAGGCCATGCTCATCAACATGGCGCAGATGGAACTGGCTGGAAAGCTCCACCAAATGGCATCAACACCCAGCCAGGGCTGCAGCAACTTGGCCAGCGGCACGCGCACGCCCCATAGCGCGATGCCTAGAATGATCAGCGGGGGAATCACCGCGCCCGTGGAGCGCACCACGCCCGAGAGGACAAAGGTGACCCCAAAAAACACGAACGATCCCACCGCAATGTGGTTGAGGTGGCGAGCAGATTCCAGCGCAACGCTGCCATCGGGCAAGAACAGCGCCAGCACATGGCGGTCCAGCAAAAGCATGGGCACGATGAGTGCACCCGTCATCAGCACATTGCACAGAACGCCGGCTTTGGCGGTGCCATCCACACGTGCCCATTGCCCGGCCCCCACGTTTTGCGCCGCCATGCTGGAGCAGGCCGCACCAATCGCCATGGCGGGCATTTGCACATAGGTCCACAGCTGCAGCGATGCGCCGTAGGCAGAAGAGGTTTCGATGCCATAACCGTTGACCATGGTCATCACCATCAGCATGGCCATGGAGATCATCACCATCTGTGCCCCCATGGGCAGGCCTTTGACGACCAGTGCTTTGACAATGACTGGCTGGGGCACGAAAAAATGCAGCTCATGGCGGCCAATCCACAGCGGGTGCTTGCGCCAGTACAGCCACAGCAGCATGGCCACAAAGCTGATGGCGTTGGACACCAGCGTGGCCATGGATGCGCCGGTGATACCCATCTTGGGGAATGGGCCTAAGCCAAAAATCAGCACCGGGTTGAGCACAACATCCAGCACTACGACCAGTAGCAAAAAAATAAATGGTGTGCGGGTGTCGCCTGCACCGCGCAAGATGGCCGAGACAAAGGCAAACAGGTACAGCAGCGGCATGGCCAGAAAGATGACGCGCAAATAACTTTCGGCCAGTGGCAAGGCCACATCGGGCGTGCCCATCCACTGCAAGATATGGCGCGAGAGCGGATAACCCAGCAAAGCAATTAACAGCGAGATAGCGCCAAATAACGTAGCGCTAGAGCCAATCACTGTGCGCGCTTGTGTGAGATTCTTTGCCCCCATGCTTTGTGCCACCAAGATGGTGGCCGCCATGCCCACGCCAAACACCAGACCAATCAGCAAGAACATGATGTTGTTGGCATTGGTGGTGGCGGTGAGGGCTGCCTCTCCCAGGTATTTGCCCACCCACATGGCATTGACCGAACCATTGAGGGACTGCAGCACATTGCCCGCCAAGATGGGCAGAGAAAACACCAGCAAGGTGCGAGCGATGGGGCCCTGGGTCAGATCGCGGGTTGGGGAGGAGGACATGCAGGGATTGTGGAGTGGCTTGCTATCCAGTCTGCCGGACAGCGCCTAAGATTGCAGCATGTGCCAAAAAAACCATGCCCATTCTTCAGCGGATATTTCAGACCTGCCTGATTTGCAGCGCTGGCCTTCGCGCCGTTGGGCACAAGTGTCTGCACGTGATTTTGCGCTGGCGCAGCGCAGTGGTTTGGCCGCTCAGACCGTGGCGGTCTTGCCGGTAGGAGCGGTGGAGCAACACGGCCCGCATTTGCCTTTGAGCGTAGACACGGCGCTGGCCGATGGCATCTTGGCAGCAGCTTTGCCGCAAGTAGCGCACGATGTGCCGGTGCTGGTTTTGCCAACCCAGTCGATTGGATTGAGCCTGGAGCACCAGGACTATGCCGGTACGCTGGGCCTGTCGCCCGCCACGCTGCTGGCTTTGTGGACCGAGCTAGGAGCCTGTGTGGCCCGGGCGGGGATTCGCAAACTGCTGATTTTTAATGCGCATGGCGGCAACGTCAGCAGCATGGACATCGTGGCGCGACAGCTGCGCATGCAGTGCGGCTTGCTGGTGTACCACTGCAGCTGGTTTAATCTTCCGCAGCCCCAGGGGGTGAACGAAGCCTTTAGCGCGCACGAACACCGTTTTGGGGTGCATGGCGGAGAGACCGAAACCTCCATGATGCTGCACCTAGCGCCAGACCTGGTGCGCATGCCGTACGCGCAAAATTTTGCCAGCACCTCCGAGGAGCGCGCCCAGCGTTTTCCTATTTTGGGCAACGGCAAAAGTGCCAAACTGGGCTGGGCCATGCAGGACTACAACCCTCTGGGCGCAGCTGGCAATGCCGCTGCAGCCGATGCGCAGCGTGGTCAGGCCCTGGTAGAGGGGGCGGCGACGAGTTTGGCGCAGCTGCTAGCAGAAATGCACGCCTTGCCTGCTACAACGGTCGGTGCGCAGCCTCAGCCTTTGGGTGATTGAAGCGGTATTGGCAAGTGAGGCAGCAGGCGTACGGCACCCAGCTGCCAGTGGTGCAGCACCTCGCGCAAAATCAATAGTGCAGCGGCCCAGCGTGGTGACTGGGGCAAGTCACCGGACGGCGCATGCGGGTGGCTCGCCTGACGTGCCAGCAAATCAAATTGCGCTTCAATCGCCTCGCGGCTCAAGACAGGCAGCCGCCCGGAGCTTTGCCATGCCGCCTGCAGGTCTCGAATACCCAGCGCATGCTGCGCCACGTCCAGCAGGTAAGGGTCGTGTGTCACGAACACGTTGCTGCTAGGGATCAAACGTGCCACGGGCATGACCGCCTCTTCTACCAGCATGATCCCTTGCTCCAGCTGCGCTTCGCTGGGCATGTGCTGCTTGAACGTGCGGGTGACCAGTAAATCCATGCCCAGTTGCAAGTGGTGAAACACGGGCTGAGGATGGCCGTTCTCCCCTTCGCTGATCATCAGGCGACAGCGCTTGTCACCAATATCCAGCATGGCAATCGCTTGGTGGGCCTGTATGGCATCGCCCAGCAGGGTGCGCAAAGAGACCATGTCTGCCGCCGAAAGCTGAGGCTCCAGGGCATCGTCGGCGCAGGGGGTCAACATAAAAGCTCCATAAGGCATACGTGTTTTCTACCAAGCAAACATCGTATAGCTTGCACAAAAAATGCGCTGCTGTGTGCCAGAAAGCAGCGCATGCATGGCAGAGCAATCGCGGTCTTTTATGCGAATGTCACCATGCTGTGGGTCTCAGCGGTATCGAGATGGTTAAGCGTATTAAAGGTTTGCAGCATCAGGCGCTTGGGGCTCATGCTCAGCTCAGTTACCGCCGTATTGCGAATGCGCATATTGAGTGCAATCGATACCTCGGGCGGGCTGCCCAGCACCAAGCTGGTGGCGGTAGAAATCGGGCCGCCACTGCTGACGACCAGCACATTGCCTTGGTGGTGCTGGTGACGTATTTTCTCCAAGGTGCGGCGAATGC
The DNA here is from genome assembly GCA_963520865.1 of uncultured Comamonas sp. Taxonomy (GTDB): domain Bacteria; phylum Pseudomonadota; class Gammaproteobacteria; order Burkholderiales; family Burkholderiaceae_C; genus Comamonas. Next base: position 5,812 of record CAUQST010000070.1, read on the forward strand.
CATCTGAAAAATCTTCCCAGCTGGGCATGCCTTCAGGGCTGATGACGCCCGACATCCACTGTGCAATCGCATCGCACAGCAAGCGAAAGTGTGCGCGGTAAGTCTCTGGTGTATCGGCCGGACCTAAAGGCTCCGGATGTATGCAGCGAATCAGCGCATGGCTGTCGTATTCATTGAGGGCTGGTAAGGCCTGAGCCTCAGGCAGGCCTGGCAATGTCTCACGTATGCCCGCCAGCGTTTGCACGTGGCGTTTAAGTGTGCCGGTATAGACCGCATCGAAGTGCATCGAGCGTTCTTGCCAGTAACGGCCCAGTTGCTGGGCCTGCTGCAGGCCCAAGGGGCTGAGCTGGTCATAGTCATCGGCTCCAAATGAGGCCTGGCCGTGGCGGACGAGGTAGAGAGTTCCCATAGGTACCAATTGTGAGGAATCTCATCTGGTCGGACTGTCTTGCGGGAGACCTGTTTTAGGCCCGTGTGGCGTTGTTGTGTAACTCGTTGGCAGGGTCGCAGGTTTTGGTGATGAGGTAACGCTGCAACTCTAAGACCCGTTACCGGACGACCAGCTGGAAGCAATGCAAGGCCCAAGAGATTGATGCCTTGGTGGAGTGGCTTCGAGTGTTGTAGCTATCTATTAGCGTTGAAAGCGATGAATGAGTCACCGTGGAGCCAGTGCTTGTTGCGAGAACTGGCTCCACGGCTTTTGTGCGCATGCAGCGTTTAAATTTGCACCCAGTGGTTGTCGAGTGCCAGATGGGCCGTACTGGCTACGGTGTTGCGCTGGGGCCATTGCAGCACTTGCTGTGCACCGCCAGACCACAGGGTGCTGGTGCTGGGTTGCAAGGGGTGGATAACGCTGTCATTGCTGACGCAGTACACACCTTGCTGGCTGTCCTGGTGCAGGCATTGGCCGGTGGCTTGCGCTGTGGCGGGCACTTGCCACCAGGTGAGCTGATCCGCGCGGGGGCAGCTCACCGCAAAATGCAGGCCGCGGCAGCTTATATCACCGCCGTAGCCCTGCCATTGGGCACCGGTGGGCAAGTCTGCGGCATGTAGCCGCTCGCCATCAAACAGCGCCATAACGGGAGCTTGCTGTTTTTGCTCGGCATTGTCGTGTTCGGCCTGCAGTGCAATACCCAGCCAGCGGCGCCCTGCGGCCCAGGCCACCTCTGGGCCCCAGGCCAGATGGCGCAAGCTCAGCCGGGTATCGGCAAGGCGCCATTGGCCCGCAATCTGACCATCTTGCGCAGGCAGCAGGCGGGCAATGGAAGAGTCCATGTGCGTGAGCTTGAGTTTGCGCCGGCCCGTCTCCGGCTGGGTGGGAATGCCGCCGTTGGCCACCATCAGGCTGCCGTCGCGGTCCAGCAGCAATTGGTGGGGGTCCATACCGCCGGTGCGCCATTCGGCGATTTTTTCCAGCGTACGCACATCGCGCACACCGATCAGCCCCTGGCTGTCAGCCAGGTCGGTCTCGGTGGTGTAGAGGTGCTTGCCATCATGGCTGGCAATGACATGGCCGTTGAAGGCGCGGTCAGCTTCAATCCAGTGCCACTGCTCCTGACCGTTCGGGTCTACGCGCAGCAGCCAGTCACCGGGGCGGCGGCTGGCAAACAGCAAGCTGCCATCGGCCAGTTGTGTCATGCCATGTGCACGGGTGGGAATGGCGTGCGCATGTTGAATGCGCAGATTTTGATCGGGCGAGGCAGGGAGCTGCAAAACCCCCACATAAAGCTCTGCGCCTACGGCCCAGGCGGCTGCGAATCGGGGGGTGTTGTCGGTGTTGGCCCAACTGGCCAAAGGCATGCTGGCCAAGACTGCCATGCCTTGCAGCCATTGCCGGCGCGTGCTGTGCATGGGCCTAGTCCCCGTCTGCGTCAGAAAAACCAATGGTGACGTCCAGCGACAAGGCCACGTCGTTTTCGACCAGATGCTTGAGTTGTTTAAGTGCCTTGTTGGCGGGGGTGATGGCGTTGAGCGAGACCTTGTCTATCGATTGCATGGCGCTGTCAGCTTGCTGTACAGCGGCGCGCAGCTCGTCAGCCAGATGCTGCCAGCCTTGCACTTCTACCAGCCGGGCAATACTGACGTTGTCAGGCGCTTGCGGGTTGCCGACGGCCAGTGCGCGCAGGCCGCTCCATTGTGCTTTCCAGCTGGTCAAGGTGCCTTCGCTGGCCGCACGGGTGACTTGCGCCGGCTTGCTGGCGGTGGCGCTGCGCAGGGGTTTTTCCATGGCTTGCCAGCGCAGTCGCTCGACGCCACCAATCCACTGGTTCAGAAATTCAGCCGTACTGTCAAAATCCAGCGACGTGAAGTTGGCCGCTGTCTGGTTGGCTTGGTGAAGCTCTTGCAGCTCTTGCGCCAAGTCGGCAGCCACCAGACTGGCGTACTGGCATGTTGGGGTTTTGGGCGCGGCCACGTCGACCCACAACAGATGCTCAAGCGCAGGAAAGCCTTTGGCAGGGGCCCCGATGGTTTCCATTGCCGCGACATCTTTCGGCGCTTTGCGCAGCGCCGCCTTGAGCAGCGGCAGGCGCATGGGCTGAAAGTCCACCATGCGGGCGGTGCGGTGCTCAATCTGTGGGCCCATGGCGACTGCAGACAGGCGCTCCCAGTCTTGGCTGGCCTGTGTGAATTCGCTGCGCACTTTCTCCAGGCTGGCCGTGCCTGTGCAGTACTGCTGCAACTGGCTATGCAATTGCTGGGCTGAGGTGCTGGCCTGCGCAGATTGCGGCACAAACCATTGCGCGTACAAAGCCTGTGCAGCTGCGCCGGAGGTCAGGGGCGGTGCTGCCGGTGCTGCGGCGTGGCTGTTTACAGCCATGAACAGCGCGACCAGACTCAAAGAAAGTGGGGCAAAACGCATTACAGGGATTCCACAAATTGAACCAGGGCTGCGCGGTCAGGCGCAGGCATGTGGCGGAATTGTTCACGCGCTGGCTCGGCTTCGCCGCCGTGCCACAAAATAGCCTCGGCAACACCACGGGCACGGCCATCGTGCAGCAGGCGCTGATGGTTGTTGACGGCAGGCAGCAAACCAATGCCCCAGAGTGGCGGGGTACGCCATTGCTGGCCGTTGGCGGCAAAGTCAGGGCGGCCATCCGCCAGTGCCTGACCCATGTCGTGCAGCAGCAAGTCGGTATAGGGCGTGATGTCTTGCCCGGACAAGGCCTTGCTGCTCAGGCTGGGAAACAGCGCCTCACTGGTGCGATAGCTGGGCCGGTGGCACTGGGCACATTGCGCGGCATGGAACAGCGCTTCACCACGCAGCACTTGTTCATCTTGTGCGTTGCGGCGTGCTGCAGGGGCCAGCGTGGATTGGTAAAAGATGACCTCGTCCAGCACGTAGTCTTCAATTTCTACGCCGTTTTTGCCTTTGGCATTGCCAGTGGGCGCCGCAAGACAGTCTTTTTGTGCGGGTGTGCAAGCCTGGTGCGGAAAGCGTTTGGATGTGATGCCGATATCGCCCAGAAAAGCGGCGGACGATTGATGCGCCACGCTGGCGACGTTGGCTTTCCAGCCAAAACGGCCCAGCATCATGCGCTCGCCATAGGCATCCCAGACATAGTTCGGCTGGCCTTTGATGCTGCCGCCAGTTGCCGCTTGTGCTTTGGCATTGGCCAGAATGTCTGATTCGGCAATGGCTTCCAGCAGGCCCAGGCCAATCACCTGGGGCGCGATCCGGGGGCTGACCATGACGTCGGCCGCCATGGGGCCGTAACCCAGGTCCGTGAGATGGTAGATGGGCTTTTCCAGGGCATATGCCGTGCCATCTGCGTATTGGCCGGGGATGGTTTCGTAGCTCAGAGAGAGCGTGCCTTCACCCTTGACCCCGTTCACCCCCATGGTGTTGAACTGATCGCCATATACGGGTTCAGGCTTGGGGCCGCCGTATGCATCGGTGCCGGGCACGGACAGGCGCATCAACAGACCAGCAAAGGGCTGCGGTGCCAGTGGGTTGTGAAAATCAGGCGGCTGTGCACGCCCGTCTTGTACGTGGCAACCGGCGCACGAGCGCGCCAGAAAGTGAGGGCCCAGTCCATCACGTGCAGTGGTAGACGCTGGGGCTTGTACCCAATTGCGTTTGAAAAATGAGTTGCCCACCACAAAGCGTGTGCGCTCAGCATCGTTCAAATTGGCGGCGGGCAAAGAAAACGCATTACGCCCATTGGAGTACACCGTCGTCTTGCCGCCAGGCTGCGCGTCGGCAGCAGGGCGATCAAATAAAGCGCTGGGGGCTTCAGAGGCATTGGGGCTGGGGGCGGATTGGGCAGTGCAACCTGCCAAAACCAAGGCAGCGATCAATGCCGATCCGTACATGTGCAAGGGCGTCATAAAGCGTTCAGAATTTCTAACAAATACACCGCAGGCTGAGGCCTGCCCGCACACCCGATGAAAACGGTGTTGCTTGGCTTTGCCGCACTCTTGGTGCTGCGCGCAGCTTTGCGCCCCGTCTCCACGCAAATTTTGAATTTGCTGCGGGTGTGAGAGGTTCTTAATATGCCCAACGGGCGGCAACGGTGTATGGCAGACGCAACCGAAGTTGCGTGCGATCAGGGTTCAACCAGATTCAGTTGCTCAATGCCGACGGCCTTGGCAGCATCGACCAGGTCTTTGCTTTGCTGAGTCAGTGAGTCGATGGTGGCTTGAATCTTGGCGCGTGCCGCACTGTCGCGTGCGCCTTGAATGGCTTGGTCAAACGGTGCTGGAATGGCTTGGGCAGAAGCTACGGATTTGGCAATTTGCAGCGAAGTTTTCTCTGCCGCGACTGCGTCGTGTGCGGCCACCCAGTCGCGCAGACCTGGGCCCTTGAGCTCAGAGCCGTCCAGGCGCTTGTAGCTGCCCAGCCAGACGTTTTGAATACCTTGTGCGTTGGTGACTGCATCGCGGTGCGTGTTGTCAGAGAAGCAGGAGTGCTCGTCTTCCTGGTCGCGGCTGGCCATGGCCACTTCCAGGCGTTCACCCGCCAGCTCTCCGCGTGACAGCGAGCCAAGGCCCACAAAGATCTTGCGCAGTGATTCTTCTCCGCCCTTGGAGAACTCAGCGCGGAAGTTCTTTTTCATGCCCGGTTTCCACTGATCAGCCACCGATTGCAGATCATCAATCAGCAACTCGGTGACCACCTTCAGGTAGGCGCGGCGGCGGTCGGCGTTGGGTTTTTTACCGTCGATGAAGTCGGTAAAGGGGCGTGCGCCGGGGCCCGTGTCGCTCAAGTCCTGTCCCCACAGCATGAACTCAATGGCGTGCCAGCCGGTGGAGATGTTTTCTTCACCATCGTGCTCGTTGAGATCGGCCAGGCGCTTTTTGGTGATGGCTACTTTGCGGTTATTGATCAAGCCGGCGTTGTCATCACCCACCACGTAATCGACGTATGACTCGTCCATGGGCCATGCATTGATCTGGCCTTCAGGGCCGTCTTCGTTATCAATAGGGCCGTCATAAAAGCGGAAGGCTTCCGTCTGGCCATAGAACTCGCGGGCATCCAGCCATGCCTGACGGGCTGCATCCTGTGTGGCCTGGCTGGGTTTGGCCAAAAAAGCATGAATGGCTTTTTGCATTTGCTTGGCCCCAGTGATGGTGTCGCTGTAGTTGGCATACACCAGCGTGCTGTAGTGCTGTACCACGTCCTGTGCTTTGAGTTGACTGGCGCTTGCGCTGGCGGCGGCTACGGGTTGAGCGGCAAAAGCGGGCGTCGCAGTGACGGCACCCAGGGCGAGCGTGCTGGCAATCAGGTAGCGGTACATAAGGGCAATAGATATGAGTGGAAGAAGGAAATGGGTATTTTATGCGATTGATAATTATTTTTATTTGCCTTTGAGCAAAAGGAGCGTTTACAAAAGGACAGTGCCATTCACGCAGGTGACCGTGTGGCCGCCGATCCAAAGTTGTTTTTTTGCGTCACGATGGACAGACACCCAGCCGTCACGACCCACACAGGCACCTTGATTGGCCATATAGGGCGCGGATAGATACCCCTGATTGATGAGCCACTGTGCCAGGCTGCCGTTGAGGCTGCCAGTGACCGGGTCTTCCATGCCAGTGGTCGAGAAAGCGCGCACTTCCAGCTGCGCGGGTGCCTGCGCAGTATGGGCGCGCAAGCCAGTGGCAAAAGCCTCGGCTTCCCGGCAGGCACGGCCAATCAGGGGCGCGGCATCGCTGTCTTGGTAGAGGCTTGCAACGCCCACTTTGTGGCCCAGCGCTTTGATCTGGGCCATGTCTGGCTCCAGAGACAGAACGGTATCGGGGCTGTCCAGCAGCAGGCACAGCCACTGGGGGCCGTTATCCAGGTAGGCCGCATCGATCACTTGCTCGGTGGTAATGCCCAGTGCGCGATATACCTCATGCAAATTGTGCGGCAGCGGCACGGCGCGGGACTCAGGGCTGGCAAAGGCCAGCCCGTCGGGCGTGCGCTCAATGGCGATCAACCCTTTGGCGCACTCTTGCACGATGCGCTCCGCTGACTGGGGCTGCCCGCCACTGGCCAGCCACGCGTGGCAGGTGCCCAGCGTGGGGTGGCCTGCAAAAGGCATTTCCGCCGCCGGAGTGAAGATGCGCACGCGGTAGTCCGCACCTTGTGCGCGGGCTGCATCGCTGGGTGGCAGAACAAAAGTGGTTTCCGACAGATTGGTCCAGCGTGCAAAGGCCTGCATGGCTGATGCATCCAAACCTGTGGCATCCAGCACCACTGCAACCGGGTTGCCTTTGTAGGGGATGGCGGTGAAAACATCCACAGTCATGAACGGGCGGGATGGGGTGGCAGTAGTGGGCATGTGGTGAACTACAGGGCAAGAGCCAAAGAAACAGACAAAGAAGCAGGAAAAGAAAAAGCGCATCCCCTGCGGCAGGGGATGCGCTTGGAACGATACGCCACTTAGAGCCGCTAACACCACCCTTGATACGTCGTTACTTCGCCTAGTCGTACTTCTGTACTGCCCGCGGCTTCGCGCCTCGTCTCAAACGCAAATCTTCGATTTGCTGGATGTTGTGAGCGGCTCTTCAGGCCGCGCCGTTGGGGGCAGTGAATTACTTGGCGAGCTGCGCGCGGATGGCTGCAGCCAGCGCGGCAATGCCCTTGTTGATTTGCTCAGGCGACACGGTCACGTACGACAGGCGCAGTGTGTTGTGCTCTGCATCATCAGCATAAAACGGAGCGCCCGGCACAAAGGCCATGCCACGTTCCACCGCCTCAGGCAGCAGATCTTGGGCATTCATACCCTTGGGCAATGTGACCCACAGGAACATGCCGCCAACGGGGCGTGTCCAGTTCACATCCAGACCTTCCATTTCACGCTCCAGTGCCACCAGCATCACGTCGCGCTGCACCTTGTACATGGCGCGGATGGTGGGGATGTGGCTGGCCAAGAAGCCATCCTTCATCACCTCAGCCACCACGCGCTGGTTAAAGCTGGGGCTGTGCAGATCAGCAGCTTGCTTGGCCTGGGTCAGTTTGCCGTACACCGACTTGGGCGCCACGATAAAGCCCACGCGCAAGCCGGGGGCCAGTACCTTGGAGAACGAGCCCATGTAGATCACGCCCTCAGGGTTGCGTGCTGCCAGCGGCAATGGAGGCTCGCCTTCGTACCACAGGTCGCCGTAGGGGTTGTCTTCCACCAGGGGGATGTCCAGTTCCTTGGCTTTTTCCACCAAGGCTTGGCGGCGTTCCTCGCTCATGGTGCGACCCGTGGGGTTCTGGAAGTTGGGCAAGATGTAGGCAACGCGCGCCTTGTCTTCGCCAGAGCCAACTTTGGCGGCAAAGTCGTCAATCAGCATGCCTTCGTTGTCGCTGTTCACACCCACTGCCACAGGTTCAAAGGGGGTGAAGGCTTGCAGCGCGCCCAGATAGGTAGGTTTTTCCACCAGGATGCGGCTGCCCTTGTCCATGAAAATCTTGCCAATCAAGTCCAGCGCCTGCTGCGAGCCGGTGGTGATCAGTACTTGCTCAGGGCTGACATCCCAGGGCAAGAAGTCCGCAATCGCCTGGCGCAGGGCGGGGAAGCCTTCGGTGGTGGAGTATTGCAGTGCCGCGGCACCATCGCGCTCCATGACCGTGTTGCAGGCTTGTGTAAAGGCAGAGATGGGGAAGCTGGCAGGCGCTGGCAAGCCGCCGGCCATGCTGATGATGCCGGGGCGGTCAGTCAGCTTCAGGATCTCGCGGATCGCGGAGGAGTTCATCTTGGCAGTACGTGCTGCCAGTGTCCAATTCGTCATAACTACTCAATCTCAATAAGCAGCGCGCGCACTGTGCGCGTGCTGGCGATGGCTTGTTGCAAAGAGCATACCGTTGTGCAGCATGGCCAGATAGCCCCTGAAAGTACGGATGTCTGGGGCGCATGGGCATTGGGCGTCAGACCGCAGGGTAGGCGGCGGCGCCGGTGCAGCTATTGTGGAGCCAAGCGCCACAGCTGGCAGGCCGAGCACAGAAAAAAATACGCAATTCAGGCGCGCAGCATCCAAATGGCGGTGGCAATCAGCAACACAGCCATGCCACGGTTGAACCACAGCAGGCGCTGGCCGCGCGCCAGCCATTGGCGTAAAACCGCGCCAATACAGGCATACAGCAGGTTGCTGGACAGGGCGTAGAACGCCATGACGGGCAGCACTACCAGCATGCGTCCGGTGAAATCGACTTGCCCTGCCACCCAACCTGCGACGATGGTCAACGCCAAAAGCCATGCCTTGATGTTGACAAATTGCAGCAAAACCCCTTGCACAAAGCCCACTTGCAGCTGCGATGGCCGCGCTTGCGCCAGTTGCTGGCTGGCGGACAGCTTCCAGGCCAGCCAGAGCAGGTAGCCAATGCCCACCGCTTTGATGCCCCAGCGCAGTGCGGGCACGCTGGTGACCAAAGCGCCAACGCCCAGGGCGCACAGCATGAGCAGCAATGTCCAGCCAACGGGCACTGCGACCACAAAGCGCAGGCTGCGGCGCAGGCCGTGGTTGGCGGCCAGTGCGGTTGAGAGCGTGGTGTTGGGTCCTGGCGAAAAGCTCATGGCGGTAGCCAAAAGGAGCAAAGCCGAAAATTCTTGCAAAGGCATGGCGCACAAAAAATGAGTGCCTCACTGTAGAGGTGCAGGTGCAGCACTGCCAGCGCGTTTGTACCGATGCAAGGCGAGAAAGCAAAAACCGAAGCTGTTTGCGCATGCTCAGCTTCGGTTTCAGATGGTTTTAATGCTGAAGTGCTTGCAAATAAAGCGCTGAGAGCTCTTGTTTTTGAGTTAACTGCTTGCCCAGCTGGGGCGCTGGTTGGGCCATTCGCAGATAAGACGCAGCAAGCTGCGGTTGACGTGTTCGATGGAAATATCGTGTTCTTCGCACAGTGCGCGAATGGTGTCTTCGCCATCTTCACGCTCCAGCGCCTGCGCCAGTTGCAGGCTGGGGGCGTAGGGGCCTTGACCGCGAACGGCGGCATCGGGAATGCGTTCGGACAGCGGCAGGCGCGTGAGCGTGGTCTCCAGCGGCTCATCCAGCACTTCATGCAGGCGCGAGAACAGGCCGCACAAATACACTTCGCTGCGCAGCTCCTGGCTGACGCCTGCATCCAGTAAATGCGAGGTGAGCTGGGCGCGCATCACGCTGGACAGGCGGATGGGTTGCAGGTCTTTTTCGTGGCTGGCGTGCACCAGCTGCGTAGCCAGCCATTCTTTCAAGGTGCCGTAACCGAGCATGACCAGCGCGCGGCGCAGTGAATTGATCGGGTTGCGTGCCCCTAGCGCGGCCGAGTTGGCATACAGCATGAAGCGGTAGGCCAGCAAGGGGTCCTCGCTCAGGATGGCTTCAAATGTTTCCAGCGACTGGTCGGCGTCGACCGCTTTCATCAGGCGCAGCACGTGCTCGTGCGAAGGGTGCAGTACACGGGCACCACGGATGCGGTGCAGCACGTCTTCGGTGGGCCAGCCCGCAATGGCGCTGGCGTGGTAGTGCTCTAGACAGCGGCGTGCCAGTGACTGGCTGTGGATGTCTTCATACATCTGGCCTTCCAGCAAGGCCAGGCG
>CAUQST010000071.1:0-14870 GCA_963520865.1 uncultured Comamonas sp.
GCGTAAGCCAACAGATTTACAGTCTGCCCCCTTTAGCCACTCGGGCACCCCTCCGTAGAGATTTCTATTGTAGCAAACTTTTTGCTCTCAAAAATATTTTTGGATATTTTTTCAATTTTAGTCTTGGTGCGGCTGGCGGGGATCGAACCCACGACCCTTGGCTTCGGAGGCCAATACTCTATCCACTGAGCTACAGCCGCTAACGACGCCCGCTGCACGCGAACTACCAAAAAATCTGCAGCCCTGATTCTAACCCTTACATTTCTGCAGTTTAGAAAGATTCACACAATTTCTTTTCAACACCCAAACCCAAGCCATTGAGATACACAGCAACTGCTGCCATCCCCTCTCTCTCAAGATCAAAAGGCCTCGCATCATGGAGCAGCCACGCATGCAAAATACCGTTGAACACTGCGTGCAAGCCTATCGCGGCGCTGGCTGCCGAAATAGGCAGATCAACCCCCGCTTGCTCAGCTGCTAGCAGCAGCGCTCCTTCAAGCCTCGAGGTAAAACGCATGACACCCATCATCCGACGCTCTCGCACAGCGAGCATTTCGCCGACGCACTCCACCTTATAGAGCGCGATATCAAACACACTCCGTATCGCAGCATCTGTATTCACAGAATGCAGCACCATTTGTAGGACATCCAAAATCCCCTGCAAAGCAGAAGTTTGGTTTCCAGACCCATCCAGCTCGGGAAAACATGCTTGCTCAAATGGCAATGTGACCCGCTGCATCATGGCGTCAAACAAGTCCGCCTTGTCCTTGAAGTGCCAATAGATAGCGCCCCGCGTCAAAGAAGCAGCCTGCGCCACATCAAGTAAAGACGCCCCTCTTACACCCTTTACATGAAATACTTCCTGCGCAGCATCCAACAACCTATTGCGGGTTGCTTCCGCATCCTCTTTTGTTCGCCGCGCCATTTCTACCCCTTTCGCATGTGCTCGCAATCAAGGCCTACGCATCAATTGCCGGAGCACGGCTACAATTAATCACCGATATACATTCAGCATTGTATGTATATTCATCTTTTAAATGAACGCAAGCAGTTGACTGACCTTTGCGTTCTTGCTGCGCGTGTAGCTTTAGACCAATTCCTCTAAGGACAATCATGAACCTCTTCCGCTCCGGTCATACCAATGCGTGGGCACGTCTTTTCAGCCCTGCCCCGATTGCTTTGGCATGCGCTCTTGCTCTTACCGCTTGCGGTAAAGACAATGCGACGTCATCACCAGCCGGAGCACAAGGAGGTGGCGCACCACAAGTACCTGTGGGCGTAGTGACGGCAACACCCGGCGAAGTGGGTCTCATTACAGAGCTACCAGGCCGTGTTGAGGCCTCTCGTGTCGCCGAAGTGCGTGCACGCAGTGCAGGTATTTTGCAAAAACGCCTGTTTACCGAAGGATCCGACGTCAAGGCCGGTCAACCGCTATTTCGCATTGATGCGGCGCCTTACGAAGCCAGTGCGCAAAATGCACGAGCCAGCTTGGCCCGCGCAGAAGCCAACCTGGTTCAAACCACCGCTCAGCTAGAACGGTTTCGCCCCTTGGTTGAAGCCAACGCCATCAGCAAGCAAGATTTTGTCAACGCTGAGTCTGCCCAAAAGCAAGCACAAGCTGAAGTCGCTGCAGCCAAAGCAACGGTTCGCAGCGCAGACATCAACCTGGGGTATGCCAACGTCACGGCACCTATTGCAGGCCGCATTGGCCAAGCACTGGTAACTGAAGGTGCCTTGGTAGGACAAGGTGAAGCAACACCTTTGGCTGTGATTCAACAAATCAACCCTGTCTACGTCAACTTCACACAGTCTGCTACTGAAGCTTTCAAGCTGCGCAAAGCCATGGCCGAGGGAAAGCTGAAGTCTGCCGGCCAGCAAGCCGCCGAAGTACACGTCATCTTGGATGACGGCTCCGAATACGGCACACCCGGCAAACTCCTCTTTAGCGATTTGGCTGTTGACGCCAACACCGGGCAAGTCACACTGCGTGCAGAAATTCCAAATCCCAAGGGCCTGCTGCTGCCAGGCTTGTATGTACGCATCCGCATGGAACAAGCGCAAGCCACCAACGCCATCACCGTACCCCAGCAAGCCGTGACACGCACCGAGCAAGGCGACACTGTCCGCGTCGTCTCGGCAGATGGCAAGGTCAGCGTTCGCCCCGTGAAGGTGAGCATGGCCAGCGGCAACCGCTGGGTGATTCAGCAAGGGCTTGAAGCAGGAGAGCAAGTCATGGTGGACGGCTTCCAGAAACTGCAAATGCTGCCGCCAGGAACCCCCGTAAAGGCAGTTCCATGGACGCCAGCTGATGCTGCTACCAAACCAGTTGAAGCACCTGCAGCGGCTGCACAAGGCACCGACGCTAAGTAACTGAGGACCTTGTCACATGGCTAAATTTTTTATTGAGCGCCCCATCTTTGCCTGGGTGGTAGCGCTTTTCATCATGGTGGTCGGCGCTGTCGCCATCACTCAGTTACCTATTGCGCAATATCCTCCTGTTGCCCCTCCAGCCATTGTGGTGAGCGCCGTCTACCCTGGCGCCTCAGCACAAACACTGGAAGACAGCGTGTTGTCCGTGATCGAACGCGAGATGAACGGTGCAACAGGGCTGTTGTATATGGAGTCCGTGGCTCAGTCCAACGGTACGGGTTCTGTCACGATCAGTTTTGAGCAAGGAACAAACCCTGAACTAGCACAAGTGGACGTTCAGAACCGCTTATCTCGTGCCACGCCTCGCCTTCCTGCGGCAGTGACACAGCAAGGCGTGAAGGTGGATAAGTCCGCCTCCAACTTCTTGCTGTTTTCCATGCTGTCCTCCTCGAATCCTGAGTGGGACGTTGTACGCATTGGTGACTATGCATCGCGCAACGTAGTGCCTGAAATTCAGCGCCTGGAAGGCATCGGACAGGTCCAATTGTTCGGCTCCGAACAAGCCATGCGCGTCTGGATTGATCCAGCCAAGCTGGAAGGATTCAAACTCTCCAGCGCACAAGTCATCGCGGCGATCCGTGCGCAAAACGCGCAGGTGTCCTCAGGTGCCATTGGCGACCTCCCAGGCATTGCCGGCCAAGGCATTACGGCCACGGTGACTGTACGCGGCCAACTCTCGACACCCGAAGAGTTCGGCAACATCATTTTGCGAGCGAACACCTCAGGTGCTGCAGTTCGCTTGAAAGACGTCGCCCGTATTGAGATCGGCGGCCAGAGCTACGCAACAACAGCGCGTTTGAATGGCCAGCCAGCAGCCGGTATTGGTGTGCAGCTTTCTCCTTCGGGCAATGCATTGGCTGCTGCCAACGCAGTTCGAGCAAAGATGGAAGAGCTGTCGAAGTTTTTCCCTGAGGGCATGAGTTACTCCATCCCCTATGACAGCTCGAACTTCGTGAGCATCTCCATCACCAAAGTTGCGCACACGCTGCTGGAAGCTGTGGGCCTGGTGTTCTTGGTGATGTTCTTGTTCCTGCAAAACTGGCGCTACACCATCATCCCGACGATCGTGGTCCCTGTGGCGCTGCTTGGCACCTTTGCCACCTTGCTTGCACTGGGTTTTTCGATCAACGTGCTGACCATGTTCGGCATGGTGCTGGTTATCGGCATTGTGGTGGACGATGCCATCGTGGTGGTGGAAAACGTTGAACGCATCATGAGCGAGGAAGGCCTTCCTCCGAAGGAAGCGACTCGCAAGGCGATGGGCCAAATTTCTGGTGCCATTGTGGGTGTGACGGTGGTACTGATTTCGGTCTTCGTGCCATTGGCGTTCTTTGCTGGCTCCACCGGCAATATTTACCGCCAGTTTGCAACGGTCATGGTCGCGTCGATTGGCTTCTCGGCATTCATGGCCCTGTCGCTGACACCTGCACTGTGTGGCACCTTGCTCAAACCCGTCGAGGCAGGCCATCACCTGGAAGGCACGGGCTTCTTTGGCTGGTTCAACCGCACCTTCTCCAAGGGCGCCAAGCGCTACGAAAGTTTGGTCGGCCGCATGCTCAACAAGGCTACGCGCTACCTCATCATCTACGCCGCCATCATTGGTGCCGTGGCGCTCATCTACAACCGTTTACCCACGTCCTTCCTGCCCGGTGAAGACCAGGGCACGGTGATAGTGAACATTCAATTGCCTGCTGGCGCAACTGCCGAGCGCACAGTAGACGTCATGAAGCAAGTAGAAGACTTTGTGCTGAAACAGCCTGAAGTCAGCAGCATGGTTGGCGTTGTAGGGTTTAGTTTTTCCGGCCAAGGCCAGAATGCTGCGCTCGCGTTCATTACGCTGAAAAACTGGAACGAACGTACCAAGCCCGAGCAGCATGCGGATGCCGTAGCCGGCCGCATCATGGGCGCAACGATGAGCGTGCGTGACGCATTCATCTTTGCCCTCAGCCCACCTCCGATCCCCGAGCTGGGTGTCTCCTCCGGCTTTAGCGTGCGCCTGCAAGACCGAGGAAGTCTGGGACACGATGCACTGGTGAACGCACGCAACACGTTCCTGGGCATGGCCGCACAAAGCCCCATCTTGGCGCAGGTGCGTCCGGACGGGCTGGAAGATGCTCCGCAAATCCGCGTGGACATTGACCGTGACAAAGCCAACGCGCTGGGTGTCGGTTTTGACAGCATCAACACCACACTGTCTACCGCGATGGGCTCTGCCTATGTGAACGACTTTCCAAACCGTGGTCGCCTGCAGCGTGTGGTCGTTCAAGCAGATGCCCCCTCACGGATGCAACCGGATGATCTGCTCAAGATCACCGCATCCAACGACCAGGGGCAACCTGTGCCGCTGTCTGCATTTGCGACCGTCAGCTGGGTCAATGGTGCTCAGCAAACGGTTCGCTACAACGGCTACCCTGCCATGAAGATCTCGGGCGCACCAGCTCCAGGCTACAGCACGGGTGAAGCCATGGCCGAAGTCGAGCGCATCATCTCGCAGTTGCCCGAAGGCTTTGGTTACGAATGGACGGGTCAGTCCTACGAGGAAAAGCAAGCAGGATCGCAATCGCTGATTTTGTATAGCTTCGCCATCTTGGCCGTCTTCCTGTGTCTGGCGGCACTGTACGAAAGCTGGACCATTCCACTGGCGGTCATCTTGGTCGTGCCTTTGGGCGTGATCGGCGTGCTGCTGGCAACGCTGATGCGCGGTTACGCCAATGACGTCTACTTCCAGGTGGGGCTGATTACAGTGATTGGCCTGTCAGCCAAGAACGCGATTTTGATTATTGAATTTGCCAAAGATCTACAAGCTGAAGGCAAGGGCATTATTGAAGCTGCGCTTGAAGCTGCCCATCTGCGCTTCCGCCCCATCATCATGACCTCGCTGGCCTTCGGTCTGGGCGTCGTGCCACTGGCCATTGCCACAGGCGCCAGCTCAGCCAGCCAGCGTGCCATCGGCACTGGCGTGCTGGGCGGTATGTTCACCGGCACGGTGCTTGCAGTGCTCTTTGTGCCTGTCTTCTTTGTCGTGGTGCGAACCCTGTTCAAGGGCAAGCCCACCCCACCACCGACTACAACCGCCCCCGCTGGCACAGCAGGAGTGGATCACCATGCCTAAGCACTTTTCACTCATCGCGATAGCCGTTGCAGCACTCTTGTCGGGTTGCTCGCTGATTCCGACCTACGAGCGCCCTGCCGCGCCGGTTCCAGAGGCTTATCCTCAGGCCTCTGCGCAAGGGCAAAGCACAGCTGTGGCATGGCGTGACTACTTCACCGACCCACGCCTGCAACAGCTCATTGACCTGGCGCTGGCCAACAACCGTGACATGCGCATTGCCACATTGAATTTAGAACAGGCACGCGCGCAGTTCCAAATTCAACGCTCCGCACTATTCCCCAGTGTCGGGGGGGTGGCTTCGGCCAACCGCGGCAACAGCCAGATCACGGGCGAGCTGGGGAATACCTTCACCGCAGGGCTTGCAGTGTCCGCCTGGGAGCTCGACTTCTTTGGCCGCATCAGCAGCCTGAAAGAAGCCGCTTTGGCCCAATACCTGGCCACGGATGAAGGCCGCAAAGCCTATGAGCTCACGCTGGTCACCAGCGTGGCCCAAGACTGGCTGGCCTTGATTGCCGACGAAGAGCTGCTGGACATTTCCCGCCGTACCTTGGTAACGCGAGAAGAGTCCATCAAACTGGCCAAGCTGCGGTTTGATGCGGGGTTCTCGTCTGAACTGGATTACCGCCAGGCGGAGTCTTTGACAGAAGCTGCTCGCGCCACTTTCGCCCAACAGCAACGCCAGCGTGCCTTGGACGAAAACGCGCTGACTTTGCTGCTCGGCCAGCAAATACCATCTCAGTTGCTCACCAGCATTCAGGGTGCCAAGCTGGCTGAAACGACCCCAATGGCGGACATTCCCGCGGGCTTGCCTTCGGACTTGCTGGCACGCCGCCCCGACATTCGTGCTGCAGAGCAGCAACTGATTGCGGCCAACGCCAACATTGGTGCGGCACGTGCTGCGTTCTTCCCGAGTATTTCTCTGACCGCACAGTACGGCAGCGTCAGCAATGAACTGTCCAACCTGTTCAAGAGCGGCACTTGGGGCTTTAATATCGGCCCTTCTATCAACCTGCCCATCTTTACAGGTGGACGCCTGACGGCCAATCTCGAATCGGCCGAAGCCGGTCGCGAGATTGCGGTGGCACAGTACGAAAAGTCAATTCAAACAGGCTTCAAGGAAGTGTCTGACGCTCTGGCAGGCCGTACCACGCTGGCGGAGCAAGCACGCGCGCAAGCGGCACAGGCCGAGGCAGAGCGTAAACGCTTTTATCTGTCTGACCTGCGTTATCGCAATGGCGTTGCCAGCTACCTTGACCTGCTGGATGCGCAGCGCTCGCTGTTTGCGCTAGAGCAAGCCGACGTACAAGTGCGACTGACGCAGTTGCTCAATCAGATCAACCTGTACAAGGCTTTGGGCGGTGGTTGGTCAGAAGCCAGCCTTGGCAAGCAGGAAGTCGACAATCGTTGAGGTGCGTCAACTCTGCGCCACAGTGACTGCTAAACGGTCACTGTGGCGAGGGGTCCAAAAAAGCCTATCGATATAATTCTCCGTTGGTTTTTCCCGCCCCCGATAACCAGAGGACGCTATGAGCGACAAGCACCACGAAGAAGCCCATACAGGCCCGATCAAGAACTCCAAACAACTGCTGATCACGGTTGCACTTGCCTTTATCCTGCCCGTGATTTTGATCATCGGCTTGGTGAACTTTGTGGGCTCAGCCCCCAAAACGGGCGCAGGTGTTGGCATGCAAGAGCTGGCGCAAGCCCAGCGCATCCAAAAAGTGGGGTCGATTGAAATTCGTGATGCAGACCGTCCATTGCGTGCTGGCGAAGATGTGTACAAGGGCCAATGTGCTGCTTGCCACGCGACAGGTGTCTCCGGCGCCCCAAAATTTGGCGAAGCTGGTGACTGGGGCCCACGCTTGGCCCAAGGCTTTGAGACGCTGGTCCACTCTGCGTTGAAGGGCAAGGGAGCGATGGCCCCGCAAGGTGGTGGTGAGTTCAACGACCTGGAAATTTCCCGCGGCGTTGCTTTCATGGCCAACTCCGCTGGCGGCAATTTCCCAGAACCACAGCCAGAAGCCAAAGAGGGCGAAGCGGCCAAGTAATTAGCCTGCGGCCTCACCTCAAAAAAGGATCCTCACGGATCCTTTTTTTTTCAAATCTGCACTCTCTTGTTTCAGGGTGCCGCAGTGGACAGCGCTTGCGGGCTGCGCACAAAACCAAAGCGTTCAGGCAAGCTGCGCATCATCACCTCCTGCGCAGTCCATCGCCCCTTCTCCAGCGCATCCGCAACGTGCACCATGTCTTGCGTGTGCACAATGCCCAGTACACCATCGCACAGCAAATAAACGTGCCCCACTTCATCAACCAAGCACTGCTGCACTTGCTGCGCAGGTTGGTTGGTATGCGCCACCACGCGGCCGTCCGCATGTACGCGCCACACCATCGGCGTATTTTCAAGCTCAACGTACACACGCTGCGGACCATTTTGAAAAAACCAGTGGCCCTGCGCATTCACCTCGTAATTGCGTCCAATAAAGGCTTTCAGCTTCTCGTGCTCTAACAACGCACCCTTACTCTGCGCAAATGTCCCTTGGGCCTGTGCTGCTGCATCGCGCAACCACCAGTTGCCGCGCACATCCAGGCCCAACCAACCCCAGCAGTCAGGCACATTGGGCCATTTCGTCAACGCTTGTTTTACGATGTCATCCATAACGGTGAATCTTTTGTCTCTGTAATCATGCAGAAGTTAAAGATAACCGCAACACACGCTGCTTTGCACGCTGTTGCCCTACAAATTACGGCTATTCGGGGCCGCCACAATACGCCCCAACACATCACACATCTAAGGGACACACCATGAAACGCTTGCTTGCATTGCTACTGGTTGCCACCGCTTTGACGGGCTGCGGCTACAACGACTTTCAACGCTTGGATGAGGACACCAAATCCAAGTGGAGTGAAGTGCTTAACCAGTACCAACGCCGGGCAGATTTGGTTCCCAACATCGTCGCTTCTGTCAAAGGCGAGGCTAATTTTGAACAAGAGACGCTCACCAAGGTGATTGAGGCCCGCTCCAAGGCCACCTCCATCCAGGCGACACCCGAGCTGATCAATGATCCCGCTGCCTTCGAGAAATTTCAGCAAGCCCAAGGCGAGCTGACCGGTGCGCTGTCGCGCCTGATGGTGGTAGCTGAGCAGTACCCGCAACTGCAAGCCAACCAGGCATTCCGAGATTTGCGCGTAACTTTAGAAGGTACAGAAAACCGCATTGCCGTAGCACGCAACGCCTACATCCAGTCGGTTCAGCAGTACAACGTACTGGCGCGCAGCTTCCCCACCAACCTGACCGGCATGGTGTTTGGCTACAAGGCCAAGCCCACTTTCACGGTGCAAAACGAAGCTGAAATTGCTCGCCCACCCACCGTGGACTTTGGCACCAAATAAGGATCCGCAACCTGCAACGGGTTGCCTTCCAACTTAGGATCACATATGGCTTTTGCGCATATCTGGCGCGCGCTGGCAGCTTTACTTCTTGCAGTGCTACTGCCGTGGCACACCGCTAGTGCACAAGCCTTGCAGCCAGTGCCAGCACTCACTGCACGGCTGATCGATCAAACCCAAACGCTCAGCCCAGAACAGGCCGCAGCCATTGAGTCGCGCTTGCGCGAGATCGAAGAGAAATCTGGCTCGCAAGTCGTGGTGCTGATGGTGCCCAGCACCTCTCCGGAGGACATTGCGCCGTATGCGTACCGGGTGGCCAGCACCTGGAAAATTGGCCGCAAAGACGTCGGTGATGGGCTGCTGATCGTCATTGCCAAGAACGACCGGCGCATGCGCATGGAAGTAGCGCGCGCACTGGAGGGGGCCATTCCAGACTTGGCTGCCTCGCGCATCATTGAGCAGCAAATGGGGCCGCACTTTCGCCAAAACGACTATGCCGGCGGCATTTTGGCTGCACTCGACCAAGTGGCCGCTCGCATTGCCGGCGAGCAATTACCCGCACCGACATCCTCTACACCCAGCCAGACATCGCAGAACGTAGACCTTGAAGGTCTGGCCATTTTTCTGTTCTTTGCCGTAATGGTGATTGCGCCAGTCATCCGTCGCATCTTTGGCAGAAAAATGGGCTCGGTCATCGTCGGCGGCGGCGCTGGCTTTCTGGCATTTATCTTCACCACCAGCTTCATATTGGCCGGGGCAGCTGGCGTGATTGCGTTACTGGTCACCTTGCTGGCCAATGGCTCGGGCGGCGGAGGACGTGGTGGCGGTGGCCCCTTTATTGGAGGCGGTGGCTTTGGCGGAGGGCGCGGAGGCGGTGGATTTGGCGGCGGAGGTTTCAGCTCCGGCGGGGGCGGTAGTTTTGGAGGCGGTGGCGCCTCAGGGAGCTGGTAGAACATGGCATCACTGATACAACGCATTGCTCGCCTGTGGCGCCATCGCTGGACAGAAGGCCAGGTCAAAGCTGCATTTCCTCCCGAAGTACTGCAACGCCTAGAGCACGCAGTCACCCAGAGTGAATCTCAACATACCGGTCAAATCCGTCTGTGTGTGGAAGGCGGGCTGCCTTACAGCTACATCTGGCGCAACGCCACGGCCCGAGAACGGGCTGTCGGGCTGTTTGGCAAGTTGCGCACCTGGGATACAGAGCACAACAACGGTGTGCTGATTTACCTACTGCTGGCGGACCACGCCATCGAAATCATTGCCGACCGCGCCGCCGCACGCGCCGTGCCTCAGGCCACGTGGGATGCGCTGCTGCAAGATATGCAAAAAGCTTTTCAGCAAGCCGCCTATGCAGACGGCATGGAACGCGCACTGCAACGGGTCTCAGAGCTGCTGATCGCCCACTTTCCGCGCGACGCGGCATGCAACGCAGGTCCTCGCGACCCCGGCTTGCCGGATGCCCCCGTCGTGCAAGGCCGATTTAGCAAAGATCGATAAGTCGGCAAAGCCTTTTCACCGCCCGCCCTTATGTGTGCAATACGGGCAGCCATTCACGACCCCATGGCGAATGCAGCCACACAAAGACTGCCACGTTAAGCACCATCGTGATCCAGAAAATCAGCTGAAATTCTGCCTTGCTGCTTTTGTGGCGCAACCACTGTTGTGCCAGGATGGCACCTGGCCAGCCTCCCAGCACAGCCAATGTATGCAATGTTGATTCCGGCGTGCGCCAACGACCTGCCTGGGCCGCAGCTTTGTCTTTCCAGTAGGCAAAGAAGGTGATCAGACTGAGCACTGCATAGAGCGAGGCCACCCATCCCTGTACACTCCACACCGCAGCCACACCCAGAAAAATCAGCACAAAAGCCAAAATTGCCATGTAACTGCTGCCAACTTGCGCGCGCGAACGTGCTCCCTTTAAAGGGGTTTTTTGTACTGCTGCACGCTCTATATTGCGCCAAGCAACGTTTTGCGCACGTTTTTTGCCACTCTGCACCCCCACGGCAAAATCAACACGCAATCCACACTGCGGCCGCGCCTGCGCAGATGGTCTGGGCTGAAAAGCACTGATGTGGATAAACACACGCTCCCCGCCCTCATCGGCCTGCACAAAACCAAAGCCGAGCTGGTCATTCCACTCCACCAAAGTACCAAGATAGCGCATGAAAATTTAAAAAGAGAGTGGCCAGCGCTTACCCATCAACAGTTTTAATACTCTTTATATTTGAAACTGTTGATAGACAAGCGCTAAGCGCTTTCATTTTGATAACAGGCACAAAAAAAGCCACCCAAAGGTGGCTGTTTTTATCGGGACACCGATCAGTGCTTGCCGCGGTACTTGCGCAGCGCTGCCACTTGGGCCGCCAGCACAGTCAGCTCAGAGTGAGCCTTGGCCAGATCAACGTCATTTTTGGCGTTTTTCATGGCTTCTTCAGCAGCAGCCTGTGCCACTTTTGCTTTTTGCTCGTCCAGATCCTTGCCACGGATGGCGGTATCTGACAGAACCGTAACGCAATTGGGCTGCACTTCCAAAAGGCCACCGGCCACGAAGATGAACTCTTCGCTGCCATCGGGCAATTCGATGCGTACAGAACCGGGCTTGATGCGAGAAATCAGCGGTGTGTGCTTGGGCAGAATACCCAATTCGCCCGCTTCACCAGGCAGAGCGACAAAGCGCGCTGGACCCGAGAAGATAGACTCTTCGGCACTGACCACATCAACGTGGATGGTCTTCATCTTTGCTCCTCAGAAAAGGGGGGACTGGGCTTAATACAGAGCAAACCGAGGATTGCGCCCCGGTTTGCCTTGCCAATTAAGCTGCCAGCTTCTTGGCCTTTTCGAAGGCTTCGTCGATGGTACCAACCATGTAGAAAGCCTGCTCGGGCAGATGGTCGCACTCACCGGCGCAGATCATCTTGAAACCACGAATGGTTTCGGCCAAAGACACGTACTTGCCAGGGGCGCCAGTAAACACTTCGGCCACGTGGAAAGGCTGCGACAGGAAACGCTGGATCTTACGAGCACGAGCCACGGTCAGCTTGTCTTCGGGAGCCAGTTCGTCCATGCCCAGAATTGCGATGATGTCACGCAGTTCCTTGTAGCGCTGCAAAGTGCCCTGCACTTCGCGGGCCACCTTGTAGTGCTCTTCGCCCACCACTTGGGGGTCCAGCTGGCGGCTGGTGGAATCCAAAGGATCCACCGCAGGGTAGATACCCAGCGAAGCGATGTCACGGGACAGCACCACGGTGGAGTCCAAGTGAGCAAACGTCGTAGCAGGCGATGGATCGGTCAAGTCATCCGCAGGCACGTAAACGGCTTGGATGGAAGTGATCGAACCGACCTTGGTCGACGTAATACGCTCTTGCAGACGACCCATTTCTTCGGCCAGCGTAGGCTGGTAGCCCACAGCCGAAGGCATACGACCCAGCAGCGCGGACACTTCGGTACCGGCCAATGTGTAGCGGTAGATGTTGTCCACGAAGAACAACACGTCCTTGCCTTCGTCACGGAACGCTTCAGCCATGGTCAGGCCAGTCAGCGCAACGCGCAGACGGTTTCCTGGCGGCTCGTTCATCTGACCGTACACCATGGCAACCTTAGAGTCGTTCAACGACTCTTGGTTCACCACGCCGGCATCCGACATTTCGTGATAGAAGTCATTGCCTTCGCGGGTACGTTCACCCACACCAGCAAACACCGACAGACCGCCGTGGCCCTTGGCGATGTTGTTGATCAACTCCATCATGTTCACGGTCTTGCCCACACCGGCACCACCGAACAGACCCACCTTGCCGCCCTTGGCGAAAGGAGAGATCAAGTCGATCACCTTGATACCGGTTTCCAGCAGTTCTTGCGAAGGTGC
Organism: uncultured Comamonas sp.; assembly: GCA_963520865.1. GTDB lineage: Bacteria > Pseudomonadota > Gammaproteobacteria > Burkholderiales > Burkholderiaceae_C > Comamonas. The sequence goes on from CAUQST010000071.1 coordinate 12,795, forward strand.
CAGTTCGTCGTATGCAGGAGCCTTGCGGTGAATCTGGGCAGTTTGTGCCTGATCCACAGGACCACGTTCGTCGATGGGGTTACCCAGCACGTCCATGATGCGACCCAGCGTGGCCTTGCCCACGGGCACGGTGATGGCGGAACCAGTATTGGTCACCATCAGGCCGCGCTTGAGACCATCGGAGGTACCCAGCGCAATGGTACGGACAATGCCGTCACCCAGCTGCTGTTGTACTTCCAGAGTCAGAGCCGAGCCTTCCAGCTTCAGGGCGTCATACACCCTGGGCATCTGGCTGCGTGGGAACTCCACGTCCACCACGGCGCCGATACATTGAACAATCTTGCCTTGTACTTGAGCCATTCTTTGCTCCAATCTGTTTGTCTGTTAAAGCCGTTTACACAGCGGCAGCGCCGGCCACAATTTCCGACAACTCGGTCGTAATAGCAGCTTGACGCGTCTTGTTGTAGACCAGCTTCAACTCACCAATGACACTGCCAGCGTTGTCGGTCGCGGCCTTCATGGCCACCATGCGCGCCGATTGCTCGGACGCCATGTTTTCCGCAACAGCTTGGTACACGAGGGACTCTACGTAACGAATCAGCAGATCGTCGATCACGCTCTGTGCGTCAGGTTCGTAGATGTATTCCCACGATGCACCCGTCTTCTCGGCTTGCATTTGCTCGTTCGACAATGGAAGCAATTGCTCCACCACCGACTCTTGCTTCATGGTGTTGATGAACTTGGTGTAACTCAGGTACACCGCATTCAACTTACCTTCAGCGTATTGGTCCAACAGCACCTTGACAGGCCCAACGAGCTTGTCCAGGTGAGGCTGATCGCCCAGTGCTGTGGCTTGAGAGACCACCTTGGCACCAATACGGTTCAGGAAGCTCAGTCCCTTGCTGCCAATGGCCACTGTCTCAGCGGAAATGCCTGCATCCTGCAGTTCACGCAACTTGGTGGTTACGGCACGCAACACGTTCGTGTTCATGCCGCCGCACAACCCCTTGTCGGTCGTCACAACAATGACGCCGGCTTTCTTTGCATCCACATTCACATTCATGAAGGGATGCACGTACTCAGGGTTGGCTTCGCCAAGATGGGCTGCAATGTTGCGGACTTTTTCGCTGTATGGACGGGCAGCCAGCATCCGTTCCTGCGCCTTGCGCATTTTGGATGCAGCCACCATTTCCATGGCTTTAGTGATCTTCTTGGTGTTTTCCACCGATTTGATCTTGCCGCGTATTTCCTTGCCTGCTGCCATGATGGCTCCTCGTCCGGATTAAGCGAACGACTTCTTGAACGCAGCAATAGCCGCGGTCAATTCAGCTTCGTCCTTGCCTTCCTTGTCGAAAGCACGTTTTTCGTTCAGACGATCCAGCAGTGCGCCATGGCTGGTCTTCAGGAACTGGTGCAAACCAGCTTCAAAAGGCAGCACTTGCTTGACTGCGATGTCGTCCATGAAGCCCTTGTTCACGGCAAACAGCGTAGCGCCCATCAAGGCGGTGCTCAATGGCGAGTACTGAGCCTGCTTGAGCAGTTCAGTCACGCGTGCACCACGATCGAGTTGCTTGCGGGTTGCGTCGTCCAGGTCGGAAGCGAACTGCGCGAACGCAGCCAGTTCACGGTACTGTGCCAGGTCGGTACGGATACCGCCGGACAGGCCCTTGATCAGCTTGGTCTGAGCCGAACCACCCACGCGGGACACCGAGATACCGGCGTTGATAGCGGGACGGATACCGGCGTTGAACAGGCTGGTTTCCAGGAAGATCTGGCCGTCCGTGATCGAGATCACGTTGGTAGGCACGAAGGCCGACACGTCACCAGCTTGGGTTTCGATGATGGGCAGAGCCGTCAGCGAACCCGTCTTACCCTTGACTTCACCCTTGGTGAAGGCTTCCACGTAGTCCGCGTTCACGCGGGCTGCGCGCTCGAGCAGGCGGCTGTGGAGATAGAACACGTCGCCAGGGAACGCTTCGCGGCCTGGTGGACGGCGCAGCAGCAGCGACACTTGGCGGTAAGCCACGGCTTGCTTGGACAGGTCGTCATAGACGATCAGGGCGTCTTCGCCGCGGT
>CAUQST010000072.1:0-14390 GCA_963520865.1 uncultured Comamonas sp.
CCAGTGACTGGCTGTGGATGTCTTCATACATCTGGCCTTCCAGCAAGGCCAGGCGTTGCGGCACGGGCTGGTCGACGGTGGCGCGCATCAAAATCAGTGCGTCCTGCGGGTCCAGGTGCAGCAAACTGCAGGCGTAGTCGTTGGCTTGCGCGCTGGTGGGCAAATGGTTCATGCCACCGCGCCACACCAGGGCAATGCCGCGCTGCGCCGCCTGTGCCACGCTGGCTTGCAGATCGGGGGAATGCGCCAGCCAGGCAGATTGCACTTCCAGCACCCATGAGGGGCAAGGGGTGATGTGTGACAGCAGCGCCTGCAGCAATTGCGGCGATTGTGGAGACAGCAGCAGCAGCGGTGAGGCAGGGGCCCACATTTCACGCAAGATGCGCAGCAAATGGGCGCTGTCGACCGGCGTTTCAGGGTCGTCGTGCAAGAACAGTTGCACGCCGCTCAAATGCCGGTCGGCATTCCACAGTGGGCGATAGCCCATCACCAAAGCATTAAGAACAAATTCCACGTTGTCTGCCTAAAGGTTCTGCGATGCGAGAAGCTTAGTTGATGTAATTGAACAACGATAGCTTCTGGATGGATGCGTACGACTGCAGCGCTGCAGACACGGCAGTTTCCTGCGTCTTCAGTTGCGACAGCGCCTTGACCATGCCTTCTGCATCATAGTCTTCTGCTGCAACACGCTGGGCCTGCACTTGTTCATCGCGCGCCAGCAAGGTGTCAGCCATGCGCTGGGCTTGGTTGAGCAAGTCACCTGCGGCACCGCGCACCGTAGAGACTCGGTTGAGCTGGGTATCGAGCTGGGCCAAGGATTTGGCCAGACCATGAGCCAGAGCGCCGTGGCCGGTGGTGCCATCAGGCTTGACGTTGTTTTTGACCTCAGAGATGGCGCTATCCAGCGCATCAAAAATCGACTGACTCTCGCTGGGTTTGATTGTGAAGGTGTCGCCAGCCTTGGGCTCGCCCGTGATGACCAAGTCCATGCCAGCCACCGAAATCGCTTCGCCTGATTTGTAGGCTGTCCACGCGCCACCGCCAATGCTGTATTCCATGCCACCGTTGGCACCTGCTTGAAAGGTGATGTCGATGGGCGTAGTCAATGCAGTGGCAGCGGCTGGATCTTTGATGGTGCCCACATCGGCCCATGCCGTTCCGGTGTTGCCGGCACCAATGTCCACGGCCAGCACACCATTGCCGGTTTTCCCGCTAAAGAAAGCCAGCGCGCCATCCAGCGAGTTGGTGATGGTGTATTCGCTGCTATTGGATTGGCCCGATTGAATGCCTTGCCCACCATTGGGAAAGGGCGTATTGGAGTGGGTGTCCAGACCGCGGAATAAAGGCAGGCCGTTGCTGTCGGTGCGGTTGCTGTACTTGAGTATCTGATCGCGCAAGCTGGTGAGTTGCTCCACCAAGGTGTCGCGTTGGGTCTGGTTGTAAGTGCCGTTACCGGCCTGCACCAGCAGCGAGCGAAACTCTTGCACTGCAGCATTGATTTCGCCCAGCGTAGATTCGCCGTATTTGATCGTGGCGGTCTGTGCGTCCAGCATGCGCTGATCGGTCGAAATACGGTCCAGGCGTGTGCGCGCACGCTCGGCCTGTGCGGCTGCTACCGGGTCATCGCTGGCGCGCAGCACGCGCTTGCCCGCCGAGGCGTGTTCCATCTGGCTAGCAAGCTCAGCTTGTTGCTTGCTGATGTTGCCGATGGTGCGGTCATACATATTGGCTGTGCCAAGCCGTGAAATACTCATGGCGAACTCCTGATTCTTCTATTAACGACCGCCAACGGCGCTCAGTACGCTGTCAAACAAAGACTGCGCGGTGGAAATGATCTTGGCCGAGGCCTGGTAGGCTTGTTGGTACTGCAGCAGGCGCGCAGCCTCTTCGTCCAAGTTCACGCCAGACACCGCAGTGCGGTCCGCGTTGAGGTTATTGGCCACGGTTTCGGACAATTCAGCGGCGTACTTCGCACTTTGGGTGCGTGTGCCAATCACGGCCATGGCAGAGGAGAACCCATCACTCAGCGTGGTGCCATTGTCGAAAATGGCGGCATCGCGCAGCGCCAAAAAGGCGGAGGCATTGCCTGCGTTGAGCTTGTAACCATCTCCTAGATCTTTGGCGTTGCCCACAGTAATGGTGTCAGAGCCATCGGCGCCCGGTGTGCCTGTGAGGGTGATGCTCCAGCCATTGACCTGAATCGGTTTGCCAGATTCGTATTGCGCGTCGTTGCCAGCGCTGTCTTGCACCTTGGCGGCAGCTGCCCAGTCAAATCCGGGGGCATCGATAGCTGCTTGATCGGCGTACGAGATGGTGCCATCGGCATTGAAATGCAGCACCACAGGGTTGCCAGTGCCAGGAATGCCCGCGGTGTCTTGCGTGCGCAAGCTGCTCAGCTGTAACGTGCCGGCGTTGGAGCTGTTGATATCTGCAGTGACCGAACTGGAGACCGCAAGATCGGCTGCGTTGTGCACTAAGGGTTGCATCTCGTCAGCGGCCTTGTTAAAGGGCTGGAACAAGATGCTTTGACCTTTCTGGGCGGCATTTGTTACGGCACCAAGCACGGTGAATTGAAGCCCGTCGATGGTTTCGTTGATACCGCCAGTGACAGGGTCGACGGTCAGGTTGGTGAGCTTGCCATCGGACAGGCGAATCAGTTGGGCACCGCCTGAGCCATTGAATTGGATGCGGTAATCGGAGGCTACTAAGGCACGCGTGTCGGATACGGAGGCCTGCGCGCTTTGCGCGGCGTTTCCAGCGTCGTAGCCGCCGATATTGCTCCAACCTGTTGTGGAGGTGGTCAGTTTGAACAAATCGGTGCCAAAGTCGCCCGATAGTGTCAGACCCAACTTGTTTTGCTTGTTCAGTTCTGTGCCAATGGACAAAGCCAAGCGGCCCAGCAGGTTGCGACCGGTGACCAAATCTTCATTGTTGAATTTCAGCAGCCCTGCGATTTCACCACCGCCGACCATGTTGGCGGTCAGCTCGACTTTCTCGCCATTAGGCTGGCTAAAGTACAGCGACAGTTTTTGGCTGCCGGGGTACTCAGCAGTCTCCGCAACGCTGAGCTGGCCTGTGCTGCTACCCAACACCAGAGCTTGGCTTCCGCCTACAAACAGGTTTATGGCGCCGTTATCTGCATCCACTTGCGTGGTTTGAACGTATTGGTTGATTTCACGAACCAACTGGTCACGCGCATCCAGCAAGTCATTGGGCTGGTGGCCAGAGGCCAAAGAGCGAGCGATTTGCGTATTCAGCGACGCAACTTGCCCTGCCAGATTGTTGACCAAAGTAACGTTGTTGGTGATTTGCTGGGTGGTTGCATAGTCCTGCTCTTTCAGCGTGGCCGATGCTGCGCGAAAGCGCGCGGTCAGCTCGCTCATGCGGGTCAGCACTACGTTGCGCGCCGTGCCGTCAGCAGGCGCGGCTTCCACATCGGCAAAGGCATTCATCATGCTGTTGATGGCTGCACCCAGGCTGCCGTCACCGCCCGAGTACACGCCTTGCATCTGCATCAGCGACTGGTAACGCATAGCATCGGCCGCGCTGGCCGCGTTGGCTGCGTTGGACTGCTTGCCCAGCAATTCGTTGTAGTTGCGCATGATGGTCGCAACTTGGACGCCCTTGCCGACATAGCCCGTACCCATGTTTTGCCCCACCAAGGCCTTGGTGGCGATGGTTTGGCGCGAGTAGGCCGCCGAGTTGACGTTCGCAATGTTGTGACCCGTGGTGGTCAATGCTTGCTGGTTAGCGATTAAGGCGGAAACGCCGACGTTCATTAAGCTCATGGGTCTATCTTTCTAGCTTTAACCTTGGGTGCCCTGCTGCGCGTTTTGTGCACTCTGGATGGCACGTGACAGCTTGTTGGCGTAAAGAGGATCGGTGGCGTAGCCCGCCTTTTGCAGTGCCGTGGCGTAGGCCGTGGCGCTGCCGGTGCTTTGCGCAGCCTGCGCGTAGCGCGGGTTTTCGGTAATCAGACGTGCGTAGTCGCGGAACGAGTCTTCGTACGAGTCATAAGCGCGGAACTTGGCCTTGACTTTGCGGGGTGCTCCGTCGATGTATTCGGTGGTGGTGATTTCGGCCACCTTGCCGTTCCAGTTGCCAGTGGCTTTGATGCCAAACAGGTTGAAGGAGTTGCTGCCGTTGTCACCGCGAATCTCGCTCTTGCCCCAGCCCGTTTCGTGGCCAGCCTGACCCAGCATGTAGCTGGCCGGAATGCCGCTTTCACGGGCCACACGCTGTGCGGAGCCGCTGTGCGATTGCACAAAGTTGTCGCGCCCTTGTGGCGATGGCGCATAGGCATCCAAAAAGGCCGTGTTGCCGCCCACAGCCGATGTGCCGGACAGGCCCGGGTAGCGTGCGCTGCGGCCCGCAAAACTCACGGTCGATGGGATGCTGAAACTGCGCTCCATACCGCCCAGCGAAGCGGCTGCGCTGGTGCCGGACTCGTCAGGGTCCAGCCCCATGGAGCGGGCGATCTGTGCGGTGATGGCGTCGGTCAGGCCGCCGGGCATGCCCGACATGGAGACGGACAGCTGCTGGTCCATCATGGAGTCAGCCAATTTGGAGCTTTCGTTGTCCAGCAAGCCGCTTTTCATGGTGGCCTGGCGCATGCTCTTGATCATCTCGTGCATGAACAACGACTCCAGCTGCTTGGCGGCTTCCCGGGCAGCTTGCGGATTCTTGGCGTTGGCCTGATTTTTCAACCCGTTCAGCGAGTTGACATCGGTGGCCAGCGCGTTGTTGGCATTCAGCATCATGCTCATATCACCTCCAGCTCTGCGTTCAGCGCACCGGCTGCCTTGATGGCCTGCAAAATGGCCAGCAAATCCTGGGGCGTAGCACCCAGCGCGTTCAGCGAGCGCACCACATCGGTCAGCTGTGGCGATGACGGCACGCGAATGATCTTGCCGGGCTCTTGCGTGACGTTGATGTTGGTTTTCTCTGCCACCACGGTCTGGCCTTGCGAGAAAGCGCCGGGCTGGCTGATCACGGGGGTGGAGTCGATGGTGATGGCCAGATTGCCGTGTGCAATGGCGCAAGGGCCCAGCGTGACGGCCTGGTTCATCACGATGGAGCCTGTGCGTGCGTTGATCACCACCTTGGCCGCCGGCTTGTTGATGGGCAGATTCAGCTCTTGAATGTCTGCAATAAACCCAACACGTGCGCCCGGGTGCTGCGGTGCCCGCACCTCTACCGTGCGGCCATCCAGCGCCATGGCCGTGCCCGCGCCGTGGCGGTTGTTGATGGCGTTGACCACCTGGTTGGTGGTCTGGAAATCGGTGGTGTTCAGGCCCAGCTTGATGGTGTCGCCATCGTTGATGGGAGTGGGAATGGCGCGTTCAACCTGTGCGCCCTGGGGAATGCGGCCTGCGCTCAGGTGATTGATCTGGACCTTGGAGCCGCCTTGCGATGCTCCCGCACCACCCACCACCATGTTGCCCTGGGCCAGCGCGTAAATCTCGCCATCTGCACCGCGCAGGGGGGTGGTGATCAGGGTGCCGCCCTTGAGTGACTTGGCATTGCCCATGGACGAGACATTGATGTCAATGTGCTGGCCGGGTGCGGCAAATGCAGGCAGCTCGGCCGTCACGATCACTGCGGCCACGTTCTTGAGCTGCAGATTGTTGGTGTTGGCCGTGGCGGGCAACGTGATGCCCATTTGCTGCAGGTAGTTGGACAGCGTCTGCGTGGTGTAGGGCATCTGGGTGGTTTGGTCACCCGTACCATCCAGACCCACTACCAGGCCATAGCCGGTTAACTGGTTGGACCGTACGCCCTGTACCGAGGCCACTTCCTTGATGCGCAAGGCGTGGGCGGGTGACACCAGCATGCCGCCGCTGAGGGCCAGCAACGCCAGGGCCAGGCGTGCGGTGCGGAATGTGGGAAGCGTGGACAGTACTTTCATACTGCCCGATTTTGGAGAGCTTTAGAAAGGGATAAAGCTCAAAAAGAAGCGCGACAACCAGCCAATTGCCTGTGCTGAATTTTGCTGGCCACGGCCACGCGATTCCACGCGCACATTGGCCACCTGGGTGGAGCTGATGATGCTGTTGGGGGCCAGCTGGTACGGGTCTACCGTGCCGGTAAAGCGCAGTACATCCACGTTCTGGTTCACGCCAATCTGCTTTTCGCCGGTCACGACCAGATGGCCGTTGGGCAGCACCTCGGTCACCGTGGCGGTGATGGCTCCGGTGAAAGTATTGGCGCTGGTGGTGCCGCCGCCGCCTTCAAAGTCGGCATTGCTGCCCACGCCCAGTTTGCCCAGTCTTTGTGCCGTAGCCAGCGCACCGCCGGTGAGCACGGGCAAGTCGGTGATACCGGCGGACATGCTGCTGTCGCGGTTGACCGTGGACGAGGATTTCTGGCTGGCGGTGACTTTTTCAGCAATTTGAATGGTCACCATGTCCCCCACCAAGCGGGCCCTGCGGCTTTCAAAGGGTGGGCGGTAACGGTTGGACTGGAACAAACCACCCGTGGCCTGTTGCTGCTGCTGAGGCACGGCAATGGCAGAGGAGGGCAAAGGCCGCGTCTGGTCGTACAAATCTACTGGCGGTGGGTCATTGAACGCACAACCGCTGACCACCAAGCTGGCTGCACCCCACAGCGCGACGCGAGGGGCACGCTGAGACAACGCAAAGACTTGGAACAAGGTGCGAGAGGCGGACATAAACGCTCCGAAGAAATACAAAACTAGAGCGGGTAGCGCATGAGCATCAAGCGTTTCAATGTGTTTTCTATTTGAAAGCGTTGATGGGATTGCGCTAAGCGCTCTTTATATAAATTGATTACAGCTGCGACAGTTTGGCCAGCATCTGATCGCTGGTGGAGATGGCTTTGGAGTTCATCTCGTAGGCGCGCTGGGTCTGGATCATCTGAACCAGCTCTTCCACCACGTTGACGTTGGAAGACTCCAGAAAACCTTGCATCACCGTACCCAGATTGTTGGTGCCTGGCGTGCCCGTCTGTGGCGCACCGGAGGCAGCACTTTCGCGGTACAGATTCTCGCCAATCGGCTCCAGACCGGCTGGATTGATGAACGATGCCGTATTCAACTGGCCAATTTGCTGGGGCAAAGGGTTGCCAGGCACGGTGGCCGAGACCACGCCGCTCTTGCTGATGCTCAGCTTGGTGGCATCTTGTGGCACGGTAATGCCGTCCAGCAGCGGGTAGCCACCTGCGGTCACCATCTGGCCATTGGCGTCTTTGCTGAATGTGCCGTCGCGGGTGTAAGAGGTGGTGCCATCAGGCATCTGAACCTGGAAAAAACCATCACCGCTGATGGCCACATCCATGTCTTTGCCCGACTCCAGAGGCGTGCCCTGCGTGAAGTTGCGGGTGGTGGCCACGGTGCGCACACCCAGGCCCAGGTGCATGCCGGTGGGCAGAATGTTTTGCTCGTCGGCTTGCGAGCCCACCTGGCGCAGATTTTGATAGATCAGGTCTTCAAACACTGCGCTTTGGCGCTTGTAGCCGGTGGTGGAGACGTTGGACAAGTTGTGCGAGACCACGTCCATTTGAGTCTGCTGGGCAGACATACCGGTCTTGGCAATCCACAGGGAATTCATCATGGTGAAGTTTCCTTCCGTATTCGTTGGTCAGCGGCCTTAGCCGTTCATGCTCAGCAGTTGGCTGGCCGTCTTGTCATTGGTTTCTGCCGTGGTCAGCAGCTTCATCTGCTGCTCAAACTGGCGCGAGGCGGCGATCATGCCCACCATGGCTTCCACTGCGTTCACGTTGGAGCCTTCCAGTGCGCCGGCCACCATGGTGGCGTTGGCATCTGCGGGCAGATCACCCTGCGCAGAGCGGAACAGACCGTCATCACCGCGTTTGATGGTTTGCTCCATCGTGGGCGTGACCATCTTCAGGCGACCAATGTTGATGGGGTCTTGGCCATCCAGCGTGGCCACTACCGTGCCATCACCGCCAAAGCTGATGCGGGCATTCTGGGGAATGTCCACCGGCGCGCCGCCATCGGTCAGCACGGCCAGACCGTTGGCTGTCACCAGCTGGCCTTCTGCATTCACTTCTAACGCGCCGTTGCGCGTATAGGCCTCCAGACCATCCAGGCCCTGCACGGCAAACCAGGCATTGCCACGGGCCATCAGGTCGGTGCTTTTGCCGGTGGTCATGGCGGGGCCGGGCTGGTCCAGGTGGCCAGAGGTGGCATCCAGACCAAACACGCGCGTGCTGGAGCCCTGGCCTTCCAGTGGCACCGAACGGAAGGTGCTCAGCTCGGCACGGAAACCCGTGGTCGAGACGTTGGCCAGGTTGTTCGACAGCACCGCCTGCCGTTGAGCAGCGGCGTTGGCGCCGGTCATGGTGGTATAGATGATGCGGTCCATGAGTAACTCCTATGTGCGCGTGTTCAGTTGCGCTTAGCGCAGGTTGACCAGGGTCGAGAAGATCTGGTCCTGGGTCTTGATGGTCTGGGCGTTGGCCTGATAAGCACGCTGGGCGGTCATCATGCCCACCAGCTGTGCGGTCAGGTCAACGTTGGACTCTTCCAGCGCGCTGCCGTGGATGGTGCCGAAGCTGCCCGAACCAGCAGCACCATAAATGGCGGGGCCAGAGTCACTCGATGCCACCCAGTTGTTGTTGCCATCAGGCTGCAGACCTTGGGTATTGGTGAACTTGGCCAGTGCAATCTGTGCTTCAGGGCGGGTGATGCCGTTGGAGTAGGTGGCCATCAATGTGCCGTCAGAGCCCACGTTCACCGAAGTCAGCTCGCCGGATGCGTAGCCGTCTTGGGTCAGTCGTGCGACCGAGAAGGCGCTGCCCAGTTGCGAGACGCCGCTGAGGTCGATATTGACAGGCCAAGGACCCGGGTTAGGGTTGTTGGGGTTGGTGGTGGTGACCGTGGTGGACAGGGTGGTGCCAGCAGGTGCGTTGAATTGCGGGACATAACCTGCATCGCCGGGGTTGTTGCCTGCAGGGTCGGTGGCGCCGCTGTAAGTGGCAACGCCTTGCAACTTGCCAGTAGAGTCAAACGTCAGTTGTCCAATCGGTGCAGCTGCGGGGTCTAGGCTGTCATACACCGTCCAAGTATTGGCATCGGTTTTTTCAAAGTACATGGCCAAAGGCGTGGCCATGCCTTGCTCGTCAAACACTTCCAGCGAAGTGCCGTAGGTCGCGCGTGCAGGTGCAGGGGTGGCCGTTTGGTCCACGCGCGCATCCAGGTTGATCACGGCCTTGACGCTGTCGGTTTGCTTGGCGGCGATGGGCGCGCCGGTGGGGAACACCAGGTTGGTCAGCGCTACGCTGGTGCGGGCACCCGTGGTAGGGTCAATCGCATAGCCCTGCACTTTGTCGCCATTGACGGTGACCAGTTCGCCGCCCTTGTTCAGTTGGAAAGCGCCGTTGCGGGTGTAGGCGGTGCCGGTGCCGGTTTGCACCACAAAGAAACCGTCGCCGTTGATGGCCATGTCCAGGCCGTTGGCGCTGGGGGTGATCACGCCTTGTGAGAATTGTTGCGAGACAGCAGCTACGCCCACACCAATGCCGGTGTTGTTGGTGCTGGCTGCGCCCATGGCGCTGGCCACCATTTCATTGAATTCAGCACGCGAATTCTTGAAACCGACCGTGTTGCTGTTGGCGATGTTGTGACCAATAACGTCCAGATTTTTGCTGGCGCCATTGAGGCCGGAAAGTCCGTGATGGAAACCCATGGTTAGCTCCTGCGAATTTAGAACACAGCCTTGACGCTGTTGTAGTTAATGCTGCTGCCGTTGGCCAGCTCCAGCATGAGGACACCATTGGTGATGCTGGTGGCGACGACGGCGTTGGGGGACAGCGAGGTGGATTTGACGGTAGCTTCGCCATTGGTGGCGGTGACCTTGAAGCGCAGATCCATGCTGTCACCGGTGTATTCACTGCCATCCCAGGTGAAATAGTTGCGCCCTGTCTTAGCAGAGCCCATTTCAATGGTGTCCACAACTTTGCCGTTGGCGTCGGTGATGGTGACTGTGACATTGGAGGCCGAGCCTTCCAGGTCAAACGCGGCAGTGCCGCTGAGTTTGATGTTGCCTTCCTCGTCTTCGGAGGCGGCCAGGCCCAGCTGGTTGCCGTCGGACAGCACGGTGTGGCCAATCATGGAGACGCCTTGCTGCATCTGCATGGAGGCGAACTGCTTGGTCACGCTTTCGACGGTGCTGTTGAGCTTTTCAATACCGCTGACGGTGCTGATCTGTGCCATCTGCGACGTGAGCTGCGCGTTGTCCATGGGACTGGTGGGGTCCTGGTTTTGCAACTGCGCAACCAGCAGGGTCAGGAACTGGTCCTGCATGTCTGCTGCGGTTTTGGGCGAGCTGTTACCGCCAGATGAGGTGTTGTTGGATACGCCGGAAATCATGCGTGCCTACTTTCTGTATGTGCTTATTGGCCCAACTGCAGCGTTTTGAGCAACAGCGATTTGGCGGTATTCATCACTTCCACGTTGTTCTGGTACGAGCGTGATGCAGAAATCATGTTGACCATCTCGTCCACGGCATTGACGTTGGAATGGGTGACATAGCCTTGTTCGTCGGCCAGGGGGTGCTCTGGGTTGTGCAGACGGCGCCCGGGGGTGTTGTCTTCGGTGATGCTTTTCACCTTGACACCGGCAGCACCTTCGCTGCCCATGGGGGCTGTCTGAAAGACAACCTGGCGGGCTTTGTAAGACTCGCCATCGGGGCCGGCGACGGCATCAACGTTGGCCAGGTTGGAGGCCACAACGTTCAGACGCTGCGATTGCGCGCTGATGGCGCTGCCAGAGACGCTGAAAATGGAGAACATGGACATGGCGGTGGTTTCCTTGTGTCAGTGCGGCTTACTGGCCGGTGATGGCGCTGAGCATGGTCTTGGAGGTGCCGTTGAGAAAGCGCAGCGTTGCTTCGTAGCGCACGGCGTTGTCCACAAAATTGGCACGTTCACGGTCCAGATCCACGGTGTTGTTGTCCAGGCTTGGCTGTGAAGCCAGCGAGTAACCCAGACGGCCTTTGCCGTCATTGCCAAACTTTTCCGTGGGCAGGGGCATGTGCTGGGCGTGCGAGGTGCTGGCTTCTTGCAGCGCCTGGCGCACAGATCCACCGTCGCCTTGCGCAGCCTTGAGCGTTTTGGCGAAATTGAAATCGCGCGCCACATAGCCGGGGGTGTCGGCGTTGGCAATGTTGCTGGAAATCACACGCTGGCGCTCTGCGCGCAACAGCAGAGCGTCGCTGTGGAAGTCCAGACGGCCGGTCATTTTGTCTAGCATGTGATTCCTTGCTGAAGTGGAAAACAAAAACGGTGGCACCTCGCCACTGCGGACTTTGGTGCGTGCAGCGATTATGGAAACGCGCTGTTTTTGCTAAAGCGCGAAGAAAGCGTGGTTGCACGGGTACTTCGGTGCTTTAAAAAATGGCGCTCGCTCTACAGTCGCTGTCATGCCCCATCTTGTATTTGCGCCTTTCGCTGTCTCTTCACGCCTCACGCGTGCCGTGGTGCGTGCGGCTGCCTGTGTGCTGGTCAGTGGTGGTGCGGCTGCGGTGTCGGCCCAGGATCTGACTGAAATCAGCAGCCAGTGGCTGCAAGGCGCACTGTCCAATCAAACGGCCACGCAAACCATGCCGCTGCGCATGGAAGTGCAGGTGGGCAGGCTGGATCCCCGGTTGAACCTTGCGCCGTGCCAGCGGGTGGAGCCTTATCTGCCCAGTGGCAGCAAGCTGTGGGGCCGTACCCGCATTGGCATGCGCTGTGTAGAGGGCGAGCGCCCGTGGAACGTGTTTTTGCCCGTCACCATCAAGGCATTAGGCCCTGCATGGGTGCTGACCAGCAATGTCAGCATGGGCGAGCAATTGACCAACGAGCACGCGATGGAGAGCGAAGTCGACTGGGCGGAATCCCCCCATTCGATCATTGCCATGCCTGACGACTGGGTCGGGCAGACGGCGGCACGCAACTTGACGGCTGGCATGGCCTTGCGCCAGACCATGGTCAAGGCCCCCCAGCTTTTCAAGCCGGGTACGGGTGTCAAAGTTCTGGCGCAAGGTGGTGGTTTTACGGTCACCTCCTCTGGCAAAGCGCTGGAAGGTGGCTCTGTTGGCCAAACCGTGCGTGTGCGCATGGACAACGGACGAACGGTGACCGGCACCGTCAATCAGCAAGGCGATGTCGTCGTTGCACAGTGATACAAGACTTTTGAAAGAAAATACTCAAGTTCTCTTTCAATGGGTCGAAAGCTACACTACGGAGCCCTTGAGCGGGGCGATTGGAGTAGGAAAATGAAGGTCGGACAAAATACCAACGTAGAAATGCTAGCAGCCAAGCTGCAGCAAAACGCTACGCAACAAGCGCAGCAAAGTAAAAGCGGCACCGCCAGTGAGGTGGTGCAGCAAACCCGCAGCAATGCTGCAGGGGTGCCGGTGACTGTGTCCAATTCGGCACGTTCACTGGACCAGAACGCCAAAACGTCGGCGGATGTGGACATGGCCAAGGTCAATGCCATCCGTGAAGCGATTGCCAATGGCACCTTCAAAGTCAATGCCAGCGTGATCGCCGACAAGATGCTGGTGGATACCGCCGACCTGCTGGGCGCAGCGCGCGCTTAAACACCCCACATCGGGCGCTTTGCGCCAGTGCAGCCTTCTCCGACCTTCGGCTGCCTGGTACCAAGCGCCCGAACTCCGTTTCAACCGCTCAAACACCCTCCGACACCATGAAACTCAGCGAAGCCCTAGAACAGATTGACGGCATGATCGACCTGGTCAATGCCCTGATTGTGAAGAACCAGTCCGACTCCACCGAAGCGGCCATTCGCCAGCTGCGCGATGGTATGCAGGCTTTTGCGGGCCTGGCCCAGCGTTTTGGTGTGGAGCAATTCACCCCTGAGAACGTGCAGCGCATGCAGGCCATGTCGGAGCGCCTGACGCAAATGCGCGGCCACATCGCCAAGATCTCTGCCATCACGGCGCAGCAACTGGCTGCCTTGATGCCAGAGCAGTCTGTCAGCCATACCTACGGCGCCAGCAAGCAGCCGGGTGCTACCGCTTCGGTGGCGCGGATGTACCACATCAGCGGTTAAGCATTCAATTGCATAGCTGCTTGCGCATTGTTCATGGCGCTTTCAATATGAAATATATTTGAAATGATCGCCTGATAAGCGCTGGTAGCTATCAAAACAAAAAAGCGCCTTGTCTGGCGCTTTTTTTGTGGGCGAATGCGGCTCAGTGTGCGCGCATCTTGGCGCGCAGGCGCGCAATGGCCTGGCTGTGCAACTGGCACACGCGCGATTCGGTCACTTCCAGCACGGCAGCGATTTCCTTGAGGTTCATGTCGTGCTCGTAGTACATGCCCATGACGTATTTTTCCCGCTCGGGCAGGTTTTCAATGGCCTGCACCAAGGCGGAGCGCATGCGGTCATCGCGCAGCATGCTGAAGGGGTCGGCATCGGCGTCGGCTACGTGGCGGTCAAGAAAGCTGGAGCTGTCTTCTTCTCCGGGAGAGATATCTTCCAGATAGATCAGCTGGGTGCCGCGCACTTTGGACAGCATGGACTGGTAATCCACCAGCTCCATCTCCATGAAGGCGGCAATTTCGGATTCGCGAGGGGCACGGCCCAGCTGTTGCTCCAGCCGGCGAATGGCCGATTCAATGTCTTTTTGCCCCTTGCGGGAGCTGCGGCTCATCCAGTCGTTTTCGCGCAGTTCGTCCAGCATGGCACCGCGAATGCGCTGGCCAGCAAAGGTCTCAAACTGCACGCCCTGGCTGGTTTCAAAGCGCGACAGTGCATCGGCCAGGCCAATCATGCCCACCTGGATGAGGTCATCCAGTTCCACATTCGGCGGAAGTTTGGCAATCATGTGTTGCGCAATGCGACGCACCAGCGGGGCATGCTGGCGAATCAGTGCATCGCGGTCCAACTGGCCATGGGCGGTGTACATTGACTCAATGGCTCCACACAGCAGATGAAGAAAGGGGGCTGGCTCCGGCCGTTGCGCCATCTTGCGGGGCGTGCACGGTTTCGGAATGCTCCAAACATTGTAGGGCCCAGCGCTGCAGCTGTCGGGCTTGCAGCGGATCGAATTGCTCGCACAAAGGCTCGGTGTGCAGATGGCGCATGGCGCACTGCGACAGCGATTTCAACACGTGGTCCAGCCCATAGCCCGCCGGGCGCAGGGCCACCAGGCGTGGCATCTGGCCACAGCCCATGTACAGCTGTTTGAGTGCGCGGTAGCTGCTGACCACGTTGCGTGACTGTGAAGGCACCAGCTGAATGGCCGGCTGGGTGCAGCCTTGCAGCATGCCTGCCAGCAAAGAGGCGGGTGCCCACAGCACCACCACCGCATGGTTTTGCACAAAGCGAAAGAGCAGATCGAGCGGGCGCTCGCCCGTGACCGATGCCTTGTGCTGCAGTTGCACCATGCCGCGTGCGG
>CAUQST010000073.1:0-13245 GCA_963520865.1 uncultured Comamonas sp.
AATGGCTGAATGGCTGAATGGCTGAATGGCTGAATGGCTGAATGGCTGAATGGCTAGTCGCATGTTTTCTCCTATGAAAAGAGTAGGTCAGTTAATTTTCAAATCATTTTGAGAGCCGGATTGCTGGGTGGCACTGGCTGTACCCATCGACCAGGCTCGACCAGGACAACGCATGAAAGCCGGCCTTTGACATCGCCGCGCGAGTAAATCTCGAACGCGACGATGTTGGTCCGATTGGCTGACGGCAGGTGCCAGCCGCACTTGATGACCTCCCGCTGCACCTTCGTGGCCAGTTCAGTTGGGCTTTCCGCCAGGTCGGCATGTTCCTGAGCGAATTTCTTGAAGATCAGCGGAGAGACCAACGCCATGCCTTGCTCGACAAAATGCACGGCTGCCCCCGTCTCGTTGAACTTGATCTCACGATCAACCAAGCCTCGCTGAACCCACCGCATGAAGTCCAACGCCAACTCGCTGGGCTCGTGCGCAGGCCTTTCCTGGCCATCGATCTTGGGTAGCTGCTGCAAGAGCAGCACCGGCTGTGGGTCGTCTGAGCGTGCGGCCTGTGGCTCGGTCCTGGAACGCACCACGACCGTGGGCAAGTCATCGAGCTCGTCGCTCAGGCTCCGGAATTCCGAAGCGACGCTCGCGGCGCGCCGAGTAGGAGCGACAGGCATTGGTGGCGTCGCCTCGGGCGCAGGCACTGCTGCAGGTTCAGATGAAAGGATCTGGGCGGTAGGTGGTGCTGGAGGCTCTGGCGATGCCTGGGCCGCGTCCAGGCCTGCGGCAGCTTCTGATGATTGCTCGCGCACCGCCCCGCCCTCCTCCCTGGCCCGCGCCGGCTTCGGCGGCCGTGGGCCTTTCTTGGGTCGCATCGCTGCTGCAGTTTCAGCCTCGTCGAGGAAGTCACTCTGGTCGAGCAGGTAGGCTGCATCCCCTGGGTCAAAATCGTTTGAAGATCCCGCCGCCGGCGGCGGCGCTGGTACTGCCGCATTCTCTGGTTGCCGAGCTGGACCAGGTTCAGCTGCCCGAACCGTTCCAGGCACTGTGGCTCCCTTGATTGCTGGGCCAGCTTCGGCTGGAACCGTTGCAGGGGCACGTCCGGGTGTAGGCGTATCCCGGGGGCTCACTGGCGTTGCATCAATCTTTCGTGCCTGATGTGCTGTGCCAGTTTCGGATTTCATTGCAGGAGACTTAGCCGCAATAGATGGAGCCCGGAACGCGGGTTCACGCATGACTGCCGCAAGCTTCAATTCCTGCTTGCTGGGCGCCTTGAGCGCAGCTGCAGCTGCAGGCGTGCGAGCACTGGCTGGTAGTGCTGCAGCTTCGGGTGCATGGCCTGCCGCATCCTCCTTACCACCAGAACCTGCCGCAGGAATCTGCAGCTGCACGGCCTGCTGTGAGGCACCGCCCTCACCGGCCTCATCCTTGCGTTTTTGCCGCAGGACCAATCTGCCTTGCATGGGCGCCGGATACTTGCTCTCGTGCGAAAAGACCTTGGCCAAGGGAAATCGCAGCATGGCCAGGTCGTGCTCATAACCTCCTCGATCTGCCGCAGCTTCGGATGCATCTCCCTGCACGGTCACATGCCAGATAGCCTGCCCGGTGGCTGGGTTCAGGTCGATGACGCCATAGTCCTGCCAGGTGTCGAATAGCCGATCGTTCTTCGAGTCCCCTGGTACAGCCTCATCGGGCTCATTGCGCTTGATCCATTCGCGCACCGAATCCGCCAAGCGCTTGGCCACGAACCAGATGGCCCCCTCAAACACCCAGGCCGCGCCACCTGAGCGGTTCAGCGGCAGCTCGGTGCCCGCCTGCAGCATGCTGGTGATGGCCTGCATCAGCAAGTCGATCAACGGCTTGGACTTCGAGGTCGGGAAGCGGCCCTTGTGACCCGACAGCAGAGCGCGCTGCGTCGAGGCCTGGTCGGCTCGGCGCACCAGCTGGGCCACCAAGCTGTCGCGGTCCTGGCCGCTGAGATACTGCTCCAGGGCGTCCATGGCTGCAGGCGTCTGGGCCAGGAACACGAGAGCAGACTCTGGCGCAATGCGCGGCAGCAGCAGCTGCGCCAGTTTGCCGTGGGCGCTGTAGTCGCGCTGGCTCTTGGGCGTGAAATCGACCAGGTACTCGGCGGCCGCACGCCGGGCCGTGATCTGGACCAGACTGCCGCCTGCTGGTGTCCAGCGAATCGAATCGGCCATGCCGTCACAACGCCACTGGATACGTAGGTCGGTCATGGGCTTTGCGATGTCGTGCAGCAGCGCGGCGAAGAACACCACGTAGCTCCACTGGTCACGTTGCGCATCGATCTCCTCGATCTGGGAGCCACCGGGCAGCAACATGGCGTTGCGCCAGGTCAGGGCTGCCAGGACCATCTCGATGGTGTGTGAAAGCAGCCCTCCGGCGTGGGCATGGTGGTGCGCCTCGGACGCAGGCATCAATTGCACGAACGCTGCATACCGATGGAGGGCCGGCAACAGATCTCGCTCCCAGACTTCTCGGCTCTGGTGCGACTGGCGCCACATGGCATCCACAGCCTTTTCTGCGCGCACGACAGCGAGCAGCTGATCGGAGGTCAACACCCGAAGCCAACCAGATTCCGTGCCAGCTACAACGGGTACGTGGGCCGATACTGGTCCGGCAATTGTGTCAGTCCCGCGACCGCGATCGGCTTGGCGAAGTAGTCCGCCTTGTTTTGACCAGGGCGTCATAGCCAGCAGCCTTGTCACAAAACTTTTCATTCTGCCCTCAGGCATGGACGGCAGATGCGCTGCAAGAGAGGCCGTTCCAAAGAAGAGTGCAAAGCACCCTCCCCTCGCGTTGTGAGTTCGTGCTGCGTGAAGGGGCTATATGGGTGTAGACGGTCGATTGCCATGGCCGAGCACCATACGGACGATGCTGTCCCAAGTCATCCTGAAAGCGTTCGATGCAGACCGCAGGTTTTACGCTTGACTT
Organism: uncultured Comamonas sp.; assembly: GCA_963520865.1. Classification (GTDB taxonomy): domain Bacteria; phylum Pseudomonadota; class Gammaproteobacteria; order Burkholderiales; family Burkholderiaceae_C; genus Comamonas. The sequence continues at coordinate 2,953 of CAUQST010000073.1, forward strand.
TCTTGATACTTGTGACACCACCTTTGGGGGGGCTTGGGGACAAGGCCGATGCCGCCTGTAGGTGGTGTGGAGCTGCCATGGACCTAGCACACACCTCGCTGCTCACATCTGCAGCGACCTCGACGAGGTCGCTTGACAACATCTCAACCATCCATTACATTACCTACCTATTAGATGGTTTGTTTTAAATTTACTGAGGTAACTGAGATGGAAAAAATGTGGACTGAAGAGTTGAAGTCGTTGTTCAAGCGTGTTGGTAGCTTCAACAAGGCAAATGCGCCTGTTGCCAGTGCGTTTCACAAGTTGGAGACTGCCACGCGAGAAGGCAACGTGCTTGACGCCAAAACGCACGAGTTGATTTCGCTCGCAGTAGCTGTCACAACCAGGTGCGACGGATGCATCGCCGCACACGCTGGCGCAGCCAAAAAAGCTGGTGCGAGTAAGGAAGAAATCGCCGCTGCTCTGGGCACTGCCATCGCGCTCAATGCAGGTGCTGCGTACGTTTATTCTTCTCGCGCGCTTGAAGCTTACGACGAGCTCGGTGCCTGAGTGCAAACGGTCCCGGGATGCGCGTTGACAATCTACCATGTGATAGGTAGCATGTTGCTGATGTTATCTTTAAGGTGAGGACAAGAAATGGCTGTTGGTACACGAGACGCCTTGATCAAGACCGCTGAGAACCTGATGCGTACGCGCGGCTATACCGCGTTTAGCTATGCGGATCTGTCCGAAGCGGTAGGCATCCGTAAGGCCAGCATCCATCATCATTTCCCAGCCAAGGAGGACTTGGGAGCGGCAATAGTTGAGGAGTATATCGAACGCGTTCGCGCCGAGTTCGGCCGCATTGAATTACAGCACGAGCATGTGATCGGGCGCCTCGAAGCCTTCCTGCAAATATTCAGGTCAAGTTCGGATGGCGGTCTCTTACCACTTTGCGGCGCACTCGCAGCCGAGATGTCTGCATTGCCTTTGAGTTTGCAGCAGCTGACACGTCAATTCTTTGCCATGCAGTTGGATTGGCTCACTAAAACCCTCGCGCATGGCATAACTCTAAAGGAGATCCCAGAAGGTAGTGGAGCCAAGCACAAGGCGTTCATTTTGTTGAGCATTCTTGAGGGTTCCTGTTTCATCAACTGGGCGACGAATGACAAAGACCCCTTGAGCCCCAGCGTTATACGGCTCGTCGTAAATAACGCCTAAGAGCATGAAATCGTCGCCGTTGAAGAATGGCGATTTATTTTAATCAAATAATCTACCAACTGGATGGTAGGCTCTCATTTATTGAGCTTATGGAGATAATGATGCAAACAGTCAAAGTTGAAGTTTGGTCGGATTTTGTTTGCCCTTGGTGCTGGATTGCAAAGAAGCGTTACGAAAAAGCAGTTAGCGCTTTGGCTGGCCAGGTGCAAGTAGTCGTGACAAATAAGGCATATCGACTCGCTAGAGGCATGCTGCCGATGGACTACAAAACTGCAATTCGCCAGAAGTTCGGCAATGCCACCAGCGCAGACCGAATGATGGGTGCAGTCAGTGCAAACGGGCTCTCGGAAGGCTTGGTCTACAACTTCGACACCATGCGCTTCGGCGACACCACAGCAGCTCATGCTTTGATCAAAAGCATCAAATCACCATTGCTCGCTGAATCAATGGTTGAGCGCGTCTACAAGGCCGCAACCACGGACGGTCTTGACATTTTTGACCAAGAGGTACTGACATCGTTGGCTAATGAGGTCGGTTTGACCAATGCTCATTTTGATTTCAATTCACAAGGTGCAATTGCTGATATTGCACGCGATGAGATGGAAGCAAATCGGATCGCCAATGGCGTTCCCCTGTTCATGTTCAACGGAAAATTCTTTCTCTCAGGCGCACAGGAGACCGGCGTTTTTGAACGCGCCATTTTGGAGGCAGCGCGACAAACTCCGGAAGTCATGGTCGGTGCAGACGACGGCGAAAGCTGCGGTATAGACGGCTGCGCGCATTGAGAGAAATCCTGCCACGGCAGGCACAAATTCCAATAATCCCCAGGATCTACAGTTACCAATTCGACGGTAGGTTCACTACGCGCAAAAGCGCATTCAGAGAAGGAAAAGCGAAATGACTGACAAACCCAATGGTATCGACGTCGCCGCCCTGCAGCAATTTGCAAAGGGTGTTGCCGAAGACGCTTCTAAGCGAAATGCACGCTTTAATGTCAAGACAAAGTGGGACGGCCAGACTCGATCCGTTTCGACGGTCAACCATTATTCTCTCAGTGGCGTGCAATATGAGCGTAACTTTGAGATTACCGCGGATGAGCCAAATGAACTGCTCGGTCAGAATTCCGCTCCCAATCCACAGGAACTGCTGATGGCAGCGCTCAATGCCTGTCTGACCGTTGGCTATGTCGTCAACGCCGCAGCCATGGGTATCACGGTGCACAGCCTGGAAATCGAAACCGACGGCGAGCTGGATCTGCGTGGCTTCCTTGGCTTGGATGAAAGCGTAAATCCCGGCTACGACGAAGTGGCTTACGTAGTGCGCCTGCGCGCTGACGCCTCGCCAGAGCGCCTGGAAGAACTGCACCAGGTCGTTACGAAGACCTCGGTGAACCGGGCGAATTTCTCCAAGGCCATTCGCCTGGTGTCCACGCTGGAAGTCTTGGAAGCCTAAAGCCAGACATCCCCAGCACGCCGTTAAACCCAGCAGCCCCAGACATGAGGCTGCGCTCACCTTCCCAAACAGAGATTCATCATGAGCAAGCTCTTCAATTCCTATGACCTCGCCGGCCTGCCGCTGGCCAACCGAGTCGTCATGGCTCCAATGACTCGGACGCGGACACCTGAGAACATTCCCAGCGACTTGACAGCTCTCTATTACGCTCAGCGTGCCTCGGCCGGTCTGATCATCACTGAGGGCCTGCCTGTTTCTGATGAAGGGCGTGGCTATCTGTATACGCCCGGCCTGTACACCGACGAGCAGGTGGAAGGCTGGCGGAAGGTAACTGACGCCGTACATGCAAAGGGCGGCAAGATTTTCGCTCAGCTGTGGCATGTTGGACGACTTTCCCATGTCTCCCTCCAACCTGGCAGCGGGGCTCCGGTTTCGTCGGGCGAAGTGCCGGCGACCAAAACCATGGTCTATGCCTGGGTTGAGCCTGGCAAAGAAGGCCCGGTCTTGCCGAGCAAGCCACGCGCCCTGACCACTGCGGAAGTGCAGCGCGTCACTCAGGACTTTGTATCCTCCGCGCTTCGTGCTATCGATGCAGGGTTTGACGGAGTGGAAGTGATGGCGGCCAACGCATTCCTTTTCGACCAATTCCTGAGTAGCAAGCTCAACACGCGCACAGACCAATATGGCGGTTCGATCGCCAACCGTCAAAGATTCCTCTTGGAGACAATCGATGCCTTGGCAGATGCAATTGGCGGAGAAAAGGTGGGTGTACGTGTGTCCCCGTTCGGTCGCATCTACGACATGGACGCCTTTGAAGGCGAAGCGGAGGCGTGGGAGAGCATGGCCGTGGCGTTGAACGAAAGAACGCTGTCGTTCGTGCACCTGAACTATCAGACCACAATCTCGGCAGCAGGTACGCCGACGGGCTTTGGGGCAGCCTTCCGTAAAGCCTATAAGGGGACATTGATTGGTGCTGGCGGCTTCACTCAGGATCTGGCCGAAGCCGAACTGGCCAAGGGGGAGCTTGACCTGATCGCCTTTGGTACAGCCTTCATCTCCAATCCTGACTTGGTGGAGCGGATGCAGAACGGCTGGCCGCTGGCGGAGCCTGATCGGTCCACTTTTTACGGGGTTGTCGGCGCGAAAGGCTACACCGATTACCCGGTGTACGAAGCGAAGAGTGAGGATCTGGTCAGCGCCAACTGAGGCGACATTACGTTGATCGAATAATCAATTATGGAGAAAGGGTTAAGCAATGAAGATATCTGTGCCTTCGTGGGCTGGGAAGGTGGAAGAACTAGACGCCACAGAATTCAATCGCTTGACCCGCTCCAATGCGGTCCCCTTGCTGCTTTACATCGGTGCGCCCTGGTGCCCGCCGTGCGCAACAATGGGGCCGGCAGTGGAAGCGGCCGCCGAAGTTCTGGGCGATCAGGTTCGAATCGTTAAGATCAATGCGGCCACCGATTCTCAGTTATTGGACTCGTTGAAAGTCGCTTCCGTGCCGATGCTTGTGTTGTACGGAGTTAATGGAGAGGAACTGGCGCGCTTTCTCGGTGTACTGTCAGTCGCTGATTTGCTGTGCTGGGTTCAAGCAAGCTTGATACTGTAGCCTAGCGCAAAAAATCCCACGTAGTTAGTTCTGGTATCGCCCGCGTGGACTAGCTGGCAGCACTTCGTAACTGCGCGCAGGTCAGTTCTTTTTTTGAAGATGAGACGCTGCTCATCCTTATCGCCTCCCGGCCAACGCCACCCAAATCATATATGCGGCTTGCACATGTCTGATGTTTAATCGCCGAAAGCCGCAGTGATCGATTCCACTACGACACGCACCCTGGCCGTGCGCGCCAGGTCCTGGTGCAAAACCAACCACGCCTCGTAGGGCTTGGCCCGCTGGCACTGCGGCCATATCCTCACCAGCGTGGGGTCGCGTCGGGCCACGTATTCGGGTAATTCGCCTAGGGCCAGGCCAGCGCGCACGAAGGTCGCAAGCATCAGGCTCGAATCCAGTTCGGCAACTATTCGACCCTGTGCCCTGGATTCACCTGCCAGCGTGTCGTCCTGCCGGCCGGTCACACCCTCCTGGTAGAGCGCGATGTCGTGGTCTGCAAAGCCTTTTCCGGGCTGCGGTTCCCCATTTTTTGCCAGATAGCCTTCGGTAGCGTACAAGCCCACTTCCCAGCAGCCGAGTTGGCGAACGATCAGGTCCGGTTGCTCCGGCCGCAGGGTGCGGACAGCAATGTCGGCTTCCCGTCGCGCTAGATCGAGCTGGCGCCTCGTGGTGCTCAGGATCACCCGCACCTCGGGATGGCGGGCACGCAGGTGTTCGAGGGCGGGAACCACGAAATCCACCGCCAAGGCGTCGGTGGTGGTCACACGCACCTCCCCGGCCACGCGCGCATCGGCACCTTCGCCGCGGCGCTCGAAGGAGACGGCCATGCGCTCCATGTCTTCGGCCATGCGCAGCACTTCCTGGCCGGTTCCGGCCAGCACCAGGCCGCCCGTGGTGCGCAGGAACAGCCGGCTGCCCAGCGACCGCTCCAGCCCGGCCAGGCGCCGGCCCACCGTGGTCTGGTCGATGGCCAGTTGCTGAGCCGCCCCACGCAGGGTGCCTGCACGGTGGATTGCCAGGAATATCCGCACGTCATCCCAATTCATCGCTGCCCCATTGCTCGTACTGCAAATATGCAGCTATAGGCTGCTATTTTGTGCATTTTCACATTGAAGGCAGCTCCGTAGCATGGCGCTCATCCCTTCTGAACCCTTGACGCGCAGCCCGTTCGCCTGGCTGCCAGGAACTGCCATGCCTCGCTTATCTTTCACCTTGACCGTCGCCATGCTCAGTGCCTTCGGCCTGATCGCGTCGGACGTCTATCTGCCCGCCATGCCGGGCATGGCCACGGAGTTTGGCGTTGCCGACTGGCAGATGCCGCAGACCGTCTCGTTCTACCTGCTGGCACTGGCAATTGCCCAGCTGGCCTACGGCCCGCTGTCGGATCGCAATGGCCGCAAGCCCGTGCTGCTGGCTGGCATCGCTCTCTACATCGTCGGCTCGGTGGGCTGCGCCATCTCCGCCAGCTACAACGGTTTCCTGGCGTGGCGCATGCTGCAAGCGGTCGGCGCGGCTGCGGGCCTGGTCGTGGGCCGGGCACTGATCGCCGACACCTGCGACAAACGTACCTCTGCCAAGGTCTATGCGGTGATCTACCCGCTGGTGTCGCTGTCGCCCGCCCTGGCGCCTGCCATCGGCGGGCACCTGGCTGCGGCTTTCGGCTGGCGGTCTGACTTCCTGTTCGTCGCTGCGTTTGGCGTCGTGGCTCTGCTGATGGTGATGAAGTGGCTGCCGGAAACGCTTCCCTCTGCCGCCCGTACCCGCACCGCGCCCTTTGCTGGCTTCAGTCATGTTCTGCGGGACCGGATTTTTCGCCGCTATACGCTGGTGGTCTGCGCGATCTATTGCGCCTGGTTCGTCTACCTGACCCAGTCGCCGTTTCTTTTTGCGCGCCAAGGGCTGAGCGAGGAACAAAGCGGCTGGCTGTACCTGCCGCTGACGGCGGGCATCATCGGCGCGAACCTGCTTGCCAGGCAGCTGCTTGATCGCTGGCCCTACGACCGCATCCTCTTTGCAGGCGTCGTGTGCTTCGTGCTTGGCGGCGTGGCATTCGCGGCCGTGGTGGAATCGGGGCTGCAGGGCGCGGCAGCCGTGGTGCTGCCGATGTGCCTGGTCAGTCTCTCCAATGGCTCGTCGCTGTCGCTGGGCGTGTCCGGGGCCATCGCCAGCGAGCACGGGCATGCGGCCACTGCATCGGGGCTGGTCGGGTTCTGTCAGATCGGCAGCGCAGCGCTGGTGGCGATGGGCGTGAGCGCGGCCTTCGGTACGGGCCTCGGCGTGCTTGGAGGCGCGGTATTGGTGCTGGGCCTGATCGCGCTGTGCGCCTGCCTGCCATGGTCCGGACGCCGGCCCGGCATGGCCGATGCTTGGCAAGCAAAGAGGACATCATGAAAATCCTGGCTATTTCAGGCAGTACGCGCGAAGCATCCACGAATACGACATTGTTGCAAACCATGAAAAACTTGGCGCCGCTGGGCATTGATGTCTCAGTTTTTCATGGTCTCCAGGCACTACCCGTTTTCTCGCCGGATGCGCAAGGGGAGAGAACGCCCATGGCCGTGCGTGAATTCCTGGAAATTGTCTGCGCACACGATTGCATCATCATCTCGAGCCCCGAATACATCCGTGCAATTCCCGGCGGCCTCAAGAATGCAATCGACTGGTTGGTTTCACGCGTCGAAGTGATCGGCAAGCCGATTGCCTTGGTACATGCATCGCACCGAGGTGACGATATGTTGGCTTCGCTGAGGCTGGTACTTTCGACCGTAAGCAGCAATTTTCTTGAACATCTGTTTTTGCGTATCCCGCTCATTGGGAAATCCCCGGAAGACGCGGTGAAGTTTCTATGCCTACCCGAGAACGAGTCAAAAATCAGGTCATTTCTACTTGATCTTGAAGCGCTGATTATAAGTGCTCGTGCTTGACCCGCTCAGTCACGTAAGACGTGAAGGCTAAGTTCACCGACGGTAACTGAACTACTTCGGCAATGGCTGACCGTCGTGGCTGGCGAAGTTCTGCTAGCGCAGAGGGCGACCATGCAGACGTTACTCGACATAGCCCAGCGAAGCGAGCAGGCCAAACGTCGGTTGCCCGCCCAATTTCCACCACCACGGCCTGTCTGGAAAGAACTCAGAGTCCTGACACTCGCGGCAGCGATGTCGCTGGGCCTGTTTGCCCAGATGGGGCACATCGCTGAACTCTTCTCCTTAAGCCAAATCCTCTGAAACTTGGTGGTGGCATGATCTGGCAGGGGGACATGGATAAAGAGAAGGTTGATGCTGTTTCCACTGCACTGTACGCTTTACTGAAGTAGTGCACTATTGATCCGAGCATTGGTATAGAGGACGATCCCCTACGTAAGTGGGGGGATCGTCTGACGTCGCCGGGCGTCGCGAAGTTAATAGTCCGCCCTGAGCTACGCACCGACTGAGGTGAGTGCGAGCAATCGTTCTCTGTACCGGGCGGGTGCGGCCTGCCTTGCCGCGCCTGGTAGATTTTTCATCTTGCTTTGCCCTGCAGCAGGCTTGCGCATTTCCGCGCCCTGCAGGGCATTCCTGAAGCAGGAGTCCAGACGGAAAGGTCTTCCTCGACATGGCCAAGAGCTAGGAACTGCAGGAATGTGTGCTCGATGGGGTCCCAGCGAATCCGAGGTCGCAATCCGTCAATGCTCCAGTCGCAGCACACATGCACGAAGGGCTGGGCCACGATGGTGTGCCAGGTCACATCTGCCAGGCCTTTCCGTTCCCCGGCGCCTCTCGGCTGATCAGCCACATGCCGCAGGAGAATCTGGCGCACACACAGCACCGGATCGCAGTCCTCTTCCAAATGGCGCTCCAGCCCTTCAAACCTGCCCAGCCAGCTCAGCAGCCGCGCCGTCCAGCTTTCCAAACCAAGCTGCTGCAGGGACTCTATGACGGTGAAGATCGCACAGCCATGGTCCAGCGGATCACGCCCTAAGAACGGGTGCTCCTGGGAAGGGCGAACTGGCATGTGCTGGCTGCGAAACGACGGTGTATCCATGGCCGCGCACGGTACAGGGATGCGTCGATGCAGTCAGCCGTAAATCGAACACTTCGCACCGCACGATTTATGCTTGAAATCCCGATGCGATTATCCGCGTACCCGGAAAACTCGCGCACATCCCGACCGCAACGGAGCAAGGCGTCGATGTGACCTGGATGACCGTCAGGGGTCTCTATATGGCGGCAGGCACGCCTCCATCGGCAATACGCTACTGGTCCGACACCTTGCAAAAGGCGATGGGCCTTCCTGGCTATATGGCACTTTTGGAGAATTTCGACCTGTACCCCTACTCCCTGGTCGGCAGGCCGCTGCAGGAGTACCTGAAGCAGAAAATCCAGGAGTACCGGGAAGATGCCGAAAAAATGGGAGTGAGGATCTGGCGAAACCGTCCGTGATGTTGCTCCTGGTGCCGGTTGGGCCGGTTGGGCCGGTTGGGCCGGTTGGGCCAGATAATGCGCCATCCCTGACGCCCATCTCGTCCATCTGCCGGTACTTCCAATGACCACACCTACGATCCCGCGCCAGGCCGAGCCCCAGCAAATTGATGCAGCGCTGTCGATCGCCGCATCCTTCCTGGTCCTGACCGTTGCAAGAGACGCAGCGTCCCTCTCCACCCTGCGATCCGTGCTCGGCGATCTGGACGGCCTGATCAAGAACGTCCTTGTCCGGGACGTGACCGGGACCTTTACCTGCAACGTGGGCATCGGTGCCGATGTGTGGGGTCCGCTCGTCGGTACCCCGCTTCCGGCCGAGCTCCATCCATTCCGCGAAATCCGGGGCGCCACCCATGTGGCAGTCTCTACTTCGGGGGACCTGCTGTTCCACATCCGCGCCAGGTCCATGGATCTCATCGTGGCGTTCGAGCAGATGCTCCTGGAGGCCCTGGAAGGGACAGTCGCGGCCATGGATGAGGTCGCCGGATTCCGGTACTTCGACGGACGCGACCTGCTGGATTTTGTCGATGGCACGGCGAATCCGGTTGGCCTGGCGCTGCCGGCCTCAACGATAGTCGGCGAGGAAGATCCTGAACATGCGGGCGGAAGCTATGTCGTCGTACAGAAGTACCTCCACGACCTCCCGGCATGGAAAAGCCTGAGCACCGAAGCCCAGGAGCAGATCATTGGGCGAAAGAAGTTCACCAACACCGAGCTTCCCGATGCCTCGGAGGCGGAACAGAAGTCACACAAGACGCTGTGCACCATCACGCAGGACGGCGTCGAGCACGACATCCTGCGAGACAACATGCCCTTCGCGAGGCCTGCACTCAAGGAGTACGGAACCTATTTCATCGGTTATTCCAGGCACCTTTGGGTGATCGAGCAGATGCTCGAACGGATGTTCATCGGAAGCCCGCCCCCGCTCCATGACCGCATCCTTGACTTCTCGGCGGCGGTGACAGGCATTGCCTTCTTCGTTCCGTCAAAGGACATGCTCGCCCACCTTTGAGATCGGCTCGGGCATCGACGCCTGCCGCACGCAGGATCGCAACCTCCGGCCCTCCATCAATGATGGTTGGGAAGCAGGCGTCAAGTTCTCTCCCCTGCCCTGGCTCAACGGCCGCGTTGCCTACTGGGAGCAGCGCGCCTCGGGAGAGGTGGCTCGGGTGCTGCAGGTCAAGAATGTCACCAACCGCAGTCTGATGGAGTCTGGCGCTGGCATTTCTCGAAAATATTTTTGTATGGGGTGCATCCAAACGACGCGATGGCGGGTAGTACCAGTAGCAGCCCAAAAAATGCGCTGCTTCAGTCCCCTTCACAAAACTGTTTGGAGAATTGCAATGTTGACCTCTCGTTCCGCATCCCGCACCGCCGCCGTTTCTTTCGCTGTAGCCACAGCGGCCCTGCTTACTGCCTGTGGCTCGATGCACAAGCCGGCCAGCACTTTCTCCCAGGCATCGCTGCCCGCCCCCATCCAGGTTCCTGCGGGCAACAAGGTCGCGTGGGAAACCGTCGGCAGCGGTGACATCACCTACGAATGCCGCGACAAGGCCAACGCGCCTGGCCAGA
>CAUQST010000074.1:0-12809 GCA_963520865.1 uncultured Comamonas sp.
GCTCAGCACTGAAACCAATGGTCTCGCGCACCAAGGCCAGCATTTGCGCTTGCTGTGCCTCTGACATGGCCTGTGGCAGGGCTGCAGCACCTGGCTCCAGTGGAGTGCCAGGCAGATAGTTCACCACCACCGCCGCCGTCATGCGCTTGATAGAGCCCGTGCTGTTGCGTGTCACTCGAACCGTCTTGTCCACTTCGTAGTTGGTGACCGATTCGCGCTTGCTGCCGGGAATCGTCAAGGTGTTGGTGTTCTGACCGTTGGCCGCCTGCAATGTTTGTGCTGCGCCATTGATCGGAGCGGCCGCCGTCTGGGGCGGCTGGTTGCTGGTCGCACCAGGCACGCCTGTGGGGGGCACAGGCTCTTTTTCACCCGTAGCTTCCAGCACTTGCTGGCTTCGCACGGCGCTGGCTGCCTGACCCTGGTTGGGAGCATGCAACTCAGAGGTCGACTCTGAACGCGAAAAATCCAGATCCGCAGTCACCTGGGCCTTCACGTTGCCCTTGCCCACCACGGGCTCCAAAATATCCAGAATGCGCTGTGTGTACTGCTTTTCCAGCTGTTGCTGGTACATCAGTTGCTGCACATTCACCGGGCTTTCATCTGGATTGGTGGTTTGCGAGAGCAGCTTGCCAGAGTCATCCAGCACGCTCACTGCACCGGGCACCATCTCTGGAACGCTCGAAGAAATCAAATGCACGATACCGGCAATCTGCGTGCGGTCCAGCATGCGGCCGGGGTACAGCGTCAGCAGCACCGAAGCCGAAGGCTTTTGCTGCTCGCGGAAAAAACCATTCTGATTGGGTAACGCCAGGTGCACGCGGGCGTTTTGCACTGCAGACAAACCGAGGATAGAGCGTGTCAACTCACCCTCCAGTCCGCGCTGGTAGTTCACACGTTCCTGGAACTGTGTGATGCCGAACTTGCTGGCTTCCATGATCTCAAAGCCCGAGACCGCGCCCTTGGGCAGACCCTGCGTTGCCAGCTTCAATCGCACATCGTGGATTTTGTCTGCGGGGATCATGATGGCGCCGCCACCTTCGGTGTACTTGTAGGGCACATTCATGGTGGTCAACTGCGCCACGATTGCGCCACCGTCTTTGTCACTCAAGTTGGTGAACAGCACACGGTAATCAGGCTGACGGCTAAACATCAAGGCAGCCACCAAACCAGCCACAACCAGAGCGGCCACCGCGCCAATCATGATGCGCTGGTTGCGGTCGAGACTTGCTACCCGCTGCGGCCATGCACTAGGGCTTGTGGCGGGCGGAGTTTGTGCAACAGGAATTTCGGCAACAGCAGACATGTTCTTTCCAGATGGAGTGCTTGGGCTCGACACGGAACCCAACGTGTTGCCGATTATTCAAACTTCCTGCTTTTCCGTTCCCCAGATAAAGCGCCCGTTTCCCCACTTATTTACGCAGATGCTTTGTTTGCAATTGCCTACGATTGCGCCATTGATCACATAAAGAGATCTAGGAAACACATCATGGACCTTCGACTTCATAGCGCTACTTCACCGTTGACCACCCAGTCCACCGACATGGCCCAGCGGTTGACCAAACCTGTGCAAATTGCAGAAGCCGACGGCCATGGTTTTAGCTCCGCACTTGAAAACGCGCTGCGCTCCGTGAGCTCGGCGCAAAACCATTCCTCCCACCTGCAAAAAGAAGTGCAGCTGGAGAATCCCTCGGTCAGCCTGGAAGAGACCATGGTTGCCATGCAAAAAGCACAAATCGGCTTTCAAGCCACTTTGCATGTCCGCAACCGCTTGGTTCAGGCCTATACCGACGTCATGAACATGCAGGTCTGAGCACCTGCTTGTGCGCGGCGCAAGGCACTGACTTTGCACCGCACCTAACGCTCACCCTTCAAAAAACCTTTCATGACCGCACCCTTCGGGTTGCGGTCTTTTTTTGCCTGCCAGCGCCTCAGCCATTGGCTCGAGAAAAACCACCTGACTCGGCACACGCTTCAGATCAAGGTGCTGCACTGATTACTTTCTGGGCGTACTCAGAAAGTAACTTGGCCGCAGGGACAGGCTCCTCACCTCTGGCCACCAAGTCTCCCAGCTATATCGCAGACAAGTCGCTCATCAGGAAAATTCGCCTCTAGCGCATACTCAACAAGCATCTACAGCCATTAAAAATAAAAAAGCCCACCAGCTTTACAACTGATGGGCTTTAGCCAAACCTTGGAGGAATAGCTTAACCGTAAGCAAATAGGCTTTAATGCAAAGCAGAACCTGCAGGCATCTTACCCATGTGCTCCAGCGTTGCCAGCCACGGCTCCGCCAGCACACGAATTTGTGCATCATTGCGCAAAATGCTCTGCATGATGCGCGTCTTTTCTTTGCGCTGCATGGCTGTCAACTGCACCTCTTGAGACTGCACACGCAACTCACCAATCAACACGGCACAAGACTTCTCACACTCGACCACAGAATCCCAGTTCTGTTGCAAAGCGGCGGACAGCATCTCAGCGCTTTTAGCTTCAATAGCCTTGTAGTAATCCAACAATCTGTTCTCCTGCACAGCCATCACCTCACATCGTTTGGTTGGCGGTGGGTCCAATTTCTTTCCAGCCTTGCGCCACTGGTTGCAAAAGCTTGATCACTTCTTCCACCAACACCACATCACTGTGAATGTTGGCTTTAGTCAATTGGGCCACAGAATAGTCATACAGCAGCTTCAGATTAGCCGCCAATTCACCGCCCTTTTCCAAGTCCAAGCCCATCACCAGGCCCTCTTGCAAAATACGCACAGACTTGGAGATGTGGCGCCCTTTTTCTTCCACCTCGCTGCGCTCCATCGCGCCACGCGCGGCGTTCAGCGACTGGAACAAACCATCAAACAACATTTGAATCAGCTGGTGAGGAGACGCGTTCTCCACACCCGAATGGGCACTCACCTGACGATAAGCATTCGCAGCGCCGTAACCTGTAGAAGAGAACATGTGAATCCTTACAAACTATCTATGGGATTGGGACTGTTTTCGACCCAATTCCACCAAACTTAAATACTCAAAAGCAACGGGATGTGTTTTTAGTCTTTGGACTTATTCCACGAAGTCACCATCTGCGAGATGTAAGAGTCCAACGAACTGAGCGAAGCCATCTTCACATCCAAAGCGGTGTACTGCTTGCGCAAGCGCTCTTCCACCGTTTCGGCCCGCTTTTCAACCTTTTCAACCTCTGCCTTGTTGAGCTTGATCTGTTTTTCCAGCGAATCAGTCTTGTTGTTGAGCGTGCCTTCATACGCCAGCAACTCATCCGTCAAAGTCTTGAAGTTAACCGCAATACCGCCGCCGTTGCCTAACGCATCAGGTTTCGCGGCAAACATGGATTTCACCGAATCCATATCACCCAAGGCTTCCTTCAACTTGGCAGCATCCAGCTTTAACGCACCACCTTGCTGCATCTGAATGCCGATGTCAGACAGGCGATTGAACTTGCCCGTGGCATTGCCTGCAATACCCTGCGTCAACATGCGCAAAGAGTTCTGTAAGCTCACCGTGCTGCTATCGCCCTGCAACACACCAGCCGCTTTAGACTCTTGGTCGTACTTGGTTGATGCAGCCAATAACTCATTGACTGCGTTGTACGCGTCTACAAATTTTTGAATCTTCTCTTGCGTGGCATCTTTGTCCTGATTGATGGACAGCAAGGATTTACCCTCTGCAGACACCGACATCGACAAGCCCGGAATGATGTCCTTGAACGTGTTCGTGTTGGACTCGATTGCCACACCATTCAGCGTGATCTTGGCATTTTCTGCCCCTTGAGCCAAAGTAATTCCGCCACTAGCACCCAGCGCTTCGAAATTCGAACCCGCAGCATCAATAGGTTTGATAGTTCCAACCACCGGCTTTTGTGCAGGATCTCCCGCCCAAGCATCCACATCCGCTTGCGTCACCACCGTGCCCATACTCATGCTGAACTGATTATCCAGCCCCGTCTCACGTGAGCGCACCATCAACTGCTGCTTGCCGGTGCTGTCGGTAATCACACTAGCCACCATCGACTTGCTCAAGTCGGCATTACCGTTGATCTTGGCAACAATGCTCTCCAGCGTGTCTGTGGAGGTGATGCTCAAATCCACCGTTTTCAGCTCTGCGCCCGCTTTGCCAGGGTTGCCGATCACAAAGCGCATGGTGCCTGCTGCCCCCATGGTGTCCTTGGCACCCAGTTTGATACTGACGGACGTCTGGCTTTGCGCCAGCTTTTCCACATTCACGTTGTAAGAGCCTTGGGCGGCCAGCCCCGTCATCGTGGCATTCACCGCCGACGAGTTAGACGAGTTGATCTTGACAGCACCAAAGCCGCTGTCCAGCGTCAAATCACGCACAGCACCATTGAGCGTATCTACCAAAGACTTGATCTGACCGTAGGTCGAAATCTTGCTGTTGATGGTCTCTGCCTTCACCTCCAAGGTCTTGATGGGCTGTTTCTCCAAGGCCACCATTTGCGTGATGATGCTCTCGACATCCAAGCCGCTACCGATACCCACTGAAGAAATAGCCATCACACACTCCTTGAAAAACACACCAACACGGCGGATCGCCCATGTTATGCAGCCGCGCTATTGTGCGTGGGTTGTGTCCCAGCCAAAAGCCCGAATAAAAAGGCGAGCACCACATAGAAGCGCGGACTTGCCCCACTTCTCGCACCACCCCAATTTATAACCATGGTTACCCTGCCTCTATCGGCATAACCGCCGCGAACCTAAGCCCGATCCGCAGGAATGAAGGGGGGAACGCATAAAAAAACGGCATACCCGCAAAGGCATGCCGTATCAAGCAAAACATTTTCAGCCTGGTGAGAGAGAAGCTTGCGCCCCTCCCCCACCTTGTGCACCGCTTAACGCAGCAGGCTCAACACTTGCTGGGGCAGCTGGTTGGCCTGTGCCACCATGGCTGTACCGGCTTGCTGCAAAATCTGCGCGCGGCTCAGATTGGCAGTCTCGGTCGCAAAGTCCGCGTCCACAATCCGACCACGCGCTGCCGTGATGTTTTCGTTTTGAATGTCGATGTTTTCGATCGATTTTTCAAAACGGGTCTGCAGTGCACCCAGCTCACCGCGCGCAGCATTCACTTGATCAATAGCGCTATCAACCTGCTTGAGAGCTTCCCATGCGCCTGCTTGGGTAGAGATGTCCAACTTATCAATGCCTGTGGTTTTGCCCGTGGCTTTAATATTCAAGCCAGAGAAGCCTGCAGCAGCTTCCAAACGTTGAATTGCAGCAGCGCCCTCTTTAACAGTAAGTTGGGCAAAATTGATTTTTTCACTAGCGGCCACATTTGACAAAGTTTCGAGCGCCGCGCCATAGGTGCCTTGCTGAGTGGTCGTTGGGCTCCCAATAGCTGCGAAAGTGGTCTGTGCAGTAACAGCCAAGTTGTAGTTATCCACAACTTTTTTAACTGCTGTAGTAAGCAATACAGCATTGGCTCCGTTTGGAGTACCGTTATATGCATCTAGTGCTGCGCTCCATTGATCAGAAAACTTGCTGATCTTAGGATCGGTGGTGAGCGTGTTTAACGCTGTTTCAAATTGCGCCTTGTCATACGCGGCAGAGTGAGTCGTAAGGTTTTCATAAGCGCTAGCAGCCGCAACACTAATAGCAGCCGGTGTGGTTCCAGCTGCGCTAACGCCAGTAGATGCTGTAGTAAAGCCAGCGCCGAAAGTGACTTTTTCGTTGCTGGTAGAGCGCACATCTACGGTGAAGCCACCTTTGCCATCTTGTGTCAAAAATGCAGTAACGCCAGTATCAGCAGATTTCGCGTTGATCGCCGATACGACTTGACCCAAACGCTCAGTTTCACTGCCAGCAGCAGTCAAAGTTCCCAAATCTACAGCGGCGCCAGTACCAACTTGGATAGTCAACCCACTAGTAACCTCTTTAGCGAAGTCAGAGATAGAGTCAGTTCTTCCGTTGATAGAAGAAGCACCGTACGTAGCTGAGCCCAAACCATTAGCCGTGGCCTTGGTTGTGCCCCCAACGGTGATGTTATCGCCTGCACCAGAGCCAATTTGGAAAGTAGCACCAGCAAAAGAACCATCTAACAGCTTGGTACCGTTAAATGAGGTAGTTTTGGCTACGCGGTCGATTTCAGCGGTCAACTGCGTTACTTCGGCTTGCAGTGCCTTACGATCGTCTGCGCTGTTGGTGGCATTGCTGGATTGGACAGCCAACTCACGCACACGTTGCAGCATATCACCTACTTTACCCAGTGCACCTTCAGCAGTTTGTGCTAAAGAGATACCGTCGTTGGCATTACGTGCTGCAACAGCCAAACCTTTACTCGTGGCTTGCATTCGCTCAGAAATGGCCAAGCCGGCGGCGTCATCTTTAGCACTGTTTACACGCAGGCCCGACGACAGACGCTGCATGGAAGTTGCCAAAGAGCCACCAGACAGGCCCAGATTGCGCTGCGAGTTCAGCGAGACTACGTTGGTATTGATGGTCATTGCCATTTTTTATTCCCCTTCAAAAAAACTGTTGACGGGTGCGCTGCGGAAGCGCTGCACTTTCAGGAGCAGCTGCCGCCTGATAAATCAAGGTTTCCAATAAAAATCTCATGGAAACCTAGTTTTTACCTGCGCTACACGCTCTATTTATTGCAGCAGACTTAGCACTTGCTGGGGCAGCTGATTAGCCTGAGCCACCATGGCTGTACCGGCTTGCTGCAAAATCTGCGCGCGGCTCAGATTGGCAGTCTCGGTCGCAAAGTCCGCGTCCACAATCCGACCACGCGCTGCCGTGATGTTTTCGTTTTGAATGTCGATGTTTTCGATCGATTTTTCAAAACGGGTCTGCAGTGCACCCAGCTCACCGCGCGCAGCATTCACTTGATCAATAGCGCTATCAACCTGCTTGAGAGCTTCCCATGCGCCTGCTTGGGTAGAGATGTCCAACTTATCAATGCCTGTGGTTTTGCCCGTGGCTTTAATATTCAAGCCAGAGAAGCCTGCAGCAGCTTCCAAACGTTGAATTGCAGCAGCGCCCTCTTTAACAGTAAGTTGGGCAAAATTGATTTTTTCACTAGCGGCCACATTTGACAAAGTTTCGAGCGCCGCGCCATAGGTGCCTTGCTGAGTGGTCGTTGGGCTCCCAATAGCTGCGAAAGTGGTCTGTGCAGTAACAGCCAAGTTGTAGTTATCCACAACTTTTTTAACTGCTGTAGTAAGCAATACAGCATTGGCTCCGTTTGGAGTACCGTTATATGCATCTAGTGCTGCGCTCCATTGATCAGAAAACTTGCTGATCTTAGGATCGGTGGTGAGCGTGTTTAACGCTGTTTCAAATTGCGCCTTGTCATACGCGGCAGAGTGAGTCGTAAGGTTTTCATAAGCGCTAGCAGCCGCAACACTAATAGCAGCCGGTGTGGTTCCAGCTGCGCTAACGCCAGTAGATGCTGTAGTAAAGCCAGCGCCGAAAGTGACTTTTTCGTTGCTGGTAGAGCGCACATCTACGGTGAAGCCACCTTTGCCATCTTGTGTCAAAAATGCAGTAACGCCAGTATCAGCAGATTTCGCGTTGATCGCCGATACGACTTGACCCAAACGCTCAGTTTCACTGCCAGCAGCAGTCAAAGTTCCCAAATCTACAGCGGCGCCAGTACCAACTTGGATAGTCAACCCACTAGTAACCTCTTTAGCGAAGTCAGAGATAGAGTCAGTTCTTCCGTTGATAGAAGAAGCACCGTACGTAGCTGAGCCCAAACCATTAGCCGTGGCCTTGGTTGTGCCCCCAACGGTGATGTTATCGCCTGCACCAGAGCCAACTTGAAATACGCCGCCTGTAAATGAGCCATCCAACACTTTCGTGCCGTTGAATGAAGTAGTCTTGGCTACGCGGTCGATTTCAGCAGTCAATTGACTTACTTCAGCTTGTAGAGCTTTACGGTCTTCCGTGCTGTTGGTCGCATTCGATGCTTGCACGGCCAGCTCACGCATGCGCTGCAGCATATCGCCCACTTTGCCCAGCGCGCCTTCAGTGGTTTGCGCCAGCGAGATGCCGTCATTGGCATTGCGCGCTGCCACAGCCAGACCACGGGACTGGGCATTCATGCGCTCGGCAATCGCCAGACCAGCCGCGTCGTCCTTGGCGCTGTTCACACGCAAACCCGAGGACAGGCGCTGCATGGTGGTGCCCAGCGAGTTACCCGACAGGCTCAGATTGCGCTGCGAGTTGATGGAAACGACGTTGGTGTTGATGGTCATGGCCATGGTGAGCTCCTAAGACGTGAACAGTGTTGGGTGAAATGTTTGCAATTCGCGAAGCAAAACTTTTGCGCGGCCTCTGTGAGCCTTCTGCCAGCCGGTGGCTGTGCAGATTTGCTTCGTACAAAGGAGTTATCGGGCTGTGGTTTTTTTTCTTTAGTCTTTTTTTTCACCACACCCGCAAAAGCAAAAAAAACCCAATAAAAACAACAACAAAAACACCCTAAGAACCAGCACTAAACCGCTTAAAGGGCTTTAAAGCCCTGCTTTATCCGGCGACCACACAGCCCGCAGCCATAGAAGAATTACCCCCATCGCTAGCGTTGCCTGCCGCACATCTAGGCCCATGGTTTATGTGAGCGATGCAAGCAACTCGCTTTTTCTGAAGGAAACGAAGCAATGGCCGCAACTATCAATACGAATATCGCCTCCATCAACGCACAGCGAAACCTGTCGTTGTCGGGCCAATCTTTGAACACCACCATGCAGCGCCTGTCCTCCGGCCTGCGTGTAAACAGCGCCAAAGATGACGCCGCTGGCTTGGCCATTGCCGAGCGCATGAACACCCAGGTCAAAGGCTTGACCGTGGCAGCACGCAATGCCAATGACGGCATCTCGCTGGCGCAAACGGCGGAAGGCGCGCTGGGAAAAGTGGGCGATATGCTGCAGCGCATGCGCGAGCTGGCTGTACAAGCATCGAACGCCACCAACAGCGCCAGCGACCGCAAGGCCCTGCAAGCGGAAGTGAAGCAGCTATCCGCAGAAATTGACCGTGTCGCCAAGCAAACCAACTTCAACGGCCAGAAGATTTTGGACGGCAGCTTTGCGGGTGCAGTTTTCCAAGTGGGCGCCAACTCTGGCGATAACGTGACGCTGGGTGCACTAGCAGATACACGCGCCAGTCAAGTGTCTAATATCAGCTATTCCATCAATACGCTAGGTTTTAACGTCAGCGATGCAAATGGCCCAGCAATTGGAAACTTCGATCAAGCAATTCCTGCTGGCACTTTGAAAATCACTGTCGCTGGACTACCTGCTGTAGAGCTTGAGGGTATTGACCCAGCCAACAGCAGCTTGGAACGGATTGGCCAAGTGGTAACCGCCATCAATAACAAGACTGCAGACACCGGCGTTACCGCTTACATGACCCTGAAAGAAGGCACTCAGGACTACAGCATCACCTTGGTGTCCTCCAAGCTGGACGAAAAAAATCTACCCAAAAACATTACATTCACAGGCTTCACCGCTGAGACGACAGGAGTGACGCAATCACCTGTTGAGATCGATATCGCCGACATTCAAGCAACGATTGGCGCCGGCCCAGTATTCACACCCAACCAAGCTGCATTCGATGCTGAACTGGCAAAAATCACCTCTAACCCTGCTCTGAACTCAGCATTTGCCAACTCCGCTGTTGCTCCTGGCAGCCTTTTCGCTGCCTACAAAGCTTCGGGTGCCATAGCTGATGCCAACGATCTAATTGCTGACGCCTCATTTACGGATCTGATTGCCGATTACGGCACAGCCTTTACAGCCTTGACGAACTATGATGGCACTTCCTCTCTGGCGAACGCCATCGTATATGGCGAAGCATTGCAGAGCTTGCCAGGCGGGGATACCACATTTACGTTTACCGGCGCCACAGATGAGGAAGCAGTGTTAGCGGCAATTGCAAAATTAGAAACAAGCACCAAATTCAGTGGCTTGGACATTGAAACGCGGCACCAAAAACTGGATCAACGCGGCGTGGATGACATTGACGTTACCACCCAGGAAGGCGCCTGGATTGCACTAAAGAAGATTGACAGTGCAGTCGACCAGATCAACGGCGCACGTGCCACGCTGGGCGCCATGCAGACCCGCTTTGAAAACGCCGTGAACAATATCGACATTCAGGTAGAAAACCTGTCTGCTGCACGTGGGCGCATCATGGATGCTGACTTCGCCGTAGAAACAGCCAACCTGAGCCGCACACAGATCCTGCAGCAAGCGGGTACCGCCATGGTGGCGCAGGCCAACCAGATTCCGCAGAACGTGCTGCAGCTGCTGCAAAGCTAAACAACTTCCGCCCAAGTTTTCCCTTCAGAATTTCCACTGGATGCCGATAAAGCCTCCAGTGGTTTTTTTTACCCTATGAAAAGTGGAGAGGCTGTACGCAGCTATACCTGCATCTACCCAACGGCGCGAAAACTGCTAAGCCATAAACAAGACGGCTTTTTACGCACCATTCCTGCGCTTGGCTTTGTTTAGGTTCTGACACAATTTCCCCATGCTTGTCCTTATTGGTTACATCATCGCCTTCGGTTGCGTCTTTGGTGTTTACGCCCTCCACGGCGGAAACATGAGCGTACTTGGCAAAGCCCTCCCGTTTGAAATGGCCACCATTGGCGGCTCTGCGATTGGCGCGTTCATCGTGACCAACCCGCCCAAGGTGCTCAAAGCCACGGTTTCGGCCCTGGCAGGCGTGCTCAAAAGCTCGAAGCACAACAAAGCACGCTTCATGAGCTTGCTGGCACTGTTGTATGACGTGCTGCAAAAAGCCCGTAAAGAGGGCTTGATGGCGATTGAAATGGATGTGGAAGAGCCAGAAAACTCTGAAATTTTCCAAAAATACCCCGAGTTGCTGGCCGATCAGCACCTGGTGGAGTTCATAACCGACTACCTGCGCATGATGGTTTCGGGCAACTTGAATTCGCACGAGATTGAAACGCTGATGGACAACGAAATCGATGCCCATCACCAGGAAGAGCACCGCGTCGTCGTGGCCCTGCAACGCTTGGCAGGTGCGCTGCCTGCTTTCGGTATTGTGGCGGCGGTGTTGGGGGTAGTGAACACCATGGGCTCTGTCGGCCAGCCGCCTTCGGTGCTGGGCGGCATGATTGCCTCGGCGCTGGTCGGTACGTTTTTGGGTATTTTGCTGGCCTACGCGCTGGTGGAGCCTTTGGCCGGTCTGATTGAGCAGCGCCAGCAAGACGGCGCCAAAGAGTTTGAATGCATCAAGTGCACCTTGATTGCCAGCATGCAAGGCTACAACCCACCTACGGCGATTGAGTTTGGCCGCAAGGTGCTGTATTCGACGGAGCGCCCCGGCTTCTTGGAGCTGGAAGAGCACGTCAAGAGGAAGTAAGCCATGCCGCCCCCCAACGCTCCCGGCGGTGCACAAGCCGGTGCAGCCAATGAAAAAAAGCTGCAGCCCATCATCATCAAACGCGTCAAAAAGGGGGACCACGGTCACCACGGCGGCGCGTGGAAGATTGCCTATGCCGACTTTATGACGGCGATGATGGCCTTCTTTTTGCTGATGTGGCTGCTGGGCTCTACCTCCAAGGGTGATTTGCAAGGCATTGCGGCGTACTTCAACTCGCCGTTGAAAGTGGCCATGAACGGTGGCGATGGCTCGGGCAATAGCTCCAGCATCATTCCCGGCGGTGGCACGGATTTGGCAAGGATTCATGGCCAGGTCAAACGCTCCGAGACCGACTCCAACGACCAAAGCCGCCAGAGCCTGCGACAGGTGCGCGCCCAGCAAGATGCCCAGCGCATCAAAGCACTGCGCGCCAAGATTGACGCCATGATCTCCAGCAACGCTACGCTCAACGAGTACAAGTCTCAGATCCGCATGGATGTGACGCCCGATGGCCTGCAAATTCAGATCGTGGACGAGCAAAACCGCCCCATGTTTGACATTGGCAGCGCCATCGTCAAACCCTATATGCGCGACATCTTGCGCGAGGTGGGCGCTGCCCTGGGTGGTGTGGAAAACCGCATCAGCCTGGCCGGTCACACCGACGCTGCGCCTTACGGCACGGGAGAAAAAGGCTATAGCAACTGGGAGTTGTCTACCGACCGGGCCAACGCCTCGCGGCGCGAGTTGGTGGTGGCCGGTATGCCCAACGACAAATTGGCGCGCGTAGTCGGTCTGGCGGCCAGCGATTTGCTGCACCCGGACGACCCACGCGCGCCGCAAAACCGGCGCATCACGATCACCGTGCTGACGCATGAGGCCGAAGAGCGCTTGCTGGGTAAGCAAGCACCTTCGGCGCAACAAGACAACAAATTGGAATCGGAAAATATGGAAAAGCAGGAGAATTCCCCCCCTGCACGCCAAACTCCGTGACAATTTGTGAAATCGGACGGAACCTGCGCTTTGGCAACGGTTTCATTCAAGAGCTTATTTGACCGAAAGGGTCCTCCGTGGCTACCAATGCCCTTCGCTTTTTGATCGTTGACGACTTCTCCACCATGCGCCGCATCGTGCGTAATTTGCTGAAGGAAAGCGGCTTTACTGAGGCCGATGAGGCCGAAGACGGTGTGGCTGCGCTGCACAAGCTGCGCAACAGCAAGTTCGACTTTGTCGTGACCGACATCAACATGCCCAATATGAACGGCTTCCAGCTGCTGACAGAAATCAAGGCAGACGAGAAGCTCAAACACCTGCCGGTGCTGATGGTGACCGCCGAAGCCCGCAAGGAAGACATCGTGGCTGCCGCCCAGGGGGGCGCGGCCGGTTACATCGTCAAGCCTTTTACCAAGGCCACGCTGGAAGAAAAGGTCAACCTGATCATGAAGAAGGTTGGCCTGGCCTAAGTTC
>CAUQST010000075.1:0-11345 GCA_963520865.1 uncultured Comamonas sp.
AAAATGTCAAAGCAAAAATTCAAGACAAAGAAGGCATCCCTCCGGATCAGCAAAGGCTGGTCTTCGCCGGGAAAAGTTTAGAGGATGGCAGAACACTGGCGGACTACAACATTCAAAAAGAAAGTACTCTCCATTTGACTCTAATAAGAGAGGGCCGGACGGTTCCACTGGAGCAAATTCGCGCTTCCATGCGCTCTGCTGGTGCTGTGCAAATGCGCTCCACCATGAGTGCCTATCTCAATGCTGCAGACAGTGTTGGCGCATCGGCACGCGGTATCACGATGACCGGGTTTTCTACTTTTTCAAGGGGTACCGCAGCATCCAACGTGGTGGTTGCTGAAGAGCGCATACACAGCGGCGCTGGTGATCAGCATTACGATGGGAATGTCCGAAATTTTGTGGCTTCCGTTGATCTAGGAAACACACAGTCGTGGCGTTGGGGGGCAATAGCGCTTTACGGTCAAGGCGACTTTGACAGTGCAAACGGATATGGCGAGAAGCTCAAACAACTAGGTGGAGCTGTATATCTGGAATACCGTGTAATCCCAGATTGGCGCTTGGTCGGTGTGCTTGGTCTTACCCGAACTCGCCACGCAGAATCAATGTCTGAAGGAGTTGCTACTGCGCTAGCGACGACCTACGGCTGGCGCACAGATGTATCGATGCTGTCAGAGTATCGCCCCAATCCGTGGGTTGCTCTCCGATCCAGTGTCATGAGTGCGCAAGAGCGTGTTAATTACTCATCCATCTACCAAGGAAAACGTTCGATTCGCCTAGCAGAGATTAAAAACGCAGTCCGCCTGACCGCGCCTTTGGAAAATCACTACTGGCGTCCGTATATCGATCTGGGGGTCTCCTACCTGAGCAATCCATCTTTGCTAGATCCTGGAACACATCAGCGTTTCATGGGACAAGGAGGCATTGGCTTTGAGTGGGATAACACCCAATGGGGTACGGTGTTTATGCACGTTGAATATGCGCAGGGCTTGAGTTACTACCGCTCCACGCGCCTGCAGGCAGGTGTCAATCTAGCATTCTGAATGGTATGTTCAGGAACCCATGATGGGCATCAATTCAAATCATTGGGAACGCTTTCCTAAGGCTTGCAACGGGTCGCAAGCAACCTCCAAGAGCAGTCCACTCACCGGCCATGCAGGCTCTTGCATCAAGGGCGTGTCCGTCAGCTCTTGCAGATAGTCATCAAAAAACCCCTGCTAGTTTGCACCGGCAGGGGTTTGCTCTTTGCACGGACTGCGTGCTTAGAAAGCCCAGCGCACCTTCACGCTGGCTGACTGATCACGGCTGCCGCTGCCGTACTCTCCGTTGTAGCCCAGCACCAAGGCCGAGTAACGGCTCAGCGCCACCTCGGCCTGCAGGCCCACCAGCGCCGTGTTGCGCGCAAGCGGTGCGCCAGCCACGGTAAAGCTGCTGGAGCCTTCAAACGCCATGGTGCGGTTTTGGCTCAAATTGCCCCAAGCATGGCGCACGCCCAGCGATGCACGCACGCGGGTGTCTTTGCCTGCCACCACGAAGTCACTGTGCGCACGCACACCCAGCGTTGTGCTGGCCAGCGTGTCGCGGCTGGATTCGCTGCTCAGCGCTGCAAACCCGCCGCTTTCCTTGAAGCTGTTCGTACGCTGCTCACCCAGGGTGATGCCCACAAACGGCTCAAACCCTTGCTTGTCGTACTGGCCCATGGCGTAACCCACTTCGGCAAACAACTGCGCTGTGTGGGCACTGTAGTCAGCTTGGAGGTTTTGGTTCAGTGCGGCCACGCTGCGCTCAGACTCAATGCTGTGCTTGGTGTAAGCCAAGCCACCAATCACGTTGATGCGGTTGGTGCCATGGCTAAAGCCCTTGCCGGTGTACACCGCAGCGCTGTAGCTGCTGATGTCGGCCGAGGCATCACGGCTGCTCACCTTGGCATCAGCGCTGGTGTAACCCACCGAGCCACCGACACGCCAGCCACTGTTGCCCACTTCTTCGTCAGCCCCCAGGAACAGACCGGTGGTGTTTTGCTTTACACCGGGTGTGTTGCTGTTGCCGTCCATCTTTTGCCAGTGGCCCACCACCTCTACCCATGCAGGCAAGGCTTTGGACGATGGGAAGGCCGAGGCTGGCAACGGCCCATCAGACTGGGCAATGGGTGCGCCTGCACGCAGGCCAGCGGTCAGGTTGCTGCGCAGGTGCTGCTGGCTGATGTTGGGCGCTTGCGCGCTCAGCATATTCACGCTGCCCATGACTGTAGAGTGCGCATCGCCTGAGAGGCTGGTGAACACCGCCGCAGGCGTGCCGGCAGGCAATGTCTCGATGTGCTGGTACAGCGGGTGGCTGCTGGGCAGGCTCTCGATCGCGTTGGCTGCTGCGCCCTGATTGGACGTGCTCGCCAGATCGGCAAAGTGCATTTGCCCACCGTTATTGCCACCGTTGCTTTTACGCTTGAGCTCCAAATCGACTTGGTTGGCAATTGAGTAATCCAGCTTCGCCTCCAGATACGCAAAGCTGGATTTGGCAGCCCCAAAAGTTCCGCTGATCGAGCCTGCCGTCAAAATGGTGTACTTCTTACCCGCTTGGAAGTCAGTCGCCCCATTGGACTCATTGCCCACATGTAGCACGCTGCCAGCCAGATCGGCTGTGCCCGTTACATCGATGTGGCTGCTGGTTGCCGAATTGGGATCGGCATAGACACGGTAGGTAGAGCCATTATGGAATGTCAAATTCCCGCCAACTGCCAATGCGGTGCCGCTGGCCACCTCCAAAGCTGCGCCAGCGTTCACTGTGACATCGCCCGCACCTAAAGCGCTGTTGCTGGCCGCTACCATCGTGCCGCTATTGATGAAAGTGCCGCCGCTGTAAGCGTTGGTCCCCATCAAAGTCAGCTTACCGCTCCCGGCCTTGTGGAGCGCACCGCTACCACTGATGGACTGCGCCAAATTGCCAGCACTGACTTGCTTCAGCTCCAGCGCGGCGTTGTTGGTGATGGCGCCGCTGCCCAGGCTGGCTGCGGAAGCCACCAGCGTGCCAGCGCTGATGGTAGTACCGCCGCTATAGCTATTGACGCCATTCAAAGTCAGTGTTTCGCTACCATTCTTAGTCAGCCCACCGCTGCCGCTGATGGTTCCATCCAAAGTCAGCGCGTTGCTGCCGCCAATATTCAATTGACCTGCCAAGCTTATATGGTTGGCGAGCGTCACTGCCTTGTTATTGTCCAGCGTAGTGCCATTGGCGGTGGCCAGTACGCCACTGCCCAAAGCACTGCCATTGCCCAGCACCAAGGTGCCGCCGCTGAGTATGGTGCCACCGCTGTAGCTATTGTTACCATTCAGCACCAAGGAGCCATTGTCCAGCTTGTTCAGGGTGCCAGTTCCTTTGACCTCAAGGCCTAGGGTCGCGGTCACACCCGGGTCAACGCGCACAGCAAAGTTGCCACCGTTGCGGTTGACTGCGTTCAGCGCATCGCCCGTAAGCACGTAGCCGTCGGTCATGAACTGCATGCCGTTGACGGTCTGGGGGCCATCGACCGTGACCACGCCCGCAGCGCCCTGGAACACTGCGAACTGCTCCCGCCAGACATCGTTCGTTATGCCATTGATGTTGGTCCAGTTTGTGGTGCTGCTACTCCACACACCACTGCCACCTTCGACGCTAGCGTTGGGCACTACCTCTGCGCCATCCCAAAACTGCACAATCTGGTTTGGAGAGTTCACCAGCAGGTTGACCTGCCCGCCGATAGCAGTCTGGATCTGCATTTCGCCCTGTGTGACTCCCCCCGGCAGATTGCCAAACACGATGGAGTTGTTCAGCAGTGACGAATATTCGAACAGGCGGTATACGCCGTTACCGAAGCCTCCCGCATCGGTGACATTGAGCGTGCCATCGAGGGTCAGGGTACCGGCGACGCTAAACAGCGGCACGTTGCCAGTGACCGGTGAGCCAAGGGCAACATCGACCAGGGAGTTCGGCGAGAGCGTCAGCGAACCCAAGCTCAGGGTGCTGCCGCTGGTGCCGGCCAGATGGCCACCATTGGCAACGGAAGCCAGGCCGCCGATCGAGCCGGTACCGGTCAGGGTCGCACCAGAGTCCACAGTGAGTGTCCCCCCGTTCAGGGTGCCTGTGACGTTCAGTGTGCCGTCGTTGACTCGTTTTGTGCCGGCCAGATTGCTGTTCCCGCTCAGCTCCAGCACGCCGCTGCCAACCTTAGTAACGCTGCCGTTGCCATCCAAGGTGCCGGCAAACACGCTGTCGGCACCCGTACCGCCCACCGACAGGGTGCTACCGAGGCCAATCTGGGTATTGCCATGGCCGGTCAAAGCACCAAAACTGGTGTTGCCATTGATGTTCAAGTTTGCGCCAGCGCCTACATTCACCGAAGTAGGCGTACCCAGCGCAAAGATACCGAGAGACGTAACGGCACCGGTGGTGATATCCCAGCTTCCGCTGAAGCTGTTGTTGCCGACCAGGACCAGTTCGTCAGCACCCGCCTTTATCAGTTTGCCGCTACCACTTAACTGGCCGGCGAGGGTGAGTGCGTTGTCAGTTTTCAAGGTCAATTCGCCGTTGACCGCAATCGCATTGCTCAGTGACATGAACTGGGCGTTAAGCAAGGTTGCACTGCCGCTGGTGGTCAAGCTACCGGAGCCCAGAGCACTGCTGCTGTCAATCGCCAAAGTGCCACCGCTCAGGTTGATGCCCCCAACCCATGTGTTCGCCCCACCCAGTGTCAAAGTGCCGCGGCCAGATTTGATCAACTGGCCATGACCTTGAATCACTCCGTTCAGGCTCAGGTTATTAAAGCCTGTCACCGTCAGATTGGCATTCAATCCAATGCTGTTGCCCAAAGCCACAGCGCTGGCGCCACTGCGCAACACAGATGCGCCATTGACTTGGAGAGTACCGATCCCAAGCGCCGCAGCATTACCAACCACCAAAGCGCCAGCATTGAGTAGCGTGCCGCCTTGATAGGTATTTGATCCATTCAGAATTAAACGCGCATCACCATTCTTTACGATGCTGCCTGAGCCAAACAAGTCATCATTTCGAACTTCTGTCTGCAACCCATCAAAGGTCAGGCCTGAGCCAACATCTGTACTTGGCCCTGCAGCAAGCACTGCAGAACTGCCCAGCAATACCGTCAATGCACTAGCAACTGACATCAAGGCACCAGAACGATTACGTTTAGTGCTGGTGCGCCCAGCAGTTGCATGCTCGGGCGCTGCCACCCAGCAGCCCAGCGTGGTATTCCAGATAGATCGGTAAATGTGGTTCATGGTGTGTGCCCGTCAGGCCATAGAGAGGGAGTGTTCTGCTCCTTCAGGCCTGCACCAGTAGCGCCTGAAGACATGTAGAAAATGGAACAAACAGTAACACCTACTCACCCAGCGCGGCTATACCTGAAACTTGGTATTTTGAGCCCCATCGCGCATGACGCATACAGATATAGCTATAAGGTTTATATTAAATACAGAATAATTCGCGCCAAAGTGGTGCGCTATGGCGTAACAACATTCACCGGCCAAGCGGCCCGGCAGGTTCGCGCATCAAGGGCGTGTCCATCAGCTTTTGCTGCCAGCTCTGTGTATCTGTCGCTGCACTGTCCGAGTAGCTTGTTGGCGGTTGTGGCGTAGTCGCGGACGGCGGCTGCGGAAGCCGTGGCAATTCGCTTGTCGGCTTCACTGAGCTGGTCGCGCAACCGGCCAGCATTCCGAGTGGCAACAGCAGCAGCCCCAGCAAGGCGCGCTTGTTCTTGAATTGATGCATTGAGTGCCCCTTGGTAATTGGTATCGATGGCCTGGGCCACGGCAAAAGTGCCGGCATCGCGCGCGGCCAGCTCCTGGGTGTGGGCCAGCTTGGTTTGCGCAATGTCTTGGCCCAGCCGCCAGCCGTTGGCTGCCCAGCCCGCACCAAAGACCAAAGCCGTGCCCACGGCGGCTGCAATGGCTTGTGTTTTCATGCCAAGCCTCCTTCACACATCTGGCGCTCTGCAGCACGGCGCTGTACCAAGCCGGGCAGTTGCTTGCCGCCGGCGTACGTCCAGCGGCTGAGTTCTGCGCACGCGCCCGGCAGGTCGCCCGCGTTGGCTTTGCGCACGAGAGTGGATTTGCAAAATGCACCCTCCCCCACGTTGAAGGCAAAGCTGAGAAAGGCTGCGCGCTGGCCATCTGTGAGCTGCTGGGTGATGCAGCCCAGCGCATCGGCGTGCTGCACAAGGTCTTGGTAGAGCATGTCCTGGCACTGCTGGCGCGTGAAGGTTTGGCCCATGCGCAGCTCTGGCCCGGTGTGGCCGGTGCAGGCGGTGATGATGCCAATCGGGTCACGGTAGGTGCGCAGCACGGTGCCTTCGTACTTGGCAACCAAGGGCACCACAAGAGCGGCAGCAGTGGCGCCAATCGCAGCAATGAGTTTGGTTTTGCTAGACATCACAACCCCCTTTGATCGCCCGCATGCGCGCCTGGTGCTCTTCCTCGCTGCGGGCATCGTCACGCAGGCGCAAGCCGTGCTCTTTACGGCGAAAGTAAAAGTTCACCGCCAAACCCAGCAGAGCAATCAAGATGCCTACCCAGCCAAAGAACGCACTGGATGTGGCCCAGCCGAAGCCTGCAGTCGCAGAGCCCGCCAAGGTGGTTTTGCTGCCAACGGCTGCAGCGTTCGCGGCTTCAATTGCTGTTTCAACTTTCATTGGGGTGCTTCCCTATCTGGTGCCCTGTTGGTTGCCGCCAGTGTTGCGGCTGCATCGCAATCCCCTATGCCCTATGCTGGGCATAAAAAAACCGCCCGAAGGCGGCGGTTTGGGGTAGCTTGCCTTCTTGCAGGCAAGTGTCTTGAGTTGGGCATGGTTGTCCTAGCCCTAGCCGGGGTGCTTACCGGCAACTTCTTCGGGCATTCGACCTGTGCAGGCGTGTATTGCCCCAGCAGCGCCAACAACCCAGCCCCATTGCTGTGCTGTGCTGTGCTGTGCTCCGCTGCCGCCATCTGCACGGGGTGGAGCGGGTGGAAGATTTGACCGAGACATTGGTAGGTGCAGCAGCTGGATGGCAGCATCCGTGTATGTGCGCAACACCCGCGCCCTGGCGCGGGTGTACGGGGGTGAGTGTGCGCTGGGTGCAGAAAATTTTGAAAGCGTAGCAACGCTTTTTTATAAGCACACATCCAAGAACTTTAGATGTGTGCAATATTTGTTATTTTGGTGTTTCGGTAAAGCTATCTAAGATTTTATTGGCTGTTAGGCGATGATGTGTAAGATACTGATTTATCTTATTCGCGTCTAAACTACTCATAGAGTGGATGCAACTCTTAATAAATCCTCTGACTGCCTCTTTAAACTCTGCTAGTTTTTCTTTTGTTATTATCCGAGTTTTTGGGTGGGGGCTTGCATCATGTTCAAATTTATTTGTTGGGTAAATTAGAATAGGTGTTGCTTGATGCTGTTCGCCATATCTGGTATGGAACCAATTGATGTGACCACTCAGTTGATTAGTATACGATTTAGATATTTTTTCCGCAGTAGCACTGCTCTTGCACTCTATAACAAAAAACTTTGAACTATCTACATACCATAGGTCATCTGGGCCACCATCATTAAACTCCTGTTCAGGACGCTGGGTGAAAAAACCTAAATAACTTCCTATTTCCTTTATTGCCTCTTCAAATCTCTCGGAGTTATTTGGTGCAAAGCTCAAATCATCAAGCAATCCATTTATCTGAAGAGTAAGAGAATTGGATTTTCCATCAAATGGTTTAATCTTCCAGACGGAGTTCCTTGACTGCTCGAAATTTGCTTGTATTCCTATTTTCTCGTAAGTAATACCATCTAATGGTCTTGTAATTCTTCTGTTGTGAGCTAGTGCTGATTTTAGAATTTGTTGGGATTCTGCTGGATTTGTGTGTTGTTTTAGCTCAGCAAGTTGCCATTTAAGCCAGCCTAATGTGTAAAGGTCGACATTGTTTGCCTCAGAATTGATGACATTTTGAAATTCACTCTGAGCTTTGGTGTAATCCCCAATCGTCGCGCTATCAAACGCTTTTCGCTGGGCTACGGCAATTGGTCGTATTTTTCCTTCTGGTGGATAACTTATGTTGGCCAGAGATTCTCTTGATAGAGATTTCCATTCTTGGGTTTGATTGAGACAAAGCTCCACTGCTTCGTCAAGACCCGAAATGCCTCCATCTAGCTGATCTGCTACTTTCGCGGACATGTTCAATTGTGCAGCAGTCGCTGGGGAGAATTTGTTTTTTGCCTCCATCAGGAATATGGATCTTGTCAAAGACGCGCCAATTAAGAGAACGACACAGTAATCGTCGTTGGCTCGAATTCCTCTTCCCATTCCCTGTTCAATACGCTGAATCTGCTTGCCAAGCATTTGCTCACCACCAGCAAGTATATTCATGTCGATTTTTTCCTGAAGTCTACGCGCTTGTGGTAGACCGTCTAAGATCAAAATCCTACATGCGCTTCCGGGTAAATCCACACCATCATATTTGTTTATAAAAACAACAAGGCCGACATGACGCGACTTCAATGAACTTACCGCTTCGGATATATTGTCTGCTTTAACAATTAAGTCTGCTGCATCCTGCCAATACTTTGCTCTGTAATCGGATGGAACAATCACAACCGTGTTGTAGTTTTTAGATTTTTTCTTTAAATATTCTTTGATTTCATCTTCTGTAATTTCAGGGTCAATCTCTTGTGGGATAAGGATCATGCGATCGCCAATGTCATTGGCAATTGTTGGTGTGATGTGTCTTTTTGCTAAATTTTCTGATACACCATAGTCTGAAACCAAAATCGAATCATCTGCTAGGGTCGCAGTCATAAAAAGTCGCCGTTGTGCTTGAGTGAATGTCGGGATGGCATCCATTGGTAAGCATTTGGGGGAAATTTCAATGCCTCTTCCAGAAAATATACAACGGCACTCCGCTAGGTAATTCTTTATCAGCGGCCAAGTAAACTTTATTTGATCATCATTTTTATTTTCAACCAAAATTTTAGTTATTGCCGATAACTTATTGGACCAAGCCCAAAAAGGAAGGAGCATCTCCGCCTCAGGATCGCTTTGCTCAATTTCTAAGAATTTGACATGATTTTGTAATTTTAGGTCATCTTCAAAAACATTTAGAAAGCTATCGAATAAATCATGATCTCTCGGAATAGATAAGGAGAACTGACTCTCAGTTATTGAAAGGCAGGCGTGGGCATCATCCACCAATATGGCATTTGCAGCGATTTTTCTACCAGTATCGCTAGTGCCAAAAACCGATTTTTCATTGATAAGATGATAAATATTTGTGACTAAAATTGATTTACCTTGTAGGAATTGATGGCTATCTTGATCGGTAGTTACTTCTATTCCTAAATCATTAGCCTCTCTGATAACTTGGGACGCTAGATATTTGTCTGGTGTTATATATATTGCTGGGCCAACTCCTTCATTTAGGCAACTTTTCAATATCAAGAGGCCAACAACTGTTTTTCCTCCTCCGGTATTCATTTTTATAACGACATCTTTGTCTTCTCGTCTCGGCATCCACCTATCCCAAACAACAGCCTGTACGTCCCTTGGATATATATATTTTTTATCTTTCCCTGGAAGTAGGTTGAATATTTCTCTAGGGTTAACTTCGGTGTCTACTAGTGATGTTTTGCGTAGTGCGCCGAGATTGATGGCCATTATTTATCTCCTCTGTTAGATTTTTCACTATAACTTGCGGCTGAAAAATCCCTTCTATGGGCCTGCAACGTTGTCGAAAATAAAAATGCTTTAAGAGATTTGAGTACAATGTCGCCATCACGCCCGTAAGCGTGAACTGGGCTTGGCAGCCTAGAACAACAGGCGCAGCAGCCGCGCCATACAAGATGGTTTGCGGCTTTTTGCTTTATTAAGCATGTCTGCGTGCACATGGCTCCGCTTTACGGTGGGCCGTGTGGGGACACCCGCAAGGGTGTGCCGGTGCCTGTTGCCGGTCTGCCAACCCTGCACGGTCCACCACCTCCTCTTGGCAGGGGAGGTGATGGCTCAAAAGTCCATCAACAGGAGCCTCACCATGGCTGACATCACTCTCGGTTCTTCTGCATCCGCCGTTTCCGCTCGCCCTGAGCTTTCCATCCACAACGGCATCGTCATCACCCTCAGCACGGATCTGGCACGCCACTTTGGCAAGCGCCACGACGATGTGCTGCGAACCATCCGAAATTTGCTTCCCCAACTAAGCGCGGAACACCTCCGCAATTTTGCGGAGGCGTCTGTTGAAGTGGAAAGTGGGAACGGGGCCAAGGCCAGTTATCCCGCCTACCGCCTCACCCGCGACGGCTTCACACTGCTGGCCATGGGCTTCACGGGCAAGAAGGCGCTGGCTTTCAAGCTGGCCTACATCGACGCCTTCAACCGCATGGAGGCAGAGCTGCAAAAGCCTGCCTATGACCCCGACCGAATCACCCTAGCCCACCGCGCCGCGCTGGTGGCTACAGCAGAGGTGTACCAATCGGTGTTTGATGCGGTGACGCAGGGCCAAGACTGGCAGCTCAACCGCTACATGTTGCGCTTTGATGCCACCGCCGAAGACGGCGCGGTGGCCCGGGTCAAGCCGGTTGACCGCAACGCCTATGTGATGCCGATTGAGCGCTTCCACAGCGCGATCGATGACAGCATGTGCGTAGATGCGCAAACGCTGACGCAGCTGGCATCCACCTGCACTACCCGCCTGGGCCGCATGGCCGCACGCAATGCAGTAGCTGGCACGCAAGGCAGCTTGCAACTCCGATAGCCGGGGCGAATGCTATGAAGCGCTATGGCTGTAGTTGTGGGATTCATTGAGAGTTCCCTGGCTGCTTGCGCTGGTGCTCACCACGTTCCAAGCGCTGGCCAGCAGTTGGGACGCGGTTTGTGCACCGGTTTTGACCAAGTCCTGGTTCATTCCCTGCGCCTGCATGGCAAACGCGGCATTGCTGCGCTGTGCATTGGCGCTAACTTCTACGCTCGCCTGGTACTGCTGCAACTTTGCCCGCCAGATAGTGGCCGTCAGATTGGCTTTGGACTCTGTTGCCGCATTGCTGGCGCGAAAGGCCTCTAACTGCACGCGGCTGTTGCTGGCGGCAATCTCCGACAAGCTGGCCTCTGACTGCACCCGTGCCCGGTAACCGTCATAGCGGCTACTGACAATGCGCGCCTTTGCTTCCAAGGCCGTCACAATTATTTTGGCGCTCTCAGCCTTGGCGCTGCATTCGGCTGCATAGGCTTGGGCTTGTGCCTTAAAGGCGTCCACCTTGGTGGTTTCTGCCCCCACTTTGGTTTTGTACCTGTCAGCTCCTGCGCATCAATAACACTGGCCCCCAGGTCAGACAGAAACTC
>CAUQST010000076.1:0-11068 GCA_963520865.1 uncultured Comamonas sp.
CACATCGGCCACGGTATCGCCGCACACAAGGCCATTGCTGCAAACGAACCGGAACATTCCGGCCAGCATCTGATAGCTGCTGGTGCCGTCGTGCGAGTTCAGCAGCACGATTTCATTGGCTTCCGCGCCGTTGATCTGACTGGCATGGCGCAGGCGAATCATGTGTTTGGTGTAGTCGCGGCGGTCGTCGTGCCGCACGCGGGTTTGCGCTGCCATGAAGGGTTCAAACCCTTCCTTGCGCAGTTCCGCCAGCACGGCGGCGGTGGGAATGTAGGCGTACCGTTCGGAGCGGCTATCGTGCGGGGCCTCCGCGAAGATGGACGGGGCTACGCGGCGGATTTGGTCGTCGGACAGCGGGTAGTCACTGCGCAGCGTCGGGGAATGGGAAGCGAATCGAGATGCGAGTTGCATGGTTTTCTCCAATGAGTTGCTGTGGTTTCAAAGCTGACCGGATTCCAAGATTCGGAGCCCGTTGTGGCTTCGGTTGGTTCGGCGCAGAGACCTGGGCCGGTCCTGTTTGCCGCCGTCTTTCCTGAGTTCATCGCCCGCGAAAAACCGGGCCAGCGAGGGACTGGCCGTCAAGGGAGAAGCGCAGGGTTGGTGCGGCCCGCAGCGCAGCGAGGACTCGGCCCTGCGCGCCTTGACGGCCAGGCACCGCGGGCTACGGTCGCGGGAAAAAGCGATGAACTTGGGGAAAGACGAACAGCGGCCAATGGGCCAGGGGGTGCGCTGAAACCAACGCCGCGCGGCGAGCGCCCCTGCGTGCCAGCGGCACGCCTAGCTGGATGGCTGTTGGTCGATCAGGTGCAACCTGTTCGGTGCATGCGAGGGGCGCCAAGCAAGGCGCGGCGGGGATGGGCTGTCCAGCCGATCCCCTGGAGGGCAAGCGCCGCGCGCAGGCCAGGAGCGAAGAGACGGCCGGAGGCATCAGGGATCAAAGCCGCATGGCCGCGACTCGGCACGAGGCGCGGGGCAACGCCCGCGAGCCCGACGGCGGCACGCCGGGATGCTCTACTGTTCACAACAAAATGTAAGTGACGCAATAGTACTTATGAGCCACAATGTAGCTACATCTATTGTGAGCGCAACAATGGCAAGTAACGACGTCGTTCGTGCCCGGATTGACGGGCAGATTAAAGAAGCCGCAACTGTTGTTCTGGCTGAAATGGGGTTATCAATTTCGGATGCGATTCGGATGCTGCTGACCCGAATCGCGGCAGATAAGGCACTCCCCTTTGACATCAATCGTGTGTCGTCCGATTCTGATCGGAAGGCACCATAAGGTTGCGCTGAGGCAAGGCCCGCAAATCGTTTCTCTGAACAGTAGGGATCAAGAATAGTTCATGGCATCTATCAGACCTTCAGCATTCAATCAACGTGAGCGTTTGGACGGCGGCCCCTTCCTTGTCATTGAAGCAGCCGAACCGGAAGAGGAAGGCATTAACGTTTTCTTCACTGATATTCCCGCAGCGGAGCGCAAGCCGGATTCGCCAATAGCGAGACTGCTCAATGTGTGTCCAGACAGATTGACCATTTGGCCTCTTAATATTCGAGAAGATCGCGACGATTACCTGCAACCTAAATACGGCACCCTTGAACGCATCGTCGTCGCTCGGCCTGTTATCGAGCCCTACATACTGCCAGAGACTACTGACGATGTCGTTGGGCTTCTTGAGCAGTTGCCGGATGGGTTTGCCAAAGATTTTCGATTCGGTTTGGGGCTTCTGTGGGAATATCGGCAAATTTGCGAAACAGCCGCCAGCTTAGAAAACGTAAGCATACTCATTGTCCACAAAGGAAATGACGCGAAAATTGATTCGCCATTCTTTATTCTCGGAATAAGAAGATTTCATGAATTAAGAAAAGAATTAAATCGCATAGCCTCTCGCCACCAGAGAGACGCGCGCAAGGACAAGCAATTTCATGTCTACCAGACCTTATTACATGCTGCCGATTCAGCACAATTTCCCGCTCTAAAGAAGAGCGTAAGACCTGATGCACTAACGGAAATGACCGATGGTGGGCGGCAGCATGTGACGCTTTCCAAGCGTGATCGGCGCGCCGCTGTTCGCATGGTTCAAGACAATATAGAAGCACTGGCGGAATCTGAGCCGCGCTCGCTGCTGGCATTAAAGAATGATATTGAGCTCATCACACTGAATCAACTGATTGAGCGATACCAGGAAATGCTTGGAAAAGGACTGACGGAAAGCAAGTGGCAAAGCTTCTTTCTGGAAAATCCTTTCATACTTAGTCTTGCATTTGCCGTTCCAGCCATGCTGGTTCAGGGGCAAGCTTATGCAGGTGGCAAGCGACTTAACGGGTCCGGCGGAAAATTTTCAGATTTTCTATACGCATCCGCTTCCACGGGCAATCTTGGCCTCATTGAGATAAAAAAGCCGCAAACCGAACTGCTAGGAAAATCTCCCTATCGTGGAGATGATGTTTTTGGCCCATCGACAGAATTGGGTGGAGCGATTGCTCAAATTCTAGATCAGCGTTTCAAATTGCAGAGTGAACTACCCGTCATAAAAAATAACATGAACCGATACGACCTCCACAGCTATGCGGTTCGCTGCATAGTTGTCGCTGGCATGACGCCACAAGAGCATCAGCAAAGAAAGTC
Organism: uncultured Comamonas sp.; assembly: GCA_963520865.1. Classification (GTDB taxonomy): domain Bacteria; phylum Pseudomonadota; class Gammaproteobacteria; order Burkholderiales; family Burkholderiaceae_C; genus Comamonas. The sequence continues at coordinate 2,627 of CAUQST010000076.1, forward strand.
ATTCGAGCTCGTTCGAAATGCGTTCGCAGAGATCGTGATCGTGACTTTCGATGAACTACTTGCAAGGCTAACCGAGATTAAAAATGCGCTCCAACCGATTCCTACCTTAGACACGGTGCCGTTCTAAAACCAACTGACAGTTGGCCATTCCGTAGTTGGGATCAATGGCTGCAGTGTTCAACCAATCCATCGGCCGATCGGCATGTGGATTTCAACAACAAGATTGAATCAAATGCATATATCCAAGCTCAGCCTGGTCAACTACCGGAACTTTCCCAACACGAAGCTGCTGTTCCAGAAGGGTATCAACACTGTCATCGGCGAAAATGGATCTGGCAAAACCAATCTCTTTCGCGCAATCAGATTGCTGCTTGATGACAACATGATTCGCTCTGCCTACCGGCTGGAGCATACCGACTTTCATCGCGGCCTAGGGCGCTGGCAGGGACATTGGATCATCATCAGTCTTGAGTTTGAGGAAATCTCTGCGGATGAATCAGTGCAGGCGCTCTTCCGACATGGGACGGGCGTAATTGAGGAAGAGGCGAACGGCAAGGCCACTTACAACCTGATCTTTCGTCCGAAGAAGGAAATCAGGCTGCGACTTTCTCAATTGAACGATGGTGATCAGGCAGGCCTCGACGCTATCCTGAACCCGGTCACCATCGACGACTATGAAACGATTTTCACAGGTCGGAGTGAAGCCGACTTCAACGACGAGGCCTTCTATAAGGATGTGGTCGGCGACTTCGCGAATGTTCGATTCAATGAAGAGGTTGAATTTCGTGTTATCGGCGCGAAGATTCCGAACGTGCTGTCCGTCTCCAAAGAAATTTCGTTCACTTTCGTCCAGGCGCTACGGGACGTCGTCTCCGAATTTCACAACAACCGGACAAATCCGCTCTTTTCGCTTCTGAAGGGCAAGAGCGGCGATATCGACCCCGTGGCGTTCCAGGCTATCACCGACGGGGTAAAGGCATTGAATGACTCCATCGAAGCGTTGCCAGACGTGCAGGTCGTCCGGACGGATATCAGAGACACCATCAAGGATGCGGCGGGTGAGGCGTATTCGCCGTCTTCTCTTTCTATCAAGTCGGATCTGCCAGACGAAGCTGACAAGTTGTTCCAGTCGCTCAAGCTGTTCGTTGGCGAATCGGGGGAGAGCCACGAAGGACCGATCCACGAGCTGAGCCTTGGTGGAGCAAACCTGATATTCCTCACGTTGAAACTGCTTGAATTCAAGTATCAAAAGGCTAAACAGTCGATCGCCAACTTTCTGCTTATCGAAGAGCCGGAAGCTCACATTCACACACATATCCAGAAAACACTGTTCGACAAGCTCAAATACGACGACACACAGATCATTTATTCGACCCATTCGACGCACATCTCTGAGGTCAGCAATGTTCAGAACGTGAACATCCTCGGCAGAGAAGGTGATCGTTGCGAGGCATACCAGCCTGCAATTGGCCTAAACCCAGAAGAGATCGGCAACATTCAACGCTACCTGGATGCTGTCCGTAGCAACTTGTTGTTTGCCAAGAGCGTCCTCTTAGTGGAGGGCGATGCAGAAGAAATTCTCGTTCCGATCCTGATCAAGAACGTGCTAGGCGTCAGCCTTGATGAACTCGGCATCAGTTTAATTAATATCCGCAGCACTGGATTTCAGAACGTCGCGGTTCTTTTCGATGATGCCCGAATCCGGAAGCGGTGCAGCATCGTCACCGACCTTGACAAGTCCATCATTGACACAACGCCGGCGGCGGGAGACTCCGAAGGGCTGCTCCGGCGCAAGGGCAAGTATCAGGCATCCCAGGAAAAAGGGGTCGCCAGGAAAGCGTTATTGGAAGACACCTTCAAAGATAACGGGTGGGTTTCTCCATTCTTTGCCCCCCATACCTTCGAGGTCGACTTCATTGCCGCCGGCAATGCGCGTAAGGTGGTCGGCATCCTTCCTGATGTCTACAAGGATGCACCAACCATCGCGACGGCCAAGGCGGAGCTCGAATCAGCGGACATCGCGTTGTTCGGTCAGCGCGCATTGACCATGGCGGACAACTACGGCAAGGGATGGTTTGCCATCTTGCTGGGAAAGAAGATCGATCCGCAGACCGCCATTCCGAAGTACATCTTGGACGCCATCGCTTTTGCGCATCCGGTGGTCACTAAGGAAGTCTGGTTTAACGTGCTGAGCTACCGCGTGAACTACATCGATGCAGAAGATATCTTCACTGCGTCTGCCGTATTCGACGACTTTAGGGCCAAGCTGCTGGCCTTCCGAAATGGAGACATCGACTTCGTCGGCATCCGAAACGAGATGCTTGCCACGTTCCCAGATGATCGCATCAACGATGTACTCGCGGTGTTCTGATCATGTTCATGTGGAACAAAGATGATCTGAATCCCGAGCAGGAAGCAGCCATTCTGAAGCCAGGGAGCGTCTTTCTCATCGCTTGCCCGGGCAGCGGGAAAACGCGCACGCTCACCTACAAAATCGCCTATGAGTTGTCCAGGCTGAAATCGAACAAGCAGTTTGTCGTTGCCATCACTTATACGCACCGTGCCGCCGACGAAATCCACGAGCGCATTGAGAGCCTTGGGGTGGATACATCCCGATTATGGATAGGAACGATACATTCGTTCTGTCTTGAATGGATATTGAAACCGTACGGCATCTATCACGAAGCGTTGGATCGAGGCTTCCGTGTGATCGATCAGCATGAGCGCGAGAAAATCCTGGAGGCATTGTGCAAGCCTTACCAGAAGCCAAAAATAACATTCTGGGATTGTGAGTTTTATTACACCGAAACTGGATATGTGCTCTCCTGCCCACAAGATTGGAAGCATTCGGGTCTTCACGTCATATTGGGCAAGTATTTTGAGATTCTGCACGAAAGTCGGCAGCTAGACTTTGAGCTCATTCTTTACTATGCGTACCAACTGATCGCACGTCATCCTGCGATCAGCACTCTTCTGGCACAGTTGTTCTCTTTCGTGCTGATCGACGAGTATCAGGACACCAAACGAATTCAGTATTCGATCATCACCGCCATTCTGAAAGCTGGTCAAGGTGCGACCAAGGCCTTTATTGTCGGAGATCCTAACCAGGCGATTTATCAATCGCTTGGCGGATATCCGATTGCCTTCGAGGATTTCAAGGCGATGGCCAATATCGATTTGGACGAACTCGAACTGTCGCGGAACTACCGTTCTTCTGAGCGCATCATTGAGTACTTCGGAAACTACAACGTTCACAACACACGCATCGAAGCCGCATCCGAGGACAAGGCGTACCCAAGCCTTATTTCATTCGACGACACAGTGAGCAAAAATGATCTGGACGCTGAGCTCATCCGGCTCATCCGTTTCAACATTGAGACTATGGGCATCTCACCTCACGAGGTGTGCATTCTCGCGCCACAGTGGACGCATCTTGCAAGCATGACACGTCGTTTGGTCGCCAGCATGCCGGAGTACTCATTCGATGGCCCCGGTATGGTTCCCTTTGCACGGGACACAGAGAATTTCTGGTACAGGCTTTCTAAGATTGCACTTACTCAGGCATCGCCGGGAATGTATGTGCGCAGACTGCGGTGGGCCGGGGAGATTCTGAATGACCTAGAGGCGGCCGGGGCTAGCGTGTCGAAGCTCACGCGGAGGTCCTTGTTGAGGGAGTGCAATGCAATTAAGATCGATGAAACAGATGGTCTTACCTACTTGAGCGCATTTTTCGAGCGTCTGTTTGCAAACTTAGCAATCGACTTTCGCCTTTTCACGCTGCTTCAAGAGCATCACGTTGCCTTCTTCGATAGTTCGCAAGCCCGGGTAAATCGATTGAAGAGTGAAGGTAGCGAATTTATAGGCGATATTGAGACATTCAGGAAGGTATTTCAGCATAGGACTGGAATCACCATCTCGACGATACACGGCGTCAAGGGAGCCGAGTTCGATGCAGTGATCGCTTATGCATTATTAGAAGATATGGTGCCGCATTTCAATGATCCGAACGGTCAAGAAAGCGCGATGAAATTGCTGTATGTCATTGGTTCGCGGGCAAGGAAGAACCTGCACCTTGTTTCGGAACGAGGTCGAGTTCGCCAGTATTCTGGCGAAGAGTATCAAGTAACTCGCAAGCTTGCCTCATGCAGTTTTGGATACGATCAAATTCCATAGAAATCACGAGTAGCGCAACCGCGCTCTCTATGGGATGCCCTACAGCTTTGTTTAGCGTTTGGCTGAATCATCTGCGCGCGGCTCGCTCTGCATGCCCTGCTGTCGCCAGCTCAACATGCAAGCGGAGCGCGCAGGCCCGGATCACAGTGTCGGGCCGTGGAGGGCTGGCGAATGCCAGTCCCGTCAGGGATGAGCGAATAGCGAACGTGGAGCAGCGCGATCCACAAAGTGGAGACGCTCAAGGTTCCGTCGCTTACTATTTGGACTACGGCGAGTTGAGTAAAAAATATGAAAAATATCTTTGAAGAAATCAATGAATTTTCTTCGGAAAAAATCGCGTTATTCAGCTTTGGGAAATTTTGCTACGTCTTTCTTAATAAAGACCCGATCTTTGTCAAGAAATTGCTTCCCCTCATCCAAACCTCTCTGGCAAATGAGAGCTTTCAGGCAGACGTAATGCGTGCTTATACGGAGGGCTGCATGAATGAAAAGGCGGCCATTCTGAAAGAATTTGAAGCCAAACGCGACCATCCAAACGCAGCCAAGTTTTATGGGCCACAGCTTGATCTAGTGGACAAGCGATTGGCTATAAAGACAATCCAGCATTTAATGGACTACTTAAATAATTATCTCAACGAGTATCCGGGATCGCTAGAAATTCTCAACAATTCCTACAAGCATATCCATGACGAAGATGGTGTTTCGTACATAAAAGAAAATTACGCAAATTATCGCATTGGCTGCATTTTTTATTCCAAGCACCAATCAATCATGGGGAGGGCTGAGATGCTGGAGCTAAAATATTCCAAGGTAGTTGAACGTGAGTACGAGAAAATTGGAATTGACATAAGAAAGGAAGATGCTCAGTTCTCTAAATATAGTCTTGTCAGCCTGAACGAGAATATTCAGATATTCAACGACAAGGATAGTCAGACAATACGCGATGAACGCATAGGGCGACACTTCTGGATAAAAGTTCCGAGGAAGCTGCTTACCTCTATCGAGGAACTCATTGAAAAAGGAATGCTGTCCGAAATAGCATTCAGGATTGATTACGTCTCCGATTATGTCCCTGCAATGGAGGAGATGGAGTTTGGCGCTCCGTTGCGATTGAAAATATCTTCCCTTCCTAGATTGTCAAAGTTCTACTCCACCGATAAATATGAGAACAATCTATGGATTCACCATGACGCAGAGAAGCTAAGTTTGACTTTTGAAGAATTGATGGAGGACTTTGAGGTGGCAGGCGACGACGTCGTAACGCAAGTCATCCATCTTGAATACAGTTCAAAAGGCGATGATTTTTTTATAACTCACTTGGATCACGAATTTATCGTATATACGTTGGATAGCTATCAAGAAAGATTGAGCAATGCCAACATCAAGGGGCATAGAAAAATAAAGACATTCAAAATAGATAACTCAATGATCCCGTTTGATATAAATATTAGCGGGGATCTTTTTCTGTTTCAGGTTCTCGATTCGTATTTAAAAAATGATGACTTGATTCGTGAATATTTTGAAAAAATTAACTGACTTTATAGTTTGAGATATTTAATTAAAACAGCGATCGGCATAGAACATGGCGCTGCTGCCCGCGATAATCATGTGATTGGGCGCTCGCGCCCACTAGCCCCAGCGCATCCTTGAGCCGCAGGCCAGTTCCTTATCGGCCTATGGCGATTCCACACTAGCATGGAGCCTCGATAGAGCAAGAGATCCGTTGCCACATGCTCGTGCTGTGGTTTGGGTGTACGGTTGGACAGATGCTGCTGTCAGGACTTCTCGCCAGGCTGCCGCTGCTCGATCTGCAACCGCGCCCGTTCGGTCGCCTGCTGCAACCGCTCCCCCAGCACCGCACGCGGCGGCAGGGTCGTCAGGTATTCGGCTACGTGGATGCCCGACTTGTCCAGCTCCAGCAACTCGATCTGCTCTGACTTCTTGCCGGTACAAAGAATGATGCCCAGCGGCGAGGCTTCCTCCGGTTCGCGTTCGTGCTTGTCGAGCCAACGCAAATAAAGCTCCATCTGCCCCTTGTATGCTGCCTTGAACTCGCCGATCTTCAACTCCACCGCCACCAGCCGCCGCAGCTTGCGGTTATAGAACAGCAGGTCCAGGTGGAAATCCTCGTCGTCGATCTGGATGCGTTTCTGCCGGGCTAGGAAAGAGAAGCCCGCGCCCAACTCCAGCAAAAAAGACTCCATTTCGCGGATGATCGCGGCTTCCAGGTCGCCTTCCTGCCAGGTATCGCGCAGGCCCAGGAAGTCGAGGATGTACGGGTCGCGCATGACCAGCGCCGGCGACATGCGCTGCGCATCGCGCATCGCCGCCAGCTCTTGCGTGATCGTCTCGTCCGGCTTCTTGGACAGCGCCGTGCGCTCGTATAGCATCGAGTCGATGCGCTCGCGTAGCGTCCGCACGCTCCAGCGTTCGGCGCTGGCCATTTGCACGTAGTAGTCCCGCTGGAGCGGGTCTTTTAGCGGCAGCAGCGCCACGAAATGCGACCAGCTCAATTGTCGTGACAGCGTCACGACAATTGGCTCGTCCGAGAAGGTGGCGGCGAACTGCACCATCCGGCGCAGGTTCTTGTCCGCGAAGCTACGTCCGTAGTCGCGGACAAGCTGCGCCGCCAGGGTCGGCAGGATTTCGTCGCCGTACCCGGCCCGCTGCCCGGCAAGCACTTCCGTATGGATGCGCTGGCCAATGCGCCAGAACAGCAATGTCAGCTCGGCATTGACCGCCGAGGCGACGCGCTGGCGCGACGCTTCGATCAGTGCCCGGATGTCGCCCAGCAGCGCGGGCGGCGCTGCTGGCGCTGAGACGGATGCCTTGCGCCGGGTCATGCGGCCACCTCCTTGGCTCCCTGCATCCCGGTGATCGTCTTACGCCGATTCGCCACCAGTTCGGCCGCCTCTCGCACCGGCTTATCCTCGGTGTGGACGTAGCGCATGAACATGACGACGGTCTTGTGCGCCGTTAGCGCCATGCCGACCTTGACCGGGATGCCCGAATTGGCAATGTCGGTCGCCGAACGGTGGCGGATGCCGTGCGTGCCCACGTGCGTAGCGCCAGCCGCCTTGAGCGCACGGCTCCAGCCACCGTAATACTCGCCCGTGGTTAGATGCTTGCCAGCGTGGCTAGGAGAAGGCAGCACATAGCGGCTACCCTCCTGCCGGGGTGCCGTCGAGAGTAGCCGATAGGCTTCCTCGCTCATGGGCTTAGACATGCCGCCTGTCTTGCTGTCAGGCCAGACGACGCGCCGGTTCTGCAAGTCAACCCAGTTCCATTCCAGCGCGATGATTTCCGAGCGGCGGCCGGCGAACTCGAACTGCAGGCGGATTCCCAAAGGGATGACGTAGTTCTCCAGCCCCTCCGACTCGATCTTGTCGAGCTGTCGGAACAGGTTGCCCATTTCTTCGTCGCTGATGAGGTGAGTCGATTTGCCGGCAGGGAACATCGGGACGTGACGGCAAGGGTTGGTACCGTCGGGCCGATAGCCCCATACCTCGGCCATGTTGAACATCTTGCGCAAGACGCTGAATACCTTGTTCGCCTCGGTCTGCTTGTACGAAAGCTTTTCCATCAGTCCGGCGATTTCAGGACGCTTCACGTCCTGAACTTTCTTGCGTCCCAGCAGCGGAATAATGTTGCGATTGATGACAGCCTGATAGCCGGCTTGGGTGCTGAGCTTGTTGCGCTTCTTGGAGTAGTCCTCCATGAACTTCGTGCATAGCTCCTTGACCGTAGGTGCCTGGCGCGCCTCCGCCTTCTCTGCGGCGGGATCTCCGCCTCGGCGGACTTGGGCCAGCCATTCCTGCGCCAGCGACCGCGCCTGTTCGACGGTCAGCTCCCCGTACAGTCCTAGCGAGGGCTTGCGGCGCTCGCCAGCGTTCGTCCGGTACTGGAGCATGAACACCTTGCGACCCGCCGGGGTAATCTTGCACAGGAAGCCGGGGACCAGCGTGTCCCGGAGTTCGACGGCCTCTGCCTGGGGTTGCGCCGCATCGACAGCGGACTTAGTGAGTTTGATCTTAGCCATGATGACTCCTTGGAAAGACCTGGATTCCAAGGGCCGGATAGGAGTCAGGCGGTCGGAAGTCAGGTCAGGTTTCGGAAAGCACCGGCATATGTTGAACTCGCTTAAGTCATTGATAAACCTGCTGTATCGGGCTGTAGCGTAGTCCAGCGAATTTCGGTGCTGGAGTCATGGTGAAATAAAAAAACCGCGTTACGGATCGCACCGTACGCGGTTTTTTTGTTCGAGATTTA
>CAUQST010000077.1:0-9865 GCA_963520865.1 uncultured Comamonas sp.
GCACACCAGGCGTTACATCCAGTCAGATGGTGCGGTCGTCTTCTGAAAACGACAACAGGCCCATGAGATACCGACGCAGTACCGGAAATACCGCAGTCCCTTCGCGGACAAAGAGCGACGAAGAGCGAACCTTTAAGGCCCATTTGCACCATTGGTATCCCGTGGATTGGGCAGCGGCCCTCCGACAGCCTCAACAATCGGTCAGTCCTGCTTTGCTTCACCATAATCGGATCACACTCCCTTAAGCTAGAAATCCTGACTGATGAATAGGGTCCTCTGGGTGACCACCACAGACACGGCACCAAAATACTCCGTCGGATGATTGCTCCATGGGGTCTACTGGATGTCCAATCATCACTCGATCCTCGTCATAGTGAAGCGGGTTCAATGGCTCAAGCGGGGTTACGAGGTCTATGTTTCTCATCGCAGCGCTGCCCCTCGACACTTTTAAGGCTCCTCAGACATTCTGAAACGCATGGTGCACCTTCTTCGTACTACTTCTTTGCGTAGATAGCCCAAGCGATTGCGAACAGCCCGGAGGCAATAAATCCTCCCGCACCGGCCAGAGGATTATTCGTCAAGAACTGTGCGGTTCCAGCAAACCAAGACAGCAAAGCAAATATACAAAATACTATGTTCATACCCATATGTCCTATCTGTTTTGCTCCGAACTTGCTGCATCGAACGGAGACCTAACCTCTGACACTAACGGGGCACCTCGGACAAGGAAAAATGCTATCCCACGGCAACACCGCCTCGGTGTGTCGCGAGGCCCTTATCAATTAGGTATTGTACTATCATTTCGCACTCTGGATACAGCCATCCGCCGTCCGGGCCAGCTCGCATACTTATTTGAAAAGCGACATACTCACGGATAGCTGCAAGACACTTCCGTCCATCTACTGGCGTGCACTTGCTATAGATTTCAGAAAGGTCAATCTCCGCGCTAATGACAACTCGTACCTTCATCAAGATAATCTTGCCCCCACATTTGCTGTAATTCCTGAATTTCTGGCGCCGCATATACAACCATCCAGGCTGATCTTCTTAGGCCCACGATCACATATCCAGCAACACTGGCGCAACCGACTTTCCCTTGAGGGAGTTGCTTCTCACCACCGAGAAGCAGAATTAAGCTATAGGCTTAGCGCATGGCGACCAACTCCAACAGTAGGACCTAGACTTCTGCCTGCATACACCATTCCTGCATACCCATTGCTCCTGCGCGCTCTTTGTTTCGTCAAATCGGTAAGCAAGTTCATCACCAATTTGGATAACGTTACCAGGCCAATCGGTGATATCCGTCACCCATATGTGCGTAGAAGTGCGCACGGTGCAATTTAATGAATACTTTCCTGAATTACAACCCTTCACCTCCAACACCCTGCCCAAAGGTCTTAACGTTGACACTATAGGACCATTTGGCATCTCGATCCAGTATAAAAAAGTTGCCACAACAACAAATGCCACCGCGTAAACAGTAAATTCTTTAATTCTGCGGGTTATCAACATATAGTCTCCATTGGGACGCAGGCGCCCGCCGTGCTTTCCCGATCTGTTTGTCTATGAAAATCTCTCTTCACCGCGAAGCATCGACCATGGCCGAATAATGCGCGGCAACCAGCGAACAATCATCCATGGCGCGCAACTCATCTTCCGTACTTGCAACATGCTCAGCCAAGTACGAGCATTGAGCGCTCTCGATTACCTCATCCCGCTCCGCAGTGGTCAGGCCTAACTCAGGCAACCCGCTGCAATACCAGTGTGCCACGCGACTAAAAATGTCTGATACCGTCATCTCCCCTCCAATCTCTCATTCCACGACTTTCCAACCCATTTCTCGGCACACGGCTATGGCCTGTGCCTTCGTGGGCTTCGCCTCCATCCAGAATTCAGGATCATCAAAGACCCGCACAGCCCATACAGGATCACCGGTCTCGAACGAGCGCTCGATGAACACCGAAAGCCCGTCTTGGAGAGCGTATTGGAGCGCTGCCTTATAGCTGACCGGGGAATCGACCTTGAACTGTTTGGCCCACTCCGTCTGCTCAAGCGCAGCGACGGTTGGGGACGTGCGGGCCACAATGGATGGATTTCCATTCTTCGATCGATGGCAAGCTAGCTCGGCTCGACCAGCATCTGTGATGTTCCAGATCACACCCACAGACGTTGCTTTTAGGAGCCCAGCTCTAACGAGCGCGGCCAGTACGCCAGGACTATGTCTACGACGCTCGGGGAGTTGAAAGATCTTGTCCTCATCTGCCTCATGCAACGCCGCAAGCTGTTTAACAGTCAACCTCATTGACTTTATACCTCGTGAAGTTCGTTAAATCCATTGGGTCTCTGCGTGCCCCAACCCAGGGAAATTGCAGCGCGCAACCCCTTATCCATACCTTAGGTCGACTGTGCAACCCTGCAGCGAGGCCCTTTGCAAACTCAAAGCACCTCTGCCGATCCATTTAATCCATGACGGGTTCTATATCTAGGCGGTCACGGTCGAAGAAGTGCCTTCCGAGCAATTGTAGACGGCTTCGGCCTCAATTCTAACTGCAGTCATTTACGGCTGCTTCGAAATCGCTCAATTGCCGCCAATGCCAAGGACAGCAACGCGACACTCAGGCATGCTAACGCAGTCCAGGAGTTTCCCCGATCCATCGCCATGCCAGATAAAACCGCAAAAATCCCAAATACTGACAATTCCACCCTTTTCTCTCCTATGGTTTATGTGCGGCTAGCTAGCATGCGGATTTTCCTGCACGATGCGTAGCGCGCTCCAAGCCTTCGACGAGACGACCATGTTATGGATTGCGTTACATGGATGCATTTTTTTATCTCAAAAGGCTGAGATTATTGCTACAACGCAGCCTCCTATACCAACCAGAACAGGCCAGAACTGCTTTTTTGCACGGAATAGAAACATCCCAGCCAGAAGTAGGCACCAAGCTGATATCATAAGAAAAACATCAAAGACGGTACCCTCATCAAGGGATATTTGGTACCGCAGGAAGATGGTGCCTATCGCTATGGCGACAAGCCGAATGGCTTTCTCTGAGATAGACGCGTCACTCCAATTCATTTCCTACCTCCGTTTCAGGCCAGACAGTGCCCGGTTCTCATATTGGTCCGATTTCCTTTTTTTGAGCAAATAGGCTAGCCCGTCATAGCAGAAGGGAGCGCAGAGAATCATTCCAAGCCAAGCCAATGCGAAAAAAGCAGGGCCTGCTCCTTGGACAAAAAGGAAAATGTAGGAGAACGCAATTGCCGTAGCCCCAACACAAGCGAGCTTCACCTTATTGTCATTAGACGTAAAGTCACGTGCGGATTTTTTCACTGCTTTGATTTCCTTGGACATCAGATCTCAGAACTCTCACCCCCATTGGGCTCCCAGCAACGCTTCCCCGGGTTCAACAGTGGGCAGAACGACTTCGTCGAGAGCATTGAGCGTACTGCCTCCTGGGGAGGCTGGAGGGCCGCCGGCTCATGGGCGCCAGGCGCTGTGAAAAACCGAAAGTGCGGTGCTCGTGCCCACTAAGCAAAGCCCTGCTCGTCATCGCTTACGGGTCTGGCGACAACCATGGTTTTCCTTTAGATGAACCTGACTTCGCATGCCTGGCTGATGAGGTAGCCGAGACCCGCGATTTTGTGTTCGTGTTTGGGCTCGAACGAGCGCAGATGAGCCATCACCACGCGGTTCAGGAGTGCCGGCGCATCCGCATCGTCGAAGCCTTCACGAAACACGATGTCCCCGCGCGGTAAAGGCTGGCCAGAAAACAAGTGGTCCAGCAACTTCGTGTAGTCGTTTCCGCGCTTGAACTCACTTGGCACCACGTCGAAAGGCGGCAGGAGCTTGTTGGTGCCAAAGGCAAGTTCAAGTTCCGTGATCGTATCCAGCGACTCACGCTTCAGATTGAATTTACGCACGGTTTGTCCTAACTTCACTTGCTGCACCTAGCAGCTGTGTAATTCGAGTCTCGTGGCTGCGTAGCTTGTCTGCATCGACACGCAACCTAGCCAAGGCTCCTGGAATATCTCCATTGTCAAGATCGCGGCTAGCCAAGACCACTGCCGTGTACACACGCAGTTCCGGACGCTGAAGCTCTCGCCTCAGAATGTGCAACTCGTCGGGGTCGAGAAGGGCCAAGTTCCGTTCCTTTCACGCCGCCGCCAAGAACTGCCTGGCTCGGTCGTACTTCATCCGCAAACGCTGCGCTACTGCCTCTGGCAGAGCCGCAAGACGCTCGGGATCACTGTTGTCGTCCAAGTCGGCCAGCTTCACCACGAGTGCCGCAGGACTGCGTTTCACACAGCCCAGGTAATCCTCGTAGCGCTGCCCCTTGCGCTTCGTAAGTATCACCACCAGCTCAACCGCATCTGACGGCAAGCCAAGCCACAGCAGTTGCTCGGCGCTCACCTTGCCGTCTTCGATTGCGTCATGAAGCAGTGAGGCGATCTGCTGGGTGAGGTCGCCTCCCGCCGCTTGGACGCGAAGAAATACCCTCGACAGGTGCTCGATGTAGGGGCGCCCCGACTTGTCCACCTGGCCCGTGTGCAAACGGCAAGCTAGTTGGTACACCTCAATCAAATCCATGCGTCTAATTCCATAGGGTTAGCCGAGCAGCACGGTCGCGCTAGGCATTTCAATAAAGTCTTCGAGCCAGTGGTTCTCCTGGATGTGAGCCAGCGCAGCGTCTAAGGTCTTGAAAGACTGCACGCCGGCTTTATGGCCAAGGTGCAGACGGTCAACTTGCGCTGCGCCGGTCTTGAGCGAATAGCGCAGCTCGACGGCAAATTCACTGCTCTCGTGGTGCTGGACGCCAAAGCGGACATACCCCTTCTTGGGCTTAATGAACGGAGCAAAGTGGAGCACCGCCGCCTTGCTGCGCTGGACCGCGCCGAGCTCTCCGCGATTCAGGCGAACATGCAGCACCGTCTGATTGGTATCCGCCCACTTCATGCCCCATCCAAGGCCGTAGGCTCCCGCCAGTGCTTCGCCAGCATAGTGGAATGCCATGCTGCCTTCCGACTCCAACAGCGCGGCCACATCTGGCTTGTCACCCCACAGGCGCAGCCGCTCGTGGTCGTAGGCCTCCTGCAGTGTGGCTAAGACATCGGCGGCACGGTCAGCGCGGCGCTCCGCATTCTTCAGCGCTGACTTCGCCTCGGCCGCCTTTGCGCGGGCCTGGGCGATCTTCGAGGCTAGCTGTGCAAGCTGCGGATAGACGTCGATCGAGGGTGGCATCTTGTTTTCCTATAAGTATATGGCCCGCGCGCCATCGCACATCGCCTGATATTCCGCTAAAGCCGTTTCAATCGGAGCCAAAGGCTGGCCCTCGTTTTGCTGCACCGACGAATGTTGCTGGGCACCCAAACAAAACATGGCCATGCCACGCAGCCCGGTATAGCCGACATCCAAGAAGCCGTCGATCTGATTCTGGCGGTTCTTTATCAAGTCGCGGCCTAAGCAACCACGAATGTCATTCCCAATGTGGCCTGCGGCAAGTCTTCAGCGTTGAGCCATCCCGAGGCCTCGCGACACTCAATCGAGCCATCGGCGCAAAGCACAATATGGTCGCCCTCCCTGAATTCCCCGCTCTTGCTCGGCGATGTGACCACGTAGGAGACACCAACCTGCATGCCGAAGGGGAATGGAAACGGAGGCTCATTCGGTTCCATGCTTTCCTTTCATCGGATGAAGACATCTGCCCTTGAAGAGTTCACCACGGGTCATTCACGGAAACCGGGAGGAATTTCGCGATTAACCTAAGGCCCTTTCGACTACTCTTTGATATTAAGCCAGACGCCTAGCATGCCAAACGCGACGTAAGAATAACCTTCCCCGTGCCGATTTGCGTTGAACCATAGTCTCACTCGAAATCGTCATCATCATAGCCCATCTCTCGCCAACGGCGCTCTTTTCTTATTTGCACGAGTACCAACAAGGGCGCTAACCAAAATAAGAAAGGGTCCAAAATGACGAAAACCAAGGCGATAAGCGCGCCAACCGATGTCCAAAACCCATCCATTAGCAGCCTGTACCATACATTGCTGATCGATTCAGGAATGTGACGCCAATACGTCAACATGTCCCACGCCAACGCAGCTGTTCTCTTAAGGTATGTGCGGGAAGACGAATTGGGAATTTTTCTATCCTCAGTCATAATTTCATCCTATCAGTTCTTTAGACGGTTCTTGCAATGCTACGCGGTGTCTATGCACTTGGTGCTGTCATGCAACGCCTGGTTCGGCTGGATTCGGGGCGTGCGAACCTCGGCACCGGTCAGCTTGAACTATTCAAGGCCAAATGCTAAATCGCCACCGCGCGAGCATCGTTCGAACCGGTGCCGATGGGATTTATTTTCGGCATGTCCTGCTTGTGTGACTCTTTCCTAACTTTGGCTTTGATAAAAGCTGGTGTCATGGAGTTTACTCGACTTTGGGCGCTGCTCCACTTGATTTTTATATTAGAGTCACTCCGGAAGTCTTCTAGCTTTTCAAGATCAGCCGCTTTAGAGCGTAACTCTCTCGCAAAGACACGCTTAAATTCGGGTGAAGCCGGAATATCAATTTTGATTCCTTATTTACCGACCCTTTCACCTGCATAGTGAATCTCGGCCGTTCCATTCAAGCGCCCAATGGTGGGCCCAGAGGCCACCGAGACAAATTCCTTTCCCTTGAGGCAATCTAATGGCGCACTGAACTTAAATCTCGCTGGCGACGTAACGAACACTGATGAATTTATTCTCATTCTTGGTATAGTACTTTCCGTTCAGATCGTGGCGTCCTACGATGGCAAGGTCAAGCTGGTTGGTTCGATCAACATCGCGGCACTGGCCACGATGTCGTCCTCAGTAATGACGCCATAGGCCAAGCCCAAGCGCACTATCGACGGCAACCGTCCCAGCTTGGTCATCTTCCGTTCACTTGGTTGACGGGCCCACGGCGCGCATGACTTGCTTGCTGACGCGATATTGCGTACCGCTCTTCGTCGTGAGCACATGGGTGTAGGTGAATCCACCGCTGTAAAACGAAGTTGGCATCGCCACCACAGATCCTCCAGCACTGAGGGCCCGCTGAACTTGATCAAGGCCTGCCGATTTCAACTCCTGGTGCATGCATGCTCTCCTTCGTCTTCAGTTCATTGGCTTGATGCGAAGCACACTCGCCAGCGCAATGGCCATGCTTGCCACGGCGGTCTTGTTATGGCCTTCGCCATAGGCATACGCAGCCAGCAGAATGCCGCCGACGAATGCAACTGTCAGTAGAGGCCTCAGGTTCATTTTTCCGTTCAGTTTGTGGCATCCTGCGATGACAGGGTCAAGGTGCTCGGTTCGATCACCATCGCGGCACTGGCCACAATGTCGTCCTCAGTAATGACGCCATAGGCCAAGCCCAGTCGCGCTATTACCGGCAAGCGTCCCAGCTTGGACATGAGGGCAACGGCTCCTGCGCAAGTCATGCGCTCTTTCTCCAGCGTCTTGTGGCACACGAAGGTCTGCTGGTCGTCAGCCAGCAGATTGGACACGATGCCCTCCAACCGACCAGGGTTCAGCTCGATGCCCGCACCGTCGCAACGGAAAGGGCAGTTGGCACAGGGCCGTTTGGTGATGGGCACGTTCTTGGAATCCCTTCAGTTTGCAAAGCGTCGCTCAGCCAGAGCCGCATTTGCCTGTTGAACAAGCTGGGCCAGCACTCCAGCACCTATCTCTCCAGCCGAAGCGTGAAGCCCAGCAACTCGCTCGGCCAGCTTAACCAATTCGGCTTGGGCATTGATCCAATTCAACGCCGCTTCAGCGTCATCTTGCAGAGGCTCTCCCTGTTCGTCTTCCCAAGGCCCACTCGTCGCGGTGCCTCTCCGATCAGCAACCTCTTTCAAGAGTTTCAGGATTCGAGGCGGGAACGCTTCAGTCGTTTTTTTCATACTAGGCATAGCTTTGTCCCTCGATAGGTTTTGCCGCTTGTAGTGCAGGCAGATCCCGCCCAACGTCGGTCAGACGATCGTCTTCGATTGCCCCCCAGCCGATCAGCGTTGCGCGGCATGTCATCAGACCGTTGGCGTCGCTGATCCGCGCCGCGACAAGCTTGCGGCCATCACGCACCGCCTCTAAGACTTGACGGTGACCACTGTTCATTCGAGCACGCATCTGGCGGATGGTGGGCGCAGTCATGGCTTTCTCGAACTAAGTCTTCATCCAACGCTTGGCGTGGGCCAGGCAGGCTTTGCACGTGACTTTGGGCTGAAAAAGTGTGCCGTCGCCATCAAGGCCTTGCGCCACAGTGGATGACCAGCGCTTGCCGTTCGTGCCGCTGGCCGTGGTGCACAGGAGGTCGCCGGCTCGGCGCTTCAAACGGCCCACCTCCAGGTCCTCAAGCAAGTAGACATGTTCCACGGTTGCTTTGCTTCGGCCATCGCCCCAGGAGGTCTCAGAGAGGCCGGAAAGCACATCCTTGATCCCCACATCCCAGCGCACCGGCAGAACCAGCCGCGCATTGAAGGCTTCGGCTTCGGCGCGGAGCGAGCTGAGCTTGCGCCGGCTGTCCTCGACCTTCGCCGCCTGGGCATCACGCCAAGCTTGCGCCTCGCGCTCCATGTCGACACATGTGGCGCAGACAAAGTGGCCCGAGCCGTTGAGCCACACATTCACGGCGGTGCCGGCAGCCAGGGTAGCGTTGCACAACCGAAGTCTGACACCCGCGACGGTCAGGCTCCCATCTACTGCGACCTCAGCCGCGTGCTGGCCATACCGCACCGTGTTGAACCATATAGGGTCCAACATGCTGGGGCCTGCGACAGGGTATGTTTGCATTGTGTGCTTCCGCTTCAAGTCCGAGTGCCCAGCAGTGACAGCTCACCGCGATGGACACGCCCCAGGGTGATGGCGGCGCAATGATCGACCACCGCATCAATCAAGACTTGCGAGTCGCCTGAGTACAAGTGCTTGAACTGATCCCAAAGCGCCTTGCGCTCTGCTTCAGACTGCACGTTGATGCCAGCCAGGGCTTCAGCCTGACCGATGGAACCGCCTGTCCACCCGCCTAAACGGCGGAGGGTTTCGGAGGGGCGCGTTTTCGTCTTTGCCATGGTCGCACCTGCCTTTTAGGCCATCGCGTCGTTCAGCGAGGATTCGATATCGTCAAAGGCTGTCAAAGCGTCATCCAGCGAAGAAGCCGCAGCCTCGCTTGCTTGACCCCGTTCGGATGCCTTCAGACCTTCAGGCATGTTGTCATAGGCATCCTGTTCCTCTCCATGCAGCGCATCAACGCGGCTCCGCAAATCAGCGAGCTCGTTGAGCACTTCTTCTATCTCTTTGCGGCGCTGTGCGTTCATGGCGTTCCTGGCTCTGTTGAATGCCTCCATTATTAGGGTACTTGTACCCTTCGTCAAGATGTTTATGGTGCTGCTTGAAATTCTTTTCGGCATGAGCCAGAAGCTCCTCCTTCAGAGCCCTGAACTTTGGGGAGTCAGCACGAACCAGGAATGCCTTGAAGGTGTTGATTGAGTATGCAGCGGGCCCAAGTCCCAAGTTGAAAACAGCAAGTGCTGCAGGTTGGCTGAGGCCACTTGCCTCCACTAATTCGCGCAGGCGATCATTGTTTGTTTTAACGGGGTTCATGTACCCATAGTGAAAAAGCTATTGGGCGTCGGCAAACATGGCTCACAGAGTCGGGGAACCAGCGGCAGCTGCAGCTGCCGCTGGTCGAGCCCGCCAACCTAAGAAAGCGCGCGTGCAGGTGGCACCCGGTCGCCGCCAGCACGTCCACGATGATTTGCAGGCGGTGGTCATGAGGCTGGCCAAGCATAGGCCCCGGGCGGCCCAGGACCTGGTCCTTGACACGGGCACCAGCAGCTGCAGCTGCAGCTGGTCGA
>CAUQST010000078.1:0-9598 GCA_963520865.1 uncultured Comamonas sp.
TTCTCCTTGCGAGGTCTCTACTTCTCAAGACGCTGGTTTTACGGGGGGATTACCGGATAAAGCGAATTTGAGCTGCTCGCTGTTTAAGAGGGGCGCACAGCTCATTCACTTCTTCTTCTGTAAGGTGAAGGTTCATATTGATTGAGCAATAAAAAAGCCCCGACTTAGCGGGGCTGGTGGTGGCGCTGGAAGGCGCTTTACTGGATCTGGTTTAAGCGGTCGTGCAGCTTTGCAAATTCTTGCTGCATTGCCTCAATGATGGCCATGGCATCAACGGAGACGCCAAGATTGCAGGCGCGCTTCTCAAGAAGACGCCGCGCTTTATCACGCACTGGTGCAAGTTCAACCTCACGCATGGCCTCCTGCCGCTCTTGGTACACACGCAGTACAAGATTGTGTTGGGAATACTCTTCTCGAGCATCGAGGTTAAAACTGGATGGATCAGCTTTCCACTCATCAATTAGCGCAAAGAAGTCACTGGGCATCATCGGACGAATTCTTGGATCGCGTTCAGCCGGACTCAAACAAGTGCTTAACTTTGCGGATCCGACTTGCATTTTCTTCTGCTGAGCAGGGGTCATGTCGTTCCAAATTAAATCGCGGGCTTGTTCATATAGATTGAATGAATCCACGTCAATCCCAGCACTGAATTCATACTTCAACCCGTCATCAACACACTTATAGGAAATCACAACAATTGTCAGACTTGTCCAATCTTTTGGCACTACCTCGTTTTCATCTGTCATCGTTCTCTTTCGCTAAGTTGATTTTTAGTGGTAGTTGCTCATGTGCTAATAGTGGGCATGCAAGAAATTGCACACGCGTTCAGTAACAACTAAACGGTGATTATTGCACTCACGTCCTCACAGTGGATTGCAGCGCCATATGGCAATCCAGCACCCCTTTTTCGGAGCTGCCCGCATCGATCCATTGGTATCTCGTCACGCACCCCCTTGCTTGGCTTGGGCTGCAATAGCCGCATCAATTGATTTGGTGAAGTGCCCTGCAACGCAGCCGCGCATCACATTGCGCGGAGCTTCAAGACCTCGAATCACATAGCGAGCTGCGCCAAGTTGGTTTTCAGCTCCGACTTTTTTAATGGCTTCGCGCCAGCGCGATGCATCCTGCGCATCCAGCCCCTGCGCTGCTGGCTCTGCAATCTGGTGCAGGCACTTTCCAGACTTCAGTGCAGCCATCTTCACTTCCACATCTGCAAGCGCATCGTCCCAGTCATATGCGCTTGTCCATTCGTGGCGGTCTTGTCCGAGAACTTCATCAAGGATCTTGTCGATAAAGTCGGTCGCGTCGTCGCGCTCTGTCAAAGCTTGCGATACATCGCGCTCCAGGCTGGTAATGGCTGCACGTGCCACCAACAGCTCTTGTCGCAACATTTCTGCTGTGTCGAACGCGCTGCGAGCTGCTTGCTCATCAGACTGATAGGTGATTCGCCAAGCCTCGTAGCTTTGTGCTTGTGTCATGGTGGTGTTCTCCTTGATCAATGCCCGCAGGGCAGGCCTTCGCCCTCGGCGGGCTGGTGGTGGATGGGCGCGCCGCAGCTTGCGCAGCGCTTGTAGGGCTCAGGCTGCTGCTCCGGTACCGGTGGCGTGGTGGTGCTCATGGGGCTTGGCTCCAGACGTAAAAAAGCCCGCTAGGTGCGGGCTGGGTTCGTGTAACCTCATCTGAAATTTAGAGAGGTGAGGGATATGGCTGAAGCTCAAATGGAAATTTGCCTTCTATGGGGAGATTGGCAAATTCAGCAATGGTGGTCGTGCATGACCAAAGCGGAATGGTTGTCTTTGATGCAAGCAATCAGTATTATTGGTGCGTTTGGAATTGCTAAATGGACTTACAAAAAAAATCGTGAGAATGATTATTTTAATAAGTTAATTGATAATCTGAAAGATGAGCATCGAAAACTTCTTTCACTTGCCGAAGATATAGCATTTTTCATAAACTATACGGAATTTCTATATATTAGAGTAGGTTCTAGCTTAGTAGATAGAGAATTTATTAAAAACCTTAATGCTCCGGACGAATATAGGCTCACTCAGTTACCGGGCGTCTACTATAAAACTGGAATCTCTGGTTGGAAATACTTTAGAAATAAGCTGGTGCACTATTATTTTAATGAGGATAAGCATCCAAATGTTAATTTATCAAATGAAACAATTGAAACGGCTAAAGAGTTCTTAATTGATTTTTGTACTTGCATAAATATGAGAATTGCAACAATTGAGTTAATGATTGCTGCTGCTGAGAAAAGAAAACCATCACCCAAAAATTGTCCGGAAGGTGAGCTAAAACCAATTGAAACGTATGAGGAAAAAGCCCGTAAAAAACGGGCTTGGTGAAAACTAACTCAGTGCACAGCCTCAGCAGCACAGCTATTAGCTAAAGCTTGCGACTGTGGGTGGAGTGTTTGATGGGCCCAGGCTTCTGCTATGGCTCTAGTGGTGTAGTGGTGGTGCTTATGCTGTTACTCCATACATTCGTGCCTCATGGGCGAAGTTGGCCCGCACCAGTGATTCAGACACTGGAGGGGAAACGCTGTTGCCGCACATGCGCACCTGAGAGGTGGCAGTCAAAGGAATTCGCGGCAGCTTCAGTGGGTTGGCTGCTTGCTGGCCTTTGGTGAAAAGCAAAGCAGGGTCAGGGATCTCTGTGAACTGGTACCCAAGGGGAAAGCCTTGCGCCTGGTAGAGCTCGCGGGGCTTGAGCATTCGCAGCGTGATGTCCACCAGCACCCATAGCTGGCCCTGGTGGGGCATCAAGACCATCTCGGCCGCATCCGGGAATTGCTCGGGCAAGTACTTGTGCAGCAGCTGGGCACAAGCCAGTGCGCGCTGGGCATGTTCTGGTGCCAGCGTTGCCGCCGGCACTTTCACGGTTTGCACCAACCCCATGCGGTCCTTGGTGGGGATCGTGTGCATGGGCTCGGCCAGGGGCACACCATCGCGTTCATTGCCGTAGTACTTCACCAGGTAGGCGGTGACCAGCCGCTGATTGCTGCCAGCCGCTGTGATGGTGGACATGGGTGCATCTGCTGCGCGGCCATCGCCGTCATAAAAGCCACCGTTGGCTTGCTCCAGGCACGCAGCCGCTAACGCGCTGGTTGCACCGCTGGCGGTCACCGTGTTCAAAGGCACCTCAATGCTGCGAATGCCGTGGCTAAAGCGCTTGGTACCGCACTTGCCCTCGCCGTGGCCCATATCAATCAGGTGCGCAGCCACCAGCCCCATCGTGATACCTGTGCTGGGGCGCTTTGGCGTGCCGCCTGCGGTGATCGTTGGCAAGGGAGCTGCCAGCTCACTGCCCACGGCACCAGTATTGAACTTGGTGATGTGGGCCATGGCCATGGCGTGGTGGGTACCACTGGCAGCCACGGTAGAAAGCGGCGATTCCACAGAATGCCCCACCAGCTGGTTGTCGCTGGTGCCACGCAATGGCGCAATGACTGGAGCCACCACAGAGAAGTGGCCACCTTTGACCTGTGCACAGATGGTGCGCAGCGGTTCATCGGCTGGCATGGTGCGCTGGTTGCTGGCATTGGCATGCTCATTGATGAAAGGTGCCAGCACTGGCTCTGCCAAGGCACCTTGCGAACCTTGAGCGGTCACCGTGAAATATGGCTCGTCAATGGAGCGAATGCGTGGCTGCTGCCCTGCACGTTCACCATTGCGTGTGTTGACGATGAAAGGTGATGCACTGGTCAATACATGACGCCACAAGCCCTTGGCAACGCGGCGCATGGTGTTCGGCACCAAGTCTTTCTTGCGGTCGAACACACTCTGAGATGGCAGTGAAAAGTCAATGCACTCTGCTGCAGAGCGGTGTGCTGCCAGCTTGCCCGCCAACACACGGCGGTCAGTTGGATCTGCATGCGTAGGCTCAGGCCAAACAATTGGCAGGCCATCGCGGCGGGCAATTAGAAACAAGCGCTTGCGGATCGTGGGTGCGCCGTAGTCACAGGCGCGCAGCTCGCGGTGATCAACTTTGTAGCCCAGGCGTTCCAGCTGGCGCACGAAGGACTGAAACGTCTTGCCCTTGCGCACAGGGCAAGGGCGGGCCTTGCCATCTGCGCCAATGATCAGTGGGCCCCATTCCTTGAACTCTTCCACGTTCTCCAGCATCAGTACGCGGGGCTTGCACAAGGCGGCCCAGCGCATACCCACCCAGGCCAAGCCGCGAATGTGCTTTGCCACCGGCGTGCCACCCTTGGCTTTGCTGAAGTGCTTGCAGTCTGGCGACAGCCAAACCAAAGCCACCGGCTGATTGCGTGTGACCTCAATAGGGTTCACCTCCCAAACCGACTCACACAGGTGCTGCGTGTGCGGGTGATTAAGCGCATGCATCGCCAGCGCTTCGGGGTCATGGTTGATGGCAATGTCCACAGGGCGGCCAAAAGCACGTTCCAGCCCGGTGCTGGTTCCGCCACCCCCAGCGAAGTTGTCAATGATCAGTTCGCCGGGGAAGGCGAGCGGCATGGTGAAGTCGTCGCGTTTCATGAATGTCCAGACGTAAAAATGCCCGCTAGGTGCGGGCTGGGTTCGTGTAACCTCGTTGCTATATCAATCAGCGGGGTTGGAGAGTAAGAGTGGAGAAAATAAAATCGATGACGTCCATGCAGTCTTTAATTGGTAGTGCCGTTCTTTTGATCGCTTTGTTTATTTTTCTTTTTTGGCCGCACTTTGGCAGAGAATTACTTGCTTGGATTGAATGTCACCCTGGATTAGCAGCATGGGTACAAGCTATTTTTTCAATTGTTGCAATATTCGGAATATTAGTTCAAGCAAATCTTCACTACAAAACAGAGCGCAAGCTACGATCGATTGATGATGATAAGTTATTGTTTAATGTTGTCATTGATATTTCCAATAATTCCAAATGGTTAAAACGAAAGATTTCTCAATGGGATATGCTTATTGCTGGCATCTCAACATCTGGATTTGATTTAGACGACAAAGATGTTTCAGATAAATTAGAGCATTCTTTAGATTTGGTATTAATGGAGCTGGCGCAATTTGAGAGAAGGTTTCTAAAAAATGTATCTGATATTAAAAACGACTGGCAATTGAATCATTCAACGGAAATTCTTTTGAGTAATCTTATAAGATTAATAATAAAAATCAAATCAAAAAGTAATGATCTAATTTCTGAGAAAGAAAGCTTGATCATAAATTGTGAGGCGTTAATTAAAATATGTCAGCAGCGGCATGTGAAGCTTCACACGAGATTGAATGATTCTTTAAATCCAGAACAAGGTGGGTTTTATTGAGGTGGGTTTTCTAGGTAGATTGCTGCGTTTTTGCGCCTGCTTTGTATAGAAAATCGGGTGAAGTAGAAAAATCAGGACAGCACCCAAAGGGCGCTGTGCTCATGCCTCTAGGGCTTAGTCGGCGTAAAAGTCAGGGCGGGGCGTGCCGTCCAGATCGGCCTGGGCGTCGCCTTCGGTCAGCACTGGACGTGCGAGCTGACTGCGCAGCTCGTAACCCATAAGGGGCCTGATCTTCTGCACCGCGTTCTGGCGCGCGCGATTGCGGCCAATCTCGGCATCGAAGTTTTCGGGGCTGGCGCAGGCGCTTTCACCAGTGACTGTGAAGTCGTTGCGCAGCACCAGAACGCATATCGTCAGCAGACCTAGTTCGGGGGGGATGTTGCTGAAGTTGCGCGGGTTCATGGCTTTCGGATGACAAGCACCTTGCGCAGCGGTGAAATAGTGCTCACTGACGATGTTGGCTTCAATGTCTTTAGGCGTGATGCGCGGGGCAGTCTTGCCCTTGGCTTGAATCTCTTGCTCAATTTCAGAATCGTTCATGTCATACCTTGGTTGGTGACAAAAAAAGACCCGCTCAAGGCGGGCTGCTGCAAGACGTAGACTTGATTCATGGAAAACATCTACGACTCAATGATTAGTGCTCTGCGTGAGCACTGGAAAGCCAATAAAAACGCATACCCCCAGCGGTTTGAGCTGACACAGAGCACCTTTGATGGGCTGCTGGCTGACCGCCGCTTGGTGAACGAAACCATGAACTACCCGTTGAACCTGAAAAATGGTTACGAAAAGGAGTTCTTGGGCGTCCCTGTGGCGGTGTCTCCAGAGGGCAATGCGATGGTTGCCCTTGATGGCACGCGGGTGCAGCTGAGCGTCTAAAGGCGTGAGTTAGGCGCGCTTTTAGCTGGATACGGGAATGGCAGCACGCGGCCATCTGGGTAATGGAGACGGTCACCCACCCGGCTTGGTAGATCAAACGCCAAGAAGCGGGAGCCAGGCACACCCGTATCGCGGTGCAGCTCGGTGCCTTGATATTGCCAATAGGGTGGCTTGTAGGAATTCGCGTTTTGGTTCACGGTGGTGTCTCTCGGGAAGGTGAGGGTGTGCATCAGAACGGAGCGTCCTGCGTTGCTGTGTCGTCTGGCGCGCTTGCTGGCCCAGTCACTGCGCCAGCGCGAGACACGCGAACTGCCAAGGTAGTGGCGCTGGTTGATGGCAGACCAATTTCCGTGCGACCTTCGCCTCCCAAGGCTTCAATCAAGTCAGGGATCAGCTTTGCAAGCTCGCCCGTCGCAATGGCCACATCGGTGTCAAAGCCCCCTTCCTCGCCAGCCTGGTCCAGCACGGTGTCGGTGAAATTGATCTTCTTGAGCTGCAGGTTGTCCGTGAGTAAGAAGCTCACACGGTCATCCCAGGTCAGAGCAAGTTTGGTGGGCAGCTTTCCGTGCTCTACGTGCTGCTTGACCTCGTCAATATCCAGTGGGTGGCGCCCATAGCGCACTAAGGACTTGGATTCATCGGCGGCTTTCAGTTCGCACTCGCGGTCAATGCTGAAGCCCACGGGTGCTTCCTGCGTCAACAGCCAATGGGCCATGGCTGCTTGGGCACTGGTTTGTGTATCCAGCAGGGCTACACCAAAGCCTTTGAGACCTTCCACCAGCAGCGTTACCACTTCATCGGCTTTGCCCTGAGCACCGGTATCCAACACCAAAAATTTGGCTTGCGGATCGATCCACACCCACAGACTGCTTTGTCTGGTGAAAGCCATGGGCAGCAAATCGAGCTTGGCCTCGTCTTTGAGGTCGCGCTTTTCTTTCTTGCCCGGTTTGCGGCCAAACTCTTTTTCAATCGCGTCAGCCTTCTCTTGCACCTTGCGATTGAGCACGCTGACGGGGATCTGCTTGGTTTCAGAGAAGAAGCGCAACATCCACTGGCCACCGACGCTTTCAGCCAGCAGGCCGTGTTCCTCACCACGTGGCGGCACCCAGCCTGCAGATTGCTCCTGGGTTGCACCGCAGGCCATGAATGGTGTCTTTTGCAGAGCTTCTTCGACTTGCTCCAGCGAACCTTGCCACTGCTGGGCAATGCGATAGATGATCAGATTTGAGAACATAGTGCTGCCGATTCAGTTCAGTGGAATTTCTTTGGTATTGGCCTTGGCTACAGCCAACTTAGCCATGAGGCTGTCGCTCCAGCTTTCATGCCCAAGGGCGTGCTGTAAGGCGGTAACCACAACAGCAGGTGCCGGGTGTACGCGCTGCAACTGGGTTGCCACTATGTCCAAGCAGGCTGCGTATGCGCGGGTTTTAACGACACCCCACTGGCACCAGCCTTCAGGCATACGCTTTGTCAGCAGTGCGTGTGCTTCTTCGGCGTGGACCAGAAGCTGCGTGGCTGCTTTGCCCAGCTTTACCCGCAACGCCTGTGCTTCGTCGCTCATGGGCTTTGCCTTGGTGCGCATTGCGAAAGCGTCGGCTTTGACCTTTGTGGCCTTCGCTTGCTTGCGCAGCGCACTGGCCTGGGAGCGCAAAGATTCGCGTCGAAGCTTCATGCGCACGCATTCGTGCTGAAGGTTGATTGCTAGGTCTGCTGGGTGGTGGTTGGTGGTTGGTGTGTCGCTCATGGAGGCCTCAATTCAATGGTTGTCACAAGCTGGGACGAAAAAAAACCCGCTTTAGGCGGGCTGGTTTGTGCTGCTGCTCTGATCAGATGGATCAGGTTCTGGTTTGTCTCGAATATCGACGCCACAGAAGGGACAGAAATTGAAGAACATGTTGGTCTTTTCTGTCTTCTTCTTTTCCACGCCGGTGCTTTTAGCGGTCACTAAATGAGTGGCCTCTACGGGCATGAAGGGGCGGAAGCTGAGGCCTTTGCCAAAAGTGATGGCATAGCCTTTAAGGGAAACCTCTAGAGAACGCGCTCCCGGAATCATTCCTGCGTAATGTTCTTTGAGCCGTTCTTCGGTCTTTTTTTTGCAATCGCAAGAGGCCATGGGTGAATCTCCAAGTTGGTGTGCTATCCAAATGACGTTTGGAAGCTATAAAAAGTGAGCTACTAGCGCTTGCTCAATAAGCGAAAGGGCTGATATTGGTTGTCACTACTGCCGCGCCAGCGGCGACTGAACAAATGAAAAACCACAGGAAGGTGTGAAGCATCAGGCGCACAAGGCACTCCAGGCGACAGAGGAAGGTTGGACAGTCATAAGTCTCGGTTTCTCTCGAAGACGACAGGCTCCACCTTGGCTTTTGCTGTTTTGACGCGCGCTTTAAGTCGGGCTTCCTCTTTTTTGAGGTTGTCTACGCGGTCAATAAGCTCGTTCAATGAGCGGCGGGTGTGGGCATAGTCGCGCCAGACAACATCTAAGCGTTGAGCTTCTTTGTGGAGGAAGTCAAAAGGGTCATAGACCTTGTCGCATTGCGCGCACTTCACGACGCGGCGGTGCTCGTCCAAGCTAATCTTGTCGTGGTTGCAAAAGTTGTAGGGCTGGCGCTCTACCGATAGCTTCTGCTCGGGCAGTTCAGATCCGGGAAAGGCGCGGACGTTGGTGGATGGCAGCTCACTCATGCTGCGTTAGCGTCCATGCGCAACACCACTACAGCCATGGCTAGTGGAAAGCGGGCAAATGCATCAGCCTGTGCTGCATTGTTGCTGGGGTAGATACCGTCAAACTTTGTGCCGGCCACTTTGATCAGGAATCGCATGCTGGTATCTCCAGAATGAGAGAAGCCCGCTCAGTGGCGGGCCTCTGTGGGTTGATGGGTAAGCTCTGAGAGCTATTGTTTTTGATGGAAATGACCGGCATTGCGCTGTGCGGCCGCGACCTCTGCCAATGCACATTGGATGGACTGGCGCACCGCAACGTGCAAAGGGAGCGCTTGCGAGGGCAGGCTGGTGATGCCGTCATCCAAGCACACCGTTGTCTTGCCCGACTCCACCGTCACGATGATGGAATGCGTTGCAGGCAGCTCGGTTTCAGCGTTGACCAGCTCGCGGCCCAGCAAGCGCAGCTCACAGCAGGCATCGCGCATTGATGCACCAATGGTGGCGCGAATGTCTTGCAGCTTGTTGGCTGGGTAGAGCTTTGCGGCGCGCCATTTCTTGCGCGTTTCTACGTCCAGAGCATCCAGCTCTTGCTTGGACAGCGTCACGGGGTGGTAGCCCATGTCTGCAAGCTTTAGCGCATCGACTTTGCAGACAACCAAGTTTTGGTTGACTTCATCCAGGGTCAAGAATTTGTTGCTCATGGCTCACTTTCGATAGTGGTTGTGTCTGGCCAGCTCTCTGCAGCAGCCAAGGCACTGACACCAATGACGATGCAAAAAGCAG
>CAUQST010000079.1:0-8805 GCA_963520865.1 uncultured Comamonas sp.
GTGGCCGCCTTCAAGGGCCGCACCATCCACACCTTCCACACCGAAGGTGCAGGCGGCGGCCATGCGCCCGACATCCTGAAGGTGGTGGGCGAGGCCAATGTGCTGCCCAGCTCCACCAACCCCACGCGTCCCTACACCATCAACACGCTGGACGAGCACGTCGACATGCTGATGGTCTGCCACCACCTGGATGCGGGCATTGCCGAAGACCTGGCCTTTGCCGAAAGCCGTATCCGCAAGGAGACGATTGCGGCCGAGGACATCCTGCACGACATCGGCGCGATCAGCATGTTCAGCTCCGACAGCCAGGCCATGGGTCGCGTGGGAGAAGTGATTCTGCGCACCTGGCAGACCGCGCACAAGATGAAGCTGCAGCGCGGTGCCCTGCCAGGTGACGGCGCGCGCAACGACAACTTCCGCGTCAAGCGCTACATCGCCAAGTACACGATCAATCCCGCCATTGCCCATGGCATCAGCCACGAAGTGGGCAGCATCGAAGTGGGCAAATGGGCCGACATCGTGCTGTGGAAGCCCGCGTTCTTTGGAGTGAAACCCGCCTGCATCCTGAAAGGCGGCTTCATTGCGATGGCGGCCATGGGCGACCCCAATGCGTCCATCCCCACGCCGCAGCCGGTGCACTACCGGCCCATGTTCGGCAGCTTTGGCGGCGCCATCGCCAGGACCTCGCTCACCTTTGTCTCGCAGGCCGGTCTGGCCGCGGACATTGGCCAGCGCTTCGGCCTGCACAAGACGCTGTCGGCCGTCAAAGGCATTCGCGGCGTGCGCAAGCAGCACATGGTCCACAACGACCTGACCCCCCACATGGAAGTGGACGCCCAGACCTATGCCGTGCGTGCCAACGGGGACCTGCTGACCTGCGAACCCGCGCACAGCCTGCCGATGGCGCAGCGCTATTTCCTGTTCTGAGGGCCGCGCATGCCCTGCCTAGCCTTGCGGCTTGCCCGCCCTGAACCACGCCAGCCAGTCGCCGGCAGGCACGCGCGGGCAGCGGGCAAGGGCCTGCGGCAGGGCTTCGTACACCAGCATGCGACAGGTCACCACCAGCCCATCCCCTTGCTGTACGGCCTGGGTCAGCAGCCGCTTGCGGTACTGGCCCAGATCCTGCGGCCAGATGTCTTCCAGCCGGTCCAGCTGCTGCTCCAGCGCGGGATGCAGGGGGTAAACCTCGGCCAGCACCGGACCCTGGCCATCCAGCTGCAGGCCGGGCCACTGGCCCATGTCCCACAAGCTGCCCTGCAGCCAGGTGGTGCCCACACACACGATACCGGGCTGAAAGCGCCGGATGTCATTGCTGCCGCCTTCACGCAGCGTGCCGTACACCGCCACATGGTCTGCACCGCAGCTATGCCAGGGCGGCATCGCCGCAGGAAAAGGCTGGAAATCGTCTCTTGACATGCATGTCATGCTATCGCTTTCAAAGTCCTTTTTGCACCTGAATTCACCATGTTGACCGCCAACAAACTGCTGCCCCAAGGCCAAGGCCTGTCTGCCCCCCTGCTCAAACGCGCTGCGACCGTGGAGCTGGACTGGGATGTGCGCCAGAAGAGCCGCTTTGCCGCCACCGACAGCCAGGGCCGCGAACTGGCGATCTTTCTGCCGCGCGGCCAGGCTGTGCGCGGCGGCGACGTGCTGGTGGCCGAGG
Source organism: uncultured Comamonas sp. (assembly GCA_963520865.1). GTDB lineage: Bacteria > Pseudomonadota > Gammaproteobacteria > Burkholderiales > Burkholderiaceae_C > Comamonas. Next base: position 1,664 of record CAUQST010000079.1, read on the forward strand.
ATGGATCGCTGGTCCGCGTGCTGGCGGCGCCACAGAAAGTGCTGCACATCACCGCCTGCGCGGTGCACGGATCGCCTTTCGATCTGATGCGCGCCGCGTACCACCTGGGCAACCGCCATGTGCCGATCGAGCTGCAGCCCGACCATCTGAAGATCGAGCCCGACCATGTGCTGGCCGATATGCTGCGCAGCATGCACATGACCGTGGTGGAAGCAGCAATGCCGTTCGAACCGGAAGGCGGAGCCTACGGCGGCCATGTGACCAATGACGGCCACAGTCACCACCACCATGGCCATGCGCACAGCCACTCCGATGGACACAGCCATGACCACGGTCACGCCCATGACCACGGCCATGCGCACGGTCACGATCATGGTCATGGGCACGACCATGGAAAGTGCAACCACGGATGAACTGGCTGTTCCTGATCGCTGCCGGCCTGTGCGAGATCTTCTACGCAGCCGCCATGCCGCGCACCGAAGGTTTCACCCGCCTGGGGCCCAGCCTGTTCTGCGTGGCCTTCATCGCGGCGAGCATGTACCTGCTGTCGCTGGCCACGCGCAGCATTCCCGTGGGCACGGCCTACGCCGTCTGGGTGGGCATTGGCGCCGTGTGCACCGCCGCCTACGGCATGCTGTTTCTGGACGAAGACCGCAGCCTGGCCCGCATGGCCTGTTTCGGCATGATCGTGATGGGCATTGTGGGCCTCAAATTCCTGAGCCTGCGCGGAGAACCGGCATGACCAGCAGCGCACCTTTGCAGCTTGCGCCCAGCAGCTTTCTGCAGCTGATGTGGCTGGCCTCGCCCGCCTTGCCGATCGGCGGATTTTCCTATTCGGAAGGGTTGGAATCCGCCATCCAGGCGGAGCGGGTCACGAACGAAAGCGAAGCCGCACACTGGCTGGTGCAGCAGCTGCACCTGACCCAGTCCCGCGGCGACATGGCGGTGATTGCGCAGGCAGCAGCGGCCTGGCACAGCGATGATCGCGAGCGCATTGCCGCACTCAACCAATGGGTGCGCACCACACGCGAAACCAGCGAGCTGCGGCTGCAGACCGAACAGATGGGCCGTTCGCTGGTGGACTGGCTGCGCAACCGCCATGCCGGTGATGCGGTGCTGCAGCCCGCCATCGCCTGGCTGGGCACGCAGGATGCCAGCTACCCGATTGCGTTCTCGTTCGCGGCGCACTGCACCGGCGCCACGGGGCGCGACGCGCTGCTGGCCTATGCCTTCGGCTGGGCCGAGAACATGGTGCAGGCCGCCATCAAGGCCGTGCCGCTGGGCCAGAGCGCGGGCCAGCGCATCCTGGCGCAGCTGACCCAGAACATACCGCAGGCGGTTGACCATGCCCTGGCCCTGCCAGACCATGGGCGGCAAGCCTTTTCCCCCATGCTGGCGATTCTGTCGGCCCAGCATGAACACCTGTATTCACGCCTTTTCAGATCATGACCACCTCTGCACTGCACCACATCCCCCACCGCACCAAGAAACTGCCGCCGCTGCGCGTGGGCATTGGCGGGCCCGTGGGCTCGGGCAAGACCACGATCCTGGAGATGCTCTGCAAGGCCATGCGCGACAAATGGGACCTGGTCGCCATCACCAACGACATCTACACCAAGGAAGACCAGCGCCTGCTGACCATCAGCGGCGCGCTGCCGGCCGAGCGCATCATGGGGGTGGAGACCGGAGGCTGCCCCCACACCGCCATCCGCGAAGATGCATCCATCAACCTGGAAGCCATTGACCGCATGCTCAAGGACTTCCCCGATGCCGACATCGTCTTCATCGAATCCGGCGGCGACAACCTGGCGGCGACCTTCAGCCCCGAGCTGTCGGATCTGACGATCTATGTGATCGATGTGGCCGCCGGCGAAAAGATTCCGCGCAAGGGCGGCCCCGGCATCACCAAGAGCGATCTCTTCGTCATCAACAAGACCGACCTAGCCCCGCATGTGGGCGCCAACCTGGACATCATGCGCAGCGACACCGTGAAGCAGCGCACCACGCCCAAGGGGTTGAAGCCTTTTGTGATGACCAACCTCAAGACCCTGGACGGGCTGGATGAGGTGGTGCAGTTCATCGAACGCCAGGGCCTGCTGCAGACCGCCTGATTGCGCCGCGCGGCCCCGGAGGCCGCCGCGCTTTGTGTAGAATCGACGCCTTCGGAGGTTTGGGTGAGTGGTTTAAACCAGCAGTCTTGAAAACTGCCGAAGGAGTGATCCTTCCGTGAGTTCGAATCTCACAGCCTCCGCCACATTGAACTAAGTCGTTGAAATCGCTTCAGATCAAGGAGTTTTACTCCTGAAGTGGTACAAATGACTGGTACACAGCGGCAGCAAAAGGTTCGGTCAGCAAAGGACGCTGACATGCCAACCTACATGCGCAAGGACGACCACGGTTATCGTTTCCTTCGTCCCATCCCCCAAGATTTGCGCCCACGTTTCGCAAAAGCCAACTTCGTTAAAAGGCTCGGGCGAGACTACAAAAAGGCCAAAGAGCTTTGCGCCTTGCTGACCGTGCAAACAGATCGCGAGCTTGCCGCAGCTCGATCCAACCAAACGCAAGCAACTTCCATCGGCTCTTTCTTGAAGCTGCCCCGTAAGACGCGGCTTAAAAGTCTCTCCATCAGTCCAGAGCTCCCAGGGCAAATCGCTTCCCTCTTTCTGAGCACGCTAGACGCGGATGCCCAAGCACGCAAAGAGGGGATGAGCGATGAGGAGTTCGAATCGCTGGATGCGAACATCCAGGAAATGCTCCCCCTCATCAACCGAGCAGTAGCTTCAGGAAATGTTGGCAGATTCCACGAATTCGTGAACCAGCTCATGGTGTTTCGTGGCTATCAATTAGAGGCAACCGACGCGCAATGGCAAGCACTCACCTACGAAGTGCTGACACATGTGAAAACTGGGTACAAAACTCTCGCGGCTCGACAGCAAGGCGAATCCCTCGGATCACCTGATCTTTCAAAACTGCCACCGCCGCTTGAAGCAGTATGGGAGGCGCAGCCAGAACGCGCGCCGACTCCACAGGTAAATCGTTTGGCAGACATCACACCTCACTACAAACGCTATCTATCCCCAAAATATCCCAAAACCCAGTCTACTTATCTGTCGATTTGGCAGCGATTTGTTGACTTCGCAGAGAACAAGCCCCTGCATTTGGTTAGCTCAGATGATGTCTACAACTTCCTGGAAAACCGTCTGCAAGACAAAGAAGCGGCTTGGAGCTACAAGTACGTAGCAGGCCGCGTAAAAAGAGCTTTGCACACTGCATTTGGTATTGGGAAAACAAAGAAACTCATCAACAACAACCCAGTGGTAGAACTAGATGTGATGCCTACTGTCGACGCCAAGCAAGAAAAACTTCGCCAAAAGCCCCGCTTTCCTTATCAGTCCGACCACCTCAATAAATTATTTGCATCAGACTGGTACAACCCGAACTCGTCAGCTTGGCGAGGCAAGATGAAAGACGATCTTGGGGCTCGCTACTGGATTCCGCTCATCTGCATGTGGCATGGATTACGCGTCAGCGAGGCAGCTCAAATACAAGTAGAGGATGTGCTACTCAAAGACTTAGGTATCTTGATTCAAGATGGAGAAACCGAGTTTGGCCCTGCTCGAGCTCTTAAAAATGAAGCATCGATGCGTGTCGTACCGATTCACCATGTTCTTATACAACAAGGTTTTGTCGACTTCGTCCGCAGCGTCATGAACCACTATTCGAAGGGCCCCCTCTTCCCGGCAGCCCTTCCTGAATGTGATGGAAAATCACCCAAGTGGGGACGAGCATACGAGCAGCCATTTGTTCGTTTTGTACGGGATAAGTTAGGTTTCGGTAGCGGCTATGGCAATCACAGCTTCAGACACTCTCTGGAAGACAGAATCAGAGCAGCAAACGTTGAAGACCAATGGCCTAAAGGGCTAGCACAAGCCTATACAGGCCGAGCATCAGTGCGCCCCCAAGACAAAGGCGAAATCGAAAAAGAAGGTAGTGAAAGACACTATGGATATGGATACGAACTTGAAGCGTTCAGACCCTACATCCAACGAATCACCTACCCTAATGTAAAGCTTCCACCCCCCTTTAAAGATTGGCTCCAAGGGAGAGTCATCATAAGTAAGCGACTGCTTTCACATGTGCAGCGATGGAGAGAAGAGACCCATAAGACCCCGTAGCTTAATGAGGCGCAGGCTTCAAAAAAAACAGTCACGATGCTCATCATCCTCTAACTTGCGCGCTATACAGGTTTGAGGGCAGATTTTGGAAGGCAAGTGTCTGTGCAAAATAGGCTCTCATGTGTCATGAAGTTTCCTCACCTCTCTTGGCCCGGCTTTTGCCGGGCCTTTTTTCATCCCCGATGCTGCATCCCAGCAGGAGGAAACATGCTTCAAAGTAGCTACAAGTGAATCGCCCCGGGGGCGATTCAGCGAGGACAGCACCCAAGGTGAACTGAGGCTTCATGGATGCGTTTCCTCCTCTTCTTCCCTGGGCGTTACTGTCCGGGATCTTTTGCGTCCCTGGCTTGTGTCCTGGCCGTTTCGGCGGTATTCAAGACTCCAAGCATCTAGCCGTGGGAATAGCCCGAAGTAGCATCCCCTGAAGTGCGGGCATGGTCCCAGCAAGGCCCGTAGAGCACGCGTCAGCGGGCGGACGGGCTGCGCAGCGCCCCAGCGCGGAGAGCACCCGCAGGGACGCGCAGGCCTCACGGCCGTAGCGGCTGACTGGCCCCCAGGCCAGGCAGTGCATAAGGGGGAGCCGCCGGATCTACGACGCCCTCAGCGTCGAGGCGCCCCAAGCGCCGGTGGGATCGGCGGGGGTGCTAGCACCCCGGCCCCGGGCGCAGCTCGGGCAAATCGATTCGTAAAGGTGAGGCCGACAGCTTGCTGGGGCCGAGGCGGTGCGCCCTTTGGGGCGCATGAAGAAGCGGTTTGCCCGAGCTCGCTCGGGGCCGCAGTGCAGCACGGCACTAGCCGGGCAGTTGGGGGTAGGCCGTCCAGGCCGTGAAGCCCCCGACGGTGCACGCAAGCAGGACACGAAGTGCCTGCGCGCAGACGGTTTTTGCAAAAAACCGTCGTAGTGTCTTTGGGGCCCGTAGGCGCTGCCCTGGATCTTGGCAAGGGCTGGGGACTCCGAGCACGAAAAAATCAGGCGAGGACACCTTTCCGACGTTGTCCGAGAACGAGAAAGTGGCCTGCAAATACAGAGTGATTTCGATGGCAGCCAAGCACAGGTGGAGGGTCCCTTCCGACTTTATGCAACCTTGAGCCGTATAAGTACCGAGGCATCGGTATATCTGGCAGACATGTGCACGGCGCTATACGCTTGTATGAATACACGCAACAAAGGCGCTGCATACCGCCTACAAGCCCTGCACCTCCTGGCTGCAACGGGGTACGCATCCACTCGCCAAGTCGCCCGCCATCTCTGGGGACGATGTGATGAGAACTCGCGCCGTATGGCACGCCGCACGCTCACGTGGCTGCTCAATCGGAAGCTCGTGGTGAGCAAGCGGGAGTCCGTCTGGAGCGTCAGCGCCGGCAGCGGTGAGCTACTGTATGCACTGAATCGTGCGGGCGTCAACGTAATCAAGCAGCACGGCAACAGCCTGATAGCAGAGAAAGCGCATGCTCGGGACTACATCCGGCATGCTCACAGCCATCGCTCGGCGTGTAACAGCGTCTATGTCGCTTGGCCAACTGACGAGGTGTTCTCGGAGCTGAGCGTGCGGGCCGGGGAGTGTGATCTAACGCGCTTCGAGTATTGCCACAAGGAAGAGCAGATAGCAAAAATCCCCGATCTGGTGGCTGTCGAGGACGGCCGTTTCGTCTGGATAGAGGTCGAAAACTCATGGCGAGGTGAAGGCGATCTTGCGAAGCTGATTGACTGCATGCGCATGATGTTTGGGCGAGATCACGGAATCTCGCGAATGCACTTCGTTGTGACGTCACCGGCTGCTCGCACAATTGGAAAACGGATCAAAAACCGGCTCACGCATAGGCCTGAAACAGGCTGGCCAAGACAGATCAAGGAGCTTGATGCACGCATCCTCGCTTTGCATATCGCTGTGTCCGAGCTCGATCCGGAAACGCTTGAACTGCGAGAAATTACACTGTAATAAGAAAAAAAACCCATCTTGATATGGGATTTTTCAGAAGCTACTTCGCAGTGCGTATTCTGGATGAGTTGACCGCCTGTGCCGATTGCGGCTGACCAGTCCGCTGGTCGTGACTGAGTTCGGCCGAGGCTGTGTGAAAACTCGTCTAAGTAAGAAATTTAGGGGTCATCTAACCCTTCGCCCCGACGAGTTGGGATGACCTCCTCATGTCAACTTTCATAAGCTTCGCGTGTGCTATAGATGAGCCGGTATGGCTTTAGGGAATGTCTGCTCAGGGTTGACATGCGACTATCGCAGCTCGGCCAGTGGCAGTCCTTGAAGGCACTTCCCGAATTGACTGCTCCTGGCTGTGGATTCAACCGGTCGATGCAACACAATGACCGCCTCTGGCGGAAGGAGTGTTGGAATGAAGCGAAGACCGCGGATTTACTACACCGAAGCTCAGAAGGCCCTGATGTGGGACCGCTGGAAAGCTGGTGATACCTTGCACGAGATCGGCAAGCTGTTTGACCGACCGCACACATCCATCCACACCATCCTGAGTGCAACGGGTGGCATCCGGCCTCGTGCAAGACGCCGATCTCACTTGACTCTGTCTCTGGCAGAGCGCGAGGAGATATCGCGCAGTTTGGCCGCAGGTGAGTCCGTCCGCTGTGTAGCCAAACGCTTGAAACGAGCAGCGTCCACCATCAGCCGTGAACTCCTGCGTAACGGCGGCAAGACTTGCTACCGAGCTACAAAGGCAGACGAGGTGGCCTGGGAGCGAGCACGCCGCCCAAAGACGTGCAAGTTGGCCTGCAACCCTGAGCTGGCGCAAATCGTGGCGGGTAAATTGCAGAGTCAGTGGTCGCCAGAGCAAATAGCAGGGTGGCTCAAACGAACTTGCCGGTTGCGGCTGACCACTCCGCTAGTCGTGACCAACCGAGTTCGCAGCCAGAAGCTGTTGTCCAGCGCATGACAGCGAACGACAGGTTGAATCACACCGGCTTCCGTGGAGGCTCAACTCCTGAGAGGATTGAGTCATGAA
>CAUQST010000080.1:0-8359 GCA_963520865.1 uncultured Comamonas sp.
AGGCCCAAAACTCGTGCCATACTTGGCCTCATGCGGTTGAATTTCCTATCCGTCGGCTGTGTGCTGGCAGCGCGCCTGAGCGAGGACCCGTCCGTCACGGTGTGCCTGCTGGAAGCCGGCGGACCGGACAGCAGCGTCCTGATCCACGCCCCGGCCGGCGTGGTGGCCATGGTGCCGACCAAGATCAACAACTACGCCTTCGAAACCGTGCCGCAACCCGGGCTCAATGGCCGGCGCGGCTACCAGCCGCGTGGCAAGACCCTGGGCGGGTCCAGCTCGATCAACGCCATGCTGTATGTGCGTGGCCACCGCTGGGACTATGACCACTGGGCCGCACTGGGCAACCCCGGCTGGAGCTATGACGAGGTCCTGCCGTTCTTCAAGCGCGCCGAACATAACGAACAGTTCACCGATGCCCTCCATGGTCAGGGCGGTCCATTGAACGTGACCTATCCCCGGTTTGAAAGCCCCCTGAGCCAGATGTTCCTGGACGCTGCGGCGCACAGCGGCATCCCCCTCAACCCCGACTACAACGGCGCCCAGCAAGAAGGCAGCTTTCTCTACCAGGTGACCCACAAGAATGGCGAGCGCTGCAGCGCAGCCAAGGGCTATCTGACGCCCAACCTGGGCCGCGCCAACCTCCAGGTTGTGACCCACGCGGTGAGCGCCAAGGTGGAGCTGACCGATCGCCGCGCCACCGGCGTGCAGTTCTACCAGGGCAACCAGTTGCGCAGCGTGCGGGCGCGGCGTGAGGTCATCGTCAGCGCGGGTGCATTTGGATCTCCGCAGCTGCTGCAGCTCTCGGGCATTGGCGCGGCTGCCGACCTGCAGCAGGCCGGCGTGCGCCCCATGCACCAACTCAGTGGCGTTGGCCAGAACCTGCAGGACCACATCGACTATGTGCAAAGCTGGACGGTGCCGGGCAACACCGCATCCTTTGGCGCATCGCCGCAGGGCATCGGCAAGATCGTCAAGGCCATGTTCGAATGGCGTCGCCAACGCAGCGGCATGATCACCAGCGCCATTGCCACAGCCGGCGCCTTCTTCCGCTCCACGCCCGCGGTTCCGGTACCAGACCTGCAACTGGTGTTTGTGGTGGCATTGGTGGACGACCATGCCCGCAAGGCCCACGTGAGCCACGGCATCTCCTGCCACGTGGATGTGCTGCGGCCCTTCAGCCGCGGCACGGTCGGCATCCGCAGCGCCGACCCGCGCGAGGCACCGATCATCGACCCGCGGTTCCTGTCCGACGAGCGCGATTTGCAGCTACTGGTCCAGGGCGGCCTGGTGCAACAACGCATCATGGAATCCGACGCCTTTGCCAGCGTGCGCGGCAAGATGCTCTACCCGGTAAAGGCCGGCGACACCGCCGCCATGGCGCAGGACATTCGCAACCGCGCCGACACCCAGTACCACCCGGTGGGCACCTGCAAGATGGGGCCCTCCAGCGACCCCACCGCCGTGGTCGATGCGCAACTGCGCGTGCATGGCCTGCAAGGCCTGCGCGTGGCCGACGCCTCCATCATGCCCACCCTGATCGGCGGCAATACCAACGCACCCAGCATCATGATCGGCGAGAAGTGCGCCGATCTCATTCGCAGTGGTTTCTGAATACGACACACAAGGAGACAAGCCATGAGACATCGATTTACGCCCGTCCACCGCATCGCCCTTCTGAGTGCCTGCGCCCTGTTGCTTGCGGCTTGCGGCAACAAGACCAGCGGCATTGGTGGCACTGCGGGAGACGCATCGCCGCAGACCCTGCAGGCCAATGCCGAACTAGTCAAAGGTCTGGCACTGGAAGACCAGCAGGATTTTGAAGATGCCAAGCGCGGCTTCATTGCCGCGCCCACCGGCAAGATCACCCAGGCCGACGGCACTGTGCTCAAGGACTTTGATGCCTACAAGTTCCTGGAGGGCAAGGCGCCCGACACGGTCAACCCCAGCCTGTGGCGCCACGCACAGCTCAATGCCAATACGGGCCTGTTCAAGGTGACGGATGGCGTGTACCAGTTGCGCGGCTTCGACATCGCCAACATGACGCTGATCGACGGCAAGACCGGCTGGATCGTGGTGGACCCGCTCACCGCGCGCGAGACCTCGGCCGCCGCGCTGGCCTTTGCGCGCCAGCACCTGGGCAACAAGCCCATCACCGCCGTGGTACTGACCCACGCCCACGCCGACCACTTTGGCGGCGTGCTGGGCGTGGTCACGCCGCAGGAGATTGCCGAGCGCAAGCTGCCGGTGGTGGCCTCCAGCGGCTTTCTGGAAGAGGCCACCAGCGAGAACGTGATGGTGGGTACCGGCATGGCCCGGCGCTCGCTCTACCAGTTCGGGCGTGACCTGCCGCGCTCCGCCAAGGGCAATGTGGACACCGGCCTGGGCAAGGACGTGGCCTATGGCAACGTGGGCATCATCGAACCCAATGTGCTGATCGACCAGGCCTCGCAACCGGTGCGGCTGGACGGCGTGGAGTTTGTCTTCCACAACGTGCCCGGCGCCGAATGCCCGGCCGAGCTCACGTTTGGCATCCCCGCGCTCAAGCTCTACGACGGTGCCGAGAACCTGAGCCAGACCATGCACAACCTGCTGCCCATCCGCGGCGCCAAGGTGCGCGATGCGCTGCGCTGGTCCAACTACATGGACCAGGCCCTGGAGCAGGTGAAGGGTGCGGACATCTACATCGGCTCGCACAACTGGCCGGTGTGGGGCAATGCAGCCATCCGTAAACTGATCATCGCCCACCGCGATGTCTACAAGTACACCCACGACCAGACCGTGCGCCTGATCAATGCCGGCTTCACCCCGCGCGAAATCGCCGACAAGGTGAAGCTGCCCGCATCCCTCTCGGCCCACTTCGGCGCCCGCGGCTACTACGGCGATCTGCGCCACAACGTGAAAGCGGTTTACCAGTTCTACATGGGCGCCTACGACGGCAACCCGGCCAACCTCAACCCTCTGCCACCCCAGGAGTCTGCCAAGCGCTATCTGGAATTGCTGGGCGGCGCCGACAAGGCCGTGGCCGCCGCACAGACCGCCTACGACAAGGGCGATTACCGCTGGGCGGCCGAGCTGTTGAACCACGCCGTGTTCGGGGACCCTTCCAGTACCGCCGCCAAGGAGTTGCTGGCGCGCACCTATGAGCAGATGGGCTACCAGGCCGAAGCGGCCACCTGGCGCAATGCCTACCTCACCGGCGCGCAGGAACTGCGCAATGGTCCGCCGGCCAAGGGCGCCTCCAAGGCCATGCTGATGGACATGCTGATGCAGACCCCCATCGAGCGCTTCCTGGAAGCCATGGCCGCCGGACTGAATGGCCCCGATGCCGATGGCAAGACCCTCAAGGTGAACCTGGTGCTGACGGACTTGAAGGCCACCTATGTGCTGTGGATCGAGAACGCGGTGCTGCATTTCAAGCGCGCCGAGGCGGAAGCGGACGCCAACGCCACGCTGACGCTGACACGACCCATCTTCGTGAAGATGATCGCTGGCACCGCCGGCATCAAGGACACGCTGATGAGCGACGACCTGAAGGTGAGCGGCAGCACCATCGACCTGGTGCGTTTCTTCAGCCTGATCGACAAGGCGCCGGGCACCTTCCCCATCGTCACACGCTGACCCCCGCAATCCAGGCATGGGTCCTGGACGCGACACCCCGCGGTTGCCCGCAATGCGGCCCTGTCCTATAAACGGCAGGGCCGTTTTTCATTTGCACCTTGCAGGACTCCCCCATGCCCCAAGCCTTTGTCTGTGACGCCATCCGCACCCCCATCGGCCGCTACGGCGGCTCCCTCAGCAGCGTGCGCACCGATGACCTGGCCGCTGTTCCCCTGAAGGCCCTCATGGCCCGCAACCCAGGCGTGGACTGGGCCGCCGTCACCGACGTGCTCTACGGCTGCGCCAACCAGGCCGGCGAGGACAACCGCAACGTCGCCCACATGGCCAGCCTGCTGGCCGGCTTGCCCGTGGCCGTGCCCGGCGCCACCATCAACCGCCTGTGCGGCTCAGGCCTGGACGCCGTGGGCACGGCCGCGCGCGCCATCAGGGCGGGCGAAGCCGGATTGATGATTGCCGGTGGCGTGGAGAGCATGAGCCGCGCACCGTTTGTGTTTGAGGAAGTGGAGGGCGAGGGCGATGCTGATGCGACCCCTCGAATCTCATCGCCGGGTGTCATCTTTCACGCGGCCACCGGCATCGATGCGGCTACCGTGGCCCCAGTGCAGACCACACTGCAAAAACGCATCCTGCGCGCCTTCGTTGCTCGGGGCCTGCTGGAGAACTGTGACGCCAAAGACATGCTGGGCTACAAACACAGCGGCTTCTCGGTGGACGCCGGTGTCTGCATCGAAGCCCACGACCGCGCTGCGCTGGAGCGGCTGCTGCGCTATTGCGCGCGTCCACCGTTTTCCATGGAGCGCCTACGCAAAGAGGGAAGCAAACTGGTGTACCGCTGTGCCAAACAGCGCAGCGAGCCCACCAGTGACAAGCGTGGTGCCAAGGCAGATGAGCTGCACCTCACACCGCTGGAACTGATCGACCGCATCGCCGCGCTGGTGCCACCGCCACGCACCCACCGGCACCGCTACTTTGGTGTGCTGGCACCAAACTCGCCGCTGAGAGCGGCGGTAACGGCGCTGGCTCAGCCTGCTGCGTCGCAACCAGCCACGGTGGAGACTGCACAACCTGGCGCGGGCGTACCTGGGGTGGCGGCGCCGGGCAACGCGGCCACACCCACACCCGAACCTGAAGCACGCCCGAAGCGAGCGGCGCATTACTTGTGGGCGGTGCTGATTGCCCGCATCTACGAGGCATTTCCGCTGCTGTGCCCCATGTGCGGTGGGCAGATGCGCATCATTGCCTTCATCACCCACAGCGCCGAAATCCGCCACATCCTGAACCACATCGGGGTGGAGTCTGCCCCCCGCACATCACCCCGGCACGCGGGCCACCGCTGTGGGAGGGCTGCGACGCGCCGGTGGATGATGGTGCGCAAGGCGAGCCGGATTGGGATCTGGCAGCTCAACCCGACGAGGTAGACCAGCGCGTCAATTGGTGACCCAGTGAAGCGGCGGTATCCATCGCTGCGGGGAAGCAGCTGCGCGCGCGCCAGGCCCAAATGCATACTGCCTCCCAAGCTCTTGCCATTGAGCGGCAAGCGAGCGCTCAACCTTCCTTGGCCGAACGTGTTTCGAGGCCCAAAACTCGTGCCATACTTGGCCTCATGCGGTTGAATTTCCTATCCGTATAAAATTCCCTTCTGTGTTTCAAAGGTGTGCTGCCCGTCCATTGCCGAAAAGCACGATTGAAAGCACTTTGCTCCGAATACCCCAGCAGCAATGCTATTTCACTGAGGGACAGGGTTTCATCAGCAAGGTATTGCTGTGCAAGTGTTTGCCTCAATTCATCAAGCTGACCTTTGAAAGTTTTACCGCGTTCATTCAATGCCCGATAAACAGAACGTACAGACATGTTTAATTGAACCGCCACCCAAGGCATCGAAGCATTTCTTTCCAGCAACCCCCTGCTCATTGCTTTTTGAAGTTGAATCAAAAATTCATCAGAATGCTCAAGCCCTTTCAGCGCCGTTGCGGCCTGCTGCTCAAGCAGCTGCATCAGGTGCGTGTCACGGCTGTTGATTGGTAGCATTAAATTGTCTGCGCGCAGCCTGACTGCCAATTGTGGTCGGGCAAATTGCACTGGGCAGCCAAGCATGGCTTCATAAGTGGCCAAACCCGAGTCGCTCTTTCGCGGAAATTCGACACAGACGGGTTTAATGCGATGTGGGGCAATCAAAATTCCCAACACAGTGAGCAGGCCGCTGATCAGCACTTCGTTCGACAAATCTGTGGAGTGTCCATTCTCATTGGTCCAGGCCAAACGGATGCAATCCCCGTCCACCGCAACCGAGGAGGCGGCTAGCTGCTGCAACAGCCCTTCGAATCGCTGCAAGCGCTGCATGGCTTGCCCCAGGGTTTCACACGAGGCGGCCAAATACCCCAAAACACCGACATCTTGAATCTGGGTCAATTTGCCGATTCGCAATCCGACATGGGGGTCGTTGCTGACCTGTGCCACGCGCTCAAGCAGAGCCCACCATTGCCCTATCGGCAATCGCTCGGACCCGGAAGAGGCCGCATTCGTGTACTCATTCAACAAATCAAGACTCAGCCCTTCCGCTTCCATGAAGCGGCGAACAATGTGTGTAAGCCTCGCGAGAATGAGTGCGTGCTGATTGCTGGATGTGCTCATTGGCACATTATGTCAAAAACTAAAGGCCAGAAGTCAATATTCAGCGCACGTGTCTATGGATAATTCTTTTGAATCAAAACCGATTCACGAGTTCAACCCAAAGGTGTTGCGATGGATTTTTTGTACCAAACCGTTACTGAAGCATTGATCAATGTATTTGGCCGAGCGCCAGGTTTAAGCGAATTGATCCTGATCCTGATGCTTCCTTTGTTTGTCAGTGCTTTTTTGCTCGAGTGGATCCATGTGCGATATCGCTCGGGAAATTGGAACATTGCCCGGAACCAGACTTTTTGGCTACGCGAAGTTGCAGCAAATTACGCATTGGGCTTTGGCTTCTACATCTCCAGCGCCCTGATGAATGTCAGTTATCTGCTTGCATTGTGGGCGCTGCTTTGGGAGCACAGACTATTCACCATTCCCGTCAATGTGTTCACAGTAATTGCAGCCTTTTTCGTTCAGGAACTTTGCTACTACTGGTATCACCGAACTGCACACCGGGTTCGATGGTTTTGGGCTCAACATGTGTCGCACCACACCGGCGAGATCATGAACATGTCCACTGCGGCCAGACAAAGCATTCTGAATGGAATAATAGGCACCTGGATTTTCTTCGTACCTGCCGTTTTATTGGGCTTTTCACCCGATCTGATTCTCGGTTTACTGGCAGCCAACCTGGCCTACCAATGGTTTGTGCACACCGAGTCGATCGGGAAATTTCACCCGGCCATTGAGTGGCTGTTCAATACACCATCCAATCATCGGGTTCACCACGGCCGCAACACGCAGTACATTGACAAAAATTACGGGGGCGTGGTCATGCTTTTTGATCATTTGTTTGGAACCTACGAACCGGAGCAGGAAAAAGTGCTTTACGGCACACCCCAGCAGATCAAAAGCCACAACTGGTTTGTACTGAATCTGCATGAATTGGTGGACATGATGCGTGATGTGATGGCGCCAGGTCCTGTATTGGAGCGGTTAAAACATTTGTGGAAGCCGCCGGGCTGGGTGCGCGAGGGTCATGAGCCTATTCACACCTGGACTGTGGAAAGACAGCAAACAGCCAACCAAGAAACCATTCAAGCCTTAAAACCATAAGAATAGGCACGCGACAGCCATTTGTCGCGGGTAGTTGCGTGCGAATTCTTGACCGGCCCAAAACTGGTCACAGCAACAGGTTTAACTCCACAAAACTCGAGAATCGTTCGCTTCATTTGATTGTGTCCCGGCATGCGATACACCAATCGGTAATACCAAGGGGGGGTGTCCATGGTTGCAATCAAATGGGCCGTACGCCCGGCCAACAGGCCATCTGCCATCAAGGCACCTTCTTTGAATTTAAAGCCGAACCCTGGCAGCAAAATACGGTCGAAAAATCCCTTGAGAATAGCGGGAATTGAACCCCACCAAATTGGATAAACAAAAACCAGGTGCTCGGCCCAAACAATGGATTTCTGCGCCTCCACCAGGTCGGGCTCCAACGCTTGAATGGTGTTGTAACCGTCGTGAAGAATCGGATCAAATTTCAAGCGGCATTGGGATAGTCTGGTGCACCTGGCAGCCTCGGTCATGAGCGGACATGCCAGTGCGGTGGCAGCTCTTGCGCGGTTCGGTTCTGCCGCCCAGGGCGATCCAATCTATGAGGCTGGCGTGCAATTGGGGCGGTTGCTGCGTACGGCGTTTTTGGCTGACTACTTTGTCAAGGACGCTTTCAGGAACGAGTTGCGCCGGGTGCTCAATCGGGGCGAGGCTGTTAACGCCCTCAAGCGCGCCATTTATACCGGCCGGATCAGCCCGGCGCAGGCCAAACGTGTCGATGAAATGCAGGCTGTGGCCGATGCGTTGAGCCTGATGGCCAACACCCGCATCCGACGCTGGGCGAGAGCATCGGCATGGCGGCGGAAGTGGCGCATGGCAGCTGCACGGATGTGCCGCCTGCGCGCAAGTAAGTCCGCAGCCAAGCTACCCTGACAAGGCCCGAACTGGCGACGGTTCGGGCCTTGTGCTTTGCGTACCCAAACAATCGCCGCAGAATACTGTGCATTTGTACAGTATTCATGCCAATCACTGCAAAACCCAAACTCTACAACCCACGCCACCCCGAACGCAC
>CAUQST010000081.1:0-8326 GCA_963520865.1 uncultured Comamonas sp.
GCCCAGGTGGCGGAATTGGTAGACGCACTAGTTTCAGGTACTAGCGGGTAATTCCGTGGAGGTTCGAGTCCTCTCCTGGGCACCAACACTAAAAGCCGTTGCATTCACATGCAACGGCTTTTTTCATTCCCCACGCATCTTGCACAAGCAAAAAAAAGCCAGCCCATTAGAGGAACTGGCTTTTTTCAAGCACCACAAGCAGCAAAGACTGCTTGCAGGCTTATTACTTGCGGAGCAAAGGTTTCAATACATTTTGCAATCGACGTGCATTTGCATCCGAATGTGCAGATGCCAGCACCACCGCAACATCTTGAATCCATGTTTGCTCTGGTGCAGGAGCGTTGCGGCGCGTCAGCAATTGCAGCTGCAGCATTCGGCGTGCTGCCATATGTTCTGCTGGCGTTGGCGTTTCGGACGCGATTTCCAACCGCAGCAATGCATCAGCCACATCCGAAGCCTTGGCAGGAGCCGCCACTGCCTGCACCCAAGCATTACGCACTTGAGCGGTAACCTTACCGCCCAGCTCTTGGGTCGAAGGGAATGCTTGGCCATCACGCTGGCTCCAAGCATCCACCAACTTGGTCAATGCCTCTCCGTGGGCTTGTGCGGCCAGCTTGCGCAATGCAAATTGCGCAGACTCTACGGCATCACGCTGAGCACGGAAAGCAACATCACCCAAACGAGGACCCCGCTCTGGACGCTCCGAGCGCTCTGTACGAGGTGCACGCGCATCTTTGCGAGCTGCAGGACGTGCATCTCGCGCAAGAGCAACAACATCCTTCTTCGCACCAGGGCGGTCATCTCCACGCACAGCCACCACAGGACGATCTGACTTCACCGCTTCAGCAACAGCCTCTGCGTTGTTGGATGCTGGCGTGTTTTCAGACGGCAACTCCACAGGCTGGTGGCGCACCGCATTCTCCAGCGCATCCATGGCTGCACGAATTTGCTGCACATCACCCGATGCATTGGCTGCCTGCAGTGCTTTGGAAGCTTCTACCACGGCACGATCGTGCTGCGACAAATCTTCCAAAGAAGGTGCACGGCTGCGCTCTGCGCCCTTGCGATTGAATGCGTCGTCCAAAGGCTTGCGGAATGCATCCCACAGCTTTTGCTCGTGTTTGCGATCCAAAGGCACGGCTTGCGCCTCTGCTTGCCAGCGTTGCTGCAAATCTTTCACCGCATCAATGCGCAAAGAAGGTGCATCAGCCAGGGCTTGCGCCTCTGCAATCATGGCGTGGCGACGGTCCAGACTGGATTTTTGAGCAGCATGCAAAGGTGCTTCTGCCAAATTCATTGCCTGCTTCCAGGCGGTCTGCAGTTCTGCAAATACCTTTTCACCCACATGCCCGCTATCGCGCCAGCGCTCAGCAAACTGGCGCAAAGATCGCGCGACACCCTTTAGATCTTGCGTATCAACTTGGGTAGCAGCCCAAGCCTTCACCTCTTCAATCAATGCAAGTCTGGAAGCTTTATGCTGGGTGGACTCGGCACGCACACGTTCCAGCCATACCTCAACTTGCTTGTACGCAGCGTTACAGGCTTCATCAAACTTTTTCCACAGCGAGTGGTTAGGTGCTGCACCTTGATCGGCCTGCTTCCATTGCTCACGCAATTGGCGCAAAGTTTCTTGCAACTTGCGACCACCCAACGTTTGGCCATCTGGGCGATTGAGCAATGATTCTGCTTTCGCCACCAGCTCTTCACGCTGGCGGTCCACGTTCTTGGGCTGCCAGCCTTGTGCATCACCCGCAGCCAGCAATTGTTCATGCACCTGCAAAGCCAGTGCGTCATCAAGCCAACGCCCCTGCTGTTTGAGTACTGCACGCAGTGCGCTGATAGCCTCAGATTTTTTGTCTTCTGCAGCCTCAGTCAGCGCCTGCAAAGCAGATAAGACCATCTGGGTAGCGACTTGCTGCTTTTGCGCAGCATCAGCCTTAGCAATTACAGGCTTGGCCGCAGTTTTCACTGGCGCTGCCGCCACCAACTCGGAAGGCAAACCGCGCGCCACACGAATTTCATCCGCCCAAACAGGCACTGGGGGCAACTCGGCCTGATCGTTCGCGGCTGCCGCTTGCGTCAGGGCCAGAGCCGATTGGTAGGCCTCCCACACAACCAAAAGCTGCGCGCGCGACGCATCCAGCTGAGGAGGGAAACGATCATTGACGCTGGTCCAGCTTGCATCATTGGTCAGCTCAGTCGCCTGGGCTTGCCAGTGTGCAACGTCGCTACGCAAACCTTCTTGAGCCGCTTCTGCATCACGCCATGGTTTGGTGGACAGCACTTCAATGCGCTGCGCCAGCAACACAGCAGCTTCGCGCTGTACCTGAACGCGGTGCTGCAGATCTTCAATGGTCTTTACACGCTCCACCAATTGCTGCTTCAAGGCCGACAAAGGTTCACGCGACAATGGGGCACCCGCTTTAGCAGCATCACGTTGCCACGCCACAGCTTCAGCCACATTCAACGTAGCACCGGCCAACAAGGCTTGTGCTTTTTCAGCCCACTCAACCGCAATCACTTCCTGATCTTTGGCACGGCGGATGTCATCCATACGTTCACGCACCAAACGGGCTACGCTCTTGTCGCGAATGCTCAGCTCTTTAAAAACTTCCTGCAGTTGCTCGTCGGTGGGTTGAGCGGCCAACCAGTCACGGATGCGAGCAGCACGATCACCGGATGTGGCGGCTGAAAACGCGCCACCAGTCAGAGCATCCAGCGGATGTGCCTCAGCGTTCTTGGCAGGGGACGGATTCAGTTCAGGTGCATCAGACATGTTGCTGCGAAATAGAAATTAAGAGTCATAAATAGGAAAACAGCCCTTCATCCCATGGCATGAAGGGCCCAGATCATTGGGAGCAGCTTCACATGAAGCATGCTCTCCTGTTAGCACGTATTTTCGCCGCTATTTGAAAAGACCCCAAGTATCACTGGACAGAAATATTCAGCAACACGGACGGAGCAGCAGGATTTTTCATCTTTTCAGAAGTTCTACCAAGAAAGACTCTTTGCGCATCAACACCTTGCGCTAATAAATAGTCACGCACCGTCTGTGCGCGGGCAGCCGCTAAATCATCCCAAGCCGCAGCAGGAATAACCATATCTTTCAAAATTAGCACCTCCATCTCCTCGGCTGGCAAATCTTTGGTCAATCCCACCATATTGCGCGGTCTGTCTTTCACGGTGTTGCGATAGACCTGCTTTAAGGCAGCCAGCTTTTGCTTATCTGTGCGCGAGCGCTCTTGTGATGAGGTGTCGCCCCCCTCCAGCAATCGATCTAATTGCGCACGCTTCCAGCCCTGTGCTTCTGCAGTTACGTCAGCCTGCCCAATCAAAGTAAGTTTGAGCTGCGGTTTACTCTTCATTGCCTTGGCTAGCTGCTGCAAGTTGGCTTGCGCCTGCGCATCCAGGGTTGATCGCCCTGCCTCAAAAGTAATATCACTCTTGTCATCATCTGAGGCAAACGCGCCCATCAACAAGCTGAACGGGGCCGTTACAGCCTTACGAATAATATTGCCGATGATTTTAAAAATCACCGGTGCCAGACGAAATTGCGGATCGTTGAGCGAGCCACTGATCGGCAAATTCAGATCAATGACCCCATTGCTGTCAGCCAGCAGGGCCACGGCCAAACGCACAGGCAAAGAAGCAGGTGCACCCTCCACAGGATCGGTGAACGTCAACTGCTTGAGCACCAGTTGATTGGCCGCTGTCAATTGCCCATCCGGCTGCACCTGATAGTGCACATCCATGTTGAGCTTGCCTTTTTCAATGCCGTGCCCCGCATATTTAATTGCATAGGGTGTCAGTGGCGACAAATCCAATCCATCCACTTTGGCACGCACATCTAAAGCCAAAGGCTGGGCCAGAGGATTGATTTGACCTTCAATATTCAATTGAGCAGTGCCTTGTGCAATTCCATCAAGCTTCAGCTGGGCCAACGCCGCAGCCTCACCAGGCGCTGGAGGTTGGGAAGAGAATGCATCCAAACTGCCATTCAAAGATGTCAGATCGGCCGAATAGTTGGGCTGAATGAAGTAATCAGAAAACTTGATCACCCCACCACGCAGTGCAATAGGCCCCATATCAATACGAGGCGAAGTGACAGGCTGTGGCACCTCATCAGATTTTGCTGTGGCTACAAAAGCATCGACTGATTCAGGATCAGCCTTAGCGGACTCGCTTTTAACCAAATTTTGTAAATTCAATCGACCTTCAGGCAAAACCACCACACGAGCAAAAAAATCCTGCAAATCGGTGCTCCGCACCTGGATGTGCGCAGGCTGCGCGGGCAGCATGTTGACGCGCACACCCTGCAAGCGCAGTTGCTTCCAGCGCAATAGATCTTCCGCACCCAGCGTAGCCAACGCTTGCGGGCCCTGCACCGCTTGGGCTGCACGGGCATCCCCAACCACGCTCTGCACGTGCATATCCGTTACACGTCCTTGGCCTTGCAATTGCAGCTGTGGACCTTTGGGTTGCTGGGCAAAGTGCACATCTCCATCAAAACTGGCCAGCGCGCGCACCAAACGCACATTCAAATACGGCGCCATATAGGGTTCAAAAGCTTGCAACGGCAACGCATTGATATGTACGCGCCCTTTGGTGAGCAAAGGATCGAGTTGCAAGCTGCCCTCGTAGGAAAGTGCACCAGGCTTTCCCCAGCCGCCTCGGCGCGTGCGCTCTGCCATACGGGCAGACAGATGCGTCTGGGCAGTGCCTTTGACGCTGTCAATGTTTTGCATGCGCAATTGCACATCTGACAGATTGATGGCCAAAGGCATATCACCTAACGAGGCATCCGTAAGCTCAACCTGGCCTGCAGCCAGCTCCAAGTCTTGAACAAGCACCTGCCAAGGCTTGCCAGCGGGTGATGCAATCGTTTCTTTGCCCTTGGCCGGTGCACCCACCACAGGTTGCAACCACTGCTCATACATCCAGCGGCCTTGAGCATTGCGCTGAACACGCGCGCGGGGTGCCTCCAATGCAATATGTTCAACATTCACCTGCTGCAAGGCCGTGTCTAGCTGCAAATTTCGCAATTGCAGCCCTGTCCACGCCACATCTGGTGAGGAAGCCTGACCCAGTGTCACCGACTCAATGGCCAGCACTGGCACGTTGGCATGCACCTTGCCCTGCTGCCACGCTACACCTGCGGTTAACGATGCCAAGCCTCCAACTGGCAGTTTTAGCCATTGCTTGGCATAGGCTTGAACGGCCTGGGCATCGAACTTATCGACCACGATGGAGGCTTGCCCACGTTCTATACTGCCTCTACCCGAGCTGTGCAGGCTCCCGCGTGCAACGCGGTCTTCGCCCTGCAAGCGGGCCATCAGTGTCCACTGGGCATCACTGCCCATCGGCCAAGCCAAGCTGTGTGCTTGCAATTGCAATTGATCTACACGCAAAGCGGCACCAGATTGGCCCACATCATCGCGCCACTGTGCCAACCCATCTTCTACATTCAATCTGTCAACAAATAGCTTCCAGCCTTCGCTAGTCGCTACGTTTTCTGCAGTTTTTTCTGTACTAACTTTCTCCACAGAAGCTGCAGTCACGTCAGTAGGTGGTAAAAAATGGCCATCTGCACGACGATGTAAATGAGCGAATGGCTGCTGCAACGTCACTGTGGCCACACGCATCTGCTGCTGCAGCGGGCGCGCGTCCCCCAGTTGCACCTTCATCTGAGACAAACCAGCCAAAGGCTGCCCCTCACTGTCTTGCAACTTCAGGTTTGACAGTTGCAACGTGCTGCCTTGCAGCTGCATTGTGGGTTGATCAGTCTGCTCAAAGGCCACCAAAATCTCGGCATCCAGCGTTCCCTGTTGCAAGCGCACTGGCACGCTGGCTGGCACATAGGCTGCATAAGGCGATAAATCAAACTGCTTGATCTCCAGCTTCGCTTGTGTGCTGTGCGTCTCATCAAAGGGTGTGCTCACCGCCTGTGTGGCAATTTCACTGCCATTCAGACGCATGGACAGTTGAGGCTTCACCTTCACCTCACGTTGCGAGGCCAGGGTACTTATAAAAGGTAGCTGCAATTGCAAGGCATCAATCGTGTGCTGTACACCTGCTACTTGGTCATTGAGCTCTACCCGGCCATCCCTGATTTGAATGTTGTAGAGAGCAACACGCGCTGGCGCCGCACCGGGGTCCTTGGGCTCCGAATTCTTTTGAAGCTTTTCAAGAATGTCTGCGAAGTCCCACTGCCCTGATGCATCACGACTGACCTGCACCACCGGCTGATCAAGCTCGATAGCATCCAGCACCGGAGCCCAGCGCAGCAAACTAGACAGTGATGCATTGATATAGGTGCTCTCCACCGAAAGCACAGGGGCCTGACCTGGCACTCCAGCCACCTCCAGGCCATGCACCGTGACTGCCAGTGACCATGGCGCCACATCCACACTGCGCACAGTCACTGCACGCCCCAGGGCGTCAGAGGCTTTTGCTTGCACTTGCTGCGCAATCACGCCAGGCAGCGCTAGCCACAACCCCCCCCACACCAACAGCACTGCGCCAGCAACCAAACTTAGCGTGCGGCCGCGGTCTGCACCCCAGCGCAATCCTTGGAATTTTGTATTTGCCATGTATGTATTACCTGTAAGTCGGCACTCCCGCCTAAGAACAATACCGCACGACCTCTTCGATTGGCCACAAAGTTATAAAAATTGACACTGTCATTGACACCCACACGCATGAATGTCATCGCGAATGCATGTCCACTCATCCAAGTTTTTGCCTATAAATTTCATAAATTAATTTAAATACCAAATCAGCGACACATCGCTTTGATAGCAACCAGCGCCCGATACAAAGCTTCAAACCAATGGTTTACAAGCAGTTACAGGCAAATGTTTCTAGAAAAATACATTTCAAATATCTTTTAGGTATAAAAAACAAAATCATTAGTATTGACTGGTAATTTAGACGGCTTTTAAAATCCGCCCACATTGAATCGCAAGATTGTTAAACGTCGTTGCTTGAATCCCTCCTCAGGGATGTTCATGCGTCTCTAGGCGCTGAGTTAGCGCATGAAACAGTAACGACTGGACTCAGGCTGGATGGTTAGGCACTCCTGTACGGACACCGCCACACCAGACCGCAAGAAAGGAAACGCCATGTCTAAGCCAGGAAACTGGGTGAATTCTGTGCGCGCAATTGCGTCAGATATCACCGAGGGTTTTCTTGAAATTACCCACAATAGCTTTGCACTGATCGGTCTGATCGTCGCATTTGCTTCTGTTGCTCTGTTCGCTCACCCAGATTTGCGTGCCCAAGGCGAAGCACAGCTACGCACATGGCTGCAAGACCGCCATGTTGCCGTCGTTGGCTTCACCCCAGCACCCGAAGCTATTGAGCGCACCACAGCAGCCAATCCCAAAGAGTTGCCCAAGGATCAGTCCGCGGTGGCTTACTGGATCAGTAAAAAGTACCGCGTTGCAGCAGAACCTATTGCTGCCATCGTTGCAGAAGCCTACGAGCAAGGCGCGCAGCAAAAGATTGATCCAACCCTGATTTTGGCCGTCATGGCGGTGGAATCGAGCTTCAATCCATTCGCTCAAAGCTCCGTGGGAGCGCAAGGCTTGATGCAGGTGATGACCCGCGTTCATACCGAAAAGTATGAAAATTTTGGTGGCACTCATGCAGCCTTTGATCCTGTCAGCAATCTGCGCGTGGGGGCATCCATCCTCAAGGAGTACATACAGATAACAGGCTCTGTAGAGGGTGCACTGAAGTACTATGTTGGTGCTGCCAATATGCAAAACGACGGTGGCTATGCATCCAAGGTGCTGGCAGAACACCGCCGCTTGCGACAAGTTGCGGGCGCGTCTACACCGACCACCCAGGTCAAGCCTGCCTTGATTGCCAAACGCCAAATCACGCCAGCAGCGCATCTGGAAACAGAAGCAGTAGCTGCCAGCAGCGTGCAGGACAACACCCAAGTAGCTCTGAGCTCTAACCTCTGACCGTTTAAAAGCGGTTGCGCCCTTAGCGCAAGCACATGCAAAGGCACATTAGCCCTGCAGTGCTTGCGCTTCGTTGTTTCTGGGGGTTACCGCCTGGGCTACACTTGCGGGGTACGCAACTGGCGATAGGTGCGGTCGGGTTTTACCGGCGCAGCACTGACGTGGAATCGCTGCAAAGGACTTTTCACAAGCCCTGCGCCAACCACCGGGGAGCGTACCGCCCAGATGACCGGGCGTCTTAGCCGTTCGCCTGGGCAGCCCTTGTCTTCAAGGGAATTCAAGTTCACAGGACTGCCAAACCATGTTCCAACGCACCAATACTGTCGCGATCGTCGACCCCGAAGTTTTTGCCGCCA
>CAUQST010000082.1:0-8041 GCA_963520865.1 uncultured Comamonas sp.
ACGAGGATTTCTGGCTGGCGGTGACTTTTTCAGCAATTTGAATGGTCACCATGTCGCCCACCAAACGAGCGCGACGGCTTTCGAACGGTGGACGGTAACGGTTGGCCTGGAACAAACCACCCGTTGCCTGTTGCTGCTGCTGAGGCACGGCAATGGCCGAGGACGGCAGAGGCCGTGTCTGGTCGTACAGATCTACGGGCGGCGGGTCATTGAACGCACAACCGCTGACCACCAAGCTGGCTGCACCCCACAGCGTGATGCGAGGGGCACGCTGAGACAACGCAAGGACTTGGAATAAGGTGCGAGAGGCGAACATAAACGCTCCGAAGAAATACAAAACTAGAGCGGGTAGCGTAGACTCATCAAGCGTTTCAATGTGTTTTCTATTTGAAAGCGTTGATAGGCTTGCGCTAAGCGCTCTGAATATAAATTGATTACAGCTGTGACAGCTTGGCCAGCATCTGGTCGCTGGTGGAGATGGCTTTGGAGTTCATCTCGTAGGCGCGCTGGGTCTGGATCATCTGAACCAGCTCTTCCACCACGTTGACGTTGGAAGACTCCAGAAAACCTTGCATCACCGTACCCAGATTGTTGGTGCCTGGCGTGCCCGTCTGTGGCGCACCGGAGGCAGCACTTTCGCGGTACAGATTCTCGCCAATCGGCTCCAGACCGGCTGGATTGATGAACGATGCCGTATTCAACTGGCCAATTTGCTGGGGCAAAGGGTTGCCTGGCACGGTGGCCGAGACCACACCGCTCTTGCTGATGCTCAGCTTGGTGGCATCTTGCGGCACGGTAATGCCGTCCAGCAGCGGGTAGCCGCCTGCGGTCACCATCTGGCCATTGGCGTCTTTGCTGAAAGTACCGTCGCGGGTGTAAGAGGTGGTGCCATCAGGCATCTGTACCTGGAAAAAACCATCACCGCTGATGGCCACATCCATATCTTTGCCCGACTCCAAGGGCGTGCCCTGTGTGAAGTTGCGGGTGGTGGCCACGGTGCGCACACCCAGTCCCAGGTGCATGCCGGTGGGCAGAATGTTTTGTTCGTCGGCTTGCGAGCCGACCTGGCGCAGATTTTGATAGATCAGGTCTTCAAACACTGCGCTTTGGCGCTTGTAGCCGGTGGTGGAGACGTTGGACAAGTTGTGCGAGACCACGTCCATTTGAGTCTGCTGGGCAGACATACCGGTCTTGGCAATCCACAGGGAATTCATCATGGTGAAGTTTCCTTCCGTATTCGTTGGTCAGCGGCCTTAGCCGTTCATGCTCAGCAGTTGGCTGGCCGTCTTGTCATTGGTTTCTGCCGTGGTCAGCAGCTTCATCTGCTGCTCAAACTGGCGCGAGGCGGCAATCATGCCCACCATGGCTTCCACCGCGTTCACGTTGGAGCCTTCCAGTGCACCGGCCACCATGGTGGCGTTGACATCGGAGGGCAAGTCACCCTGTGCAGAGCGGAACAGGCCGTCATCACCGCGCTTAATGGTTTGCTCCAGATTGGGCGTAACCATCTTCAGGCGACCAATGTTGATGGGGTCTTGGCCATCCAAAGTGGCCACCACCGTGCCATCACCGCCAAAGCTGATGCGGGCGTTCTGGGGAATGTCCACCGGAGCGCCGCCATCAGTGAGCACGGCCAGGCCGTTGGCTGTAACCAGCTGGCCTTCTGCATTCACTTCTAACGCGCCGTTGCGCGTATAGGCCTCCAGACCATCCAGGCCCTGCACGGCAAACCAGGCATTGCCACGGGCCATCAGGTCGGTGCTTTTGCCGGTGGTCATGGCGGGGCCGGGCTGGTCCAGGTGGCCAGAGGTGGCATCCAGACCAAACACGCGCGTGCTGGAGCCCTGGCCTTCCAGTGGCACCGAACGGAAGGTGCTCAGCTCGGCACGGAAACCCGTGGTCGAGACGTTGGCCAGGTTGTTCGACAGCACCGCCTGCCGTTGAGCAGCGGCGTTGGCGCCGGTCATGGTGGTATAGATGATGCGGTCCATGAGTAACTCCTATGTGCGCGTGTTCAGTTGCGCTTAGCGCAGGTTGACCAGGGTCGAGAAGATCTGGTCTTGGGTCTTGATGGTCTGGGCGTTGGCCTGGTAAGCGCGCTGGGCGGTCATCATGCCCACCAGCTGTGCAGTCAGGTCGACGTTGGACTCTTCCAGCGCGCTGCCCTGAATGGTGCCGAAGCTGCCAGTACCCGCTGTGCCATACACCGGTGGACCCGAATCATTGGAGGCCACCCAGTTGTTGTTGCCATCGGGCTGCAGGCCCTGGCTGTTGGTGAACTTGGCCAGCGCCACTTGGGCTTCGGCGCGGGTGATGCCGTTGGAGTAAGTGGCCAGCAAGGTGCCATCCGAGGCAACATTCACCGAGGTGAGTTCACCCGAGGCGTAGCCGTCTTGCGTCAGCTTGGCCACCGAGAAGGCGCTGCCTCGCTGAGACACGCTGCCCAGGTCAATATTCACGTTCCAAGGCCCGGGATTGGGGTTGTTGGGGTTGGTGGTGGCAACCTGGGTAGACAAGGTGGTGCCTGTGGGGGTGCCGTAAGTGTGCGTGGTTTCGTAACCTGCGTCACCGGGGTTCAAGCCATTGGGGTCGACGCCCAAACCTGCGTAAGGGGCGACGCCGGTCAGCTTGCCGGTTGAGTCAAAAGACAATTGGCCGATGGGCGCGGCGCTGGCATCCAAGCTGTCATATACCGCCCAGGTGTTGGCACCGGTTTTCTGGAAATACATGGGCAGTGGCGTGGCCATGCCTTGTTCGTCAAACACTTCCAGCGAAGTGCCATAGGTGGCACGTGGAGGAGCGGGGTTGGCGTTTTGGTCCACGCGCGCATCCAGATTGAGCGTGGCCTTGACGTTGTCGGTCCGCTTGGCCGCAATGGGCGTGCCGGTAGGAAATACCAGATTGGTCAGGCTGGTGCTGGTGCGCAGACCAGTGTCAGGGTCGATCGGGTAGCCCTGCACGTGGTCACCATTGACGGTAACTAGTTCGCCGCCCTTGTTCAGCTGGAACGCGCCGTTGCGGGTGTAAGCAATGCCAGTGCCGGTTTGCACCACAAAGAAACCATCGCCATTGATAGCCATGTCCAGGCCGTTGGCGCTGGGGGTGATCACGCCTTGTGTGAACTGCTGCGATACCGCGGCCACGCTCACACCAATGCCGGTGTTGTTGCTGCTCGAAGCGCCCATGGCGCTGGCCACCATTTCATTGAATTCAGCACGCGAGCTTTTGAAGCCCACGGTGTTGCTGTTGGCGATGTTGTGGCCAATGACGTCCAGGTTTTTGCTGGAGGCGTTCAGGCCGGAAAGACCATGATGGAAACCCATGCTTAGCTCCTAGAGATTTAGAACACAGCCTTGACGCTGTTGTAGTTAATGCTTTCGCCGTTGGCCAGCTCCAGCATGAGGGCACCATTGGTGATGCTGGTGGCGACCACGGCGTTGGGCGACAGGGTGGTGGACTTGACCGCCGCTTCACCATTGGTGGCGGTGACCTTGAAGCGCAAGTCCATGCTTTCGCCGGTGTACTTGCTGCCGTCCCAGGTGAAGTAGTTGCGCCCGGCAGTTGCCGAGCCCAGCTCCAGTGTCTCCACCACTTCGCCGCTGGCTGTGGTGATGGTGACCGTGACGTTGGAGGCAGAGCCATCCAGGTCAAAGGCTGCGGTGCCGCTCAGGTGCTTGGTGCCGTCTTCGTCAGTTTTGGCAGACAGGCCCAGCTGGTTGCCGTCGGACAGCACGGTGTGGCCAATCATGGAGATGCCTTGCTGCATCTGCATGGAGGCGAACTGCTTGGTCACGCTCTCGACGGTGCTGTTGAGCTTTTCAATGCCGCTGACGGTGCTGATCTGTGCCATCTGCGACGTGAGCTGCGCGTTGTCCATGGGACTGGTGGGGTCCTGGTTTTGCAACTGCGCAACCAGCAGGGTCAGGAACTGGTCCTGCATGTCTGCTGCGGTTTTGGGCGAGCTGTTACCGCCAGATGAGGTGTTGTTGGATACGCCGGAAATCATGCGTGCCTACTTTCTGTATGTGCTTATTGGCCCAACTGCAGCGTTTTGAGCAACAGCGATTTGGCGGTATTCATCACTTCCACGTTGTTCTGGTACGAGCGTGATGCAGAAATCATGTTGACCATCTCGTCCACGGCATTGACGTTGGAATGGGTGACATAGCCTTGTTCGTCGGCCAGGGGGTGCTCTGGGTTGTGCAGACGGCGCCCGGGGGTGTTGTCTTCGGTGATGCTTTTCACCTTGACACCGGCAGCACCTTCGCTGCCCATGGGGGCTGTCTGAAAGACAACCTGGCGGGCTTTGTAAGACTCGCCATCGGGGCCGGCGACGGCATCAACGTTGGCCAGGTTGGAGGCCACAACGTTCAGACGCTGCGATTGCGCGCTGATGGCACTGCCAGAGACGCTGAAAATGGAGAACATGGACATGGCGATGGTTTCCTTGTGTCAGAGCGGCTTACTGGCCGGTGATAGCGCTGAGCATGGTCTTGGATGTGCCGTTGAGAAAGCGCAGCGTCGCTTCGTAGCGCACGGCGTTGTCCACAAAATTGGCGCGTTCACGGTCCAGATCCACGGTGTTGTTGTCCAGGCTGGGCTGTGATGCCAGCGAGTAACCCAGGCGGCCTTTGCCGTCATTGCCGAACTTTTCGGTGGGCAGGGGCATGTGCTGGGCGTGCGAGGTGCTGGCTTCTTGCAGTGCCTGGCGTACAGATCCACTGTCGCCCTGCGCCGCCTTGAGCGTTTTGGCGAAGTTGAAATCGCGCGCCACATAGCCGGGGGTGTCGGCGTTGGCAATGTTGCTGGAAATCACACGCTGGCGCTCTGCGCGCAACAGCAGAGCGTCGCTGTGGAAGTCCAGACGGCCGGTCATTTTGTCTAGCATGTGATTCCTTGCTGAAGTGGAAAACAAAAACGGTGGCACCTCGCCACTGCGGACTTTGGTGCGTGCAGCGATTATGGAAACGCGCTGTTTTTGCTAAAGCGCGAAGAAAGCGTGGTTGCACGGGTACTTCGGTGCTTTAAAAAATGGTGCGCGCTCTAAAGTCGCTGTCATGCCCCATCTTGTATTTGCGACCCTCGCCGTTTCTTCACGGCTCACGCGTGCCGTAGTGCGTGCGGCTGTCTGTGTGCTGGTGAGTGGTGGTGCGGCAGCGGTGTCGGCCCAGGATCTGACTGAAATCAGCAGCCAGTGGCTGCAAGGTGCGCTGTCCAATCAAACGGCAACGCAAACCATGCCACTGCGCATGGAAGTGCAGGTAGGCAGGCTGGACCCACGGCTGAACCTTGCGCCATGCCAGCGGGTGGAGCCTTATCTGCCCAGCGGCAGCAAGCTGTGGGGCCGTACCCGCATTGGAATGCGCTGTGTAGAAGGTGAGCGCCCGTGGAACGTGTTTTTGCCCGTCACCATCAAGGCGCTAGGCCCTGCATGGGTGTTGACCAGCAATGTCAGCATGGGCGAGCAATTGACCAACGAACACGCGATGGAGAGCGAAGTCGACTGGGCGGAGTCGCCCCATTCGATCATTGCCATGCCAGACGACTGGGTGGGGCAGACAGCGGCACGCAACTTGACGGCAGGAATGGCCTTGCGCCAGACCATGGTCAAGGCCCCCCAGCTCTTCAAGCCGGGTACGGGCGTCAAAGTATTGGCGCAAGGTGGTGGTTTTACGGTCACTTCGTCTGGCAAAGCGCTGGAAGGCGGCTCTGCCGGGCAAACCGTGCGCGTGCGCATGGACAACGGACGAACGGTGACAGGCACTGTCAATCAGCAAGGCGATGTCGTCGTTGCACAGTGATACAAGACTTTTTGAAAGAAAATCCTCAAGTTCTCTTTCAATGGGTCGAAAGCTACACTACGGAGCCCTTGAGCGGGCGATTGGAGTAGGAAAATGAAGGTCGGACAAAATACCAACGTAGAAATGCTGGCAGCCAAGCTGCAGCAAAACGCTACGCAACAAGCGCAGCAAAGTAAAAGCGGCACCGCCAGTGAGGTGGTGCAGCAAACCCGCAGCAATGCTGCAGGGGTGCCGGTGACTGTGTCCAATTCGGCACGTTCACTGGACCAGAACGCCAAAACGTCGGCGGATGTGGACATGGCCAAGGTCAATGCCATCCGTGAAGCGATTGCCAATGGCACCTTCAAAGTCAATGCCAGCGTGATCGCCGACAAGATGTTGGTGGACACCGCCGACCTGCTGGGCGCGGCACGCGCTTAAACACCCATATCGGGCGCTTTGCGCCAGTCAGCCTTATCCGACCTTCGGCTGCACTGGTACCAAGCGCCCGAACTCCGTCTCAACCGCTCAAACACCTGCAACACCATGAAACTCAGCGAAGCCCTGGAACAGATTGACGGCATGATCGATTTGGTCAATGCCCTGATTGTGAAGAACCAGCCCGACTCCACCGAGGCTGCCATTCGCCAGCTGCGCGATGGCATGCAGGCTTTTGCGGGCTTGGCCCAACGCTTTGGTGCGGAACAATTCACCCCAGAGAACGTGCAGCGCATGCAGGCCATGTCCGAGCGCCTGACGCAAATGCGCGGCCATATCACCAAGCTTGCGGCCATTACAGCCCAGCAACTGGCCACTTTGATACCAGAGCAATCGGTCAGCCACACCTACGGCGCCAGCAAGCAGCCGGGTGCCGCCGCCTCGGTGGCGCGGATGTATCACATCAGCGGTTAAGTATTTAATTAATAGCTGCTTGCGCAGTGTTCATGGCACTTTCAATATGAAATGTATTTGAAATGATGGACTGGTAAGCGCTAGCAGCTATCAAAACAAAAAAGCGCCTTGATTGGCGCTTTTTTGTGGGCGAATGCTTGTCAGTGTGCGCGCATCTTGGCGCGCAGGCGGGCAATGGCCTGGCTGTGCAACTGGCACACGCGCGATTCGGTCACTTCCAGCACGGCAGCGATTTCCTTGAGGTTCATGTCGTGCTCGTAGTACATGCCCATGACGTATTTTTCCCGCTCGGGCAGGTTTTCAATGGCCTGCACCAAGGCGGAGCGCATGCGGTCATCGCGCAGCATGCTGAAGGGGTCGGCATCGGCGTCGGCTACGTGGCGGTCAAGAAAGCTGGAGCTGTCTTCTTCTCCGGGAGAGATATCTTCCAGATAGATCAGCTGGGTGCCGCGCACTTTGGACAGCATGGACTGGTAATCCACCAGCTCCATCTCCATGAAGGCGGCAATTTCGGATTCGCGAGGGGCACGGCCCAGCTGTTGCTCCAGCCGGCGAATGGCCGATTCAATGTCTTTTTGCCCCTTGCGGGAGCTGCGGCTCATCCAGTCGTTTTCGCGCAGTTCGTCCAGCATGGCACCGCGAATGCGCTGGCCAGCAAAGGTCTCAAACTGCACGCCCTGGCTGGTTTCAAAGCGCGACAGTGCATCGGCCAGGCCAATCATGCCCACCTGGATGAGGTCATCCAGTTCCACATTCGGCGGAAGTTTGGCAATCATGTGTTGCGCAATGCGACGCACCAGCGGGGCATGCTGGCGAATCAGTGCATCGCGGTCCAACTGGCCATGGGCGGTGTACATTGACTCAATGGCTCCACACAGCAGATGAAGAAAGGGGGCTGGCTCCGGCCGTTGCGCCATCTTGCGGGGCGTGCACGGTTTCGGAATGCTCCAAACATTGTAGGGCCCAGCGCTGCAGCTGTCGGGCTTGCAGCGGATCGAATTGCTCGCACAACGGCTCGGTGTGCAGATGGCGCATGGCGCACTGCGACAGCGATTTCAAAACGTGGTCCAGCCCATAGCCCGCCGGGCGCAGGGCCACCAGGCGCGGCATCAGGCCGCAGCCCATGTACAACTGTTTGAGTGCGCGATAGCTGCTGACCACGTTGCGTGACTGTGAAGGCACCAACTGAATGGGGGGCTGCGTGCAGCCTTGCAGCATGCCTGCCAGCAAAGAGGCGGGAGCCCACAGCACCACCACCGCATGGTTTTGCACAAAGCGAAAGAGCAGATCGAGTGGGCGCTCGCCCGTGACCGATGCCTTGTGCTGCAGTTGCACCATGCCGCGTGCGG
>CAUQST010000083.1:0-7894 GCA_963520865.1 uncultured Comamonas sp.
CCGCACCTTCCACCACGGTCA
Organism: uncultured Comamonas sp.; assembly: GCA_963520865.1. Classification (GTDB taxonomy): domain Bacteria; phylum Pseudomonadota; class Gammaproteobacteria; order Burkholderiales; family Burkholderiaceae_C; genus Comamonas. Next base: position 22 of record CAUQST010000083.1, read on the forward strand.
ACGCTCCAGACACCGTCACCACCGGCACGTCGTCTACCACGCTGATGACCAGATCGCCAGCAGCGCTTGGATCACCGTCGGCATCGGTGACCACCACTGCAAAGCTGGCCGAGGTGGCATCACCTGCACTGTTGTCTGTCAGCGTGTAGCTGTAGTGAATGGAGCCGACACCGGAGGTGGCGTTGACTGTGTAGTACGCTGTCAATTGCCCCTGCACACCCGTGACAGTCTCTACGGCAAATGTTTGTGTTGTTGTGGTCAGCACATGACCACCCATGGAGACCGAGCCTACGCCGTCTGGGGTGTTAAAGCCGATGGTGCCTGCGGTGGTTTCCGTGGTAGCCGTTGCGTCGGAGCCGGCTGACTCCGTGCCTCGCACTGGCAAGCCAGATTCGTAGACCACGGTGCCATCGCCACCTGCTGTCGGCAGCGTGATGGTGGGAGTACCGTCGCCAATGCTGATGGCCAGGGTCGCTGTAGAGATATCGGTATCGCCGTCGGTTAGCGTGTAGGTAAATACATCGCTTTTTCCACCTTCTGAGCCCTCGTTGCGGGCATAGCTGTAGGTGCCGTTGGCAGCCAGTGTCAACACGCCATAGGCGCCGTTGATGGTGATGCTACCGGAGGCAGGGACGTTGACGCTGGTTGCGCCAAACTCCACCTTGGTGACGACTGCGCCGTCTGCACCCTGCTTATCCAAGCCTGAGCCGGCATCCGTGATGACGTTGCCGCTCGCCGTGCTGCCGCCCACTTCAATACTCGCCGTATCGTCATTGGCTACTGGCACATCATCCACGATGGTGATAACAATCTCGCCCGCACTGCTCACCCCGCCCGAGCCAGTCACCCCCACAACAATGGTGTCAGTCAACGTGTTGTTGCCATCACCGCTGGCGTGCGGCTGAGCTGCCGCAAGCGTGTACTCGTAGCTGACGGTGCCATTTTGGTTGCCAGCATCCGAGACAAAGCCCGTGATTTTGATCGTGCCGTCAGGCGTATTCACGGGGGGCAGTAGCATCACATCGCCCTTGAGTTGAGCCAGTGAATAGCTCACACCGCCGATGGTGATTGAGGCAATGCCATCGCTGGCACTTACGCTGAAAGTGCCGCTGCTTGTTTCACTTGTCGCTTCATTACCCAGCCCTGCCTCATAGACCGTCTGGGCATCTGATCCGATGCTGGCCTGCGCTGGAGGGGCTGGTTCATCATCTTGGGCTACCGCCCCACCAGAGATGAAGTCTTCAGTGCCAGAGGAAATGGAGCGAGGATATTGCAGCGCCAAGGGCGTGGTCCGTTCGATCACACTGGCCAAACGCACATAGGTGCTGCCTGCACCTTCACCACCAGAAAGCGTTGCAGCCGTAGGGTCCAGATCTGCCAGAGGGTCTTGCCCATCATTCAATGCTGTGATTAATGCATTGACATCTGCATCTACCGGATTGGCGATGGCCGCTTCGCTAGGCTCTGCTGCTTGAAATAAATCGTCAGACAGCTTGAGCTGCTGATCTGCTGCAATCTGAAGAATGCCTTCTTCATTACCCTGGAGAGACAGCTGGCTGCCTGCCGCTGTGACGATGTCTGCATCAACGGGGATGCGCATTCCAACACGCAATGGCTGCAAGCTGCCGTCACTATTGCGAACCCAAGCCTGACCTTCCAACTTGGTAATCAATGCAGAAGTATTTGCCATCACATCTCTCCAAAAGGTGAACACTACAGACGCCAAAGCGTCGTCCTTGGAGAAATATTAAGAAGTGAATACTTGCAAAGCTATTGGCGGCAAAGCCAATAGGTCAACCGCTTGGACGGTTAGGCTTGCTCTTTATGGCCTTGCCTATAAAAGATGCCAAACAAAGCTGCTCAATTCGCACAACCGAACAGCTACTGTCTCCTACAAAAAGAGCCAGCAGCTAGCGCTGAATGCCATGTACTTTGAGCGCCAGTTTGAGGCGGTCATCCACATGCAACTTTTCAAACACTGAAGACAGATGTGCACGCACAGTTCTTTCCGTGATCAGCAATTGCTGTGCTATTTCTGCATTGCTGTGCCCGGTTGATGCAAGGCGAGCCACTTCTTTTTCTCGCACTGACAGCAACTGTGCCCAATCGCTCTCGGTGATCACCGGTAAGCGCTGCTCAATGTCTTGCAACATTCTCTGCAAGAGACTGCGCCCCAGCCAGATTGCGCCTGTATCGATGCTGTTCACAATCAGCACCAAGGCGTCATTTGACAAATGCGTATGCGCATAGCCACAGGCACCTTTGGCCAACACCAGTTGGCCTTCAGCATCACTCATGTGGGCGCTGAGAACCAGCACACGTAGCCCCTCAAAATACTGCTGCCACCCATCTTTGGCATTGGATTGCTTGAGCAACGCCATATCCACAATCACCAAGTGATTGCCCATGGATTTCCAGTGCAAGACGTCTTGTAAATCAACGCCTCGATATGGTTTCTTGCCTGCTTCTGACAAGAGTTGCCAGCTTTCCCACAGGCCAGCATCCCGCGTAACGATCAAAATAGGCTGTACTTGCATCTTTTCCTCACATGCATAAAGAAAACAAGCTCAACGCTCGGTCAAAGCATTCGCTTTGGCTCTCAAAATAGGTTTCAGCAAGTACTGCATCAACGTGCGCCGCCCAGTCAAAACATGTACTTCGGCCTGCATACCAGGAATGATTGGGCGTGAGTTATCGCCCACATGCACCTTGTCCGTTCGCACCTTCACGATGTAGTACGAGTTACCACGTTCATCCGTGATGGTGTTCGCTCCAATTTGCTCTACCTTGCCTGTTAAGCCTCCATAGATAGCAAAGTCATAGGCCGTAAATTTGACCTCTGCTTTCTGTCCAAAATGCAAGAACCCAATGTCTTTGGGATTGACCTGCACCTCTAGCAACAAGCTGTCATCCATCGGCACGATATCAAGGATGTCTTTGCCAGGCTGGACCACACCGCCGACGGTATTCACCATCAAGGTATTGACTGTTCCACGCACAGGAGAGCGCACCTCCGCCAGCTTGACTCGATCCGCTAGCGCAAGCTGCCCTTGCTCCAAGGTAGAAAGTTTGGACTTTGTCTCTGACAGCTCCACGCGAGCCAAGTTGCGCACATTGAGTTCCGCTTCTTGTACTTTGCGCTGTGCTTCCTGAATCGCAGCCTGAATGCGCCCAATTTGTGCACCTGCCGCTTTGGCCTCGCCACAAAAACGCGCCACATCACGTTGCAAGCGCAACAAATCAACTTCAGAAACCGCTCCACTCTTGAGCAATGGTCGCGTTACAGCCAGCTCTTCAGAAGTCAAACTGCAGCTGGATGTTGCTTGATCACGGTTAGCAGCAGTTTCTCGCAGCTCTTGCTGCCGCTGGTTCAGCTGATCTCTTGCAATACTTATGGTGGTCTCAAGTTCTTGCGTTTTGGTTTCCCAGAAACGACGCTCCATTTGCACGATCTGAGGGGCGTCTCTCATCACATCTTCTGGCACCTTAAATACATCACCTGTTGCCAACGCTTCCAAACGCGCGGCCTTGGCTTTCAGTGCCAGAACTTCTGCCTTGCTTTCGCCCAATGAGGATGTAAAACGCGTAGGGTCAATGCGCAGTAATACCTGCCCCAGTTCGATGTGTTCACCCGGTCGAACCAAGATTTCCTCGACGATGCCTCCATCCAAACTTTGGATAACCTGCACCTGCCGAGAAGGCACCACTTTGCCTTGGCCGCGCACAACTTCGTCAATGTGTCCAAAGCAAGCCCAGATCAGCAGCACCACGACGGCGAGCAATGCACCCCATAAAAGCAGGCGCGAGCCTTTGGCTTGCTGCTGACCGGCCGCCCATTGCGCATCTGCGATCAAATCATCTTGCTGCAGGTCCGTCGATTGGGGGTCACCTTGCAGTAACCAATTTTCCCAACGCTCTCGCCATGTTTTTTTACTGGTCTCTGGCTTGTTCATGAGCGACCTCCCGCACGAGCGATACGCCCTGACTTCAGCGCCTCAATGACTTGCTCCTTAGCGCCATCTGCGACCACCTTGCCTGCATCAATCACAATCAAGCGATCTACCAGCTCCAGTAAAGCAGTTCTGTGCGTGACCAAGACAATCGTTTTGTCAGCGCTGCTCTCCTTGAGCCGCGTCTTGAGCAAAGCCTCGCTCTGATTGTCCAAGTTGCTACTGGGCTCATCGAGCAACAAGATGGGCGGGTCTTGAATCAGCGCCCGAGCCACCGCAATAGACTGGCGCTGCCCTCCAGACAAAGACTCACCCCGCTCACCAATCGGCATTTCATAGCCCTGAGGGTGCTCTGCTGCAAATTCATCGACCCCCGCTATGCGCGCGGCATGCAGCATGTCAGCCTCTGTCGCATAAGGTGCGCCAACGAGCAAGTTGTGCTTGAGAGTGCCATAGAAAAGCATCGGGTCCTGGGGCACATGCCCAATCGAGCGGCGCAAATCTATGGGGTCAATCTGCCGTACATCGACGCCATCAATCAAGATAGCCCCCTCTTGCGGCTGGTACAGCCCCAAAATCAGTTTTTCCAGTGTTGTTTTTCCAGACCCAATGCGCCCGATCACGCCCACCTTTTCACCAGGCTTGATCACAAAGCTCACGCCGCTCAACGAAAGCTGGTCAGACTTGGGGTAGCTAAAGCTCACGTTCCGAAACTCAATGCCACCATGCAGCACCGGGCGTGAAACAAATTCACGCTCCTTGCCATGCTCAACAGGCATCTTCATGTAGTTGTCGATCGAAGAGAGCGATGTTTTGGCGTTGTGGTACTGCATCATCAGCCCGGCAACCTGGCCCAAAGGAGCGATGCATCGCCCAGAGATCATTGACGCGGCAATGATCCCCCCCATCGACAACTCAGCAGCCTGCACCAGGTAGACACCAATGATCACCACCGCTACGGTGACCAGTTGCTGCATGGTCTGCACAAAATTCACGTTGGCTGCAGAAATCAGCTTGATCTTGCCGCCGACAAAAGCGATGTATTGAGTGGCACTTTCCCACAGTCGCTGCACACCGCCTTGTGCATTGAGCGTTTTCACTGCATCCAAATTCGTCAAGGTTTCAACCAGCAATGCATTGCGCTGCGATACGGCCTGAAACGTTTTGATCGTCAAATTCTCAAGGCTCGCTTGGGCATAAAACGAAACCAGCAGCACAGCCAAAATGGCCACGATTGGGGGAATCAGCATCCACGGCGATATCCAAGCCAGAACCAACAGGAAGAGAAATACAAATGGAAGGTCCACCAAGGCGGTAAGACTTGCAGAGGCGATAAAGTCGCGCACTGATTCGAAAGAGCGCAGATTGGCAGAAAAAGAGCCGACCGACGCTGGCCGGCTTTCCAAGCGCAAATCCAGAACCTGCTCCATGATTTGTGCGGACAAAGCCACGTCAATACGCTTGCTTGCTGTATCCACCACATATGCACGCGCTGTGGTCAGTACAAAGTTGAATCCCAAAATCAAGCTCACACCGATGGCCAGCACCCACAGTGTTTCCACAGCGTTGTTAGGCACCACGCGGTCATACACGTTCATGCTGAACAATGGAATCGCCAGTGCAAACAAGTTGATCAGTACTGCAGCAAGAAAAGCATCGCGATAAAACCGCTTGCTGCCCAGTACCGCAGCCCAAAACCAATGCTCACTACTGCTTTTCAAGCCGTGCTCTGCACGCTTTTCAAATCGAAATTGAGGACGTACAAAGCACAGATAGCCTGAATACATTTCCAGCAAATCTGCTGCTGGCACCTCAATAGGGCTGGCAGCCTCCGGAAACTGCACCAGAAAACGCTGCTCATCCAATTGCTGCAACAAAAGCGCAGCGCGGTTATTTTTCAGCAACAAGATGGCTGGCAGCAGACCTGCAGGCACCTCCGTTAATTCACGCCTCACGATACGTGTCGTAAAGCGTGCCCGTGCTGCTGCGCGCTCAAGCAAAGTGGGCGTTAAACGATTGCCCACCAAGGGCAGCCCGCTGCTCAGCGCTTGCGCCGAGCATGGCGTTCCGTGAATACGCGTTAACTCCACCAGGCACATCAGCAAAGGATCATCTTGCGTGCTGTGCGGCGGTAAGCGAAAGTTGTTCACTGGCTTGGAGCTGGCGCCATCCACAGCATCTGTAGATTGCATTGAACCCGACTGCGCATCTTTAGGTGCGTTCATAGATACCTCTTGCGTGTCAGATCAAAATGTCATCGTCGGGCATGAGGTCTAGCGAGTTGCGCAGTCGATCTCGCTCCTTCTTGCGTTCATTGAGCTTGACCAAGGCATGCGGGGGTAGATCCGTCAGGCGCAATGTTCCATTGGTGAGCAATGCATCGATCAAATCTTCCAGCACACGGATGAAATCTTCGTCCAGCGCTGAAAAATCTTGCTTGCCTTTGTGGGGCTCGTCTTTTATATCTTTATGAGCCATACCGCCCTCCCTCCAGGCAAGCAAGCATGCTTGCTTACACAGGAGCTTTAGTTATTCGTACTTTGCGCTGGTCACGCGCCTTACTTGGGCATTTGTTTCAAAGCCACGGGTGTTAAGTTACTTGTGTCAGGCAATGTATCCATGCAGGCGCGCAGCGGCTCATCAGGTAAGACTAGCGCTTGCTGCTCTTCAGGCTCTGCATCGCGATGGGGCTGCACTAAGCCAAGATTAGGCAGAACTTGGTTGGACAGTGCCAGCCAGTAGTACTCTGCTTTCTTCAGGTCATAGTCGGCATTGATCATGGCTCGGCGTGCATCGAACAATTCGTTTTCGGTGTCCAGCAAGTCCAGCAAAGAGCGCTGACCAATGCGAAATTGCTGCATGTAGGCAACGCGCACCTTGGAAGTTGAGAGCTCATGCTCGCGCAAGAAAGGCAGTTGCTGGCGCAAACGAACAATGTTGTTCCATGCAACCGACAACTCTTGCTGCACGTTGCGGCAGGTGTAGTCGCGAACGTCTTGTGCCGCATAGCCTTGTGCCGCAGTTTGACGAATACGTGCTGAATCTGCACCACCGCGGTAGATCGGGTAAGTGAGCATCAGTTGGACACGCGAGCTTTGCACGTCGCGATACAAAGCGCCTGGCTGTTCGCGATCGCGCCCGGTAGAGGCACGCACGTCCAGTGTCGGCGCGTAGCCGGCGGCCTTGGCTACTTTTTCACCAGCCTGCGCCGCTTGTACCAAAGCCTGCTTGGACAAGATGGCGGGGTTGACGCGCAATGACTCTTCAAAATTCTGCGTCTGACCAATCACCGGCAAGCCTCCGGTGACCTCTGGAACTGCAGGCAATTGGGCTGCAGGATATTCACCAACTACACGGCGAAAACGCTGGGTCACGTCGTTGAGGTTGTTGCTCTCTGTCATCAAGTTGGTCTGCGCCAAGGACAAGCGGCCACTGGCCTGCTCCATGTCGACACCGCGGCCAACGCCTGACTCTTGACGCTCGCGCAACTGGCTCAGCGTGGTCGCGTGCATGGAGAAATTCTCTTTCGCCAATGCTTGCATGGAGCGATAGCGCTGTACGTCCAGATAGGCTGCAACCGCTTCGTTGGCCAAGTTGTTGGAGGTGGCGTGCAGATCGTAGTACTTGGCTAACTTTTCAAAACCAAATTGGCGAATGCGGTTAGACGTTGCACCGCCATCAAAAATCAGCTGGCGTAACTCCACATTCCAGCCTGGTCGATTCCAGTCGTATGAGGGTGCATTTTCAATATTGCTACGCCACTCACGTCCCGTCCACGCCTGGGCCGTAATGCTCGGGCGCCAGCCAGCACGTGCAATGTTTTGGTCTTCCAGCGTAGAGACAAAATCCTGGTAGCGCGCATTGATTTCCGGGTGCGATGTGATCGCGCGCTCAACAACCTGGTTTAACCCCACAGGTGCCAT
>CAUQST010000084.1:0-7715 GCA_963520865.1 uncultured Comamonas sp.
GCAGTGGGGCAGACAGCGCCACGCACATCCGTTCGCTGGAAGCGCCTTGCAGGACCACTTCGCGGAAATCGCGGGCGTAGGTCAACAGGTTGGTCATAGCGGCGAGTAAACCACGCCCAGAGCCAAAGCGCGGCGCTCCAATTCCAGGTTCGTGGACAGGCTGGGCTCAGCCGCTATCGAAGCAGGGACGGTGTGAAGCCATTGCCCCGGCGTAGCGCAAGCTATTCGAAGTGCCAGACGATCCGCAAGAACCTCTTCGCTGATCCCGCAAGCTCTGAAGAAGGTTTTGCACCTGCGCGCAGCATGCCCGACCTCATGGGCAAGGATCAGCTGCAGCTCAGCATCCGACAGTCTGGCCAGGAATGCCTGCGATACGCACACACGATGCCGAAGCCGGATGTAGTGGGCGCCGACGTTCGCCATGCCGAGTGATGGTGCCCTGTGCATGCTGGCGGCGCCTGCCAAGGCTGCCAACATGGACTCGGCCCATTGCACTCGACGCTCGGCCGCGAGTACCTCCTGGGGTCTCAGCGCCATTCGCAGGTGCTTGAGGTCCCGACCGGCAAGGCGCCAGATCAGGATGCATGAGCCCAAAGTGCCAAACAGAGCAAGCGCTAGGTGAACAACGACGCTATTCATGGCTTGGGCTCCAGCGCCATCTGCCTAGCCTGGCCACCCTTACCGGTATTGGAGATGAAGGCCCCGCACTTCCCGGCCCCTCCTCTGCGTACAGCGTGACAGGCGTCTCGCCAGAGCTGTGTACACGTTGCCGTACCGGCCGCAGGTGTAGACGGCGCGCGGCCGCGAGATACCCTGCAACTGCTCGTGCACGCGCAGGTTGTTAGCTTCCAGTGAGCGTGCGAGCGGGGCCAGTTCCTTAAGAACGGGCCCGAAGTACCGGGCGCGCGAGGGGTGAGACTGGCCTGGGTGCTGACTCACTGCGCGCTCGATGAGTGCGTCTACTGTTTCGTGGTGCTGCATAGAGAGAATCCTGCGACCGGGAATCTACAGGGGCGTCATGCGCTGGTGCGCACCCAGCACACCTGCTTGAGGTCGTCCATGGGGCGCACCTTCCCCAACCATTGGAGCGCCAGCAGGTGGCTGCTGATCCCAAGGGAATGGGCAGCCATGCCGTCTCCGAAGTATGGCTTGCACGTGCTCGGGATCTGGCCCGTGATGAAGCCGTTGTGCGTACCAAACAGAGCGAGGATCTTAGCCTTTTAACCAGCGCTCGTTCTGCTTTCCCCACCCCCGGAATCAGTGCCCCGCAGATGGGGAGCTCCCTTGAGCGATGACCACAGCATGACCGCTCCAAAAAGCAAGACGATAGGCGAGAGCGCTCCAATCATCAGCCAGTAACTAAGGATGCTTCTGCTTCCATCAAAGGGAGCTGACACCAGGTAAGTCCAGCGCCAGCCGAGATCAACAACAAGCGTCTGAGCCAAAAAGTCCGACAAGGCCATGATCACGACTGCCGCAGTGCCAATCCAAATTCTAGACCGCATGTTTCCCTCTATCCTTTCATTGGGCCAATCTCCAGAATGTCGTTCTCCCTGTGCAATATTTCTCGCGTAATACGTCCTGCGCGTTTGCGTGCTTAGTAGGGTATGCGCTTTGCAAAACGACCTTCTGTTTACTTCATCGACATTATTCCAATGAATTTAATCTCGCTCGATGGCAGAGCTAAAATCTCCCATAGATGGATGAAATAATGCTGTGCTTGACAATACCTGAAACTGAGTTTTACCCACCTCAATCCAACCGTTATCGAGGTCCTTTACTTGCTCAGGAGTCGATTTGGATTCGCGGCACCTCAAGCAGTCCTTTGTCAGCCAAATGGCTGACTTGCCGTCATCGCTGATTTGCACATCGCGGTATCCCGAGCCTGCATCTTGCATGAATCGACCCGCCGGAATTTCGGCCTGCGCTGCTGTAACTGCTGCAATAGCGAACAGAAATATTGCTTTCATTAATGCTCTCTTTGTATTCATTAAAATGATTCAATCTCTCGCATGACTATCTCTCGGTTGATTTCACTCGCTGTGTACGCCAAAACGTTGGACACGTATGCTTTTGAATGATGTCGCTCAGGCATGACCCACTTCGGGTCAACGCGTAGAGAATCGATATGCTGCTTTACACGCTCATGATCCAAGCTACTCACATCCCACTCATGCGCAAAAACATTCCGAGCCTTACGCATATGATCTAAGTTCTCGATCAAGTTGGCGGGAAGCATTCCCGTCGCGCGAAGTTCTTTGATGCAGCCGTCTAGGTCGCGCCTCTTCTGAATCAGGACACGAAGTCTCGTCTCAAGATACGCCATGGTCAGCACAACAAAACCACGCTCCGACTCGGTGCGCGAGAGCTGAAGAACCTTGTTTTCTATCGCCATTTCAGGTGGAACATGTATGGTGTTCACTATCTTTCCTCTCAGAGTTGTCTTAACTTGGCTATGAATTAGGACACGAGGTAGAGGTGCCCAAACTCTGCCTCTTCTTTCTCCTTTGCGCCCACCAGCATAGGCATCATCCAGATCAGCTTGCGCAAGGATCGCCCCTGCCCGTGCACCTGGTTGCGCCAGTGCCCCCTGCGCCAGTGTGTCGCCTTTCCGCCAGCAGCCGTCGCGGCCATGTTCAGGCGATCTCGCTGTTCTACGATGCGCTTGCCGCAAATGTGGACCGGAACATAGCCCAAGGCGGATAGCTTGGAACGTGCACGGGCTTGTTCCTTCCCCACCCCGGAGACGGCTTTCTTCAACAGGGTCTCAGGCGTGCCAGCTGGCCAAGCAGTATCAATGTCGTCTGGGTAGGCGGCGACGTAGCAGAGCGCGTTTACGACCAGCTGGATAGCGGCCTTGTAGACAGGGAACCGCTGCAGCGTGATCTCTTCACGGACATTAGCCATCTTGGGGCCGATATCTACCACATCCAGGTCCTTGGGGACTTCGTGCCCTTTCGCAGCCGCCTCCGCTTGGATCTCCTGGGTGATGTTTCCTCCAGCTCTCCCCTTCGACTTACCGAATGCAGCGAGGCGCGTCGCGAGTACGGTGTCGATGGCAGTGGCCAGGTCCATGGTTCGAAACTCGCCCACGAAGTCCTGGCTGAACTCCGGTTCGGGGCGGACGTACCACTTTTCAGAATCCGCATGATCCGTTGGAACGGCGGTGATGGTGATGCGCAGGTCCCCCACCTCACCGCGCTGCTCGACGTATGCGCCATCAACCAGCCAACCTGGCTCAAGCTCCAGCTCTGCCTGCGGACCGAAGTGGACATATTGGGAAGCGTATGGCATTCGAATCGCGTTCAGCGGAATGTCGTCAATGTCGGTCTTCGACAGCATCTCCGTGAGACTTTGCGGGAAGTCCATGATCTGTCTGCCGGCCTGCACGAATCGACCATAAGCGGTGCACAGAGTCTGCTCAGCGTCGATGACTAGCGTCGGCCCTGGGCCATCAAGGGTCAGGCGCCGGGGGTGGTTCATCCCTTTGGCATTGAGTTCCCGCACGACATGCCCCATGGATTCGTTGAGCTGATCAATGGTCATGAATCCAGTGTGAGGATCTACCCGCTGCCGAAACATCTTGCCAATCGTCTCTGCATAGGTGCGGCTGGCCTTGTAGCGCTCTGGGTGGTAGCGGTACATCGGTGGCTCGGCTCGTTCATTCGGTTTCTGCGAGCATTCGTAGTAGGCAAGGTCAAATAGGTCTGCGACCAGCACGTAGGCCATTACGGGGTCTTCGACGGGTTGCGTCCAACGATCCCACACGACACGTCCAACACGCTTGTCCTGCCAGCCGAGTTCCATGGTGACATCGGGACCGTGGTTGGTGACCTTCAGGTAGTCGAGGTAGTCCCTCTTCCCCTCCAAAAACTCATCAAGGTGTTCCAAGGACTCCACAACCTTGAAGAACAGCGCATCTTGCTCTTCGGTGGCGTACCAATTGAACAGCCTTTGAAGCTGCTCGTCGCCACCGTGGATATCAAGCGGTGGAGACCTATCAAAGAGAGCAGCGTATGCCTTTCCGAGCGCCGCGACCTTTTGGGGGCAGATTTGGATTTGACGGGTGTACTCCTTCAAGTCGGGGTTGTAGTGCTCACCAAAAAGTGCTTTTGCACTTTCGATATCCATTAGCCCGCCTTGTGGCTGACGTTGTTGCGACATATGTTGGTCTCCAGCAATCCTTCAAGTTTTGGGCCAACTTCCAGTTGAGCGCTGCGCAACTCTAAAAATCGAATATGCGATCACCCCAGCCGCCCCAACCCAAGACAGAATGATTGCAACGATACGCACCCAAGTGTCCACAAAGTCAAACAACAGATATTCGATCCAAGAAAATGCAGCCATCGACGTGAAGATGACAGTCCACATCACCGCAAAGCTCCTGCGCTCCTGGCGCATCTTTTTTTTGCGAGCCGCAGCTACCTCCGTCGTTATTGGCATGATACTTTCCTTGATCTATCCGTTTAACTGAGAAAATGCCACGACTAGGCCGGAGCCGCTCACTAGGAACGACAGCAGGCAAGACGGAGACTCATCCCTCGCTTGTTTGAATCCAATGATGAAGCTGGCCATCGAAGCGACCACGCCAATTGCGCGATTGAGTTCCGCAGGAGCTGGGCCAACTCCTGCGAACAGAACGGCCCCACTCAATGTAAAGACAACCCATGCGCTGAGATTCTTCTCCATGATCCTTTCCGGTGGTCAGTCTTGTAGACGCTCTACAACGCCAATTTCATCGTGTGCTTGAACGAGCAGGCAAACAGCCATTTCTAGGGTCGCTAGCGCCTTGGAATACCGACTTTCCTTTAGCAATGGATTTTCGAGCAATAGGTCCTTGATCCCATTCGCGTGCGCCTTGAGACCGTCCATCACCGCAGTCTGTGCGTTGAATTCTTCAAAAGCCATGGAGTCACTTTCCTTGATCGCTAAACTGACTCGCCTTGACCTGCAAGCCAGCTTTTGCATGCGTCATAGCTGCCGGAATAGCTAGTCTTGAAAATCCCGGCAGTTTACTTGCAATTGTAGTTGGGTTCGATGCTTACTGCTTTCATGATCCGCTCCGGTTGCCCTTATTCGGCAGGACTGCGGGGCGTGCGAACCTCGGCACCTGTCAGCTTGACCCCTTCAGGGCCAAACGTAAAACTCAGGACCCCACCGCGCACACGCACATCGTTCGGGCCAATGCCGATGGGGTTTGTCTTCAGCATGTCTACCATCTCTGCTTGTGTGACTTTTTGACCAATTTTGGCTTTGATTTCATCTGGCGTCATGGGCTCTCCTTTGTGCATTTTAAGGGCTGTTGTTCAAGCAAACTGCCGCAGCTGCACGCCCCGACAAGCCGTCCAAATATTCCGGCAGTTGCTGCATGTGATCTTGGCGCTGCTAGTTGTCGGCACCTCGACGCCAGAGTCTTGATCCCCATCCAATGCCAGCCCGCACACGGTGGCGTAGTCTGATGCGCCTCCAATGATGTGCACGTCCACCTGTCCCTCGAATTCGATTGCGATGAGGGGGTTGTTCGCTGTCATCTGATTTCCTTTAATGTGGCTTGTATGCCGGATCGGTGCTGATGCCGGGCTGCTGCTGCGGTGGCTGAGCGAAGCGGCTCGCTATTCACTGGTCCGGTTGTGAGCCGTCTCACCCATGCCGGAAGACCGCCTGACCAGCGCCAGCGCGATGCCCGCTGAGATGAGCGCTGCTACCAACGTCGCCATCACATTGCCAAGAGAGCCGTTTCGATACTCGGTTGTGGCGTCCATCGCAAAGCGAACGACGAGCGCCGGAAATACAAGCAGGCTCATCAGCGCTAAGAGCACGATTGTTTCGCGAGGATCGTGACCTGACAGGCGTTTACGCGCGAGTTGAAATACTTGATAGATCACTTGTCACGCCCTTTCTTGCCTACTCTTCAATAATGGCCACCACGCCTTCGCTAGGCGCCATATCAGGAATACGAAGCACCAGGCGAGGACGAATAGATCTCCTCCGTGATCCATGTTCGGCAACGCAGCAGAAAACGAGTCCGCGACATCGAAGAGATGCAGTATTAGAAACATTGCCACGGTAAGAAGTGTCGCCACAACCGTCCTAAATACAGCTACGTGCGCCAAGGTCTTAGGTTTGGTGTTGAACATTACGCCGCTTTCCTTGATCGTTTAGCGCCCAAGGTCGCCCTTAGGGTCGAAGACCATGGTGATGACTTCTTCACCTTGGCTTTCAATCTTCGCGGCTTCTTCGGAAACACGCTTGATTTCGTCCATCGAAGGATATTTGCCGAACGGAGCAAATGGGTTCAAAGGCTTGCTCCATATTCCCGGCTCGGTTTGGACGTGGTACTGCGGGGTGAATGAAAGGGCCATGTGCTTTCCTTCGTCAATCGCGGCAAGCCGCCAAGACTGGGTCATCAGCAGCTACGCCATTGGCAATCGCCATTGCGCGATAGCTCTCATGCAGCTCGTACCCACCATCTTCAACATCTAGGCATTCGCCTCGCATCCGCTTCAAGCGCACACCCAGGTTGTGATCCGCTCCCCTCAACAGGAATCCTGCGCATGTAGCTGGCTTTTCTGCCCCCGAGTCGTGGCAAGCAAAGGACTCCTGGGCCATGTCGTAAGCAGTACGTGCCGAGTGCTTGAATGCCTGGGCAGGAAACTCACCAACGGCATCGACCCGCCACGGGCAATTAGGGCAAGGTGTGCGGCGATAGCTGCCGCTGCCACCAGTCACAGTAAGCACCTGATGATCTTCGCCACGCTTATTCAGGCCAGCGTGACGGACGTTGGTGATAGTGGTTTTTCGGCTCACGCTGCCCCTTCCTTACTTCAGTTCTTTGGGTATGCACTGTTTGCGTAGCGGGCGAGAAAGTCCCGTGCATAGTCGCCGCGCAGCTCTACTGGAATGCTTTCCAGTGATCCTTTGACCATTGCCACAAACTGTCCTCGGTTTTGGTCTTGACCAGCTCTGTCGCCATTGCTGTTCGCGCGGAACGCCGCCTTTGCCGCGACTTCCCCTAACCAGGTGATTTCCTCAGGCGTCATGTCGGCTTTCCTTGATCCGGGTTTCAGTGTACAGAATAGGACGCAGGTGGCGTGGCGTCAGCGATGCGGTAGATGGTCTGTACGTCGCCGTCCACCACCCCAGGTTCTGATGCGATCAAGCCCTCCACCATCAACATGGCCAGGGTGTTGGATGCTTGCGCAAAGCCGCCCAGCGCAGCCGTAGCGTCCTTCATGAGAAATCCAATCTGCACCCCTTGGGCAGTGCTGTGATGGGCCTGCACGGCTCGCAAAGCCTCGATGGCCTCTGTGTGTTTCATCTTGCTTCTTCCCTCGTATTCAATTTGCCATCTCACGGCCAGCCTGGCGGACCCGAAGCGCTTCGCGGCCCGCATCATCAATGTAGATTCCACGGGAGAAGCAGAACCCGTCCAATGGGTCGCCGGGCAGATCACACGGCTCTTCTTCCGTGTAGAACACCAGCCCCATCTTCTCAAGCCTGCGGTAGGTGGTATGACCTGGCGTTACGGTTCCAAAAACAGGGTCTTTCTCGTTGGTTTCTGGCACACGCCACTCGATCAGTGACCCACCTCCATCGACCAGCAGTTGCAGGGCAGTCATCTCGTTCTCGGACAGCGACCTCACGAGCTGCTTTCCTCTCCGTAAGAGTGGCTAACACCACTTCGTCACAGGCCCCCGCAGAGCAGTTATGCTCGC
>CAUQST010000085.1:0-7462 GCA_963520865.1 uncultured Comamonas sp.
GAATTGCTGAATTGCTGAATTGCTGAATTGCTGAATTGCTGAATTTCAGAATTTGGGGGATTCTTTGGGCGGTGTGTATGGCGTTTTTCCGTCACCGTAGAACCGCTTACGTGTTGCCTCCGCTACCCGGTTGCAAAGCAGTTCGCCCAAAGTAGGCCGATCCGTCTTGCATTGCTGGCGCAACTTCTTGAGCTGTTCCGGGTCTGCCACCAGCTCTTCTACTGTCGGGGTTTTCTTTTCTGCACTAGTGGCTTTGTGCGGTTTATCAGATTGACCGCATGCGACTAGCATTGCAGCGACGAGCGTGATGGCGAGTCTCATGGCATCAATTCCTCCGGAAGATCGGGATTTCGGCTTTTTGTTGACCTGAGAAACTCTGGCAATTCGATGGCCTGTACTCGCTGAATGAAGCGCGCAAGCTCGTCAAACGGATCGCCTTCAAGTCTGAGTAGATAGGTCGTCAAAGGTGGTACGCGTGTCGAAAGCGGCCTCGCCACGACTCCTGGCTCTCGGGAGGCTGCAATGTGTGCAGCCCCTGTAAGTCCGAGTGCAAAACCGGCAGATACCAACGCCATCATCAGGTCGAAAGTGGTAACCCGCTCGGCAACTAGAGGCTGCATTTCAGCCCGGCTAAGTACTCGCTCAATGTGCTTGGCGTGGCCCTCGCACACTTGAGGATCAGATAGCACTAGCGGGTAGCGCAGCAGTTCATCCAATGGAATTCGCTTAAGAGCCAGCAACGGATGCCGAGCTGGCAGCGCCACCATAAGCGTGTCAGTCCACGCGGGAAGTGCGACGATTCCATCACCTACGTCGTCGGACTGTGCAAAGCCGACGTCATACAGGTCGTCGTGCAATCCTTTGATTTGTTGGGATAGTGGCACCTCAAAAAAGCGAATCTCAACCTCGGGCTCCTCCTCGCGACACAACGCCAATAGGGCTGGTAAGCACAGTAGTGTTGCGCCGTCTGACAAGGCGACGCGGAGTTGTCCATGAAAGCCATTTTTTGCTGCCTTCACGCAGTCCCGCGCCTGTTGCAAGGATGCGAACACCCGAGGTGCGTGCTCCATGAGCATCAACCCAGCTCGTGTCAAACGCGTGCTTCTCGTGTTCCGAATAAAGAGCTGTGCTCCTAACTCCTCTTCGAGTTCTTTGATCGTGCGAGACAGTGGGGACTGCTCAATATGCAGTTTCGCAGCGGCGCGAGCGAAGTGAAGTTCCTCGGCGAGCGCCATAAAACAACGTAGATGTCGAATTTCCATGCGTCCCCTACTAATCGTCGATCTATTCAGTATTTAAAACTCGCTGCCATGCTGCGTTCTTCCAACTCAAGGACTCAGGGTGAAGATTGCAGATTCACATGCTCTGGCGAACCAGAAAGCGCTTTAGCGAGAACACCCCATTGCACGGCTGCGTCGGCGCGAGCACGGACCAGAGCCGCTCGCTGGGACAAGGTGCCACGCTCCGCTTCTGCAACAACGGTCGCATCCACCTGTCCCGCCTCAAAGAGGCGTCGACTGCGGTCAAGGAGTCGATCAGCGACGACAAGACCATCGACCTGATGCTGCAGAGAAGTCCGCTGGGTCTGCCAGCCCAGATAAGCGTTCTCCACATCCTGAAGCGCAAGCAAAACCGTGCGTTCCAGGTCAGCCTGTGCGCCGCGACTGCGTGCTGAGCCCTCGTCGATTCCCGCTTGTATTGCTCCACCGTCAAAGATCGGAAGCGTCACACCCAAGCCCAGAGAGAAAATGTTCCCTGCCACACGTGTTCCGTTGTTCTCGAAGCGTTGGCGCCCACCACTCAAATCGAGCACAAGTTTGGGGAACCGCTCGCCTTCTGCTGCGTTCCATCGCGCCGTCGCCGCTGCAAGACGCGCCTGCGCGGCTCTGACGTCGGGGCGCTGCTGCAGCAATTCGCCTGGCACGCTTCTGGGAGTCCAATCGGGCATGGTGAGAGAGGCAAGCGCAGGACCGCTGCCAAGCGCCCCCGGAATCCGGCCAACGAGCACATCCAAGGCATGCGTTGCTTCGCCGCGTACGCGTCGCAACTGCTCTTGCTCCACCCGGAGGGCGATGACCTCGGAACGCGTGCGTTCAATGTCAAAGCCCGTAGCTTGACCTGCCTTGAACTTCTGCTCTGTCAGACGCTCAAGGCGCTCGGCGACTTGAAGTCGCTCTTTTGCCAGATCTTCCAGCTCTGCCGCCTGCCGCTGCTGCAGTGCAGCGGACACTGTCTCAAAGGCGATCTGCCAACGTGTCGCGAACCAGTTCTGTTCGACAGCAACTGCGTCCATCCGTGCGCCATCAGCGGCATGCGAGAGGCGGCCCGCTAGATCAACTTCCCATGAAGCCGACAGCGGAAGCCTGGCATCGCTGCTGATGGTCGGTGCCAAAGAAAAGTCGCGCGCGCGCGTTGCTTGGGGCGTGAGCGCCAAGCTAGGGAACATTGAAGCGCGTGTACGTCGGGTGATCGCCACAGCTTCATCAATCCGCGCTCTTGCAATAGCGAGATCGGTGTTGTGCTCCAGCGCGTTGCGCACCAGCGCGTCAATCAGCGGATCACCGTACGCCGTCCACCACTCGGCCGGGAGTGCTTGTGCTGGCACCTGCTGCACAGCCAGACCCGCTTCGTTCATGAATTTGGCCGGAACCTCAACGCGTGATGTCTCCACCCTGTGAGGCGAGTGGCTGCACGCGGCGAGAAGCGTGATCGATAGGAATGCAACAGCAGTAAGGCCGCGGCGGGCGTAGGGATCGGACATGTTGAGCCACTAGGTTGTGAATTGAGGAGGCCGTCTTGACGGGCATAGTTCATGGCGTGTACTATACCGTCCAGACGGTTCAAAAATCAAGCATCTTTGGAGTTTCACCATGGCAACTCGTATGAAATCAAGCCCAGAGGAGTCGCATTCGGCGGACAACGGCGCTGAAGCCCCCTCCATCTCTAAGAAAGCGCAACAAACACGGGAGCGCATCCTTCAAGCTGCGCGTGACGTAGTCATGGAGGGAGGTGCCGGGCACCTAACGCTTGACGCGGTCGTTGCACGGGCAGGAATGAGCAAAGGTGCGTTCCTGTACCACTTCAAGACCAAGCGCGATCTGCTCCTCACGATGATTGATGACCAGGTCTCGGCGTTTGATGGCGGGCAGGAAGAGCGAGAGCTGCCATTCGTCGGCGATCCAGACCCTTGGCTATCCAGCCAGGTCTCGGCTATGCCTGACGGCGGGATGCAAAAGATGAGCGCTGCATTGCTGGCGGCCGTGGCTGAAGACCCCACGCTGCTTGAGCCTGTGCGCGGCTGGTACCGCAGGCAGTACGAGAACGCGAGCAAATCTCCACGCGGCACCGATATCGCCGGAATCGTTCTATTTGCCTTGGACGGAGTCTTCCTCGCCGAAATGATGGGTTTTCCGACGTTTGCTGCCGAAGACCTTTCTCGACTCATGCACACCCTCCAGGCGCTCGCCCGCGGCGAACTGGAACTCACCCCTATTGATAAACGCTGATGAAAGGCCTTCCCGTGTCTTGCACTCCCTTTAAATCCCAGTCCTGGCAAATGCAGAAAGTCGGCCTCGCGTTTGTTCTGCTCGCATCGCTTGCCGGCTGTGGTAGTCAGAAGGAGCCTGCTTCCGATCCACCGCGAGCGGTCAAGCTGCTCACGGTGGGGGATGTAGGTTCTGTGGCCAATCGCATTGAATTGAGTGGTCTAGCTCGCTCCAGTGAGCGGAGTACCTTGGGGTTCGAGACTGGCGGGCGTATCAGCAAGCTTCATGTGGACGTGGGAGATCGCTTCTCTCGCGGACAGCTTCTGGCTGAGTTGGATGTTCAGCCCGAGCAACTCCGCCTAGAACAGGCTCGGGCGACACTCGCTGCTGCGGAAGCCGCATTGGCAGACAGAATCGTGCAGACAACGCAGCAAAGGGGGCTGCTTGAGGGCAACGTAATCTCCCCGGCTGCATTCGAGAGTGTGAAAGCACAGTTGGTTGCAGCTGAAGGCCAGGTGCGCAATGCAAAGGCCGCATTCGGCCTTGCCGAGCGTGCGCGAAGGGGGGCCGCCATTCATGCGCCATTCGACGGCGTCGTCGCGGAGAAACTCGCTCTGCCGTTCACAGATATTGCAGCCGGAGCGCCGGTGCTTCAAGTGGATGGACTACGCAGCGGCGTAGAAGTCCTTGCGACTGCATCGACGACCCAGGCGGCAAATATCAAAATTGGGCAGGTCGCCGAACTGCGCCTGAGCGAGTCAGCAAGTCCCGTTCGTGCTTCGGTACAACGCATCGGCTTGCGTGCTGAAAATGGCTCACTTTTACCTGTCGTGCTCGTTCCTCAAGATGCTACTCTTGCGCGCAGTCTTCGACCCGGGTCTGCCGTTCAAGTATTGCTGAAGGCACCGGAAGCGAAGGATGCCTCACCAGATCGTCTGATGCTTCCCTATTCGGCACTGGTGCTCAGTGAGAAAGCAGGACAAGCCGCAGTGTTTGTATATGACGTGACCGGAAAGAAGGTGCACCGCCGGGAAGTGCAATTCCAGAGCGAGCCAGGCGGCGACAACGTTCGCGTTGTGGGCGGCCTGAAGCGCGGCGAGATGGTAGTCGCGGCTGGCGCGAGTTGGCTGACGAACGAGCAACAAGTCACCCCACTCAAGGCCACGACCCAATTGGCCGGACGCTGACCCGCTACAGGAAGACTTCGCTATGAAGATCACAGAAATGGCGCTGCGCGCCAGCAGACTCACCTACCTTGCCGCGGTCATCATTCTTGTTGCCGGCATTGCCACGTTTCTCAATTTCCCTTCGCAGGAAGAGCCATCGGTCACGATTCGAGATGCGGTTGTTGCCGTTCTGAACCCTGGCATGCCAGCCGAACGTGTTGAGCAGTTGATCGCGCGTCCGATCGAGGAGCGTTTGCGGGAGCTGGCCGAGGTCAAGCGTGTAACCACAACCGTTCGCGCGGGCGGGGCCGTCATACAGGTCACGATCTGGGAGCGGTACACCGACCTAGCCCCCATATGGCAGCGCGTTCGCGCGAAGGTTGCCGATGCTCAGCCTCTGCTTCCACAGGGTACGTTGGGGCCATTTGTCAACGACGACTTCGGCCGTGTTGCCGTGGCCTCCATTGCGGTGACCGCGCCGGGCTACTCCATGGGCGAAATGCGTGTGTCGTTGAAAGAGATGCGCGATCGCCTATACGCGCTTCCCGGCGTTGATCGCATCAGCTTCTACGGCTTGCAGGAAGAGCGCGTCTATCTCGAATTTGATCGACCAAAACTAGCCCAGCTTGGATTGACCCCACAAGGGGTGATCGATCAACTCGTTAAACAAAACGTCGTGCTTTCAGGCGGGCAAATCGCCATCGGTGGCATCAACGCTTCGCTGGCTGTTAGTGGAGAGGTTCGCGACGCCGCTTCGCTGCGCGCGTTGCCGATCATGATGGCGCAAGCTCAGGGTGCGCGCGGTGCTTCGCCTGCTCCTTCAATCTCACTGGGAGAGCTTGCGCGCGTGCAGGTACAACCTGCAGATCCTCCCGAGTCTGCTGCAGTCTATAAGGGCCAGCCTGCCGTAGTGATGGCAGTGTCCATGACCT
The DNA here is from genome assembly GCA_963520865.1 of uncultured Comamonas sp. Classification (GTDB taxonomy): domain Bacteria; phylum Pseudomonadota; class Gammaproteobacteria; order Burkholderiales; family Burkholderiaceae_C; genus Comamonas. Next base: position 5,584 of record CAUQST010000085.1, read on the forward strand.
CGGGCCAGAACGTGGAGCAATTCGGCGTAGCCCTCAAATCCCGTGTGGCCGAGCTTGAGAAACTTCTGCCCGCAGGTTTCGAGCTCTCCTATGTGACATTCCAGGCAGACGTCGTCAAACGTGAAATGGGCAAGATGAACCAGGTGATGATCGAAACGATTGTCATCGTGCTCGGCGTCGTCGTCCTTTTCCTGGGATGGCGCACAGGATTCATCGTCGGGATGATCGTGCCGCTTACCATTCTGGGGGCACTGATCGTGATGCGCGCGCTGAACATCGAGCTGCAAAGTGTTTCGATGGCAGCCATCATCATCGCTTTGGGGCTCTTGGTAGACAACGGCATCGTGATTGCCGAAGACATTGAACGGCGCTTGGCAGCCGGTGAAGACCGCAAACAGGCTTGTCTCGAAGCGGGTCGTACCCTCGCACTGCCGCTGCTGACGTCCTCATTGGTTATCGTCATCGCCTTCTCCCCGTTCTTCTTCGGCCAGAGTGCGACGAGTGAGTATCTGCGCTCTCTCGTCATTGTCCTCGCGCTCACGTTACTCGGATCTTGGCTGTTGTGTCTGACCGTCACTCCACTGCTGTGCTACCACTTCACCAAAGTGCATCATCAACCGGCGAATGACGCGCAAACCTACAACACACGCTTCTATCGCGGCTATCGCAAGTTGCTTGAGTGGGTGCTTGACCACAAGGCGATCTACGTTGGTGTGATGACGGGTGCATTGGCCGTAGCTCTGTACGGATTCACGACACTGCCATACGACTTCTTGCCGAAGTCCGACCGAGTTCAATTCCAAATACCGGTGCAGCTCGCCCCTGGAACGGATTCACGGCTCACTCTTGCCAAAGTGAAGGAAGTGAGCGGCTGGCTCGGTGATCAAGAAATCAACCCCGAAATCACGGATCACATTGGCTACGTCGCTGACGGTGGGCCGCGCTTCATCCTTGGGCTCAATCCCCCATTGCCAGCATCGAACATCGCGTACTTTGTCGTGACGGTCAAGGCAGGCACCAACATTGACGTCGTGATTGCCCGAACTCGGGCTTACTTCGCGCAGCATCATGGAGATGTACGCGCAGAGCCTCAGCGGTTCTCGCTAGGCACTACCGAAGCCGGCACAGCCGTCTACCGGGTCAGTGGGCCGGATCATGAGGTGCTGATGAATGCGGCGGCGAAAATTGAGTCCGCGCTACGGGAGCTGCCAGGTACGGCCAACATCAAGAACAACTGGGATACCCGTGTCGGCCGTCTCGATGTTCGGGTCGATCAAGATCGTGCGCGACGTGCTGGCGTCACCACCGACGACATAGCTGCCTGGCTTGGCACCCGCTACATCGGCCAGTCGATCTCTGTGATCCGAGATGGCGATACCAGCGTGCCAATCGTGATGCGCGGGACGTCCAATGATCGGCGCAGCACTGCGGACGTTGGTTCGACGACCATCTATCCAGCGTCGGGTGGCCAGCCGGTTTCCCTGGCGCAAGTGGCCGATGTCACGCTCGCTAGCGAGCCGTCTGTGATCCAGCGCCGCAATCTCATTCGTACAGTCACAGTTCAGGGGCAGAACACCGCATACACCGCGCAAGAGATCGTGGATCACCTCGCACCTCGGATCGCCGCAATTGAACTACCTGCAGGCTATGCCATAGAGCTTGGTGGAGAAATTGAGGAATCGGCTGAATCGAATGCATCGCTCACGCACTACATGCCGTTCGCTCTTCTGGCGATGTTGCTGCTATTCATCTGGCAGTTCAACTCCTTCCGCAAGCTGATCGTGATTCTCGCAACGATTCCCTTCACGTTGATTGGGGTCGTGATTGCACTGAAGGCAACAGGCACTCCTTTCAGCTTCATGGCGACATTCGGGGTGCT
>CAUQST010000086.1:0-7390 GCA_963520865.1 uncultured Comamonas sp.
CAGGCTGACGCCTGCACTTCAACAAACTAGCCTCCACCAAACCCGGTGTGATTCACAATGGGCCATAGCATTGAGGCAGCGCAGTGGATGGCAAAAAGCTGTCGTGGCTCTTGCCAATAAAAATGCTCGCATCCTCTGGGCGTTGATGACACGTCAGCGCAGCTACGAAACCAACCATATCAGTACCAGGCCAAGCGAGCTCATCGCTTAAGCCCCAATCCTTAACTTGCCAGACGTGAAATCAAAGATGCAATAGACAGGTCAGACCAGCAGCAGACAAGCTCGCTTGTTGCATTGTGAGTCCAAGGACATCACGAGATTTGAATGGAGCCCTGCTGCGCGGTTTGTTTCTTGGGGCGCACACCAAAGTGCAAAACCCCGTCTGTAGATGTGCAGTCTGTTCCTCGTTTTACGCATCGTGATCACACGGCAGTCAGGTCTATCAAAAAAGAAAACCATCAGCGCTTGCTTTTATGGGAAGTCTCTGTAATGCAACAACGCCGCCCACGAAAAAAATCGCATCGCATTTCATCGGTAAAAAATTGATCTATTGAGATCGAAAATGATCGATGTCATGAATATTTCATGATCCATTGATAAATTTCGATCATGAAATTTGCAAAACCATTCAAAACTGTCATCTTTGATCTGGATGGCACCTTGCTCGACAGTTGGCCCAGCTTGCAGGCCACGCTGCACGAGGGCTTAAACAGCCGCACGCTGGATATGCCCTCTCTCAAGCTCGAGTTGAGCGCAGGCATCGCTCCCATGTTGGCACTGGCTGCTCAACAAGCGGATCTTCGAGGCTCCGAACAAGAAGCAGCGCAAACCCAACTCATGCGCAGCTACCTGAGCCGCTTTGTGCTGAACGCCACCGTGTACCTGGGCGTACCCGAATTGCTGGCCCGACTGCAAGCTCAAGGCCTGAAGCTGGGCATCTGCACCAACCGCGACCGTGCAAGTAGCCTGCAACTGCTGCGCCACCACCAACTTAGCGATTTTTTTGAAGCCGTGGTCTGCATCGATGACACACCTTTTCCCAAGCCCAGCCCCGAGCCTTTGCATACCTGTCTGCAACTGCTGGGTGCCACACCATCCGAGACCTTGTTCGTAGGTGACTCGGGAATCGACGCCAGCTGCGCACACGCCGCGAAAGTTGCTTTTGCAGCCCATGTACGCGGCTATCACCGCAATATGCATGAGCTTGAGCCCAGCGTACTGAGGTTTGATGCTTATGAGCAGTTGAACGACATGTTGGAGGCTTGAAGCCATGGCTGACATCCACCTTCGTAGCATTTCTAAACGCTATGGCGACACGACCATCCTCGATCAGTTGGACTTACAGATTCACGACGGAGAATTTTTGACCTTGCTGGGTGCGTCTGGCTGCGGTAAATCAACCTTGCTCCGCTTGCTCGCTGGCCTCGAAGCACCAGACAGCGGTGACATTCAAAGCCAAGGCCAAAGCATGCTGAGCCAAAAACCTGCACAGCGCGATTGCGCCATGGTGTTTCAAACCTACGCGCTGTATCCACACATGACTGCAGGCGAGAACATTAGTACGCCTTTGCTGATGCGCAAGCTCTCGTTTTGGCAGCGCCTGCCGGGCATAAAGTACCTCAACCCTTCGGTACGTGCTCTTCGCAACGAGATTGAGCAAGAGGGTAAACAGGTGGCGCAGGTCTTGGGCATTGAGCACCTGTGGCAACGCAAGCCTTCGCAGTTGTCGGGCGGACAGCGACAACGCGTAGCACTCGCTCGCGCCATGGTACGCAAGCCTTCGCTGTTTTTATTCGACGAGCCTTTGTCCAACCTCGACGCCAACTTGCGTCAGGCCTTGCGCGCCGAGATTCGCGCGTTGCACCGCAAACTCGGCGTAACCTTTGTGTACGTGACGCACGACCAACACGAAGCCATGTCCATGTCTGACCGTGTGGCTGTGATGAAGAACGGAAAGATCTTACAGCTCGACACCCCTGAGGCTTTGTTCAAGCGCCCTGCCAGCCAAGAAGTGGCGAGCTTCGTGGGCTCACCTCGCATCAATCTGTTGCCGCTTTCTGCGGTGAAGCTGAATGATGGTGTGTTGCCGCCAACTTCGGCCGTTGTCGTAGGCATTCGCCCGCACCAATTCATGTGGACAACACAAACAGGTTGCTGGAGCGTTTTGGCACAGGTGCAGTCGGTAGAGTACGCGGGCAGCGAAAAAGTAGTGGTGGCACAAGGCGAGCATCACGAAGCCATGACCATACAAACCGAGGCCACCCAGCCAGTACATGAGACACAAACCGTCACCCTATACATACAGCCTTCAGAGCTGATATTTTTTGATGCGCATGGTCGCCGTCTGGAGGCATAAGCATGCACATCTCACGTCTGCAAACCTCGCTCATGCTGCTACCCAGTTTGATCTTGACGGTTTTGCTGCTGCTGGTGCCCATGTGCCTGGTGGCAGTGATGTCGCTGACCGACTGGCAGTTTGGATCCGACCAGTTTGCATGGGTCGGCCTGGACAACTACCGCGAACTGTGGGACGACGCAGGATTTCGCAAGTCCTTTACCAACACGGTGCACTATCTGCTGTGGGTGTCACTGGGCAGCATCACCGTGGGTTTGGTCAGCGCCTTGCTGGTTGAAAGCCATACAAGTTGGCGCGGCTTCTACCGCACGGCACTATTTTTGCCCGTGGCCTCTACCCTCATTGGCATGGCGGTGGTGTGGCAGTTCATATTGCACCCCACGATGGGATTGCTCAATCAGTTGCTCGCATTGATTGGGGTCGGGCCCTTCAACTGGCTCAAAGATTACGAACTGGCGTTACCAACGTTGGCTGCCATTGGCATCTGGCAAATGTCAGGCTTAGCCATGGTGATGTTTTTGGCGGGTCTCAAAGGTATTCCAGATGAGCTGCGCCAAGCTGCTTGGCTTGATGGTATGTCACATCCGCTGGATCGCATGTTTCGCCTGACCTTACCTTTGCTCGGCCCCACCATGTTGTTCGTGGTGACGATCTGTGCCATTCGCGCCCTACAGGTATTCGACACCGTGCATGTGATGACACAGGGTGGTCCCAACAAGGCCACCGATGTGCTGCTGCACAGCATTTACGCCGAAGGATTTGGATTTTTCAAGATGGGCTATGCCTCGGCTATGACGGTCGTGTTTGTGACCGGCATCTTTGTGCTCACGCTTATTCAGCACAAGGGCATGGAAAAAAGGACGCACTACTGATGATGGCCGATCCCTTATCCCCCTCCTTGGCCAGCCGCTTTGCGCGCCATGTCGTGTTGATGAGTCTAGCCCTCATTTATCTGCTGCCTTTTGTGTGGATGCTATCGATCTCACTCAAGCCCGCGAGTGAGATTTTCGATGCAGGTTTTAACCTCATCCCCCGCGAATGGGCTGCCTGGGAAAACTACAGCGCAGCGCTCACACGCGTACCGCTGCTGCGATATTTGCTCAACGGTGTGGTGGTGTGCGCTGGCATTTTGGTCGTACAAATTGCGCTGGCATTTCCGGCCGCCTACTGCTTCGCCAAGATCAAGTTTCGCGGCCATGACCTCGCATGGGGCTTAACCATGCTGTCACTGATGGTGCCATTTCAGGCCACTGCCATTCCGCTGTACATCTTTTTGTATCACTTAGGTTTGCTCGACAGCTACTCGGCCTTGATCCTGCCCTTCATCGCGTCTGCCTTTGGCATGTTCATGTTCCGGCAGTCCATCAAAAGCATTCCCGATGACCTCATCCACGCCGCAAGGCTAGATGGCATGGGTGAGTTCGAGTTGGTGTGGCGCGTGCTGCTGCCGGCCTGCATGCCTACCGTGATCGCTTTTTCGATCTTCTCGGTGGTCTGGCACTGGAACGACTACTTCTGGCCCCTGCTCGTCATCAATACCCAAGACCTCGCTACACCCCCGCTGGGAACCATGTTCTTTGCCAACGAAGAAGCCGGCAACGATTACGGCCCGCTGATGGCCGGCACGGTACTGATCACCATTCCCCTGGTTGTTTTTTTCTTGTTCGCGCAAAAGCGCTTTATCGAAGGTGTCACCTTTTCAGGTGTCAAAGCTTGAAGGAAGTCATGATGAAACTGAAATTCATTGCAGCTGTTACAACCGTGCTCTGCACCATGGGTGCTGCCCATGCCGCCAAAATCGAGCTCGTGGTGGACTACGTCTACCCTGAGATGTTCAACGAGACTCAAGAAGTCATCGCCAAAAAGTTCAACGAGAAGTTCCCTGATTACTCGGTCAAGTTCCGTGCACCCACGCCTGACTACGAAGTGGCCGCCCAGCAAGCACTACGCCATGCAGTGACCAAGCAACTGGCCGATGTGTCTTTTCAAGGTCTGAACCGCCAGCGCATCTTTGTGGACCGCGGCATTGCTGTGGATCTGAAGCCCTTCATCCAAGCCGAAAAGAACTGGGACAAGAGCGGCTACAGCGCATCGCTGATGGAGCTGGGGCAAATTCAAGGCAAACAGGTCGGCATTGGCTTTGCTCTGTCCACCCCCATCGTCTACTACAACATGGACTTGGTGAACAAGGCAGGTACCACCGTCGATCAACTGCCCAAGACCTGGGACGATATCATCAAGCTCGGCGAAGCTTCACGTAAAGCCAGCCCACAAACGGGCGGCATTTACTTCGACTGGGGCATCACCGGGAACTGGTTGTGGCAGGCGCTGCTGTTTGCCGATGGCGGCAAGATTCTCGACAGCACCGAAAAGAAGGTGGCATTTGACGATGCCAAGGGCCTCAAAGCCATGAACACCATGAGCTCCATGGTGCAAAACGGCACCATGGCCAACATCAGCTACAAAGAAGCAGCGCAAATGTTTGCGGCTGGCAAGCTGGCCGTGCTGTCGTCGTCCACCTCACGCTTGGGCGTGATGGAAAAGCAAATTGGCGACCGTTTCAAACTGGTGACCGGGATGTTCCCCGTAACCACTAAAGGCGGCAAAGTACCTGCAGGAGGCAACGTAGCCATGATGTTTGCCAAGGACCCCGAGCGCCAAAAGGCCGCGTGGGAGTTCATCAAGTTCGCCACCGGCCCCGAAGGAGCCACGGTTATGACCAAAAACACCGGCTACTTCCCAGCCAACACCTTGCCAATTGACGACCCCAAGGCACTCAAAGGCTACTACGAAAGCAACCCCAACCAGTACACCGCGGTGAAGCAGATTCCTTGGTTGACTGGCTGGTATGCCTTCCCTGGCCAGAACGGCTTAAAAATCACTGACGTAATTGATGACCACGTGCAAACTGTGTTCGACCGCTCGAAGCAACCCGCCGATGCACTCAAGGCCATGTCTGCCGACGTGCAAAAACTTCTCGACTAAACATCAGAACTGCACGCTTTGGAGCATGCGCTTGCACGCCTTGTGTGAGCACATGCCCCGACCTCACGCAGCCTAGCCCCCAGCACGCTAACAGCCACATCACTGCCCATGCCTCATTTCGACAAATACATCCACCTGACAGACACCCACCTCGTGCAAGACGGCAACGGCCTGTTATACGGACTGAACCCTAAGCAACGCCTGCAGCAAGCCGTGGCCCACATTCAGCAACACCATGCCGATGCACGTGCGGTGTTCATCACAGGCGACTTGACCCACTACGGCCACGAGCAAGCCTATGTGCATTTACGCGAGTGCCTAAGTGGCTTGTCCATGCCCGTCTACCCCATCTTGGGCAACCACGACAGCCGCAACAACTTCCAGCAGCACTTTGCCCACATTGCACGAGACGAGCACGGCTTTGTGCAATATGTGCTTGAACTCGAACATCAAACCGCCATTTTTCTCGATACCAACGAGCCTGGCGTGCACTGGGGCGTGTTTTGCGAGAAACGTGCTCTTTGGCTGCGAGCTCAGCTTGAGCAAGCTAACAAGCCCGTGTTGCTGTTCATGCACCACCCCTTCTTCCCTATTGGCATAACCAGCATGGACAAAATCTCCTTGCTGAACACCAAACCCTTTGAAACTGCCATCGAAGGACTTCAGCACAAGATCGCACACTTCTTCTTTGGACACATCCATCGCCCGATTTTGGGATCCTTCAAAGGTATCCCCTACTCCACCTTGCGGGGCACCAATCACCAAGTGGCATTGGTGTTACAAGACCCCTCGCTGCGCATCGTGGGCAAAAACGAAGGTCCCCAATACGGCGTGCTGATGCTTTCGCCCGAGCAAGTACTGATCCACCTGGAAGACTTTTTGGACCAAGAGCCCACTTACCTGCTTGGTGGCTAATGTTGCACACCGCTGCCTCGTAACAACCAGTAAGCGCTAGGTGGACGAATGTCATGTGCAAGCCCAATCGACATCGTGGATCAACCACTTGCTGAGTGGCGCGCACGTGCTTGATGTATCGCATCACAGGGTGATAGGCTATGCTTGGTAGCGCAACTAGCCGCTCAGGCAGCGACTACCACCTCCACTCCTTGCTGGCGAAGGAGATTGAGGATGTCGGGGTCGGCCTTCGCATCGGTGACTAGCCGTTGTACCGAAGACCAGTCGTTAATGCGGAAGCTGGCAAAGGCGTGTAGCTTGGTGTAATCAGCCAGCACCGTTACGCGGCTGGCAGCGCCCATGAAGGCCTTGTTCATGTCGGCGTCTTCCGGGTCACGCATGTAAATTCCTTGGGCAGACAATGCATGCACGCCCAAGAAGGCCTCACGCACTTGCAGATGAGGCAGGCCTTCGTCGCTGGGGCGGCTGACAGTGGCTTGTTTGCGGGCATCTAGGCGGCCGGCCAGCACGTAGACATTAGCGTGCAGCCCTTGCCCGAGCACGTTGGCCACGGAAAGGCCATTTGTGATCACGTACAGATTCTGATGACCTCGCAAAGCTTGAGCCAGCGCGTGGGCCGTAGTGCCTCCGTTGATCAGAATATTGTCGCCATCGCTAATGAACTGGGCTGCGCATTCCGCAATCGCCGCTTTCTCCTGTGCCTGCTGATCGTTGCGCTCGCCATAGTTGTACATCTCGTAACGCGCAGAGCCTTCGGCAAAGACCTCCTGAGCGGCTATGGCACCACCGTGGGTACGTTCCAATAGGCCGAGCTCGCCCAGTTCAATGAGGTCGCGCCGGATGGTTATGGGGGAAGTGGAAAAGACCTTGGCTAGGTCCTTGACGGTGACCGAGGTGGTCTCTTGCATGCGCGCCAGAATTTTCTGTTGTCGTTCAGCCTTGAACATGAAGCGTCTCTCCATAGGAGCATTGTCGGCCGAAAAACCCTACACATAGATGAATAGTGTTGATTTCCACGCAGAACTGACCCGCCGGGCATGCGGACAAAAACTTGGACTATCAGAGGAGATAGTTCATGTACTGAATCGCACCGGCTTCCGTGGAGGCTCAACTCCTGAGAGGATTGAGTCATGA
>CAUQST010000087.1:0-7387 GCA_963520865.1 uncultured Comamonas sp.
CCGGCTCGATCACCTACACGGTGAACCTGAGCCATGTCACGGATGGTGCGCAGGACTTCAAGCTCACACTGAGCAACGGCCAGGAAGTGACCATCACCGTCGCAGCGGGCGCTGCCACCGGCACCGTCACCGTGGGCTGGGGCGCCGAACTGCCACCGGGCACGGTGGCACTGGATGGCTACCCCCATTCGGACGTCTTTGCAGAAGACAACGTGAGCCTGACCGTGGACGGCTTTGCGGCCGAGGGCAGCGGTGGCAATTTTGAAGACCTGGACGTGGTCAACGACAGCACCCCAGTGGTGATCGGCGACAGCATCAACACCACGACGGTGACACTGAGCGATTCGACTGTACTAGTTGGCGGGTTGATCACCATTACTGCAACCGTCGATCATGCTCCTAAAACACAGCTGATTTTGAAGCTGAACAATGGGCAAGAAATCACGATCGAGGCAAACACCACAAGCGGTACCGTGAGTTTTGCCAATGCCAACGCGGGCGGCTCAAGCGTTGCATATAGCGTGGAAAGCTACATGGGTGGAAATTATGAAGCGTTGAACACGCTGGATACGGCAATCATTGACACGCCTGTGGTGCCCAAGGATCCTCTGGCGGTCAAAGATACAGGTGAGATCAATGAAGGTGCCACGCAGCCAGCGACAGGGAATGTGCTGGATAACGACACCCTGGGTGATGGCACCAAGGCCGAACACAGCACCACATTGATCAGCAGTGGCCAGGGCCAATACGGCACGATCACGTTGAATCCCAATGGTGGCTATAGCTACCAGTTGAACAACAGCAATCCTGACGTCAAGCAGATGGCCGCAGGGGACACCCTGACCGATACCTTCACTTACCAGGTGACGGACAAGGATGGCTCCACGTCAACGGCGACCATCATCATCACCATCAATGGTCAGAACAACGATGCTCCGAAGCTGATTGTCGATCCCAATGGCAACGGTAATCTGCAAGGAGGCGATGCCAACGATGTGGTGATCGGCGATATGGGCGGGGATACGCTGGTTCCGGGGGCAACGGCCAATATCGTGTTGGTGCTTGATGCTTCCAGCAGTATGTCGATGGATGGTAGTACCCGACTTGCCACCATGAAGGCTGCCGTGGTTCAAGCGCTGAAGGACCTGGCAGCTTCAGGAGCCAAAGATGTGATGGTGCATCTGGTGACGTTCGGAACCAGTTCCAAAGACCTGGGCTCCTTCCTGCTTACAAGTAACGGCGTTGATAGCCAGAAAGCGTTGGATGATGCAATTGCTGCGGTGAATAATGTGCCTGCATATAAAGGCGGTGCATACGAGTACACCAATTACGAAGCCGGGTTGGATACGGCATATAAGTGGATCAATTCGACCTCAGGCACGGGAACCAATGCGCCGCCATTGAGTGGTGCCAGTGTTAACAAGCTGCTGTTTATTACTGATGGTGATCCAACCTATGCGCAGGACAACAGCGGAAAGGGTATCAATTACTTCGGAACGAACAATGGCGAAGCAAATGCCATGGCGCATGTTCTAGGGACATTCACTTCTTCCGACCCGAACAAAGCAGACTCAGACAGCGAAGTCAATAAGATCATTGGAAAGGGCTTCTCCATTGACGCCGTGGGCATTGATGTCAACAGCAGCACGGTGAATTTCCTGTCGCAGTTGGAAGGTGCTACCGGGAATGGAGCAGACAGCGTGTCGAATGGTGCGCAGTTGTCGACGGTGATCGGCCAATTGGTGGGCTCCAGCGGCGGTATCAATGCCGTGGGCAACGACACCATCCACGGGGGTGCGGGCAACGATGTCATTCTGGGTGACAGCATCTACTCCACAGCGGCAGACAAAGGCTGGGCAGCATACTTGGCAGCGCATCCGAACGCCACGGAAGCAGACCGACTGAATGACATTTACGCCAACCTCACCTCGGCTAACCCGACCTATGCCCAAGAGGGCACGGTGGGCGGTAGTGACACCTTGTACGGTGGTGCAGGCAATGACACCATTTTTGGTCAAGCTGGTGACGACAAACTGTATGGCGGAAGCGGAAACGATAAGCTGTACGGCGGAACGGGCAAAGACCTGCTGGTGGGCGGGACAGGCGATGATCTGTTGATCGGTGGAGCGGGAGCCGACACCTTCCAATGGTCGCTGGCCGATCTGGATGGTGGTGTGGACCGTGTGATGGATTTTGAGGTGACCAAAGTTACGGGGACACCGTGGAAATACACCGTCGATTTCAATGATTCCATTACCGGGTTTGATAACAACAGCAACGAGAACATCAAGATCACGATCAACGGGAAGACTTATACGGGAGTCAATACCGGGAATACTACGGGGAGTTCCGCTTCGGCCAGCAACACGCGCTTTGATTCGGCGGCAAACGACTTGCGGACTAAGTTGGAAGCCGACGGTTACATCGTGAGCTACGACACGGCGAACAATACGTTCAGCATCACTTCGGCGGACCATGCTCTGAACATTACTGCAGCGACTTCCACGGGCAGCGATACCACAGGTGATATCGTGACGACCCAGGTGGGTTCGTTGACGACTTACACCGGCGATGTCATTGATTTGAGCGATGTGCCGGGCAATCTGCTTACCTTTGCCGATGTAGGAGGTAAAGCCGCCTTGCTGGTGGGTTCTGTGGGAGGGGATGTGGTGCAGACCATTGTGTTTGACAACTACACCCTGGCGAGCCTGACATCACTCATGGGTACGAATACTGCGGGCTTGGCAAGCGCTCTCAAGAGCAGCGGGCTGTTGCTGACTGGGGCGGATGCCGTGGTGGAAACGCACAAGGGCACTACCGGAGATGACACCTTGCTTGGCTCTCCGGGCGACGACATCTTGCTGGGTGGTGCAGGCAACGACACCTTCAAGTGGAATGCAGGGGATCAGGGATCGGTCGCCGCGCCTGCCAAGGATGTGGTGCTGGACTTTGGCCATGGCAAGGACAAGCTGGATCTGAGCGATTTGCTCCAGGGCGAAGACAATGCAACGGATCTGAGCAAGTTCCTGCACATTGAGAGCGATGGCAAGGATACGGTGCTGAAGGTTTCGAGCACTGGCGGATTGACAGAGACCGGAGTCGGCTTCGACCAGAAGATCACGCTAGAAGGTGTGCAATGGAATGCTGCAGATACGGCGGCAGACCAGAATGCGCTGATCAAGAGCCTGATCGACCAAGGGAAGCTGCAGGTGGGGGGCAACCACTGACGACGACGGATGCCAGAGAAGGACATCGTCCTTCTCTGGCGCTGCCAGGTGCTGAATGCAGAACAAGAGCGCGCATGGGCATGGCTGCATGCGCTCTTTTTTTTGTTGGCACAGGCGGGCTGGTGGTTGACGGAGGCACTGGGATAATGTGCTGGCACCGGCATGCGCCCTGGAGGTGAGCGGTGAAGCATTTGCACACTTCAGTTTTTTGCGGTGCACTGCAGCCATGGGCCTGCTGCGCGGCAGGCTGTGGCTGTTTGTTTGTCTGATTGCTCCCGCCCGGGAATCTGCCTGGACTTTTTTCATGCCCCTGTGTGTGCCCCGTCTTTTGCCAGTGCGCCGTGCGGCGCTGTGGGCATTGCGCACGGTGGCGGTGGCGGCGGTGCTGTCGGTGGGGGCCTGGCGCGCACCGGATGTGCAGGCGCTGGAATTTCACGTACAGCAGATGCGCCAGAGCATTCAGTCCCGCTTTGGTGAGGGTGGGGCGCAGCGGCTGGATGCCTGGCTGGCCATGCTGGAAAGGTCGGCAGGGCGCAGCGTGCAGGGGCAGTTGCAGGCGGTGAATGATTTCTGGAACCAGAACGTCGTGGGCGGCGAAGACCAGCAGATCTGGGGCGAGGCCGAATACTGGGCCACCCCGCTGGAAACCCTGGGCAAGCGCGCGGGCGATTGTGAGGACTATGTGATCGGCAAGTATTTCTCACTGGTGCGCCTGGGCATGCCGGTGGAAAAGCTGCGTTTCATCTATGTGCGTGCCCGGGTGGGCGGCATGGGCAGCACGCAAAGCATTGCCCACATGGTGCTGGGCTATTACGAAACGCCGCAGTCCGAGCCCCTGGTACTGGACAACCTGCTGGGCACCATTCTGCCTGCCAGCCAGCGCAAGGACTTGACGCCTGTGTTCAGCTTCAACGCCCAGGGCATTTATGTCACCGGGGCGCAGCCCGCTTCGGTGGAGCGCATCAGCCGCTGGAAAGGCTTGATGGGGCGCATGCAGCAGGAAGGCATTGTGCCGTGAGCCCGTCACGCACGGGATTGGCGGGACTGGTGGAATAGGCGAGGTAAGTGGGATCAGTGGTGTCAGTGGGGGTGGCGGTCATGACCGCAGAGAACAAGGGTAGAGGGACGAAGGTGAGGTTTGCATGTCATTGTTGAAACGTCTGTTGCTCACGGTGAGCGTGGCCATCTTGATCATTTTGTCGGGCACCTTGGCGCTGAGCATCCATGCCGCGCGCCAGTACCTGGATGGGCAGTTGCAGTCGCAAAGTGAGAACGCGGTGTCTGCGCTCGCCCTGTCGCTGTCGCAGCCGGCCAACCAGGATGAGGTCACGCGCGAGCTGCTGATGATGGCCTTGTTCGACAGCGGTCAGTTCCGCGCCATCAGCCTGACGGGCACCGAAGGCCAGACGCTGTTTGAGCGCAGCCACCCGGATACCCCGGGCAACGGGGTGGCGCCGCCCTGGTTTGCGCGCCTGCTGCCGCTGCGCGTGCCGGTGGCACAGCGCGCCATCAGCGACGGCTGGAAGCAGGTGGGCAATCTGTCGGTCACGGTGGACAACACTTTTGCGCGCGATGCACTGTGGAGCAGCAGCATCCGCATGGGGTTGTTGGTGCTGGTGGCAGGCGGTCTGTGGGCGCTGTCGGTGGTGGGCTTGCTGAGCTGGTTCAGCCGCGTGCTGCGCGAGGAAATCTCTGCCCAGGTGATGGCCATCGGGGCGACGGCATCGGGCACTACCGCGCCAGGCGCGGTGGCGCCGCTGCGCAGCAAGGTGGCAGAGCTGACCGACGTGGTGCACGCCATCAGCGACACCCGCGAGCGTGTGCGCGCCACGGCGCAGGAGCAGACGCAGCGCATCGAGTCCCTGGAAGTGGAGCTCAACCGCGACCAGGTCACGATGCTGCCTAACCGCAAGTACTTCATGAACGAACTGCGCCGTGTGCTGCAAGGCGATGTGGGGGCAGACGGCCAGGCGCTGCCCGTGGGCGGCCATGTGCTGCTGTTCCGCCAGCGCGATCTGCAGGCGCTCAACACCTATATGACCCGCGCCCCCGCAGACGCGTGGCTGGCCGCCATGGCCGAGCGCGTGGGCCTGCGTTTGGCCGCCGAAGGGCCTGCCGGCACACTGCTGGCGCGCCTCAACGGGTCGGACTTCATTGTGCTGATGCCGGGCATGGAAGGGCCTGCTGCCATGCATGTGGTGCAGCAGATCAAACATGACCTGCAGGCGCTGCGCCAACCGATTGGCCCGGGCCAATGGTGCCGCTGGGCCTATGCGCTGACCGACTACGACAGCGGCGTGACCGTGAGCGAACTGCTGTCCCGCCTGGACCAGGGGCTGCGCCGCAGCGAGAGCGTGGGCCAGGAAGAGGTGGAATACCTGACCGACGCCGCACCGCGCAACACCGTGAGCGAACGCCAGTGGCAGCAGACGCTGGTGCAGGCTCTGGCCGAAGAGCGCTTGAGCCTGCAGGTGGCTGCACAGAACTATGCCGCTGCCAGCGCCACCGTGCAGCGCCACGAAGCCTCGCTCACGCTGCAGGAGGCCGATGGCGCATTGCTGCAGGGTGCGCTGTTCCTGCCCGTGGCCGTGCGCCTGGGCATGTCGGCCACGTTCGACGTACGTGCCATGCAGCTAGGACTGCAGTGGCTGCAGCAGCATGCAGGTGCCCAACTGGTGGTGAAGGTATCGCTGCCTTCCTTGTCGGATGACAGCTTCCTGCCGCAGCTGCGTGCGCTGTGGGAGCAGGCAGCGGATGTGCGCCAGCGCCTGTGGGTGGAGCTGGATGCCCACGGTCTGGTGGCCTATGCGGAAGAGGTGGAAGCCCTGGCCAGCGCTGCTGCGGCGCTGGGCGTGCACGTAGGCCTGCGCCGTCTGGAACACGAGCCCATGGCCCTGGCACGCCTGCATCTGCTGCCGCTGGCCTATGTCAAGCTGGGCAGCGACTTTGCCCAGCAGGCCGCCACCAGCCCCGGCAGCCAGCATCTGCTGCAGGCCATGGTGGCCACGGCCCAGGCGCTGCAGGTAGAGGTCTATCTGGCGGGCAGCGTGGATGCGGAGACCGCCCAGGCGCTGCAGGCGCAGGGGGTGCATGTGCCGGTGGCATAGATCTCATCGATCTCATCGATTCGCTGCAGAGGCCCTGTGCCGCACCTGCCGTCCCGTGTGGAAGATGCGGTGGGTGCTTAAAAAGAATAGCTGCTTGTGTAGGCTGTGCCTTCATGAGCGGCTATTTTTTATGGAAATTCGGGGCCGGCGCAAAGCCCGTCTTGTCCGCGTGCAATGGCTATCTGCTCTGAAGGGGGCGGCTTGTTGACCCCGCGTGGCAATGGTTGGCAGCGGTTGGCAATAGCTGGCGGCACATCACAACCAGTGCCCGTCGCGCGGTGTGCCACCGCATCAGCGGCGTTGCGGATGGGTTGTTGAGGTCGCTCAAGAGGAAGCGTCTTTTCCGTTGCGCTCGAGATACATATAAGTGGCCTCTTGGTGAAAAGAGGGCGGGAACTGGCGTGGCGGCCAATGGTCGCCTTGTAGGCAATCTCTTACGATGTATCCACAAACAGCCTGGAGCGATGGCCCCCCGCATCGACATCTGGGCACTGCTTACTGAAAGAGGCTGCACTTGGCTACGACAACTGTTCTGGTTGCCCAACTCACCGGGCAAGCGTGGGTCCGCGATGCGGATGGAAATCTGACCCCCCTGCGTGAAGGCATGCGCATCCCCGCCGATGCACAGGTGGTGACTGCTTCCGGCAGCACCGTGCAATTGCAGGCAGACGGCCAGCCCCCTCTGACGCTGGGCGAAAACCAGGATGTGGCCCTGGCGCCCGAAGTATTTGAAGACGTGACCGCCGCGGAAGCCGCCGTGCCTGCGGTTGCAGACCCGTTGCTGGACAACCTGATTGCCGCCATCAATGACGGCCAGGATCCTTTGGCTGAACTCGATCCCACCGCGGCCACGCTGAGCGGCGGTGGTGGTACCGGCAGCACCTTTATCCGTCTGGCCGATGTGGTGGAAGTGACATCGCCGCTGGCCTTGGTCTACCCACGTGGTGCCCCTGCAGTGCAGTTTGACCGCATTGGTGGCGGAACCGCCGTGGCTGCGGTTGCAGCGACCGAGGCGCCTACGGAGGCTCCGACTGAGGCGCCTACCGAAGCCCC
>CAUQST010000088.1:0-7116 GCA_963520865.1 uncultured Comamonas sp.
CAGCTTCCCAGAGCAGGGACGGATGAACAACCTATTAAGACTTCACACCTAGCGCCGCAGCACCGCTTTCGGTTCTAGGTCCGGTCTCATCCAGGTGAAGTCTTTGCCAGAACTCCGATTGGAATGGACGCAGGGCCTGTGAACGGGCTACCAAAATCTGGTCGATTCACTTCTCACTTCAGTCTTTGACATGGCCATTCCCCCCTTGGGTAGCGTGCCGGGCGCGGCGTCATACACGCATCGGCTTTTGCGCCGTGTGGTTGCCGTCGAGCCCGATGAAGTGAAGGCGGTGCTCTTGGGCTTTGCCTGGTTCGGCTGCCTGCTGTCGGGCTACTACCTGCTGAGACCGCTGCGGGATGCCATGGGTCTTGTGGGTGGGCCGCAAGAGCTGCGCTGGCTTTTCACCGCCACCTTCGTCACGATGCTTTTGCTGGTGCCAGCGTTTGGCTTCCTGGTCACGAAGTTGTCACCGCGCCGGTTTGTACCGCTCGCCTACCGTCTCTTCGCGGTGACCTTGCTGGCATTCAGTGCTGCGATGGCCTTCGATGCGGACAGCGTGTGGCTGGGCAGAACCTTCTTCGTGTGGGTGAGCGTCTTCAACCTGTTCGTTGTCAGCATTTTCTGGAGCGTGCTGGACGACTGCTTCAGCAGTGAGCAGGGCCGCAGGCTCTTCGGATTCATCGCTGCAGGAGGGACGTTTGGCACCATCGTCGGACCCGCTTTGGCTGCAGCGGCCGTGAGCTTGCTTGGCCCCATGGCGCTTGCTTTGCTCGCTGCCTTGCTCCTCGAGGTGGCATTGCGTTGCTTCCGTGGGATATATCCCGCCCCATCCAGGGAAGGCGGCGACAGCGCTCAGGCAGCACATCCCCAGTCGAGCCCATTGGGCGGCCAGGTGTGGGCGGGGCTGTCCTTGATTGCCAGGTCCCCCTATTTGTTGGGTATATGTGCGTATCTGCTGCTGCACACCGCTGCGTCAACGTTTCTGTACTTTGAGCAGGGCCGCATCGTTGCCGAGTCGTTGACCGATACCGTCTCCAGAACCCGGTATTTCGCGGCAGTCGACTTCAGTGTCTCGTCGCTGACGCTGGCATTGCAAGTCTTCCTCACCGGACGCCTGATGAAGCGATTCGGGCTGGTGCTCTGCTTGGCCATACTGCCAGTGGTGACGGTGGTTGCGTTTGGCGCGCTCGCGCTGGCGCCGACGCTCCTGGTTCTCGCCTTGGTGCAGGTAGCGCGGCGCGCGCTGGATTACGCGATTGCCAGACCGGCGCGCGAGGTACTGTTCACCGTGGTCAGCCGCGAAGAGAAATACAAGGCGAAAAACGCCATCGAGACGCTGGTGTACCGCGGAGGCGATGCGGTCAGTGGCTGGTTGTCTTCGGCGCTGTCTGCAGTCGGTGTCGGGCTGGGAGGCATGGCTGTGGTTGCCATGCCTGTAGCCGCAACGTGGTGTGCGCTGTGCGTCTGGCTCGCAAAGCGTCAGGACCGCATGCGACGGAGCGCTGATGCCGCCACCACCAAGGAATCTGTAACCACTTCGGAGGCCACATGACCCAACCCATTGGACCGTTTTCTGCAGGCATCAACCGGGCACAGCTCCTGCGAGCCACCGCGGCGGCGGCGCTCTCCGCGGCCCTGGGTCCAGGTGCATTGGCCGCGACCGCTGCGGCCCAGGGAGGAAAGATGATCACACGAAAAATTCCCTCGACGGGCGAGCTGCTGCCAGTGGTTGGTTGCGGCACCTGGCAGGGCTTTGGCCATGCCCCAGGCAGCGCGGAATATGCGCGGCTGCCAGGGGTGGTGGAGGCGCTCTTTGATGCAGGTGGCACGGTTCTGGACAGCTCGCCCATGTACGGTCGCTCCGAAAAGACCACCGGGGAGCTCCTGGCGAAGTCGAACCACCGTACCAAGGCATTCCTGGCGACCAAGGTCTGGACTTCCGGGCGCGAGGCTGGAATACGGCAAATGGAAGCATCCATGTCGCTGTTGGGTACGAACAAGCTGGACCTGATGCAGGTGCACAACCTGGTGGACTGGCAGACGCACTTGGCGACGCTGCGTGAGTGGAAAAAGCAGGGCAAGGTCCGGTATGTGGGGATCACGCACTACACGTCCTCCGCATTCCGCGAAGTGGAGGCCGTGCTCCGGCGCGAGCCACTGGATTTCCTGCAGATCAACTATGCGGTGGATGACCAAAGCGCTGCCGAGACGCTGCTTCCTCTGGCGATGGACAAGGGCGTCGCCGTGCTGATCAATCAGCCGTTTGGCGGAGGAGGGCTGCTGCGGGGGCTGCGGGAGAGGCCTTTGCCAGACTGGGCGCAGGAAATCGGCTGCACCAGCTGGGCGCAGGTGTTGCTGAAGTTTGTGCTCAGCAATCCGGCCGTCACTTGTGTCATTCCAGGGACCAGCCGCCCGGAACACATGCTGGACAACGCCCAGGCAGGGATGGGGGTCATGCCTGAGCCGTCGTTCTGGCGGCAACGCTCGCTTGGTATCTGACAGGGACGGGCTGACGGGCTGATCTGTGTCGACTCGGCGGCCGGTCTCGCGCAGGCGGTGAAATTGGCACGCCAATGTCATGGCGGAAAGCTACTTCTCACTGCGCAAGCGTGAACGTATCCGCACAGAAACCTGTGCGACAAGGCAAGAAGCCCGCAGCGCAATCTTTAGCGATATAGACCAAAATAAAAAAGCGCCGGAAAGGCGCTTTTTTATTAGCTATCTGGCGGAGGCTGTGTCTGCCAAATATTGATTCAATGAAATCCAATGATGTTTGATTTTGGTAGATAAGTCATTGTATAAAAAGTGAATTTTTTCTTTTTTTGTTCAAATCGGTGTAAGGGTGTCTAACGTTTCGTGGCATACTGGATGGCATACCGACAGGTGTCTCCAATGGCTGTGATCACTGACGCAAAAGCACGAAATATCAAACCTGAAGATGCGGCTATCCCGCATGGAGGAGTGACCGGCCTGGCACTTCATCCATCAAAAACAAAAGGCAGGGGCAAATGGGTGCTGCGCTATGTCAGTCCTGTTGCCAACAAACGTAGAAATGCAGGCTTGGGCTCGTATCCTGAGGTCGGTATCGCTGAGGTTGCGAAGCGGGCAACCGCCATGAGGGTGACTTTGTCCGAGGGGAAAGATCCTTTGATGGAGAAAGCTCAGGCGGAGGCCGCTGTTAAGGCGCCAACCTTTAAAGAAGCCGCTGAAATCTTGCACAAGGACCTGCTACCAGGATGGAAAAATCCCAAACATGGACAGCAATGGATCAATACCCTTGCTGAATACGTCTTTCCCAAGCTGGGTGCAAAGCTGCTGGGAGACATCCAGCCTGCCGATGTCGCGGATGCTCTCAAGCCTATCTGGCTTGAGAAAGCTGAGACTGCGAGCCGGGTCAAGCAAAGAATTCATACGGTGATGGCTTGGGGCTGGGCGCATGGTCACTGCCAATCCAATCCAGTCGATGTGGTAACTCACCTATTGCCGCAGCAGCAAGGGAAGGCCGTGCGGACGCAGCACCACCCGGCAATGCCTTGGAGAAAAGTTCCTGCTTTTGTACGGGAAAATCTGCGCTTGGAAGGGCGTGTAGATATAACTCGCAAGTTGCTTGCGTTCGTGATTTTGACGGCTTGCCGCTCAGGTGAAGCACGCGGTATGACATGGTCCGAAGTGGACTGGAAAAATGCGGTTTGGACAGTTCCTGCTGAGCGGATGAAAGCGAAATTGCCTCACCGTGTTCCGTTGTCTCCAAGAGCTCTGCTGCTTCTCGAAGGGCAAAAAAATCAGCATGAAAGCTTGGTGTTCCCTTCTGTAAGAGCACAGGTAGCGCTTTCAGACATGACGATCACAGCGTTGCTTCGTCGACTGAACGCTGAAAGTGATGTGCCAGGGCGAGTGGCTACTGCACATGGCTTTCGCTCTAGCTTCCGTGACTGGTGCAGTGAGCAAGGCTATTCCAGGGACTTGGCTGAACGCTCATTGGCACACACGATCAAGGATAAGGTTGAGGCCGCTTACCACCGGACCGACTTGCTTGAACAGCGCCGCGAGCTCATGAATGCTTGGGCAACTTTCGTGACTGGAGGTGTGGTCGGTCAGCATGCTTAAGCGCTGCAATCCCACCTCGAAGGCTGCGGGTGAAGAGAACATCGTTTCCACGATCCTCCATCGTGGAGACGATGGGGAAATTTTTGAATCAAGACCACCCTCGGCGACGTGTGGATAGCGAGTAATTCAAGGCCGAGGTGCTGGTCTGCCTGCTGTGCCAAGCCTAGTGTCAACGTGGGCAGCATGGCCCTGGTACGAGGGGCTGGTGTTGGCGATTGGTGCTGCTCAGGCACTGCCCCGCGTTTGACTCAGTTCAGTCTGAAGCAGTTTTTTCGTAGCGAAGTCGGCTATGCAGCGGGTGCGGTCTCTAACTTCCGCGAACTCGACGCCCGAAAGCTGCAGCTCAACGCTGAAGTGGAGTGTTGGCCTGCGGCTCACGGGTGTCTAGGAAGGTCGAGGCGATTCATGGCTTAGCAAAGGCGATCTACAGCAGCTGATTTAGTCCTAAGGAATGTAGGTACTGGCTCAAATGCGTCTTGACCAACGAACGCGTAAGTGCGACGTATGCCTCGTGGGGATGCATAAAAGCAACGAGGTCATCTAAATCTGCGCCAGGATCATGTCCTGCCTCCAGCGCCGCGACAGTGTGCCGGATCGCTGCCATTACGATCCGGCGGTGGCGGGAACGCATCTGCAAAAGCTCGATGCGTGCCAAGCCGCAGTAGTGAATCGTCGCGTCCCCTTTCGGGCTTATGACTCCAGCGACCCTCGCTGCTTGTACACGACCATCGTGCAAAAACTCCAGATGCTCAGCAGGATCGTCCTCACACGGATTCAGCAGCAGCGGCACCTCAAGGCCCATTCCCTTCGGATTGGCCGCTCGGTGACTCTCATTCTCGAGCGGGAAGAAGCTCGACTTTCCGATTACCCGGTCGTCCCCGTCGTGATCCGTCTGTGTTCGGGGTCTATTGCAGTCTGCGCAGGCAACCAGAAGGTTCGACCATTTCGCCGCGAGCCAGTAGTAGCCTGCCACGGTCGTCTTTACATGCGTGACCGGATCTACTACTACGACCGCACCTTTCGGTCGATAGTGCTCTATATCGCCGGGCTGATTTCCCAACAACAGCGATTCGCAGAACGCGCATTTACGCCCAAAAATCTTCTTTAGGGCAGTCTTCACCGCGTCGCTTGAATAGGCATTGAAGGCCAGCTTCTCATTCTTCTTCAGCGCCTCGCGGTTCGAGCGCAGCTCTCTTGCCGCTGACTTAGCAAGGCCCGGCGGGGCGCTACCTACGGGTCTGCTAATTTTGATCATCGAGCGCTCCCTGGGCCGGTGCGATCTCTCCCATCAACCGCTTCAACTTCGCAACTGTGGCTTTTGATAGCTCGGCAACATTGACTGTCGTCTGCGTGGGGATATCAAGATCCTTCTCGTTATCGAGCAACTGCAATGCCATGCGCTCTCTGCGCGAAGAACCCAGATACTGGGCCTCAGTAAGTTCACCGACGATTTCGTCAAGCCGTCGTTCTTCTTCCTCTGTACGGCCACTGTTCTCTATGAGATTTTCGTACTCTTTGATGGTCTCTTCCAGTAGAGGATCAAGCGTACTGTTCAGGCCGAAGTGCTCGGATGAGAGAAGCTGCTCCACGCGAAGCTTATGCACCGGCGGCAAGTCTTCCAGCGCATAGATCTGGCGAAGGCGGTTGCGCCGCAATACTGCCACCTCGCCCTCAACAAGGCCACGAAGGCAGAGCGGATCGTGCGTACTGAAAATAAACTGCACTCGCGGGAAGGCCGTGCGAAGGGCGCTTACGCATCTGAGGCGCCAAGCCGGGTGGAAATGGTTACCCAATTCGTCGATGAGGACGACCCCCTGTGCCGACTCCATTGACTCGTATGCCAAGAACATCACCTGCATGATGTCCACCGCGATCCCGAGCATGGACTGGTAGCCATCGCTGAGTTCACAGATTCTTCGTTCTGGATCACCTGCGATCAGAACTTTCAGCCCTTGGCCTGTGTCGTCCCTAACCAACTCCAGTCTCTGTTCGGGTGGGAGCAAACGCTGCAGGACGCCGTTGACGTTTGACAACCGGTGAGGGTCAAGGCCAGCGAGCCATTGCTCTGGGTCCGTTAAAGGCAAGAAGGGATCAAACAGATTGTCGATCTTGGCATGCCGCTCTCCACTCTTTGGCTTGTGTCTTCCCCGAGGCAGCAGGCGCGTCGCACCGTAAGCAAGCACAAGTGAACTCGACGTTTGCTTGCTGAAATCGATCGGCCGGTTGCGCCGCAAGGTCATTACCAGATCGGGCTGGCCTACGATCGACACGCGCACTTCCCCCTTGTACGCGTTTGAAGGAAGCAAGGCGTTACTGCTAAGCCCCAAGCGTCTCGTATAGGCCTTACCCGAAAGCGCCATAGCAACCGCACGCAAGACCGTGCTCTTGCCGACACCGTTTTCACCTAACAGTGCAAAGCAAGGCGCGAGCGACGACATCGACCCGCTCAAATCGAGTTGCAGCAGTCCGATTGCACCAAAGTTTTCGATTCTTATTCGCTCGATGTATCGAGCCACAGCACGATAGTTTTCTAAGCCAGTTGCGTCCTCCGTAGAGACATCCGATCGCCGCGCATCAAATGCTCTTTGTTCGCTGGATGCATCGAGGCTTTCACGCGAGAACTCCGGATGTCTCTCTGCGAAAAGCATCTGGCGCCACACAGCTGCGTAGGGCCCGCGGCCATCCGCTCGCCGACGGCGTTCGTTCGAGGTCGCAGCCTGAAACTGCAGGGCCTCACTGGCACGGGTCTCGACCAGAGCCCGCCGGTTCAACGCTAGAATTTCTACGGTTGCCCGACCACGCTCTGTTCGTCCAGCTACGCTGCCATCATTTAGGAACATGAGGTGTGCGTCAGGATCATCGTAAACGTCGCAGGGATCCAAAAGAAGCGGCCGCTCGATGTTTACGACTTGGCTGTAAGGCATACCTTCTTGTGCTCGTACACCACCTTGGACCGGCGTTGTTGCACAAAGACCCGTGCGGACGCAGTAACCCCAACCCCAGACGGAC
>CAUQST010000089.1:0-7060 GCA_963520865.1 uncultured Comamonas sp.
TTGTTGCGGCCTTCACGTTGTCTGACTCTCCGCAAACGAGTTATTCAGACCATCCTTAACGATGTCGCAGATTTCCCTACTTGGCAGCTTTGACCACCTCAGCGTGCAGCGAGCAGTTCATGCTCTCAGCCGCTCAAACGTACGCCACCCGCTATCCGTTGAGCGAATCAAGATTTGGGTCAAGCAGTTCCAAGGAGAGAAGGAACAGACCTTGGCCTTGCTAATTCTGCGCAACCTGATCTTCCGAACCCACGAGCAGATTCAATCGTCGATGCGACAAGCATTGAAGCAGACTGCACTGCACTTCCTCGACCAGATTGGTAAACGGGAGACGGTCGCCTGGATGGATGCCCTGAAGGGAGCTGCTGGTCTGGACTTTTACTGCGGACCGCCATCGTTTGTGCAGTACGGCATCGGAAAGCCTGGGAAAAGTGGCGACCTAATCGCACGAGCGATCAACCAGCGATACGGCATCACCAAGCAGTTTCCGTCTGGTATTACCTCACTGCGCGACGATGAGCGCTTTATCGTCGTCGACGATGGTACCTACACCGGCGACCAGCTTGCAACATTTCTCAACAATTGGGAGTGTGACTACACTAAGGGACGAGTGGCTATTGCTGTAAGCATGGCGCATCAGACCGCTCGTAATCACTTGAGTGCCAATTTTCCTTCGGTACCGTTATTCCATGGAGAGCTGCTGACACCAGACACTTGCTTTGCCGCACTGTCCCAAAAATGGATTGAAACCCAGCAGTGGACATACGATAAAACACCTCTTGAGGTTTACGCTGAGATTCACGAACGTGCCCAGCCATTTACGGAAGACCATGGGGTCAATGGTTATGGCAGCATCGGGGCCTTGGTTGCATTCAGCCACGGCATTCCGGATGACTCTATTCAGCTCCTCTGGGGCGTCTCCGAGACATGGAAACCTCTGGTCGAACGGTAGCTTAAACATGCATATTGACTCCGCAATGCTGGCGCGCACCCGCGCAGAAGAACACAGTGCCGACGTCTGGGGTGAGTTCTTCATCCCTCCCTACTTCGATCGATTGGCACTCACGTCGGCCACTCGCTCGGTCTACATTACTGGTAAGCGTGGTTGTGGCAAGACCATGTTGTTGAAGTACTTCGACTATCACACCGCTTTCTCCTCACGTCGTAAAGAAATCCCATCTGATGCCGTCAGCCATGTTGGTATCTACTGGCGCGTCGACACGCAATTCTGCAGCTCGTTGAAGCACCGGGGGATCGAGGACGAAGAGTGGAGCGTTGCATTTGAGAGCTATTTTGGCCTCGTGATTGCCACCGAGCTATTGCATGCCATCGAGGCCATCGCACAAAGTGCGTTCCCAGGCTTTAATCGCGAGGACATGGTCGCGCTGAGCCTTCCTAGCGTCTCGGACTACTTGGCCGAAGCCCCTACGAGCGTGCGAGAGCTGATCAAATATTTGGAATCGCTGCGGCGCAGGTTTACGACCTGGGTGTCCAATGTCAAGGCGATGGCTTGCCCTGTCCTCCCTCCTGGACGGGATTTCATCTTGTCCTTAATTGCCGACCTACAGTCCAACGTGGCACTCTCGACGCTCGCTATTTTTGTCTATGTAGACGAGGTCGAGAATCTAGTCCCTTACCAGCGCCGAGTGCTGAACTCCTTCCTAAAGCACAGCCAACGCCCCCTGATTGTCAGCTTCACATCAAAGGAACACCCTTCGGAGAACGAGACATCCGGCGTCGAATCGATTAATGCGACTCATGACTATCGGCTGGTGGACTTGGACATCCTCTTGGATCTTAGCGGCGCGGCAATGCCGTTCTTTGCGGAAGTTTTCCTTGGCAACGTGGATATAGCTGAGGGCCATCTGGAGAGCGATCGACTGAAGATGGTCAGATCGCCACAGCGTTTGGTTGAGCGTCAGGCATCCCAGTATCAAAAGGTATTGCTAACTGACATGCGTCAACGTTTTCCCCACATGTCAGACAAAGAAATTGCTGCCTCTGCACTGCAGCAAACGCCTCTGCGCAAAAGTATCCACGATCGAATCAGCAAGGCCCTTAAGACACGAAAAAGCAGCCTCACTGCGAATGATTTCATGTTTGATGGCGCGCCCGCAGAAGCTGTTGTAACGCTACCTGCATTACTGAACAGAGAAACACTTCACCCGGACAGAGTGCTGGCTGAACTGAAAAGCTTCACTATCGATCAGAAAAGTCAATTCAGCAGCAGTTGGGTGCACAACAACCTGTTTGGGGCTTTACTCGAGCTTTATCGCCCGTTTGGGCGCGAATGTCCTCTGTACAGCGGCTTCGAAACTCTGTGCACAATGTCTAACAACAACCTTCGGAATTTCCTGATCCTCTGCTACAAGACGCTTGAGGTGGCGGAGCTGCGAGACCAACCGCTTGCACCCTATGACGTGTCAACCCAATGCCGCGCAGCCTACGACGCCTCCGAACAACTGTTCAAGGAGATTCGGACATTCGGACGGTTCGGTGAGCCGCTGCGCATGTTCGTTCTGAGGCTGGGCAACATCTTCCGGGCGTTACAGGCCAGCCCGACCATGAGCGAGCCCGAACAGAACCAGTTCACGATCAACTCTGGCGGTCGCTCGCTTGATAGTGATGAGCAGGCGTTCATAGCGGAGGCATTGCGTTATGGCATTCTGGTCGAGCAGTTGGAAACTAAGTCGAAGTCCGGCATTGGCCAAGACATCGTCGACTACCAACTGAACCCTATCTATGCGCCTTATTTCCAGATCAGCTACAGACGCAAGCGCAAGCTTGAAATCTCTGTAGAGCAGTTCCACATCCTTGTGATGGGTAACGAGAACGAATACAAGGAACTAGCACGTGGGCTAGCGCGGCAGCTATCGGATGCCGACGCACAGCAGTTAGGTCTCCAATTGACATGAAAGTTAAGTTTTTCTCGGCCTCAGGCAAAAGCGCTGCAGACCTCCATCTGCCCGAAGACATGGTCCTGCTGCATGGAGAGGAGTTGGACGATCGCGGAGAATCCGCCTGCCGGAGCGCACCGGACAAAGCACGTGTCCTGCTGAGTTTCAACGTGGATGACATGTCGTTGACTGCCGGCACGGAAAAGAAATCCAGCGACTTGGCTGCGGAGTTGCTGAGCAAATATGACTGGCGCAAAGTGGTACTAGAAGCGACAACGCTTGGCTTTGCCGAGCTGTTCTGTGCTGCTAATGCGTTGCTAGTAAACGGCGCGACCTCCATCAACATCATTTACGTAGAGCCTGCTGAGTACACGCGCGACGATAAGGGCACAGGCCTTTTCGCACTCTCCGAACCGACGCGCGGTTATGCGGCCATCCCCAATGCGATCGTGGATCTGGCTAGTGAGGAAGTTGAAGCGGGAGTTTTCTTTCTCGGCTTTGAGTCCGAGCGGCTCGAACGCGCACTTGAAGAGTACCAAATGATTGCGACCAAGCATGTAAAGGTAGTGTTTGGGATCCCCGCATATCATCCAGGCTGGGAACTTGATGCCATAGTCCCGCATCTCCCCGCCTTAGAAGGGCACAAACTTCAGCCTGATTACTGTTCGGCCAACGATCCTGAAGCAGCGTTCGAATGCCTCGAGCGCACTCGAGAAACGCTCGACAGCGACAAGCGTATGTTCGTTGCACCTATCGGACCGAAGCCTTGTGGCATCGCTTCAGCGATTTTTGCAAGCGTCTATCCCGAGCAAGTAGGCCTGCTGTTCGACCACCCACGTCGCAAAAAAAAGCGATCCTCAGGTACCGACCTCTGGCACCAATTCACTGTGACTGTCGATCGCAGTGACATTGCATAGACCTCGGCGCTGGCTCTAATCTTCTTAGCCGGCTCAAGGCTTGGCATTGGCAATAGCGCCCTGCAGGAGCGCCTTAATCTTCGGCTCAGGCTTCCAGTAGTGTGGCCCCTTCAAAAACTTGCCGTTGTGGTCATAGATAGGTTTGCCGTCTGCGCCGAGCTTGCTTTCGTTGCTATCCATGATGATGTCCAGCACCTCTTCTAACGGGATGCCGTACTTCAGTGCTTCAGATCGACAATAGACGATCACATCGCCAAGAAGATCGGCCACCGCAACAAGAACATCCAAGGGGTCCGCGTTGCTTTCAACAGCTGTGATGATTTCGTCAATCTCATTGACCTCGTCAAGCAGGGTCGCCTTGAACTTGCGCAGCCTTTCCGCGGGAGTGGCTGGTAGCGCCGGACTATGCGCGGCAGTCAGCTTGTACATCGCATTCATTGCAGCAACGCGCTTTGCAAAGGTCGGAGCACTCAATTTTTTCTCCCAAAATGGTCCGTACATACAGACACTGCAAATATAAACCGCTCTATGCTATGTGCCATAGCAGTTTTATTTGAGGCCGCAACGTGCGACTCCGACGTGTCGGTGCCCTTGAACCAAGATACATGCTACGTGAAGCGTGTAACAATGGTTTTGTGTGCAGATTCCGGTTGAGTTGACTACCTATGCCCGTTGCTGCGGACCTGCCTGCTGGCGCGCTATTGCATAACCCAGCGTTAGGATAAGCCCTTTACCGCAGGCGCAGTTATGCCACGCACACAGTCTCATGGCTTCCCAAGCTGGTAAACCTGTTGAGGATGAATGCATGGACCTGTAGCTCGGGAACCTGTTGATCGAAGCCACGGTCCATCACCCGCACACCCAGCCGCTTGAAGCAGCCCATCTTGGTTTCCGACAGGCTGCGGCGGTGGTAGCCGCTACACCTCTTACTGATGGGCCCCAGCTTGCGGGTCGTTCTTGAGATTCCGTTGCGAGCCCGTGCTCCCACTCTGACATCGGTCCACGGCTTCGCATTTCGGCGAGTCGGGATGGTGGCTACCGCTTGCAGGCAGGCGTTGGCCTAATGGCAAGCTATGGTGTCGTAGGTTCCATCGGCACTCACTGTGTGCAAGGTGGGATCTGGGCGAGCAACTCCGACTGCATTGGAGCATCGCCAATGGCGTTGTTCGTTATTTAAATGGCACGGATCTCCAAAGTTTACGCGTCGGTCCCCAGATGGTCCTTGCGCCACTGGCGCCGGTAATCGGCGCAGTGCTTTTTGATCTTCTACTCACCTTCACCCAGCATCTTCACGCCGATCAGTAGATACAGGCTAGCACTGGCTATGGTCAAGGGCTTCTGGTCCACTTCATCGTGCGGTACTTCGCCCGCGGTGGATTCCTACCAAGTTGTAGGGCCTCGGCTGTATGCCTCAGGCGACTTATGCAAAAACGCCCATTGACCAGTTGAATCCACCGCTACAACGTGACGTCGTCAGGGCATCCTTAGGCGCCAATCCTCCGAACTCGCCCCGAATTTGACACTCTCTTTGCGCGTGGCCTCTTGAAGTCTATGGGCCGCTCGTGACTCTTCTGAGATTGATACATGAGCAAATCCACGAAGTTCATATAGGACTCGCAGTCACTGGAGCTCATCGGCAAAATGTAGGTCGGTCGCTTTCCGATGCCGCCGCGCGATGTACCAAGCGCATATGCTTGCCAGTCAGAGTTCTTTTTGCGCTTCATCCACACACGATCATGGAGATCGTCGACCACGAAGAATGTTGCTTTCAAGTTCAGGGACCCAAGCCGATCTGCGATCCTGTTGGCGACAACCTGGTTGACTTTCTGGGGGCCGCCCTCGCCCTTGTCAGGATTGCCTCTATAGATGAAATTGACCTTCTTCTTCTTACCAAGAACCTTTAAAAGGTCATCGGCATACTGAACTTCCGCAGCTTGACGAACCTCCTCAGACTCGACTTCACTGTGGCGGGGTTTTTCGCGCTTGAACAAGAACGGGTCGAGGATAGTGACTTCTTCTGCGTCAGCAAGCCAACGCTCAAGGAATCCATCTGCCTCCGCGCGACCTTGCTCTACAGCTTGGATTGAGGGCCCTCCTGCCACGATAAATTGGGCCAGCCCTCCCGCGACATCGTCGTCACGCATTCGGCATGCCAAGGCCGGCCTGTCAATGGCGGCCTCTAGTCGCTCAAGAATGGCTGAGGTCGACTCAGCGACTTTCTCGTCAAGATTTCTGTAGTTCCACTCGATCCGATCCATTCGCTCATGGAAAAGCGTGCCAGAACGCATGAATGGCACATCGAAATAGATTTCCTCGACAATTCGGCAAGCAAGCTCTTCGAGTCGCTTATTCCACTCGTGTGATTCGTCCCGTTGGACGTCCAGGGCCTGTTGCATTTGCGACAAGATCCGTTGGACCAGAATTTCATAGATACTCATTTCCCCTCCCTCAAAGCCGCCATGTTATCGCCCGCATGGGCACTAGCTGAGGCTAGCTTTCATCTCCGCCTTTACGACCTTGCTATCTTCTCTTCTGCCAAGAAGATCCTTGATCGCTTCGCTCCCAGCAAACAGACAATTGCCGCTCAACATCAAGGCTTATCGAAAGCCGAACTTCGCGGCGGTCAACTTCACCGACAGCGCACATCCTAAAGCTGTCTTTGAAGAAGGGCTGCTACCTTTTCCCATTCGGGAGATGGCATAAAACCTAAGCTTAAGGTGTGCCTGTATAGGCTATTGACCATATCCAAAGATACGTTGATCTCGCGCGCACAACGCAAGATCAAGCTAGGCTCAATTTCGTTAAAAAAAGGAGCTAAAACCCCATTTACTACTTCATTTCTCCCACTTAGGCGACCATTGCGAAACGATGCAATCACATCCGACGAACTCACGATGGGTCCGTATGGAACATTCATATGATTTGCAATGAGATAAGCACCTGACATGCACCTGATTATCTAGCATTGCTAGCCGAATTGATAGTTTGGTCGATCGATTGTTGATGCTCGACGAGAACTCAACGTCTCGTTTTATCAATGCCGTCTTGGTGCTAACTAAGCAAGGATTGGGCTGTTGCCGGTTTCAAAGTCACCTTGTTAAGGTGGAATATGTAACCGGAGGTGGTTTATGGGGACGAGACGGCAGTTAAGCCGGGAATTCAAGGTTGAAGCGGTCAAGCTGGTGACCGAGTGTAAGCGGCCGGCCATCCCACCTTGGCTAGGCATCGGTGTGGGATGCCGCTAGA
>CAUQST010000090.1:0-7010 GCA_963520865.1 uncultured Comamonas sp.
AACATGGCGCAGAACGAACGTTGAGGACAAAGGACCGGCTGACCGTAATCGCTGCGAAGCTGCGTCGCAGGACCAGGCTGGCTGCTGCCGGTCGAATTTTCCGGTCGAGGGGCTACAGAAGTGAAAAGCTGACTTGGACCAGCACATCTTCTCGAGATAAGGCGAATATTCAAACCGGGAGGCAAAGCTACCGGGGACTCATGTCACTCCAAATGGAAATTAACAAGAGGGGCCATGGAGCGGGTTGAAGCACTGCGATCGCTGCAGGATAATTTCGCCACCATGGCGAATGATCGGCAGCTCGAGGAAACTTGCTACATGTGTTCCGCTCTGGCGGTCTCACGTGAGCATGTCCCGCCCAGATGCCTGTTCCCCGAATCGAAGGACATTGGGGGTCTGAACCTGCGCAAGGAACTGATCACAGTTCCGTCCTGTGCCGCCCACAACGCCACCAAGTCCTGCGACGACGAGTTCCTGATGATGAACCTGGCCGGCATCGTCGGCAACAACTCTATCGGCTACCGGCACTGGACTGGCAAGGTAGACCGGGCCCTTCGACGCAGTTCGTACAGGGTGCTCAATAGCACGGTGCTTAAGCCCAAACGCATCGAGCGACTGGTGCTCGAAGGCAACCTTTTCATAGATGTGATCTGGGGCACGCCGGACTTTACGAGGCTGTACAGATGCTTCGAACACGTGCTGCGCGGACTCTACTTTCATGAATTCGGCCACCGCTTCGAAGGGGAAGTGCGGCTGATTCCAGGATTCATTAAGTACGAACCGGGGCACACCCAAACGTGGCAAAAGCTCATCGAGGCACGTTACCGGTATGAGGCGGATTCAATGCCTCGAACCGGCGGCAATCCCGAGGTGTTTTACTACCAGCGATTTCCTATCGACGAACATGGGCTCATCGCCTACCGACTGTGTTTTTATGGCGGTGTCGACGTCTACGCCTGCCTGATTCCAGCCACGGTGCGGATGCCGAAACCTCGTGGCTGAAATGATCTCCGGTGGGATGAAGACGGTCATCACCGTGGGCGAGAAGGCCTTTACGTTCAACTGAACGCTACGGCCTCGGCCTGGCGATAATTGCTAGAGACTGAGGAGTGTGCATGGCAGAGAGCGACTACCAAGAGATGCTTGCCCAGCACCAAGTGCATATGCGGGAGATAGAGCAGGAGGAACTGCATTCCGCATCGAAGCGAATCCAGGAATTTAAGGCTTATGCTGCTACGCGCGGTGTTCAGCTCTCAGACGCAGCCTTCAACTATTCGCCGCCTCTTGGCGTGACAGCGTCTGCACCTGGGGTATTGCGCTCGCTGCTGGACGTTCAACCCAATGGACGGGATGGGCTCTATAGCTGGACTGAGCTCGCTGGAGTTCTCCGTCCAGGGCGTTCCGAAGGCTGTCTCGAAAGCCCGGACTTCATCGCCATGGCGCATCCCAGCTTCCGCCGGCAGATGCACCCGCAGGCAAACTGGGCACCGCGGTTCATTGACCTCTTCTGGTCTTTGAAATCGCCGGGTCTTGATAAGTCAGTGGCGCTCGACGAAGACAGGGTGCGTGTTGACCTAGATGGGATGGGGTATGGTGAATTCGACACTTGGTACGGACCACCGTTCAATGACGACATTGCGTCGATCGCGCTTGGAAACATGAAACTCAGGCCACCGAGCGACTTGAGCCAAGTTCGCGTGGAGATGTTTTTTGCGAGCGCCTACTGTGTCGACATCAAATGGGCGCAATCCGGTGACATCAAGACTTTCCAAGCTTTGGAGCTTAAGGATGAATCTGTCTTGCTCTCAATCCAAGGCATCCCGCATCATCCGGCTCGCTACCTGCATGCTGAATTCGATCTGGCAAAAGGCGTGTTCAGACATTTTGACGGCGCCATTCAATATCTGACCTCGGCGGAGTACTTTGCGCGCCGCGACAGCGACTTCAACATGACATACAAGGACACGCGGCACGTGAAGCCGATGTCCAAAAAGGTCTTCAAGCTGAACGGCGCGATCACTACGAAGGAGTGGGTCGAGTTGTCATCGCACTTCTTTGCTGCAAATCCGCTGATGTTCGAGTACTTCAATGGCGAGTACCCGAAGCACATCGCCGACATCGTGGAAAAATTGCGCGCGCTTCCCGAGGAGCGACGGTAGGGCTAGTCGCCCCTTTCGAGTCAAGAGCAGAATTAGTACACGATCGCAGCGGAGTACCAATAGCTGCAGCGCGACGCTTACGTTAAGGAGTTAGTAGACGCGCACGCTTGGCTCATGTACAACCAAAAATGGGCTTTCTGGGTTTGAGAGCGGCACGCAGAACAACTCCAAAACCCTGAGTTCACGTTGATGAATACTCCGACGAGTACCCGGCGTTCGAGAAGTACTAGGCCCCAAGGCCTGCCAGCTTGCGCCGCGCCTCGGTCGCTTTCGCTCGGTCTTCCACCGTCTTGGCATAGGCGGCAAGCTCCTCGACGTCCGCGGCGAATTCGGCCGGGTCAGGCAGCACCGGGGGCGCTTCTGCGCCGCCTTCATGGGTGAACTTCGAGCAGCGCGTCATCCCGTTGTAGACGGCGCTGGCATCGGTGTCGTCCACCGACACTGACTTCAGCCGCGTTGTCTCCACAGAGACCCGATAGCGTCGGACCGTGCTCTGCAGAAGCACGTCCTCGACCAACTGCTCCCAGGTGTCGCGCAACCGACGATAGCCGTTGCGGACCAAGTCGTTGTAGCCCTCGACATTTCCATCCGTCTCCAGGAGGTTCTTGGCGTTTGTCGCCATTGCACGAAGGTCGCCGACGCGGTTCTTGAGCTTCTTGCCTTCGAACGGCAAATCGTCTGAAGACAAGCCCTTGCGCTTCGTCGTCGCTGCCAAGTGGCGGTGCGCGAACTTCACGCCCTGGTCCTCGGCAAAATCGGTGAGCGCCAGCGCGAAGGCAAGGTCATGCGTGAAGACGATGACCTGGCGCTTCTTTGCTTCGAGCACCAACCGCCTGGCAATTCGCTCACGCCGCATGTGGTCGAGAGACGAGACCGGATCGTCGAAGATGAGGCCCGAGCGCCCCGGTTCAATGCCAATCTCTGCGAGGAAGAGGGCCAGGGCCACGACGCGTTGCTCGCCCTCGCTGAGGATGGCAGACAACTTGGCTTTCGCGAAACGAGGCATGGTTCCGAGCTTGAGCTGCTGCACCCGAGCGCCCTTTTGACCAGTCATCTCCAACGTGACGGGCTGGCCACGGATGCCTAACGCCTCCAACTCCTTCGCAAACGCAGTCCTCAGCTCTTCGGTGACGTGGGCGTCGTAGAGCTCGGTCGTCTTGCGCGTCACCGCGGTGGTTCCGCAGCTCTTAATGGCCTCACCAAATGCATGTTCACGCCTGTGCCACACGATGGCCTCGGAGACCTTTGGCAGCAATGGGCCGAGCCGCTCCCTAGCGTCCAAATCAGCGAGTAGCTTGAGCTTGGCCGCGCGCTCCTCGGGGGTCATCGCCTTCTCGAGCGTGTTCGCCTCTGTGACTCTCGCCTTGACCCACGCCTCTATGGCGGCGAACGGCGCCTCCGGCAGCGCTTCAAGCGGGTCAAGCTTGCGCTCAGGCGCCATCGCCTCTACCCGGGCCTTCCGGGCCTGCAGCGCCTGTGCGAATGCTTTTACCGCAGCCACTAGGTTGGGCTGCGACTCAGCGAGCTCGTCTAGCAGCGATGTGTCCGATGGGAAGGTTTCGAAGTTCAGCGTCTTGATGGCCTTGTACAGCCGCCCAGCCGTCTCGCGCTGTTCTTTGAACTTCCGTTGAGCGTCGTTCTCAAGGAACTCGACGAAAGACTTCAGCCGCGCAGCAGCCTCGTCACTCAGTGGCTGCTGACAGAGCACGCAGTGGGCACCGTCTTCCGGCCCAGGAAACGGACTGCCTGGGTACGCTGCTTTGGCCACAAAGTCCATCGCACTGCGTAGCAGTACTTCCCAGGGCTCCGAGCCGGTGCCTGCGACTTGTGCTCCGTCCGCCTGCAATTTCTCGGCGGCCAACTTCGAGGCAGCCTCGGCTGCGACCAACGCGACAAAAGCCTGCCTCAGCTGTTCGATGGCATCGTCCTGCAGAGGGGCCGTGCGTTCGGTGAGCTCGCGTGTCAGCGTGGACATGCGCGTGAGCAAGCGCCGGATACTGGCGGCCTGCTTGGCTGGGTCCTGGTCGCTGAACAGCTTGCGCA
The DNA here is from genome assembly GCA_963520865.1 of uncultured Comamonas sp. Classification (GTDB taxonomy): domain Bacteria; phylum Pseudomonadota; class Gammaproteobacteria; order Burkholderiales; family Burkholderiaceae_C; genus Comamonas. Next base: position 4,203 of record CAUQST010000090.1, read on the forward strand.
GGGCCGCCAGGTCAAGCGCCTCTTGCTCCGAGAGCTTTGCCAACGCCTCAAATTCCTGGGGCTTGCTCTGCCGACCGAGCTTGGAAATCTCACGGCCCACCACGTGTTCCCCAACCAAGGTTGCCAGCTGGTTGAGGTCAAAGCGGCCTGCCGCCCGCTCCAGCTCGAGCTGGTCTTGGGTGGTCTTCATCGCCTCGGCCAGGCCATGCATCACCTCAAGGCCGCCTGGGACGAACAGCACCTTGGCTTGGCTATCGACGAACACCCTGGCGCAATGCGCATCGAACACGGAGATTTGAGACAGCGCCGGCGGCGACGCCTTGTTCGCCGCCCAGCCGTCGGATTTTTCCTCGCTGCCTTCCAGCCAGTCGATAGTTGCGCTCGCCGCAGCGTCCCCTTGACCCTGCACGTACACGTTGGGAAGAATGTCCTCAACGTTCCGGGCTCGACATGCTTTCTTGAGCGCTCGCGCGTAGCCGGACTTTCCGACGCCGTTATAACCATAGACAACGGTGAGCCCATCCGCCACGAAGGTGAGGCTCTGCTGGGGGTCAATGGCGTTGAGACTTTGCGGGTCTCTTAGCGCACGAAGGCTGACGTCGAGACCTTCTTGCGCTGCGGCCGGAATCTGTGCTGGGTCGAGCGGCGCGGGTTGGCGGCCTTTCGGGTCTTTGAAGCCATGGTGCACCTTGACCAGTGCAACCAAGTCTTCCTTGTCGCCTAAGCCCAACGTCCCCTGCTGAAGCAGCCTGCGGGCACAGTCGCTAAGCCACGGTGGCTGCTGTGCGAGCCAACCGCCAATGTCCTGGATGATTTGCATCCTCAAGCTCCCTGACGCTCTTCGCATCTTTAGGAGATATTGCCATATGTAAGCCAAGCTCGGCTTGACCTGTCGCAGCGAGATGAACCGCTTCACAACGCCACCGGCGCGAGGTCGTCGGCCTCAGCCTTCAAAGTCAAATGCTCGCGGCGCCATTGCATCAGCAGCCTATCAACTGCGCTAGCGACTGCTTTATGTCGGGCAGCGTGAACTTAACGACTAATCGCCGATGACCGCAACCGCTGCATAGCAGTCTTTATCGATTGAAGACTGAATACTCACAATGGGGTGTTTTCTGTTTGCAGTCAGATTCAGCATATTGGTCAACACTGAGCAGAAAGCAGGTTAAGCAAGACCTGCCCCGCAGCCTGTCATCAGGCTACAGCCATCACGATCTGTAAGTAGTCTGGAACTGTGAAAGCGCGCAGATCCCAACTGTCTTCACATAAATTTTGTGCCAATGCGTTTCACAGGTATTGCATTTTGATCATGTGTTTCTGTACAGTGGTTCTGTCAATGTGACGCTGTGTACCACTTCAAGGAGAACCATGATCGAAAACCGTTCCGAACTTAGCCCGACTGAGCATAGTGCGCTGATTGAAGAGATGCGGCCGATGTCGTCTGAAGAGCGGGCTCAAAGCCAGGAAGCTTTGCAGCGTCTCTTTGAGCAAGCGTCAGGTTTTTCCAGCCAAGCTAAAGGAGTCGCTGGCTTTCTACTGAGCTTGTGGGACTCCGACCGCTTTCAGTTCGAAGTCAACGCATTTCGAGGCTTCGATAGAGCCATCGTTCGAGACTGCTTGACCGTGCTCTATTGGGATAGCGAAGTCAAATCTGGCATACAGAATCACATTGCTGGCGGTGCGCAGGCTCTGGAGGAGTTGGCCGCACATTGCGGGGCTGACAGTAGCATCCCAGTCTGAAGGATGTACAGCCTGAAATCGCGGTGCACCCTTGCCTGTGATGGCCGGCGAGGGTGGCCTGAAGGCTGATGTCGTGTCACAGGTTCGTGGCATCGGACTGTCCGTGACATATACATAAGTGAAGCGGGTCCACACCCGAAATACGAAGCGCCCCCGAAAGGGGGTGTTCATTCCTTGCAATCCCGCGCCGTGCGCAGCGCGAGGACATACACCGTAATCTGAGGACACTTTTTTATAGCTGCATGCGGCACGCCCTTTGGAGCGTGCCTTGTCATCTTCAGCCCTCGCGACGATCTCGTCGCTTGTCGAGCCAGCTCATTACCTTAGCTCCGACAGCCTGACAGCTTACTTTTCAATACTTAAAGCGTCGGCCGATGGAGCAAAACAGCAGCGCAGTTATCCGGTCGCGTCGATGGGTTTCGTCCTTGCCGAATGTGACCCAAGCAACGACACTTGGATCAGCCAGGCAGAGTTCTGGGCCCCCACGCGTCGCCTTGTGCACTTCATGCGCGTAGGCCTCCTGTTCATTGATCTTGACACTTACAAGGTTCCAGGACTGGCAGGCTTGAGCCCAGATGAGCAGCTCAAAAAACTTCTTACCTTGTGTGAGCAGAACAGCATCCCTGAGCCTTCTATCGTGGTGTATTCCGGTCGCGGTCTGCAAGCCAAGTGGCTACTAAGCAGTCCTCTGCCAGCTAGGGCGCTGCCGCGGTGGTCATTGGTTCAGCGTGAGCTTTGTCGGCGCTTGGCGCCTTTGGGTGCAGATACAAATGCGGTGGATGCATCGCGCGTGCTGCGTCTCGTCCATACTGTCAACAGTCGAAGCGGCGAGATCGTACGAGTTGTTCACAACACGGACATCCGTCTGGATTTCGATGTGATTGCAGATCGGCTGCTGCCATTGACGCGCGAGCAATTGCAGGCGGTACGTGAGGCCCGGCGAGCTAAGCAGTCAGACCGACGTCCTGCAACACGCACAAGAGGCCATTTGACCGCGATTGATACGGCAAGCGTGTTGATTTCCACCCAGAAGTGACCCACTAGCCCCCGGTTTTTCCATCTCAATCT
>CAUQST010000091.1:0-6911 GCA_963520865.1 uncultured Comamonas sp.
TATTCAGCCTCAGCATTCCGCGCGCGCCCGACAGCATTGGGCACTTTGAGGTCGGCACAGGCACCGAGCATTGGCGCGGTTTGTGCAGCGGGACGGTGACCACCGACTACAGCCAGTCGCATGCCGCGATCAGCGTGGATGCCACTGCAACGGTGGCACTGTGTGAGGCGATCATTGAAGAGCTGCGCACCAAGCCGCATCCACTCATACCGCCCAAGCGTATCGATGGGCGAACGCATATTGCCGCCAGCGTGCTGGCGTGGTGCAAGCTTGGCCTTGGTGATGACCCCCACCGCAACGCACGGATTTTGCAGTTTCCGTATTTGACGCCTTACAAGCCCAAAGCCAGTAATTTGCTGGACAACCTCAAGCAAGGCAGCTTGTCCGCGCTTTCGGTGCAGTCCGTGGGTGCGAACGACTTGGTCAAGCAGGTTTCTACACAGTCCGTCTTGGATGCTGCACACAAAAAACCCGCCGTGCCTTGGAATGACCAGGAGCGCGGCGAGGATCTCACGCCTTTGATGGGCTTTCGGTCAGCTGTAGTGAATGCCACCCTGAGCAAGCTGGTGGTGACCACCCCGGACTACCACGGCGTAGAGCCAGCGCAATGCAAGGTGGATGCATTTGCCAGCACCATCCCTGAGTGGATGGTGCATGCGCAAAAGCAGGGGCTTGAGAAGGCGCCCAAAGGCGAGCAAGGCGCGCCCATCGTGTTCGATGAACAGATACCACCCGGGGTGCAGCTGGTGTTGCTGCACCTGGAGTACGAGGTGTTTGACCCGTACACAGGCCAATGGATCTGGAGCGCAGTGCCGAAGATGGCGCAATGCGATGCGGTGTGGGTGCCGCCGCTGGCCAATTACCGCTACATCCCTCCTGCGGGGGAAGCGTCTATACGCGCGGTGCGGGCAGTGGGGGCCACCAAGCATGTCCGCACCAAGACAGGCTGGGGGCAAGGGGTGGATGTGCCCTTTGCCGCGTGGAGTGCCCGCTACGTCTCGAAAGACCTGTCTGCGCCTTCTGCGATTGCCATTGCCATCAACCTGCCCACCGAGGCTTACCCAGCCACAGCGACCAGCGAAGGTGTGCTGTGGAAAGGCGGCTCTGAAGATGCCTCTGCCCTGAGAAAAGTCCCCCTGACTGGGGTTTCGCACATCTGTGCCCACGCGCTAAAGATAGCTGGAGTGGACAAAAGATCATGACTGTTATTGCCTTCAACCTGCAGTCCCATGCAGCTACCGAGTACGACTGGGACTTTGATTCACTCACCGCCAAACATGCGACTGGCACGGAAGGCCTGGTGGCACTGGATGGTGGCACCGATGCGGGCCGACCGATTGAGGCACAGGCCATGACCCCAGTGGGCCAGCACAAGAGCAGCCTTAAAAAGGGCGTGCAAATGATTTATGTGAGCACACCCATGGCCAAGGTGCAGGGGCTGGATGCGCTGGTCGAGCTGCCATCGGGGCAGATCTATGCCTACCCTCTGCAAGAGCAGGGGCAGGGTGTGGCGCGCGCCAAGCCTGGGCGCGGTATTCGTGAGAGTTACCTGGGCTTTGGCGTGCGCAATGTAGCCGGGGCAGATTTTGAAATTGAGCGGATTGAGGCTGTGATTGATGCCTCTTCCACGCGGAGGGTTTAACGATGGCTACCAATCCTGTCATGAGTTCGGCGGAGATCGTCACCGATCAATTCGTCCGCTCACGCCAATATGCGGACAATCTGGAGGTCAAAGTCTCCGGCATGCTCGACGCGCTGGCAGCGGCACCTGTTGTAGTGCCCCTGATCGATGTGAGCTTTGATACCAGCATCATCGACGCGCCCAGCATTCCAGATGTTGGGCCCGTTCCCACGATGATGGCGCATACCCCGCAAGCGGTGCAGCTGCCCAGTGAAGAGGTGACGGGCCTGGATGATGTGGTGCTGAACCTGCCAGAGTTCACGGCGGTACCGCCAGTGCTGAACTTTGGCAATGCGCCGGACATCACCATTGGGACTGTGCCCACGCTGCCAGGCATTCGGGATGTGACGCTGCCCGACGCGCCCGAAGTGGAGCTTCCAACATTGCCCACCATGCTGGCCTTGAACACACCCACGTTTGCGGGGATGGACAGTCATGCGGACTGGCTGGAGAGGCTGAAGAATGCGCCGACGCTTGATCTGGTGCGACCCACCCCGCTGGTGTACCGCCGAGGGGCGGCCTACGAGTCCATGCTGCTGGACAACTTGAAGGCGGTGCTCAATGAACGCATCAAAGGGGGGACGGGCTTATCTGCCGAGGTGGAGGCGCTGATCTGGGGGCGTGCGGTGGACCGCGAATCGCGTTTGGCACTGGATGCGGAGCTGGACATTGTGCGTTCAGGGGAGGCACTGGGTTTCAAGCTACCCCAAGGCGTGGTGGCTGCCCAGCTGGAGCGGGCACGCCGCGCCTATAGCGAAAAGATGGCTGGGTTGTCGCGTGATGTGGCCATCAAGCAGGCTGAGCTGGAGCAAAGCAATCTGCAGCAAGTGGTGGCCGAGGGCGTGCAGCTGGAGTCCAAGCTGATGGACAACGCCTTGCAAATTGAGCAGCAAGCGTTTGAGGCAGCGCGTGCTGTGGCAGATAGTCACCTGCAGATTTACAACGCTGGAGTGCGCGAGTTTGAAGTGCTGATGCAGCAGTTCAACACCTTTGCCAGCATCTACCGCACGCTGATCGATGCAGAAACAGCCAAGCTTGAACAGTACAAGGCAGAGCTGCAGGCCGAGCAGACCAAGGCGCAGATTAATCAATCGCTGGTGGCCCAGTTCAAGGCCCAGGTAGAGGCGCAGCAGATTCGGGTAGAGATGTACCGCACCCAGTTGCAGGGCGCGCAGACGCTGATGCAGGTGGAGCAAACCAAGCTGCAAGCAGCAGGGGAGCAAGTGCGCGCATTTGTGGCCACGGTGAACGCAGAAACCGCACGGCTGGATGCCTACAAAACCAAAGTGGGGGCAGAAACCACCAAGGTGGACGCCTTTAAGGCACAAGCCCAAGCCTATGCAGCCGAATGCAGCGCCAAGGCTGAGAGCGCCAAAATAATTGTGACGGCCTTGGAAGCAAAGGCGCGCATTGTCAGTAGCCGCTATGACGGTTACCGGGCACGGGTGCAGTCAGAGGCCAGCTTGTCGGAGATTGCCGCCAGCAACAGCCGCGTGCAGTTAGAGGCCTTTCGCGCCAGCAATGCGGCAACAGAGTCCAAAGCCAATCTGACGGCCACTATCTGGCGGGCAAAGTTGCAGCAGTACCAGGCGAGCGTAGAAGTCAGCGCCAATGCGCAGCGCAGCAATGCAGCGTTTGCCATGCAGGCGCAAGGGATGAACCAGGACTTGGTCAAAACCGGCGCACAAACCGCCTCTCAGCTGCTGGCCAGCGCTTGGAATGTGGTGAGTACCACCGCAAGCAGCCAGGGAACTCTCACTGAATCCCACAACTACAGCCATAACGCTTCATAGCATTCGCCCCGGCTAGGGTTAGGCCAAGCAGTCTCATGCGTAGAGACTGCTTGGCATGAGCACGACGCCAACCATTCATTTGAGTTTCACCATCCAGCAAGGTGCAACCTTTGCGCCCAGTTGGAAGCGCTTTCAGGTGCCCACCGAAGCGGTGGTGCGCGCTGGCGTGTTGGTGCACAAAGCCACAGGCAAGCCAGTCTCTGAGGCAGAAAAGCAGCCTGTGGACTACACGGGGTGCACGGCGCGTATGCAGGTGCGCAGCGATGTGCATGCACCCGAGGTACTGCTGGCATTCAGCACAGAGCCCCAAGAGGGAGAGGGGCGCATCACGTTGGGGGCTGATGGCGCGGTGGCCCTGCACTTGAACCCTGCGCAGACCGCTGCGATCCCTTACGGAGATGGCGCTGGCCAATGGCGTGATGGCGTGGGCCAGATGGAAATCACCTTCACCAATGGTGATGTGTTCCGCCATTTCGAGATCCACCTGTGCCTGGACCCGGAAGGCACGCGCGGTGGCTGATTCCCATGTTGTGCTGCTGCAGCAAACCGCCACGGTGGTGGTGGAGGTGGTGCACACCCATGTGGTGGCCCTGCAGGAGCGTGAAACGCAAGTTGTTCAAGCTGCAGAGGGCGCACCTGTGGTTGTGCACGCAGGTAGCGCGACGCTGGCGCAAGGCATGCAGCCGGGTGTGCTGGTTGTTGCCCCAGTCATGGAGACGGCGGTTGTTGCCGTGGGCATTGCGGGCACACCTGGGATTCAAGGCCCGATTGGCCCTGCAGGCGGTACCGCCATGGAGCGCCGCGCTGGAGAGACGCTTTCCGCACTGCAAGTGGTTTGGGAAGACGAGTTTGGCCGCGTGTGGCCACTGTCCGCTACGGACGAGGTGCATGTCTTCTTGCTGCTGGGCCTGACCTTGACGGCGGCTGATGCCGGTGGGCTGGTCAATGTGCAGCGCAGTGGCGTGATGGATGACGCAGCCTGGGGCTGGACACCCGGCCAGCGTGTGTATTTAGGGCAGGGCGGCGGACTGACGGCCAGCCCTGCAGAGGCAGGTTTTCATGTCTTGATTGGGACGGCAGCGAGTGCGACACGGCTGCTGCTGAACATTCAAGACCCTTTGCAAATGTGGGCTGAAGCGCCCGATGGAGATTGAAATGGCACAGAAGTTTCTCGGCCTGGTAGCAGGCCGGCTCAAGCAAATCGCCGCCATTGTGACCAGCACAGGCGCGGCAGACGCGGGCAAGATCATTGCGGCAGGCACAGACGGCAAGCTGCATACCAGTTTTTTACCCACCGGTATCGGGGCGAATTCCGTCTCTGCAACGGCCAGCGAAGCCATTGCAGCGGGCAAGCTGGTGAATCTGTGGGTGGATGCTGGCGCGATGAAGCTGCGCCTGGCAGATAACACCAATGGGCGTGAGGCCTGGGGTTACCTCAAAGAGGGCGTCTCAGCCGATGCCGCGGCTACCGCATACCGACTCAACACGGTGATGCCCAATCAAACCGGGCTGACCGTGGGCAGTGATTATTGGCTGGGTACTGCGGGTGGCGTGATCAGTGCCGCGCTGGATGCAACGGACGACACCAACACCGGCAAGCTCAATCAGTACATCGGCAAGGCCACTTCCGCCACGGAAATCGCCACGGTGGAAGTGGCCCCTGTGGAGCTGTAAGCCGTGGCAGAGCGCAAACCACTTGTTCTGGTGAATGGCAAGGCGCGGCAGCTTCCCGAGGGCGATACCTTGGCTGGGCCCGCTCCCAAACTGCCGGTCATCAAAAACACCGGTGGGATTGCGTGGGTAGTGCTGGTTGGGCGTTCACCCTTTCATCTGCCGGTTACCAAAGTTGATGGTGAGGTAGTTATGGTTGATGCGGGGTATGCGCCATGAATGTAAGACCGCTGTGTTTGGATGGCGGTTCAATCCGCGAACTCTTGGATGAAGAAATTGCGGAGTGGGGAACTCCGACTTCTGTTGGCAATATGTTCGAGTACATCGAGCAGAACTGCGACCGTGCAAACATCATGGTTGGCACGATCCCTTGCGATGGCAACCAGATTAATGACACCACCTACCCTGATGCAGTTGCGGCAGTGCGTGCAGGCAAGCAAAAGGCGGTTACAGAGGCCGAGTGGCAGGCTGACCCAAAGAAGCGTTTCATGTGGTCTTTGGGCGGTGGGTCTGGGCCTACCGCGTGGGTTCGCCCGCCAGACCTAAACGGCGTGCAGCCCGGCTCGCTGAAGCCTGCATACATCCGTGGTGCTGCTACAGATGCGCAGGTGGGTGCTGGGCACGATTCATCTATGCAGGGCCATATCCACGGTAATACCGGGTCTGGCACGCCAAACGCAGGTCAAATCGGCGTGGGAGGTCAATCGAATACCGGGGTTAACGTACAGCCCACCACGGGCCCCCGGGCGGACGGCACAAACGGTGAACCAAAGGTATCGGACGAAACACGCGGTGTTGGCGCACATTACCTGTGGACGGTTCGTGTTTTCGGCACTGTTAGCAACCCCGGCGCTGTAGACGCTGCACAACTTGCAACTGATCTTGCTGTGGCGAATGCGAAAATTGCCACGCTGGAAAGTAAGCAAGGGGATATTTACGCGTACCCCAACAGCGGCACGGAGGCCTCACCTGCGAATATCTCTATTAACTCGCGCTATGTTGTGGCGAACCCATTTCCAGGGTTCAAAGTAGGGGTCGAGGTTCAAATACTCTACGAGGGCGTTTGGTGTGTTGTGCGCATGGGCGGTAGTGGTGCTGCTTCATATGGTGCTGAGGTAGCTCAACACTCGGACGGCACGCTGGTTTTGATCACTGGAACGCAGTACATGATTACCGCATCCGCGTTGCACTACTTCTCTGGGGTACGGCCCGCATCTGCAAACGTGGCAGCGTCATTGCCATCACGCTTGTCGGTTCACAAGCTGTAAGTGAATATCATGATTAAAAGCTATGGAATACCCGGCGCGTCGCAAGAAACACGCACAGAAATGCCGCAGCACGCCCCTTACTTGTTGATGGCAACAGACCGCCCAGAGCCACACTACATCGTTGAAGTTGTCGGCGGCATGGGGGTGTGGGTTGAGCCTCCCGCGCCAGTCCCTCCATCTTGCACAAACCGCCAGGCCAAGCTTGCGCTCATTGAGCTGGGCTTTTACACGCACGCTACAGACCTGTTGGCAGCAATCACCGACCCAGTGGCAAAACTCAAAGCTGAAGTTGAATGGAACGCACCGACGTTTGAGCGTGGCAGCCCATTTTTGAATGGCGTATGGGAGCAGCTGGGCGGAACCCAGGAGCAACTGGATGACGCTTTTCGTCTTGCTGTGACTTTGTGACCCCGGCTAGGGTTAGTAAATCAGCCACCAATTCCAGACACTTGCCAGCAAGAAGGCAAGCAACCCATAAACCGCCGCCTTCGGGCGGTT
>CAUQST010000092.1:0-6788 GCA_963520865.1 uncultured Comamonas sp.
AAATTCATTTGAGGTTAAATGGTGATGGACTCGTTGATGGTGATCGGCTGATGTTTCATCGTGCTGTGAGTAATTTGCTATCTAATGCTTTGCGCTATACGCCGCAGGCTGGCATGGTCACCATCGACATTGGGACTTCAGCGCCCTGGACACTTGTCACTGTGGAAAACACAGGGCAGGACATTGATCCCAAAGTCCTGCCCAGGGTATTTGACCGCTTCTATCGAGCTGACCCTTCCAGGGCACATCCGGACTCAGACGGTAGCGGATTGGGGCTGGCGATCACCAGAGCGATTGTTGAAGCCCATGGCGGCTCCATTGCGGCCACTTCTGCTGATGGACGAACTCGCTTCACCTTGAAATTCCCCAAGCCGTAGCCGACTTCCTAAGCAGATCGAAAACCGGTTTTTATTGAGCGAAGGAAGACGCTATCCACAGCAAGAGGTCTTTGCTGAAGTTGAGCCGCAACATTTCGACTGCGGCTCCTCAGCATTTGCCTGCTCGGTTTCGGCTAACGCCAATAATTCTGGAGTGTATCCAGCGGCCTGGATAGCCAACATGTAGTCGGTGTCGCTCAGATCGCCGGAGACTTGCACCGTTTTATCTCGGGCATTCACTCCGATCTTTGCTTCATCATCGATTGCCAAAATGGAGCGCTGAATCCGCGGGGCACAGGCACCACATTTCATGTCATTGATGCGAAAAATAGCCATTACGTACTCCTTTAAAGCTTGTGGCTAGAGTCTCATCCTTCACATGATGTGAATGTCAAGCATCTATCTGCACAAGCACTGGAGCACGCAGTGCGCGTCAACAACGTTGTTCTTCACTTTTCGTTTCGGGTTTATTGGTGCGAAGATTTGAATAAGAACTGCCCCGAAAAAGCTGACAACAATGTCACCGGGCAGTCCTGATTTTGTTGGGCTCCGACTCCTAAGATCAACCCATCTTCTCCTCACCTTGATCAAGGTCCAGGAGATGTGTTCATCAACTGTCTTAGGAGCCAACCATGTCTCAAAACCGCATCTCCATTTCCTCTGTACTCGCAAGCGTTGCTGCTGTTATCACACTGGCTCTCCCTGGAATGGCCTCTGCAGCCTACGAGCATCCAGCCAACAATGAACAAGGAGTGATCGTGCATCCGGAGCACTTTGTAAGCCAGAAAACCCGAGCTCAAGTCAAGGCAGAGACTGAAGCCGCAATGAAGCAGGGCCGCCTTTCTTACGGTGAAAGCAATTACCCACGTGGAACTCCCGAGGCTGGATCGAGCAAAACCCGCGAGCAAGTGATCAACGAAATGCGTAATGAAACGCCAACTGAGCGAGATGCTCGCCTCCAATCATTTGCAGGCTGATCTCCAAGGCTGATCTCCATCAAAGACGCATGCATCGTGGATGCAGCTCTTTCCTGCATCTTTGTTCCAATCTACCTCAGAGGTCTCAAGCAACAGAGGCCTCTGCATGTAGAACATATCCAATCAAAAAAACCAAGCACGGCTGCACTGCCCAGCCTGGGCAGCGCAGCAAACGCTTGGTTCAGGGTGTTTGCCGAGGAATTCCCGGCACAAAGTAAGGCGCAAAGCCGTTCAGATGTGATGTGCCGCGTTGCACGGCTATGTCTCTGAAGTGCCCATCCAACGCCACAAAGAACTCGGACGGCTTCATGTGCAGGGCGGCGATGATGCGTTCGATGTTGGCCAAGGTGATGTTGCGCTCGCCACGCTCCACACCACCCAGATAGCTGCGATCCAGACCGCAGTACTGGGCGAAGGTCTCTTGCGAGAAACCTCGCGCTTTGCGCAACTGCCGCACCGCCTGCCCAAAGGCCAGCAGCACAGGCTCAGGGCCACATTCGGGTGCTTTTTTATCCATGGCTGCTATGGTTACAAGAGCGTGATAACTTGGCTACAGACCATGAGTCCACGGGCTAAGAACCCACTGACTATGTGTCCACGGACTGCGCGTTCACGGCCTATGTGTTCACGGCCTATGTGTTCACGGCCTATGTGTTCACGGCCTATGTGTTCACGGCCTTTGCGCACACGGACTATGCGCACCACGGCGCGAGCGTTGGTTGGTCGCAAACGCTGGAGCATTGGCGGCAGCCAGCGATGGTTCCGCAGCAGGGCTAGCCTCTTCGGGATAGAACTCCTCCACAATCTGCGCCACCTCATCGGGCGCATCTTCAAAGCTGCCATTCGCATAGCCTTGGCGTGCTGCTGCATCCAAAGCCGTCTGATCAAACCCGGCAGCCAGGCGCTGCGCTGCCACCTCCTTGGCGTGAGCGATGGCCTCGTTCAAGGACATGCCACTGCGCACCACCAGGTCCGCGTAGTAAATGGCCGCACGGTGCGACTGCGTGGTCGACTTGCCCCGCAGCTTGAACTCCAATGGCATGCATGCCAGATGCCCGCCCGAGACCGCTGCAAAGTACTGCAACCTGGCCGTCAATGTCCGAATGCTGTTGAAGCCCGTGGTCCTGAACACAAAGCTGCCCAGCTCGTCGCTGTCGCCAATCACCAGGTTCAAGCGCCCATAAGGCTTGCACGCCTGCTGGCCGAAGCTGCAAACGTCAGGGCCGGGGCAGGGCAATGATTCCAAGCCCTGGTCTGTGACCCGCTTACAGCTCTCGCCATCACCGACACACACTGGTCTGGCCGTGGTGCGATCGAACAAGGTGTAGTGCGCCCGCAGGTTCAAGTCCGGTTCGTTGAACAGCACCTGCACTGGAATGCTGCGCAGCTTGCGCCGGGCAGCAGGGGCTGCGGTGCTCGCAGTGCCTGGTTCGGCATCCGTGGCCACACCCAGCTTGTCCTTGAGTGAACGCTTGCTGGGTGCACGGGTTGAGACGGCTTTGGACACAGGCGCCGCAGGTGCTGCAGGTGCTGCAGCAGATCCTGGATCACCTTGCGCAGCGCCATCCACAACATCACCAGCAGAGGAGGGCGAGATGCCTTCCTTTATGCCGCTGTGCTGTGCTTGGCGCAGGGCTTCATCCAACGGGTGCAGTACCCACTGTCCACGCGACTGCACCTGCGTGGTGATGGTGAACTCATCGTCTTTCTCGGGCAGGCGCTTGCCATTGCGCTCCACCACCTTGCCGATGGCGATGCGGCCAATCACCGGGGGCGTGATCATCAAACCTTTGATCATGAAATGCTCCAATAAAAAAGTCCTCCAGGGCCAGGCCAAGGAGGACACACAGAGGTAAAGCAAGAGAGAGCAAGGGGGTAAGGCATCCAAGGCAGCCCTTGATGTCAAAACCCCCTGACTTTTGCTGCTAGATTTGGGGCGATTGGTAAATCGTCAGATCGATATGAAACCCAAGATCAACTTCATCGAAAGAGGGCGCATTTTTAGACGCGAGCTCAAGCGGCGCAAAGTCAAGTTCTTGCCTATGCAGGTCTTGCGCCGCTTATTCGAAGAGGCTGGTGTGTAAACGCACGGGTTGCACTGGGAGCGCCCCTCGCAGGCCTCAAGTCTGCGCTTGTGGCTCATAGACGCAAAACCGCCGTGAGCCGGCTCGCACACTCAGGTAGCGTTGGGCCAGCGTGGGATGGTCCTGGACAAACTGGCTGGTGTTGAAGACCTGGCCATCCTTGCTGCGCTTCCAGGTCACAGCGCCGCCGCAGGCAAATACCGCCTTGCTGGCCTCGCCCATGTGCATCTGCAGGTGCTGACGCAAACGGGCTTCGCGCTTGTTGGCAGCGTCCAGCTCCAGTCGGGCTTGCACTAACTCCTCAAAGCAGGCGCTCAGACCCTCGTCGTCACTGAAATCCACCTGATCGCCGCTATCGACGGGGTAGAGGTAACGCAAGGCCTTCTCGCTGCTCTCGGAGCCATCGCCAGGCGGCGCTGTGCCGCTTTGGACCATCTCCCAAAACTCTTGCTCCAAGGCAATCAAACGGGCGATCAGCGCCTCATCCCGTTCAATCCTAAAAATCCGCAGCTCCTGACCCCCGATCAGCACAGCCACATCGGCCGCCCGATGCCCCGTGACTGCCAGCTGGTGCATCACCTGCAATTGCACATACTCCGGCACGCCATCGCGCCACAGGCGAGCGCCATGGATGCCTGCAGTTTTGCATTCCAGGATCTGCACATCGCCAGCGCCGACCACCTCACGGTCCACATTCGCCAGCATCCAGGCATGCTCCGGGTGCTGCAAGACCGCATTCACACGGCGCACCTTGTTGCCAGTGCGCTTGGTGTAATGCGCCGCCACAATGGGCTCCAGCAACGTGCCCCAGAACATGGGGCTGGTGTCATCCAGAGGGTCGATGGCTGGCAAGAGATCGCCCTTGCCCGTCTTGAGCATCCACAGCTCCAGCTGCGACTGGTAAGGGTTCAGCCCCACGGCTGCGGCAGCATCGGAGCTGCCAATACCGGTGCGGCGCACCTCCAGCCAATCATCACGCGCCATGTCCTTGGTAGACACCAGGCGCAGTGCAGCCCCTTTGCGGGGCGAGCGGGCAGGGGAGACAGGCGCTGCTGCACCATGCCCCGAAGGGCTGACCAAGTGCAAAGACATACAAAACTCCTTGGCCCGCAAGGATGCGGGCATAAAAAAGCCGCCTTAGAAGGCGGCTTGTGGGGGTGACAAAAGAGACGCAAATAAAAGCGCAAACAAGGTGAGAGGAAGACGGTACAAGCTGTCCAAAGGCCGCCAACACGCATGCAGGCCAACACGCTCAGGCCACCAGTTGCAAGGCATGGTCCAAGGCCCGCTGCTTGATCACAGCCCCCTGGCCGAACCAGGCACTGTCCAGGCGGTTGTCCTGGCTGCGGGCTTGTTTCTCGTGGTCCACGAACTCTGTGACGGCGCACAGCAAGCCCCAGGCCGTGTCCTTGGCGGCATGTATCTCGGCCCCACGGCCATGGCCCTCATAGAGCATCTGCACCTTCTTGAGTGCCCGCTCATTGGTCAGGCCCACCGACAAATCGGTGTGGCTGTCCGCATTGCAGATCACCTTCAGGAAATAGTTCATCGCCTCATGGGTCTTGACCTTGCGCTCAGCCAGCGTCTTCATGCGGTACATGAAGCTATCCCACTGACCCACGGCCACGCCCAACTGGCGCTTGACCGCTTGGGCATCGAACGTTGTGCTGTGCGGCACTTTGACTGCGCCCACACCATCACGCAGCGCAATCGTCAGTGTGTTGTTGCACACCACCCGCACGGTCGTGGGCATCGCCACCGTGGCCAGCGTCCCATCGCAGGACGTCGCCAGCAGCAAATAGCCGTTGACCACATCCTTGCCCTTGAGAGCGGCAGATTTGCCTGTGCGGGCCAGTGCCCAGAACTTGCGACCGGCTTTGAGCACCCCGGCTGTCTCCAGCTCGTAGCCGGCCACTTCGGTCAGGTCCCGATAGAACTCCAGCACCTCTCGGGGCTGCACCACCTGGTAGCGACTGCCTACCACCGACAGAGGCGCTTGCGTATCGCTGCGATACAGCACCTTTTGCTCGGGGAACTCCTTGGGTTCGGCATGCAGACCTGAAAGACCGGACTCCGCATCAGAGGCGAGATAACGCACCGGCGTTTCTTGAATGCGCCAATCCATGCCGGCAGCCTGGGCCCAGACATCGATGCTTTGCTTGGCGGGCAGTGCGTGGCCCAGTTCATGCCAAGGGGTTTGACCAGCGTAGGCCATGGTTTCAACGAGATGTGCCATGAGAAATCCTTTAAAAACAAATGCGTCTTATTCAATAAGCGGTGTAAAAAAACACCACCCAATAGAGAGAGGTCACAGGTAGATAAAGCTGCGCTTGCAACTCCTGCAAAAGCGGTTGCCCAGCAGCATGCGATCGAGCTGCGCGCCCGCTTTGGTGC
Source organism: uncultured Comamonas sp. (assembly GCA_963520865.1). Lineage (GTDB taxonomy): Bacteria > Pseudomonadota > Gammaproteobacteria > Burkholderiales > Burkholderiaceae_C > Comamonas. The sequence goes on from CAUQST010000092.1 coordinate 5,833, forward strand.
CGATTTCGCAGCCCAGGGCACTGGCGCTCATTGCGGTCAGGACCGCGCTGGCAATGCCTGTGAGTGCAATACCTGGCAAGGCAATGCTGCCGCTTTGCAGCACTTGCAAGGCTTTGAGCGAGGCTTTGAAGGCGCCGGCAGCGCCCACAGCGATGCCGATGGCACCAAAGATTTTGAGGCCCGTGGCCCGAGGGACCACGTCGCGGCTTTGGCAGTAGGGGCAGAAAGGGGGGAAGTCCATCAATAGCTCCAGACGAGGGTGTAGATGCAAAAAAGCCCGAGCGGTGGCTCAGGCCAGCATGGCTGGTAACAGGCCTAGTAGGTAGGCCAAGCTAGTGATATGTGGCTGAAAAAAAATAGAGTTCAGCTGCTGCGGGTATCTCAGTACTGTCCGAAGCAGTCCGATCTGGTTCGGTTCAATCAGAAATCTAATGGTAGATTGGATGGTAGATATATCGAGATTGAAAACAAAAAAGCCCCTGAAAACAGGGGCTTATGAGTATTCTTGGCGGAGGCTGTGAGATTCGGCGTCAGATGGTGAAAGTTATTAGAAATCAATAACTTATGATTTTTGAAAAACTGCGTGTGTACCACTCAAATGGACCGGTTAGTGTACCAGTACGAAGCTCCTTAAAGTAGCGGTGTCGTAGACCTCAGTTGACTTAAATGTCAGTTAGCCTTGACCAAGCTGGTGGTCATGAGCAACAGCAACTGACACAGCCACGATTGCAAATGGTGCTTCTGGCCGAAATTGGGCCTTGCTATCTGTGAGCGCAGCACCGCAAAGCTGGCCTTCGGGGCTGGGCCTTGCGCGTCCGGTTTAGGACAGTCCGTTAACGGATGCGGCGTTGTTAGTCGACCGATTGCTGTCGTCCATTGCATGGCCGTGAACGGCAGGTTGAGGCTGATCTCGGAAGTACAGGCTTCGCATGGCGAACGTCCGCTTCGCCCAAAAC
>CAUQST010000093.1:0-6349 GCA_963520865.1 uncultured Comamonas sp.
GGTAACCACAGCTTCCCAGAGCAGGGACGGATGAACAACCTATTAAGACTTCACATCTAGACCAACTCAAGCGAGAGCTTGAGCCAACAAGCGCCCCCACCACCACCCTCTGCAAAAAAACGAGCTCTGCCAATCCTAGTAAGCTAGGCTCTACTGAACTCACTTATGAATGCTTGCGATAGGCATGAGTCGCAGGTTTTTTTCAGCTTTTTGGCACACCCTTTGACCACGAACGACGATGCGTTGGTAGGTTAAGCCTTCTGTAGTGCAGCTCCTTGATAAACAAGTCATCGATCAATTGGCGTACTGTGCAGGCCCGTGACCCAGAATGCTTCTGCAAAGCCAGCGCTAGATCATTGATGGTCAATCGAACAGGCGCGCAACCTTTCTCAAGCCGCTGACGATTGAAATCGACTTCAAGCGCATGTAGCTGCGTTTTCCAATCGTCAGCTGGTAGCAAAGGCTTCAAGAAAAATAGCATCACGCACTGTGGAGCTGACTGATTCGACCTGGTGACTTTGACCAAGTGCCCCAGCAGCGATCCTCTCCAGGCCGTTTTAAACCTTGAGATGTAAGAAGAGGCTGTCTTGAAACACGCCATGTAGGCATGCACAGACGAGTACTCAGTTGACACTACGGCCTCTGTCGTTTGCTGCTGGTCAACAAAGCCTTCAAGCATGTTCATCTCTACGAGCAGCGTGACAGCGCCAGAAATATCACGCTCAAGATAGCTCACATACTTGTCGATAGAGCGTTTTGTCTTGAGCATCTCCACGTAGAGATGCCTGTTGAGGACACAAGAGTACGGTCTGCTCATCCATCGCAATGCTGCTTTCAAAGCTCTTTGCATTTGAGCGACATCTTCTTTGCTCAACTGTCGGCCATCCACAAAATCCCTGTTTTGCCTGGTACGCACTTGGGCAGCTGATACGGCGAACGTGGCACGGAACAAACTGATGTAGGAGCTTTGGAGATAGACCCTGTCGTCATTCCAGCCCAACGGAATCCTTTGGCTAAGGTATTGCTCCAAAAGGTCTGCACAAAGTAAGAGCCTGCTGCCAAGCTCCGTAACCACAGCACTTTGGGACGTTTCACCCCACTCGAAGTGGGGCCCAGCAATCTTTAAAAGCAATCCCATGTAGGTATGCATAGCCACACAGAGTGCTAGCTGGTCATCCTGCTGAAATTGCGTTACTTTGAGAGCGATCCGTCCTGTGCCAGTCAGCGACTTCAAGCGCTCATCCGTCCCCCTGCCACGCCCCTGCTCGACAGAGTAATACTTCACGAGCAAACCGACATTAGCTTCCGTCGCATCCAGAAGGCTTTTCTTTTTCGTCAGTCTTTCAGTCACGTGCAATTGGTGTCTAGCTAAGCGTATGGGTCTCCCGTAGCTTCGTACGTAAGACGCCCTCGTTTTTTGTGTAAACGCTGCACTTGCAACAGGCTATGCAGCGTTGCCATAGCGTCAGTCTATGTGAAGCCCTCTCGATTTCCTGAGCTAGTCAGAAGTTGAGGTTTAAGAACAGTTTGACACGGTACCCGGCCGGTGGGATTCGGCAGAGGGCTTCATGAGGTCGATGGTGGCTGCAGCAGGCTAGCCAGAGGCTGCTTTGCAGCGGTTGCTGTCGCTCAGCTTGGCCGACCGTACTCGCGCTGGCTGGCACCAAGCGGTCATTGGTGTCAGACGTTCAGCGCTTGTTCTGACGGTTGCTACCCAAGGTCATGAGGCCGTAGCTCTCTTGGGTCCTAGCCCTCACCGCGTGAGCGACCATTTCCTCCCCTCGTGAATTGGAAGTCCCTGCCTAAAGCAGGTATTGGTCGACGGGATCGAGATCGCCGCACGCAATGCGACCTTACGGCGAAGCCCCTCGGCACCGGCCGTGGACAATCACAGGGCGCCGCCGAGTTACAACTTAGATACAATTCTTCGAACAACAGCACACACGTCAGCGCAAGGGAAGGCGCTAACAACAACAACAACAGCAGCAGCGGTGGTGGTGGGAGACATGGGAACTGCACGGAAAAAGACCAATCGCTTCGTCGGAATGGGCGGCGTCATGCCCCCCTCGGCGCAAGTTCTGCATTTCGAACGCACGGCCGTGAAGTCGCGGACCGGGCAAAGGCTCTCCTGGAGGACTGGGGCCTCACCGACATCAAGAACATCTCGCTTGATGCTGGCGAGTGCGACCTCGTCATCAATGACCGAGCACGCCTCAGCTACGGTGCCGGATTACGGTCCCTATATCTGGCGTCGCTGGTCATCACACTGATGGAGTACGCCGTCGAGCATAAGCACCCGCACCTCGGCGTCGTTGTCTTGGACTCGCCGCTGAAACCTTACGCGGACCCTAAGCGCACCGTATCCCCGGACGTGTCACTCAGCACTGTCCGTGAAGGGTTCTACCGCTGGCTGTCCGAGTGGAATGGGTACGGGCAAGTCGTCGTACTTGAAAACGAAGACGTTCCTGACTCGCTCACAGAAAAACTACGACCGATTGTTTTTACCAAGAACCCAGAGGTTGGTCGTGTGGGGTTCTATCCATACCGCGACTTGCCCGAGCCTGCCAGCGATGCACAGCCCGCGATGAATTTCGACAAGCCCCCAGGAGAGTCATTCGACCAGAAGGACGACGACGGCGACCTGCTGCCGCAACGCTGAAGCAGCGCGCATTGATGTAGTTTGGGGAGAAACACGTGGACATCACATTCTTTGTGGTCGATTCCTGGCTCAAGCTTCCGCGGGAAGGCCGCCTACAAGCATATCTAGTACATGACAGCTGGGACGATTGGTTTAGCTTTCAGACCAAGTACAGCCTTTATTTGTTCGATGACCGCGGCAACGGGCGCGCCTTCGGTTCGCTGAAGATGGGCCAGATTGGCTTGCAACCTGCGAGTGCAGCGACGCCAGTCGCTCCTGGACATCGAGTCCCGCAGATGCCGGAGCTATTCAACGGCCTAGACCCAACCTACTTTTTCTCACTGGGTCAAAGCGAGGACTTCTACTCATCGCTTAGAACTCTGCCGGCTGCGCTATGCGAGCACATCTTGGTAGCGCTTTGTGATTGCGCCTACGACATTTCGCTTTTCGACCGACACATCAACGAAGAAGTCATGAACACGTCGCTGCTGCGCGATGTGAGGGCTGAAAACGTTCGCAACCGGCTCAACAAGCTCGCGCATGGAAACGAGGAGCTCACGCGCTTCAAATTTCAGTACACCTTGCCCGTGGCCCCTCTTGAGCCTGGCCAGCTTATCCCGACTCTGCCCCCAACTCTCACTTTCCATGTCGAGCCCAACTCGTTCCCGCCAACGAACGTGCACGTCCTGGTTGGGCGAAACGGGGCTGGTAAGACCCGCTGCATCCAGTCGCTCGTCAATGCCGTTCTCCAGAAGCCAGACGGAAAGACCGCTCCAGGTCGCCTAGAGAAGCTCGGGGACAACATCGACCAATGGGACTTCGCCGGTCTAGTTTCCGTTTCCTTCAGCGTGTTTGACGAGTTTGAGCCTCCGCCATCAGCGGCAACACTGAAGATTCGGGCCGGCTTTATCGGCCTTCGTACGATGGAAGAGCGAGATGGGCAAGTCCAGGAAGCCCTGATGACGAAGCTCGGGCTCGCGAACGACTTCGTCAAGTCCTTCTCCAAGTGTCGCGACGAGCCGCGCCTAACTCGTTGGAAACGAGCCATTCAAACACTTTCGACGGACCCGCTGTTTGCCGAGGTGGACGTGGAGCGGTTCTTGGAAGTCTCAGGGGAAGGCTGGGAAGAAGCCGTCGCGCATGCCTACAGCAAGCTCAGCTCCGGGCATTCGATTGTCCTGTTGACCATCACCCGGCTCGTCGAGTTGGTCGAGCAGAGCACTCTCGTTGTCCTGGACGAGCCCGAAGGACATCTCCATCCTCCGCTCCTCTCAGCGTTTATTCGCGCGGTGTCCGACCTCTTGATTTCGAGGAACGGCGTCGCGCTCATCTCCACGCACTCGCCGGTGGTGCTCCAGGAGGTGCCAATGAGCTGCGTATGGGTCCTTCAACGGACCAGAACCAACGCGACCGTTCAACGGCCAACAACAGAGACGTTCGGCGAGAGCGCAGGCGTTCTGACTCGAGAGGTGTTCGGCCTAGAGGTGAGTCACTCAGGGTTTCATCAGATGGTCGCTTTGGTGGCCAATCAGCCGGGCCGGACCTTCGAGCAGGTCACGCAACAGTTCAGTCATCAGCTTGGCTCCGAAGCCAGAACGCTGGCGCGGAGCTTGGTAGCTCTGCGAAGAAACTGAGGTTTGGCACGTTGAAAAAGCTCGCTCTTCCGGCGTTCAACGCCGACCACACCGTTCAGACGTGCGCTGCCGGCATCACCATCCCTGACCGCGCTCAGGCGCTGACGGGCGCGTTACCTGTCATCAATGCTGCTGAGTTGCAGTATCTCGGCCTAGCGCCGCTCGGCGAGCTCTTCAAGATTCAGTCGACTGATGGAGTGACGCCGCTGCTGACCACCGCTCTTATGGGGGTCATCTACAAGAGCCACTTCGTACGCGGAGCAGCTACTCGCACCCTGTATGACGCCATTCGTTCGGCACCTGCCCATCAAATCTGTCCGCTATGCAGTCAGCGCATCGTGGGAAGTGTGGACCACTATCTTCCTCAGACACTCCATCCGGCATTCAATCTGACGCCTGCCAACTTGGTCCCTTCGTGCCTGGACTGCAACAAGGCAAAACTCGCAAAGGTTGCGACCAAGGCGGAGGAGCAGACGTTCCATCCGTACTTCGATGACCTCGGGACGGAGCGATGGCTTATGGTCCAGGTCCAGCCAACTTCGCCTCCGACCATCGTGTTCTGGGTCCGTCCGCCAGCAGAGTGGACTGCCGTACTCGCGCAACGCGTCCAGCATCACTTCAACGTCGTGGGCCTCGATGTCCTCTATGCCTCGCAAGCGGCCAGCGAACTGGCCGACATTTCGTATGGTCTAACAGAAACTGGAAAGGCTGCTGGGCCCCAGGCCGTTCGAGAGCATCTCAATGACGAGTTCAAGAGCCGCCACGCACGGGACCCGAACTCTTGGAAGACGGCGCTCTACGAAGGGCTCAGAGACTCAGAATGGTTCTGCCAGCTCGGCTATCTGCTTATCGAGGCAACGCCCTGACAGGTGTCATACAAGGCGCCACTGGGCAAACGGCTGTTTTTTGGATGTACCGGTCGCTCGGAGGTCTGCCGGCGGATGACTCTGACCAGCCTAAAGCTGCCAACTGCGAACAAGGGCTGAGCGGCCACTTCTGGCCGGGAGGGTGAATTCGTGACAGCGCTAGGAAGCTGTCAGTCAGAAGGCTGTGGCAGCAGTCCATCACCAGTCGCTCAGGCGAATGAGTGGCGCGTCGGCTCGAGAGCGCATCCTGTGTGGTCAAACTCAGCGCCTCACTGCCCCTTAGGGCTCCAAATCCGGCCGCAGCCGCAGCGTCGACTGGTGCCCCTTGATGTCGTATAGCAGCAGGCGTTCCTGGGTAAGTTGTCGGCGCATAGCACGGCCTGAAAAGCGCTTACGTGAAAGGTGTCACCATCATTGCCGATGGTATTGCCCTGACGCCGTGGCTAGTCGACAATCGAGTTAAGAACATGCCTCCTAAAACTCCCTACGACCACATGTCGGCTCAATTGGCAGCCATGCGCCTCACGGCCAAAGCCGTCGGTTTTTTGAGCCCTAAACTGCGGGAAAGCTTGCACGAAGTGGAGTCCCAATGGGCGGTCCTGCAGGAGATGAAGGTGAACATCGCCCTGTTCTCCGAGCGTTACGTGCCGCTCGGGTGGGCGAATTACGACCGCATGTCATCGACGGTTCTCACAGAACTGGCCAAGTGCAAAGTAGAGCAAGGAGAGCAACTCCTCACTGAGTACCACCTCGGGGATCAGGCTCTGCAGGTGTTGGGCTACAGATTTTATTTACCCCAGTTCCAGCCTTGGGCAGCAATCTACGAGCGCGCAATCGAACGGTGCAAGTCGGAGGATTGGCTCAGTGCTATTCCTCTCATTCTCGTCATCATCGACGGAATCTGCACAACAAGTTCGGGCAAGCATCCGTTTTCTGGCGGCGCGGATGCGGAAGTCTTTGATACCCAGACTAGCGGCTCAGGCGGGTTGGCAGAAGCTCTTAAAGTGCTCGGAGCCACGCGACGGAAGCTCAGTGAGGACCCTATTGATGCCCCTTTTAGGCATGGCGTCGTCCATGGACTGAACCCGAACTACGGCTATCCCATCGTCGCAGCCAAGGCACTCAACCTGCTCCAGGCCACGACGGACTACTTTGTCAGGGCTCTGTTGCACAAATCCAGGTCAAGCCGCTGGTAGGCTCTGGGCATGAGT
>CAUQST010000094.1:0-6210 GCA_963520865.1 uncultured Comamonas sp.
GGGCGCTCGCCCGTGACCGATGCCTTGTGCTGCAGTTGCACCATGCCGCGTGCGGCGGGCAGTGTGGCCACGCTCAGCGGGTTGCTGATGTCAGCGGTCAATGTGGTGAAGGCATAGCCTTGTCGGGGCTGCAGCATGTCTTGCAGACCGGGCAGAGAGGGCGACTCTTTCTCCGTGCCATCGAGCACGACCACGGGGTAGCCTTGTTGTTGCAGCTGCGCGCAGGCCATCCACAGTGCGGTGGCATCTGCGCTGTCACCGGATGGCACCACGGGCAGCACGCGCAGCGACGACTGTGCGCCTTGCCAGTGCAAACCGGTTCCCTGGTGCCAGACGCTCTCAAGCATGCAACGCTCCTTGGGTCAGGCCCATGGAAGATTCGGTGAAGTAAAAATCCATGTCCAGCGATGAGGGGTCAAACGCCGACTTGGTGTGCGCGCGCATGGACGTGGCCACCAATTCGTTGGCGTTGGCGCGGGTAAAGTCTTCGGGCACGCGCTGGCCGTTGGTGATACCGCGCAGCACGAGCTGGTGGCGGATCAGGGCGTCCAGCGCCGGGGCCAGCTTTACGGCCTCATCCACCTTGGACAAGATGGCTTGCTTGCAGCCCACGCGCTTGAATGCGGCCAGTGCTTCGTCCAGCGTATCGCCGTGTGCGCCAGCATTGGCAACCAGCAGGCGTTCAATGCCAGGCAGGTTCAGCACTTCCAGAATGTCGTCCTTGCGTGGATCGCGGGGGGCCACGCCGGTGGTGTCGATGATGACCATCTTCTTGCCAGCCAGCAGACCCAGCAGGTCTTGCAGTGCGGCCTTGTCGTGGGCCAGATGCGCTACCACACCGAGCATGCGGCCATAGGCGCGCAGTTGTTCGTGACCGCCGACACGGTAGGTGTCCAGCGTGATCAGGCCAACGCTGTTGGGGCCATGCTTTTGGGCGCACAGAGCCGCCAGCTTGGCTGCCGTGGTGGTTTTGCCCACGCCAGTAGAGCCAACCAGTGCAAACACGCCACCCTTGTCCCAGATGGGGGCTTCGGCGTTGTCAGTGCGCAGATTGCGCTCCAGCACCTGCACCAGCCACTTCATGGCGTCTGCAGGGCCCGCATTTTGTGGCAGGCGCTCCATGATGGTGCGCGACAACGCAGGCGAGTAGCCCGATCGAATCAGCTTGAGCATCAAGTTGCTGTGCAGCGGATTTTGGCGGGTCTGGTTCATCCAGGTCAGGGTGTTGAAGCGCTCTTCAATCAGCTCCTTGACGGATTGCAGCTCATGCATCAAAGCCGGGGCCGCCGCTGGCGAGGCAACCGCCTTGCGGGGCTGCTCTGCGGGCAGCTCCAGCGCCAGGCCGCGCAATGGGTTGTGCTTGATCACGGAAGGCGTGGTGGGCAGCGGTGCACTGTCGCGCACGGCATCCAGACGGTTCTTGCGCGCAAAAGTGGGCAGTACTTCCTGTGGAAGTTCACCCGTCATCTCTTCATTGCGGCGGCGCAGCATGCGTTCACGTACATAGTCCTGGAAAGACAAAGTGCTCATGGCCAGTTGTTCCGTGTCTTCTGCCACGCTTTGGCGTGGATTTGCTTTCACGGCCGGCTTGGCTTGCTGCAGCAGGGCCTCCATGCGCATGGGCGCTTTGGGCGCTTGCTTGGGCGCGCGTGTTTCATCGGCCTCGCGGGCCTGAATGGCGGCCATCAAACCTGGGCTGGTGTGATTGCCCTGGTCCAGATTGCCGAAGGTTTCTTCGGCAGTCGCCATGACTTCCACGCCGTTGCCCATGGGGCGGTTGGACAGGATCAGGGTGCTTTCACCAAAAGCGGCACGCGCCTTGTCCAGGGCCTCACGGGAAGTCGGGGCTATGAAGCGTTGGATGTTCATGCGTTTGCACCTTTAAGAATGGGGCCGATGCGGATGGTGTGGGTCTCGGGAATCTCACTGTGCGCAAGCACTTGGAGGCGAGGTGCCACACGGCGCACCAGGCGTGCGATAGCGTTTCGAATGGCGTCGGGTACCAGCAAGCAGGCGGGCATGCCCAGCTCTTCTTGCTTGTTGGCAACTTCGGCTGCACGTTGGGTCAGCAGGTCTGCCACGCCGGGGTCCAGCGACGGGGCCTGGGGGTTGCCCAGGGCTTGCACCAGCAGGCGTTCCAGTCCGGGCTCGATCGCAATGACGTTGAGTTCACGGGTGGGGCCGTAGATCTGCTGCACGATGGCAGGGGCCAGTGCAATGCGCACACGGCGGGCCAGCTCGACGGGGTCTTGGGTAGATGTGGCGTGTTCGGCCAGTGTTTCGATGATGGTGCGAATATCACGAATGTGCACAGCGTCTTCCAGCAGCAGCTGGAGCACTTTCTGGAACGATGTGATGGGCACCATTTTTGGAATAACTTCTTCGATCAACTTGGGCGCGGACTTGGCCACATGCTCCACCAGTTGTTGCACCTCATTGCGGCTTAACAGCTTGGCAGCATGTGTTTGCATCAAGTGTGACAAATGTGTCGCCATCACGGTTTCCGAATCAACGACGGTAAAACCAGCCATTTGTGCCGCTTCCTTTTGGCGTTCGTCGATCCAGTGTGCGGGCAGACCAAAGGCAGGGTCGGTCGTCGGAGTGCCGATCAACGGTGTGCTGATGCCACCGGGGTTGATGGCCAGGTACATGCCAGGGAAGGCTTCGCCTTCGCCGACCATCACGCCGCGCAGCGTCAGGCGGTAAGCGCTGGGCTTGAGCTCCAGGTTGTCGCGCACGTGTACGGCAGGTGGCAGGAAGCCCACTTCCTGTGCAAATTTACGGCGCACCCCTTTGATGCGGGTGAGCAAATCGCCCTGGCGCTTCTTGTCTACCAGTGCAATCAGGCGATAGCCCAGCTCCAGTCCCAGCAGATCCACGGGTTGCAGGTCGTCCCAGGTGGCTTCGCTATCTTGCTGAGGTGCAGCCAGCGCACCGGGCATGGGCGCTTCGGCCGTGCCACCGGATGTGGCTTGTTCGGCCTTCTTTTGGTTCCTGCGGTAGATCAGCCACGCGCCATAGGCAAACAAGCCACCCATGCCCAGGAACACGGTGTGGGGCATGTTGGGGATCAGGCCCAGCATGATCAAGATGGCTGCCGTAATGGCCAGCGCACGGGGGGTGCCGAGCATTTGTGCCGCAATTTGCTGACCGGTGTTGTTGTCTTTGCCCACGCGCGAGATCACCATGGCCGCAGCCACCGAGATCAACAGACCAGGAATTTGTGCGACCAGCGCATCGCCCACAGCCAGCAAGATGTAGCTGTTGGCTGCCTCGCCTGCGCTCAGGCCGTGCTGTGCCATACCGATGATGAAGCCACCAACGATGGTGATGACCAGAATCAAGATGCCGGCCATGGCGTCGCCGCGCACAAACTTTGAGGCACCATCCATCGAGCCGAAGAAGTTGGCTTCTTCCTGCACTTCCAGGCGGCGGCGCTTGGCTTCGGGCTCGTCAATCAGGCCTGCATTCAAGTCAGCGTCCACAGCCATTTGTTTGCCGGGCATCGCATCCAGGGTAAAGCGGGCAGACACTTCAGCAATACGCTCAGCGCCTTTGGTAATCACCACAAAGTTGATCACCACCAAAATCGCGAAAACGATCAAACCCACAGCAAAGTTGCCGCCGATCAGGAAGTGGCCAAAAGCTTCAATCACCGCACCCGCTGCACCGGGGCCGGTGTGGCCTTCCATCAGCACAACGCGGGTGGAGGCCACGTTCAGCGACAGGCGCATCAGCGTGGTCAGCAGCAGCACCGAGGGAAAGGCCGCAAAGTCCAGCGGCTTGACCATGTAGGCGGCAATCATCATCACCATCAATGCGGTGGCAATGTTCAGCGTAAAGAACGTGTCCAGCAGCCACGGTGGGATGGGCAGAACCATCAGGGCCAGGATGGCAATCACCAAAACGGGCGCAGCCAAGCTCTGGATGACCGAGCCGTTCTTGGTATTCCACGCTTGCAGGTTCTTTATCAATGCAGTGCTCATGGGGTGCAGTGCTTTCTATCGCTTAAGGCTTCGCTGCCGCAGCACGCTTGGTGTGCGGATCAAGTTCTGGGGGCACGTGGGGTTGCGTCAGCTCGCCCGGTGCAGGAGCCTCACCGCGCATTGCGGCCTGGAGGCGGTAAACATAGGCCAAGACCTGTGCCACGGCGGTGTACAGCGTGGACGGAATGGACTGGTCAATTTCGGCGTGTGCATACAGTGCACGGGCCAGCATGGGGGACTCAAGCACGGGCACGTTGTGTGCCTTGGCCACTTCACGAATCTTCAGTGCAACCAGATCAGCACCCATGGCGATGACCTGGGGGGCGGACATGGTCTTGTCGTCATAGCACAGCGCCACGGAGTAGTGGGTGGGGTTGGTAACCACAAAGTCTGCGCGGGGCACGGCCGACACACTGGCGCGCTGGGCGATTTCGCGCTGTTTCTGGCGAATCTTGCCTTTGAGCTCGGGGCTGCCCTCGGACTCTTTGTGTTCTTGTTTCACCTCTTGGTGGCTCATCTTCAGGCGTTGCAGGAACAGCACCTTTTGCAGCGGCACATCAATCACCGCCACCACAAACACCACCACCAGCAGCATGATCATGCCGCTGACAATCCAGTCGCCTACCTTGGCCAGCGCGGCCGCACCACCCAGAGCAGGCAGGCTGGACAAATCAACAATGCCCGTTTTGATATGGAACCAGCCGACGGTGGCCAAAATCATGGTCAGCACCACATTTTTCAGGGCCGTGACCATCTGCTGTTTGGAGAATACGTTGCCCAGGCCTGCAATCGGATTGATGCGGTTGAATTTGGGCATGATGGGCTTGAGGCTGTAAATCCAGCCACCCGAAGCCAGTGTGGCAATGATGGATGCCACGTTGATGACCGAAGCAAAAATCACGCAGCCCATCACACCCACCATGGCCATCTCCAGCAGGCGTTCCACCATCAATTGAGGCACGAGCACGGTGCTGGCATCAAAAGACAATTGCTTGCTGATGGCAATGCGCAGGTGGTGCATCAGGGTTGGGCCACCCATCATGACCAACAGCGAGCCCACACCCAGCACCGCCAGGTGGCCGAGGTCGCGGGAACGCGAAGTCTGCCCGTCGTCGCGGGTTTTCTGCAGTTTCCGGCCTGTGGCTGGTAGGGATTTATCTTGGCTCGATTCCATGGCGGCATGAGGGAAAGGTCTCATGCCATTGTCCGCAAGCGGTCAAATCGCTAAAGCGGGAAAAGCGAGCCACAGAGGGTGCTATTTCAGCGCCCGCAGTGGCGGCGGGTGCCATGCAATCTGCTAGAGGGCAAAGATTGCTATGTAAAAAAGAGCTGTCAGCGCTTGTGAAATGGTCGTTTGCAAACTAAAAGTATGCGTAACGTCCATTAGATAAGCGCAGGCAGCTCATATTTTTAAAAACCCAGACTGGCCAGCAAATCATCCACTTGGGATTGCGAGGTCACCACATCTTCAGCGTTGGGGTTGACCACGGGGCCTTCCAGCTTGGGATGCACAGGCTGTTCAGCGTGTGGCGCTGGCCCGGAGGTCTCGGCCAATGCAGCGGCCCACAGATCGTCTGCCTGATCTGCGGCAACCACTGCAGCAACAGGTACCGCAGCAGCCACCGCTGCTGGGGCCACTGCTGTGCTGGCAGTTTCAGGTGTCTGGGGTGCGGTTTGCACCAGCAGCGTGACCAGTTGTGTCTCAATGGAGGCCGCCAGCGTGACCACCTTGGCAATAACTTGCCCGGTCAGGTCATGAAAGTCCTGGGCCATCATGATGTCGGTTAACTGGTTGTCCACGATTTCCGTGGATTTTTCCATGTCTTCCAGATAATTCATGATGTGACCCTTAGCCACCGCGGCCACTGGGTCTGCAATCATGGACTGGCGCATCTTCTTGGTCTGCGCCACGATGTCGGTCTGCCGGTCCTTGGCGTCATCCACCAGCGTCAGCACCTTCTCGGCGGCTTCCCCGGTCAGGCGCGCGATATAGGACAGCCTGTTTTGTGCATCCGGCAACTCTTCTGCCGCACCGCGCAAGCGATCCGCATAGCCGAGCTCACGCAGCGCGTCATGCAACTGACGCGTCAGCAGACCAATCTGAGTGTGTACATTGCCCTGGTCAAAGCCCGCAGGTAATGTCTCGCTGGGGGGCGTTGCTTGCTCCATGAACTTAGGCCAGGCCAACCTTCTTCATGATCAGGTTGACCTTTTCTTCCAGCGT
>CAUQST010000095.1:0-6155 GCA_963520865.1 uncultured Comamonas sp.
TTTTCTTGGCATCCCGGAATGCCTCACCCCCGTATTCAGCCCCAGGGTTGGACTTTGCGAGGCCTTTCCCGGATCGCGCTTGTTGGTCCCATCCGGGCAAGCGCAGCAGCAGTAGAGCGTTCGACAGCCTTTTGTATCCCGCTACTGCCCGCGGTGCACTGGTTTTAGCCAGCCGTGCTTGCTGCAAGAACTGGTGCACTGGCTCGATCACTTGGCACCCGCCGCACGTTGTTGTGTGTGCGACGGATGAAATTTAGCAAAGTAATGCTAATTAATCAAGCAAAGTTTTGCTAGTGCTCGTTTTTTATAAATCTCTTTCAAGGGAGAGGCTCGGGGCTTGCAAAGCAAACAAGCGGTGCGCAAACCTAGGTTGCGCAAAAGAAAATTGCAGTTGCAGCTCTTCAAATACTGTGTAAGACTGTATGGAAACACAGGTGTCTACATGAGTAAAGACCAGAAAAAATTATTAGGCAGCCGACTTAGAGCCGCCCGAATTGCTGCCAAGCAATCTCAAGACTTTTCAGCCGAAGTGCTGGGTGTTACGCGTCAATCTGTTTCAGCTTGGGAAACGGGCGTTAGCACTCCATCTGCCCTGCAATTGGGACAACTGGCTGTGGCGTACTGCTCGTGTGCACACACCTTGCTGTTCGGTGAACCGTTTACAGCGGTTGAATTGCGGGAGCTTTTAAGCCTGGACGCAGAGAAGCGCCCATCCCGAAATCTTGCTTGACTGGAGAAGTGAATGAACGCGAAAGATTTGCTGGCTGGAATCGATGGGCACAAGGATCAATTACCGAAAGTGCGAAGCGTTGCCCAAGCTTACGCAGAAGTGCTTGCACCATTTGTTGACCGCTTTAATGATGAAGAGCTGGAGCGACTCATCGCGCTAGGCGCGTTGATTAAAGCTCGCTCTTCGCAGCTAGTTCCTGTGCTTACCTGGAAACAAGCTGGTGAGCTGCCTGCTCAAGGGAAGCCGATTGCTTAGTGTGAAATTGCACGCGCGGCTCAAGAGGCTGATTCAACACGTTCCCGTTTTCTTTTGGGTGCGACCTTATATGTTGGATCTACCGGGGCAGCGATATTTTCAGGTTGCTTGGGTTGCAGAGCTCTGTATGCAGCTTCGATTCGCTCATACACCTCGCGCTGAGCTCCAGTCATGGGACGTAGTAATTCCCATGACTCAACTCCAAGGGCCGAAGCGAGCATTTCAACTTCAGTCAATTTCGCGGAGCCTGGTTTTCCGTCCTTACCCGGTTTGCGCCGATCCGGGTTTAAGTACAGGCTGATTGTTGTTTGAGCAACTCCGCACTTTTTAGCTAAAGCCATCTGCTTTAGCCCCTTCATGTCCATGAGGCGCGCCAAGTTATCCGCAAGCGCTTGGTTAAGTGGACTCTGATTCATAGTGGCAGTCTGCATAACTTTGCTAGCAAAGTGTTGCTTGAGAATCTAGCAAAACATTGCTAAGATTGGGCAATGAAAACCAAATTCGATGCAGCCATTCGCGTCAAGCTTGAGGCGCGGCGAGGTGACTGGGCGGAAATCTCTCGATGCTCTGGTGTGAGCCACTCTTGGTTGTCCAAGTTTGTAAATCACCATATTCCGAATCCTGGGCTGCGAACGTTGGAAAAACTGGAAGCAGTACTTCCCGAAGCAGAGTCGGACACCGTCCAAGAGGTGGCCCATGGGTGAGAAGCAAACCTTCACATTGCCAGCAGGCACTGTCTGCAAGCGCAACAACATCTCCTTCACGCTGCAACACGCGACCCAGATTGATTGCCATCCTGGTGTTTGGCCTTTGATCAAGGGTGAGCCGCCAGAGGCGCAGGGAGATGAGGTTGTCAAACCGGTGCACCCACTTGTTCCAGCGGGTGCAGGTGAGCTAGCGCCCCTTCTGAAGCGCTTGATTGAGTGTGGAGGGACTATGAACGTGAGCGAAATTCGGAAATGAACGTAGCTACTGCATCGAACTCTCGAAGAGCGTCTTCGATAAGTGGGTCGCTTGGCAGTGCGTTGAAGGCCTCTGCTTCTTCTTTGCTCATGTTGACTGTTTTTGCCATTCGCAATTTCAAGACCCGCTCGCAAACTGCCGCTGCAAAAAGCAACTCTTCGGTCGTGTGTTTCATGTCTGCCCTCCTTGTGGCTATTGATGGTTGTGTAAGCAGCACCATCGTAGCCCAGGGTGTGGCGGGCACCATTTAAGGAGTAGGTGCCATGCAAACACCTCACACCAATTTCTCCACTGAAGAAGCTGCCGCTTTCAAGAAGGTGGTTGCTGCTATTGCAGGCTTGGAACCGGATCAGGTTCTGAAGATCTTCGAGCACGTTCAAAGCCAACTGTCGGACGAGGGCGACGACATGCCCATGTTTGCCCGTGGCATTGCTGGGCCGCTTGGAAAGCTGGACTTCCCGCTCAAGACCAAGGTGGACGAACAAACCCATACCTTGTTCCTGCAGCAGTGCAACATGCGGCGCACTGACACCAGCAGTGTGCTCCGCGATGCCGTCTACGCCATGACGTATGGGAAGACGCATACACAGATGGTGATTGAAAAAGCGAGCCATGACGATCAGTGTGCCCAAGCGATGACCCGGCTCATAGGGCCTATGTGGGGCCCCGAATCGAAAGGGGGTGGCCGATGAGCACGATCATCATGTCCGCATGCTGGGACTTGCAAGGCATGACGCCTGCGCAAAAGGCGGTGCTTGTGTCGCTGGCAGACCAGGCCAATGACTCGGGCGTGTGCTGGCCGGGTATCAAGACTATTGAGCGGCGCACTTGCTTGTCTGAGCGCGCTGTTCAGGAGGCTTTGCGCTGGCTGCAAACCACAGGCGCTGTTTATCGTGATTACCAGCCCAACAAGACCACGGTTTACACAGTAACGCCTCAAAATTTTGACCCTGCCAAGGCACCATCAAAGCGAGAAAGAAACAGGGGTGCAGATGGCGCACCCCCCGCAGATAGCGCACCCCCCGCAAATGGCGCACCGGGTGCAGGTAGCGCACCACCCCCCGCAGGAGGCGCACCTCTAGACCCGCAGCAGGCGCACCCCACCCCCGCAGCAGGCGCACCCAAATCTAAAGGGAACCGTAAAGGAACCATCAAAGAACCTTTTCCGCCTGCTTCGCAGCCGGCGCAGCAAGGCGTTGATTCTGAGAAGCACGCAAAAGAGGAGGCGTTCAAGGAGCTGTGCCGCGAGACGTGGAATGCGTACAGCGCCGCCTATGCGCTGCGCTACAAAACTGAGCCTGTGCGCAACGCCAAGGTGAACACGGCTATTGCGCAGTTTGTGAAACGGATTGGCAAAGAGGCTCCGGACGTGGCGCAGTGGTTTGTGGCCAGCGCGGCAGAGGCGTTCATCCTCAAGCGCTTCCATGACGTTGGGGACTTGCTGGCTTCGTGCGAGGCGTACCGCACGCAATGGGCAGTGGGTGTGACACCCCAAACCCAGACTGGCAACTTGAACAAGCAAGAGGCGCTTGAGCAACGTAACCGCCGTGTTGGCGAAGCTTGGGCATCGCAAGGGGGTGAGCATGCAGCAGCATGAACGTGGCGCTTTTGCCGATTTGCTCACCGATGTGATGGCCTATTACGGCAAGGACGTGTCCGAGTTCTTGCTCGGCGTGTGGTGGAGCGCTTGCGAATCGTTCGACATGACTCAGGTGTCCAAAGCGATTCAAAAGCACGCGTGCGATCCTGAACGCGGTCAGTTCGCCCCCAAGGTGGCTGATGTGGTCCGAGTTCTGCAGGGCACCAGCACCGACCGTGCTGCCTTGGCGTGGGGCAAGGTGCTGGAGGCCATGAGTGCTGTTGGTGCCTACACCGACGTAGTTTTTGATGACCCGGCAATACACGCAGTGATCGAAGACCTGGGCGGCTGGCCCAAGGTGTGCCGCACTGAGCAGGCTGAGCTTTCCTACGTTCAGCACCGTTTTCAGGTGGCACACAAGGCCTACACCGAGCGCGGCCAGTTCGATTACCAGCGCCGATTGGCTGGCGACAGATCACCGGACCACGAATACAGCAGCCGCGGCATTCCGCTGCCTCGCCCCGCCTTGGTGGGCAACCGTGAATCAGCCATTGCGGTGCTGAAGAACGGTGCGGTGGCAGGCAAGACGCTGATCACATCGCTACCAAAGCAGGCCATGCAGTTGCTGGCTAACACCACCACAGCACAGGAGCAGCGCGCATGAATGTACTGATGAATACTGCTGCGGCTCTGACCATGAGCAGCTTGGAAATCTCCGACTTGGTGGAGTCGCGTCACGACAACGTGAAAGTCGCGATTGAGCGTCTGGCAGCGCGAGGTGTAATCCAACTCCCTGCATTGCAGGAAGTTCGCAATCACATAGGGCAGATTGTGAGCGTCTACCCACTTGAGAAGCGAGATAGCTATGTCGTCGTGGCGCAGCTCTCGCCGGAGTTCACTGCGCGTTTGGTTGACCGCTGGCAGGAGCTGGAGGCCAAGCAGGGCCCTGCACTGCCGCAGACCATGGCGCAGGCGTTGCGCCTGGCAGCAGAGCAGGCAGAGCACATCGAGGTGCAGGAGGCACAACTGCGCGAGGCTGCGCCAAAAGTCGAATACGTTGATCGCTACGTGGCTGCCAATGGTGCGAAGGGTTTCCGGCAGGTGGCCAAGTTGCTGAACGCGAACGAACCCGACTTCCGCCTGTTTCTGCAGGAAAAAAAGATCATGTACCGCTTGGGCAATGAGTGGACTGCGTACCAGAACCACATCGATGCAGGCCGCTTTGTGGTGAAGACCGGGGTGGCAACACGCAACGAGCATGCATTCAGCACAACCAAATTCACGCCCAAGGGGGTTGAATGGATTGCTGGCGAGTGGGCCAAGCACCAGGTGGCGCAGAAGGTGGTGGCTGCATGAATGTGTTGAATATCACGCTGCCATGGCCGCCCAAAGAGTTGAGCCCCAATGCGCGTCTGCACTGGAGCAAGCTGGCCAAGGCCAAGAAGTCATACCGCCACGTGTGTGCAGTACAGGCCAAGGTGCAGGGCGCACAGCGCATTCAGGTTAGCAAGCTGCACGTGTCGTTGACGTTCTATCCGCCTACGCGCCGTGCCTTTGACCTGGACAACGCGCTGGCGCGCATGAAGTCAGGTCTTGACGGTCTGGCGGATGTGCTGGGGGTGGATGACCGTCATTGGAGCCTGAGCATTGACCGTGCAGAAGAGGTTGGCGGCATGGTGAAGGTCGAGGTGCGCCATGTCTGAGTCGCGCATTCCTCAAGGTGGCCTGCGCAAGCCGCGCTCCAAATACCCAATCAGCAGTGCCACATCCATGCATCAGCGCATCGAGCGCATGAAAGACGGTCGCTACCGCGTGTGGAACTCCAAAGAAAACCGCTGCTGCAGGCCTGTGCAGGTTGGCGTGGCGCTGATTTGCGTGATGGATGACTTTGGCGTGCTGCAGGTAGTGGAGCAGGAGGGCTATCCATGGCATTGACCACCAAGCCCCCCAAGGCGCGCAAGTGCAAGGCGTGCCCATGCGTTTTCGTGCCATCACGTCCCATGCAATCGGTGTGTTCGCACAAGTGCGCAAGCGCGCAATCTAAACCATCCAAGAAACCGCTGAAATCAATCAAGCGCGAAGACATACATGCGCAAGATGCTCACATTATTGATGGCGACGAGCGCTTTGTTGTCCAGGACGACGACCGCCATGCTGCCCGTGCCGCCCGCCAGCTGGTTAGCGCCCACGAGACGCGCGAGCTGGTGGCGCTGGTGGGTGTAGCTGCCTTGGTCAGCACGGATGCGTCCAGCTGCACGGCCATCGTGAAGGAATGCGCCATCCGCCATGAAGGCTACCGCCGCCTAGTTGCCAGCATGCGCTGCTGCTGGTGTGGGCGCGAAGGCCGCAGCAACCATGCCCATGAGAACGAAGGTAAGGGCATGGGCATGAAGGTGGATGACCGACGCGCCATGCCTTTGTGTGTGGATGACATGGGCCAGCACGGCTGCCACTACGCATTTGACCAGTACAGCCTGATTGATGGCGGGCGCGATGCCCATGTTGAGCTGGGCCGTGCCATGGCTGCAGCGACACGCCAAGCCATTCTTAGTGAGGGGCTGTGGCCCAAGAACTTGCCATATTGGCCCAACGAACTGCATAAGGATTGATGATGACCGGCAGTGTTCA
>CAUQST010000096.1:0-5738 GCA_963520865.1 uncultured Comamonas sp.
AGATGCCCTACACCACGCAGACGCTGTCCAACTACCTGCAGCAAATGGGCATCACTCTGCCCGCCACGGCCAACACCAACAATCTGCAGCTCAAGAACGTTGCCGCCGTGATCGTGACGGCCGAACTGCCTGCATTTGCCGCCCCCGGCCAGCACATTGACATCAATGTCTCGTCCATGGGCAATGCAAAATCACTCAAGGGCGGCACCCTGATCACCACCCCCCTGCGCGGTGCGGATGGCGAAATTTACGCGCTGGCCCAGGGCAACATGGTGGTCGGTGGTGCGGGTGCCTCGCAAGGCGGCTCCAAAGTACAGATCAACCACCTGAGCGCAGGCCGAATTCCTCAGGGCGCACAGGTTGAACGCGCCATTCCCACTCCCATCAACGATGGCGACACCATCAAGCTGGGCCTGAACACCACCGATTTCCAGACCACCAACCAGGTGGTCAACGCCATCAACAACCGCCACGGCGCGGGCACGGCCATGGCGCTGGATGGCCGCACGGTGGAAGTGCGGGCGCCGCAGCATCCGGGCGCACGTGTTGGATTTATTGCAGACATTCAGGAGCTGAATCTGCCCATCAACAAGCCGGCGGCCAAGGTGGTAATCAACGCACGCACAGGCTCTATCGTGATGAACCAGGCCGTCACACTGGGCCCTTGCGCCATTGCACACGGCAATCTGGCAATCACCATCGACTCCACCCCTGTCATCAGCCAGCCCGGCGCTTTCTCGCAAGGCCAGACGGTGGTGGCAGAGAAAACCAACATCAACGTCACGCAAGAGCCCGGCAAGATCATTCGCGTGCCGTCATCGCCACAGCTGACCGATGTGGTGCGCTCGCTGAACGCGCTGGGTGCTACGCCCCAGGATTTGCTGGCCATTTTGCAGGCCATCAAGGCAGCCGGTGCGCTGAACGCAGAGCTGGAGGTGATATGAGCATGATGCTGAATGCCAACAACGCGCTGGCCACCGATGTCAACTCGCTGAACGGGTTGAAAAATCAGGCCAACGCCAAGAATCCACAAGCTGCCCGGGAAGCCGCCAAGCAGCTTGAGTCGTTGTTCATGCACGAGATGATCAAGAGCATGCGCCAGGCAACCATGAAAAGTGGCTTGCTGGACAACGAAAGCTCCAAATTGGCCGACTCCATGATGGACCAGCAGCTGTCCGTCTCCATGTCTGGCATGCCCGGTGGCCTGACCGATGCCATCACCGCACAGATCGCCCGCTCCATGGGACTGGACCCTGATGAGTCCGGCACCAACGCAGCCTCTGCACTGGGCGGGATGGAGCGCAGCTTCAGCATTCCATCGACCGTCAGTTTTGCAGGCCGCAGCGCACGCTACCCGGGTCTGTCCGGCACATCGGCCGTGGGCGGCAACACGGCCTTTCTGGATGCCTACGCCCCATCACCACAAGGGCGCGACAACTTTGTGCAATCGCACAGCGGCTCTGCGCAGCGCGTGGCCCGTGAAAGTGGCATTCCTGCCAGCTACATGCTGGGCCAGGCCGGCCACGAAACCGGCTGGGGCAAGAGCGAGATTCGCGGTGACAACGGCAGCAACTCCTTCAACCTGTTTGGCATCAAAGCCACTGGCAACTGGAACGGCAAGGTGGCCGAAATCACCACCACCGAATACATCGACGGAGCACCCCGCAAAGTCAAGGCCAAGTTCCGCGCTTATGACTCGTACGAAGACTCGTTCCGCGACTACGCACGTCTGATTACCGAAAACCCGCGCTACGCGCAGGCTGCGCAAAGCACCGGCAGCGCCACGGCCTACGCCACGGCACTGCAAAAGGCGGGCTACGCCACCGATCCTCTTTACGCCAACAAGCTGTCACGTGCCATCCAGAGTGCACAAAACGCGCAGCAGGGCACCCAAGGTTAAAGCTTTAGAAAGATAGACCAATGAGCTTAATGAACGTCGGCATCTCTTCGTTGATAGCCAATCAACAGGCACTGACCACAACGGGTCACAACATTGCCAACGCCAACTCGGCCGGTTACTCCCGTCAGACGGTGGCAACTTCGGCGTTGATCGGCCAAAACACAGGCGCGGGCTACGTGGGCAAGGGCGTGCAGGTGGCCACGGTCATGCGCCACTACAACGAATTGCTGAACCGGCAGTCCAACGCAGCCAATGCCACCAGCTCGGCCAACGCGATTCGCTACCAGTCGCTCATGCAAATGCAGGATGTGTACTCGGGCGGCGATGCCAGCCTGGGTGCTGCCATCAACAGCATGATGAACGCGTTCGCCGATGTGGAAGCAGCACCGTCTGACGGCACAGCCCGCAATGTGGTGTTGACCCGCATGAGCGAGCTGACTTCGCGCTTTCGCGCCGCATCGGCCTCGCTGCAGGAGCAGGATTACGCCACCAAGCAACAGCTCACCAACAACGTTGCGCAGGTCAACAGCTTGGCTGCCCAGGTTGCCACGCTGAACTCACAAATTGCGCGCGCTCTGGCCACGGGCCACCAGCCCAACGACTTGCTGGATGCCCGTGACCAGGCCATCCGTGAAATCAACCAGTACGTTCAAACCAGCCAGGTGGATGCCGATGACGGCTCCGTCAGCCTGTTTGTTGGTGGCAGTCAGCCACTGGTATTGGGCAGCAGCACCGGCCAACTGAGCGTGGCCGACACCACCGAATACCCCGGAAGCGGCAAGCTGTCCCTGTACTTCAGCCACCCCAATGGCGAGCGGGTCGAGCTGTTCCCCAACATGGTCGGTGGTGGTGAGATTGCCGGGCTGCTGAAGTTCAACAACGACGATCTGGTCACTGGCCGCAACCTGCTGGGTCGCCTGGCGCTGGCCATCGGTACAGAACTGAACAACCAAAACAAGCTCGGGCTGACGCTGTCGGGTAACTACGGTGGTGATTTGTTCAAGCTCACCACCCAGACGGCGGGCTGGAGCAACATCACGGGCTATGACGTTGGCAACGCAGCCAACCGCGCCAGTGCCGATGTCACCAACTCCAAAAATCTGGTTGCCTCTGACTACAAGATTCTGTTCAACAGCGGCGGAACGGCTCAGCTGGTGCGTCTGTCTGATGGAAAGACGACCGACCTGACGGTGGACCCGGTCACGGGCATCAGCGTCGAGGTCGATGGTCTGCAATTTAACGTTCCGGCCACTGTCACCGGTGCGGCCGCCAAAGGTCAGAGCATTCTGTTCCAGCCTTTCAACAAGGCCGCTGACGAAATTCAGCCCCTGGTGCACAACCCCAATGATCTGGCCGTCTCCAACGCCGTCACCGCAGAAATTGCCAGCGGCAACCAGGGAACGCTGCAGTTGTCTCGCCTGACCATGCAGACGCTGCCAGCGCCCACACAGGGTGAGCCCGTGCGCATCACTTTTGATGGTGCTGGAAACTTCAGCTACTCCACCTTTGACGCAGCCACGAATGCGTGGAGCGCACCATCAACACCCCAGGCCTACACCACGGGCCAGCCCATCACGATCGATGGCTGGAGCATTACCCTGACAGGTACGCCCCATGCCAACGACACGGTCACGGTCAGCAATTCACTGGATCTGGGCGATGGCTACAAGCTCAATGCGGGCAACGCCTCGGCCTTTCTGGGCCTGCGCGATGCCGTGATCTTTGACGGTGGCACCACGCTCAGCGATGGCTTCTCGGCTGCCATGGCCGTCGTCGGCACACGTACGCAAGGTGCTAAATATGCAGCCGAGCTGTCTGAAACGGTGGCCACCAACCTGAATGCTGACCGCACCTCCGTCTCGGGCGTCAACCGCGACGAAGAAGCCGCACGCTTGCTGCAATATCAGCAGGCCTACCAGGCATCGGCCAAGATCATTCAAACAGCGCAATCCTTGTTCGACAGCGTGCTGAACGCCGTTGGCGGTTGATTTTTAGGTTTCAGGAGTTCCACATGAGCATTTCACGCCTAAGTACGGCCAACATGTATGACCGCACCATCAGCAACATCAGCAAGCAGCAAGCCACCTTGGCCAGCCAGATGGAGCACGCCTCTGCTGGCAAGCGCGTGCTGCGCGCCAGCGATGACCCGGTCGCGGCCGCACAGGCCGAACGTGCGCGTACGCGACTGGACCGCATTGAAACCGACAAGCGCATGCTGAATGCGCAAACCGCCACCATCGAATACGGTGAGTCCACGCTGGGCGAAATTACCGACGCCGTACAGGAATTCCGTTCGCTGCTGGTACAAGCGGGCAATGGCACCTACAACCAGACACAGCGCGACACGCTGGTCGAAAAGCTGCAAAGTCTGCGCGACCAGATCCTCAAGTACAGCAACCGCACAGACAGCAATGGTCTGCCTCTGTTTCGCGGTCTGGACACGCAAACCAATACCCCGTTCCCCAACGGCGGCAACGGCATCCAGACCGGCCAGCCCAACAGCAACGAATACACCATCACCAACTCGCTCGATGGTGGCCTGGCCTTCTTCAACGGCAAAACTGGCAATGGTGTGCTGGCTGTCGACATCGGCAGCGGCAACACGGGCACGGCCTGGGCAGATATCGGCACCATCTCTGACCCTACCGCCACAGACCTGACCGCCACCGGCCCACTGGACATCAAGTTTGGTGTCGACGCTGATGGCAAGCCCACCTACAGCATTACCTACCAGCAAGAAGACCCCGCCAATCCCGGCTCCTTCCTGACGGTTCCCTGGCAAGATGCCAACGGCAACCCAGTGACCGATGTTGCCTACAAGTCTGGCGAGCCCATCAATGTGGCGGGCATGAAGCTGACCATCACCGGTGAGCCCAAAGCAGGTGACACCTTCACGGTCAAGCCCAGCGAACCACAGTCGATTTTTGACGTACTGG
Source organism: uncultured Comamonas sp. (assembly GCA_963520865.1). Taxonomy (GTDB): domain Bacteria; phylum Pseudomonadota; class Gammaproteobacteria; order Burkholderiales; family Burkholderiaceae_C; genus Comamonas. The sequence goes on from CAUQST010000096.1 coordinate 4,837, forward strand.
ATCAGGCCATTACTGGCGTCAAAAACAACGTCAAGACAGACGGCACCACGGCACACGGTGGTCTGGCACATGACATTGCCAAGTCGCTGGCTGAAATTGACACCGCAGCCAACCGTGTCTCTACGGTGCGTGGTGTCGCTGGTGACTTGCTCAATCAGGCTAAGCGCATGGGCAATACCCTGTTGCAGCGCGACGAGCAGATGGAGGCACAGCGTGTGGCGGCTGAGGACTACGACTCTGCAGGCATGGTCAAAGCCCTCTCCCAACTGAAGTCTCAGGAAACCGCTGTGTCTGCTGCCCTGCAGTCCTACGCGTCGATCCAGAAGCTGTCGCTGTTCGACTACATCCGCTAAGCTGGCGCCATCACCTGACACCTTAGGGCTGCAACGTGGAATTTGTTCTTAATGCTTTGGTGATGGGCTATCGCCCACTGTGGAATGCCGAGCGGCATTTGAGCGGCGTGCAGCTGTTCTTGCACGACGATCCTGACACACCGGTGGACAGCGCCCATTTGCTGCGCATCTTGCGTGAGATGTGGGCCCCTGCCTCACCGCTGCTGCTGCTGTCTCCACAATCGCCACAATTGCTGCAAGCGCTGCTGTCGCACATCACGCCGTGCCCCTCGTGGGTGCTGGAGGTGCAATCGGCCTGGCTGGCGCATTCCCCCGATCTGCAAGCCAGCGTGGCGCAGGCGGCGCAGCGCGGCATTGCTCTGGTGTGGCGTGGTGGCATGAACCACTTGCCCACCAGCGCTGAGGCCAATGACTACGTCTGCAGTTTGCTGCACCTGGATCCGCAAGACGCACTGATCCTGATGCGTGCCACCGTCGACCAGCCCGTGCCGCAGCGCCTGGCCTTGCTGGAAGGCCAGATGTATGAAGACATCCACAGCCAGTCACTGG
>CAUQST010000097.1:0-5707 GCA_963520865.1 uncultured Comamonas sp.
AGGCTGACGCCTGCACTTCAACAAACTAGCCTCCACCAAACCCGGTGTGATTCAGGTCCAGGGTAGGCAGTCAACGGGTGCGGGCCGTCGTCAGTCGGCCAGAAGCAGTCACTCAAGCCTCAAGGAAGCTGAAGGTCAAATGCTTGAACGCTCTATGGCCAGCATTTGCCTCAACGCTTCGGTGGAGGCTGATTTCTGCTGCGGCAACCAGACCAGATGCGTGGTTACTTCGGCATAGCGCCTGGGGAGTGCTAGCGCTTGCAGCGATGGTTCTGCATGAACGGCCTTCAAGATGGACCGAGGCATGATGCCAATACCAGTGCCAGCGGCAATGCAGGCCACGATGGCGTGGTAGGACGCCATCTCCATAATTCGGTGGGGAGCAACTCCGGTACTGGCAAACCATTCTTCCAGGATTCGCCGGTACGAACAGCCTGTCGAGAACGCAATCACCGTGCAGCGTGACAGCTGTTTCGGATCCAGCACATCCTTTGCGGAGCGTGCAGCGATAAGCACCAGTTCTTCATCAAATGCCTCCTGGGTGGCCAGTTCTGGTGCATTGAAAGGCTCTGAGATCAGTGCAGCATCCACTTCATATCGCTGAACCATGTCTAGCAACCGGGATGTGGAGCCGGTCACCAGCTCAATGAGTACACCCGGGTAACGCTCATGAAAGCGGGACAGCACAGGCGGCAGTCGCGCTGCGGCCGTGCTCTCCAGTGTGCCCAGTCGCAGCGTGCCCTGCGGCGCCCGCATCAACATCGCGGACTCAGCCTCAGACGACAACCGCAAAATCCGCTCGGCGTAGCCGCGTAGCACCTCGCCTTCGGCAGAGAGCTTGAGCCGGTTGCCATGCCGCAAAAAGAGTTGCACACCCAGACGATCCTCCAGATTGCGAATGCGCGTGGTGACATTGGACTGCACACGGTTCATTTGTTTGGCAGCCTGGGTGACGCTACCGGTGTCCACCACGGACTTGAAGAACACCAGCGACTCCAGATCAATCTTTCTCATTTTGAGATTTTTTCATCATCAGAATTCAGTATTCATGATGATATTAAATCTCTAAAGTCTGAGTCCTTGCCACCTTTTTCCATTCCTCGTGGACTTTCAATCTTTGCTGCTGATTCAGGCTGGCACGCCGCCGGATGACATTCGAGCTATCGCAGGGGATCTTCCCCAGTGGTTTCTGGCCGCTATCGGCTGTGAGTCCGAGACCATCGACATCGTGAAGGTCTATGAAGGGGCGCCGCTACCCAAGCCAGGGCAGCACCGTGCAGCGATCATCACCGGGTCGTGGTCCATGGTGACTGATCAACTCCCATGGAGTGAAGCAACCGCGATGTGGATACGGTATGCCGTGACGCAGGGGATGCCACTGATGGGTGTTTGCTACGGGCACCAGCTCATGGCTCATGCGTTAGGTGGAACGGTGGATTACCACCCTGACGGCAGAGAGATGGGAAGTCTGGAAATTGAACTGCACGCAGAGGCAGCGCTGGACCCGTGGCTGACCGGATCCCCGCCCCGCTTTCATGCCCAACTTACGCATCTTCAAACCATCCTGCACTTGCCCGCAGGCGCCATAGCGTTGGCACGCTCGGCCCACGACCCCCATCAGATAGTTCGCTACAGCCCCACGGCAGTGTCGATGCAATTTCACCCAGAGTTCACGCCCGAAGTCATGGCTGCATGCATCAATGCGCGGGCACCAGTACTGAGAAGTGAAGGGCTGGATCCAACAGCCATGCTGCAAAGCGTTCGCCCGACACCAACGCCGTTAGCGCTGCTCAAGCGTTTCATCGAATCCTATATGCCCCCCGTTTCCGGGGAGCCTGCAACCGTCTTGCCCAATTTGCTGATGGTCGGCCACCCCAAATTACCTCAAGGAACACTGAAATGAAGAAACTCGGCCTCATTGGTGGCATTGGCCCTGAATCCACCGTGGCGTATTACCGCAAGATCATCCACGGCGTTCAGACACAGGCAGGCAAGGAAAATCTGCCGCGCTTGTCCATTGAAAGTCTCAACGCTTTCACGGTATTCAAGCTCTGCCGCTCACGCGAATTTGATCAGCTTGGAGAGTACGTGCTCAGTGCTATCCGCAGCCTGGCCGCGGGTGGTGCGGACATGGTGGCATTGACAGGCAATACGCCCAACATCGTCATGGACCGTATCCTCCCGGCATCACCAATTCCCATCGTGAGTGCAATTGATGCAACCTGCAACGCAGCACAGCGGCGAGGAGCACGAAAGGTTGGTTTACTGGGGACTGTATTCACCATGACGAATACTTTCTTCAAGACACCTTTTGAAGGCAGGGGCATAGAAGTCATCGTACCCAGCGAGCCGCAGATCGCGCGCATCCAAGCGAAAATTGAAGCGGAGCTTGAACACGGCATTGTCAAAGAGGACACCCGTCAGGAGTTCATCGCCATCATTCAGGATTTGCAACAGCGCGAAGGTATCGACCACGTAGCACTCGCTTGCACCGAGCTGCCGCTGATCCTGAGTGACGCCAACAGCCCTGTTCCTTGCCTTGATACCGTTGAGATCCACGTCGAGGCTTTGGTCCAGGCCGTGGTATCGAGCTGAGCCAATGCTGGGCGCTCTTGAGTGGCTGCTCTGGGTCGAGCGCTGGCGGACACGAAGGACTGCTGATGGGTACCCTCGGTGTATCGCGCTGCCCCATCAAGTCTGCCATCCGGCGACAGACCGCTCATACCGCCAGAAGCAGTCCCTTGCGGGAACATCTCTAAAGACTGCTACTGGCCGGGATCTCCAGCTCGTCCTTGCACCAGATAGCTGACGTGCTGGTGAAATGGCAGTCTCGGCCAGAAGCGGATACTACCGTCACGCTAAAGAAGCTCGCGCGAGGTCCGTTGACTTCGCTCTTTGCAAAGTGCTCCTTCCGTCGAGGGAAACTAGGCATCGCAACAGCAATGAGCAACATTGCCGCCGCCAAGCGGTATCTAGTATCCAGTCGCAGGCGATTGCTCCGAAAGAGCATCCTTAGATTTAGCCGTGCAAAGACAGCCCCTTGATGGCCTTGTCCACGGCCTTCTTTGGCCCTCGTAATGCCAGGCCGACCAAGTCTAGGTTGTCGGCATCCTCTTCCATGAACACACGACGGTTTGCTTCATCATGCCCGGTAGAAAACATCGCGTGAACATAGGGGATGATGGTGAGTTCACGCTCCAGTCCTTTGCGATGCGCTGCCTGTAATGCACCGACATCGCCCTCAAACACCATCATGGGCTGTCCCAGCATGTTTCCGTAGCGGCGGCCTTTGGCATCGACATACGGCTCACCCATGACTTCGGAGGCCGCTGCGGCAATGCCACTGGAGAGGAATGCGACCACATTGAGGCGCTGCCAGACAGCGAGGTCGTTTCGGACAATAAGAGCTACTTTGGTATCAAACATCAACACAGATCCAAGTGGAAAATGCCGATGTTCCGAAAATGTGCGGCCTCAGGATAGAACGTTTGTGCACTGGCGTTGATAGGCCGCTGGAGACATACGATAGGCACGTTGAAACCAGCGTCCTAAATGGCTTTGATCAGAAAAGCCGAGCTGCGTCGCAATCTGCGCGGGCCTTTCACCCGCCGCTAGCATGGCACGCGCTGACCGCAGGCGAAGATTCACCAGATAAGAATGGGGCGATTGCCCGTAGGCGAGCTTGAACTGGCGCGCCAGACGGAAACGATCCACACCCGCGTGGTCAGCAAGTTCTTCCAACCCCAGGTTTTCTCCCAAACGGGCATGCATATGCTCTGTCACCCGCGCCATACGCACCTTGCTTTCGTTGGCCTCCCTCACCGTGTGCATGTGGCCTGACAGCACATCGAGCAGTTGGTCTAAGGCTTGGTCACGGGCAAGTCTGCCTTCTGATCCGTGTATTGCACCAAACGCTTGCAAGATCGCGGCCTGCAATTGCGGATCCCCCTCCAGCGTGTTTTTGAAAGCTGGCTCAATCCCCTCGAGCCCCTTCAACCCCCGCTTTTGCAACAGCGTGCCGATGCATTCAGTAGGCAGGTACAGCATGGCGTAGGTGAAGCCTGCCTTGTCTGGAGCGTGGCCATCGTGCACAGCCCCCGGTTCAATCAACATGGCATTGCCTGGCACGCTGGTGTGGACAGACCGGTTGCATCGAAACCGCTGTACCCCTTGCTGGGTGACTCCGACCAAAAGTTCATCGTGGGTATGGGCATCGTAGGCATGTCCACGAAAGTGGGCGTGGATGCTTTCAATACCGGTCTCCGCGTCGCGCCGCACTTCGATCCAGTCATTGGCTTTGTTAGTCATGGCTCTCCTTGTGGGGACGGCAGCTCAACCTGCATTCGCCATACATCTACCCTGTGCGGACAGTGGCGCATTAGGGAAGACGCTGGGTTGAATAAATAAGATAATGATCGTAATCTAATTGGCAAAGCCACTTATGGCCGCATCACTTTAGGAGGGCGACATATGACGACAGACCAATCCGCCAAGCCGCTGTACTTGGAAGACTTGAGCGTGGGCGACGTATTTGTGAGCGCTGAGCACGCGCTAAATGCCCAGCAGATTGTCGAGTTTGCAAGCCAGTTCGATCCGCAGCCCTTTCACCTTGACGCGCAAGCTGCCAAAGACTCCTTCTTCCAAGGTTTGGCGGCAAGTGGCTGGCACACGGTCGCCATCACCATGCGGTTGCTGGTTCAAAGCCTGCCGTTAGCCAAGGGCGTGATCGGTGCAGGAGCAGAGCTGAGCTGGTCGCAGCCCACCAGGCCGGGCGATGTGCTGCATGTGACCAGCACCATCAAAGACATTGTGATTTCCCGCTCCAAGCCTGACCGAGCCATTGTGGTGGTGGAAAGCATTACCGCCAACCAGCACGGTGCATCTTTGCAAAAGCTGGTCAGCAAGGTGGTTGCATTCAAGAGGGGGTCGTAGACCATGGGACGTTCTACGCAAGAAAAAGCCTTGGAGAACCGTGCAAAGATCGTGGACAACGCCAATGTGCTGTTTCGCCAGCACGGTGTCGCCAACGTCTCTGTGTCGGACATCATGGGGGCATGTGGTATGACCGTCGGCGGTTTCTACAAGCACTTCGAGTCCAAAGATGCGTTGGTCGCCGAAGTTTGTGGTCTCGCATTCACGCAGGCGCTCAGCACATGGGACAAGGTCTATAAGAGCGCAGACGCTGGCGCCAAGGTCCGCAACCTGGAGCTGGTGCGCCGCTACATCAACAACCGCAATCCAGAGCATCGCTGCCCGATCCTGGCGTTCGCACCGCACGCAACAGTCGACACGAGCGCTACAGCCCCCATTCAGGCATATCAAACAGGCATCCATGAACTCTTCGACAAGTTCATGGAAGGCGCGGGGCATCAAAACAGCGATGCGCAAGCCTCAACCGCATTAAACGACACCATGGTGCTCTTTGCTGCCATGGTGGGGGCCCGGGTGCTCAATCAGGCCGTAGGCAATGCAGATTGGGTCAGAGACCTTGAAGACGCGGTGATCGCAGCCGCAGCCTCACAGAACAACGAACGCGCGTAAATCTCCATGAAAAACACTCCCAGTGCGCAGCTTTCGCTGGTACAAATTCTCTTGTGCGGCGGCTTCGTCGTGACACTTTCCATGGGCATACGCCATGGTTTTGGCCTGTGGTGTTAATTTCCACGCAAAACTGACCCGCCATTTCCATCTCAAACTGACCCACCCT
>CAUQST010000098.1:0-5592 GCA_963520865.1 uncultured Comamonas sp.
GCCGACCGATTGAGGCGCAGGCCATGACCCCAGTGGGTCAGCACAAGAGCAGCCTGATCAAAGGCTTGGCGATGGTCTATGTCAGTACGCCCAGGGAGCAAGTGCAGGGTCTGGATGTGCTGGTTGAGCTGCCATCGGGCCAGTGCTATGCCTACCCACTGCAGATGCAGAGCCATGGCGTTGCCCGCGCCAAACCGGGGCGGGGAATTCGTGAGAGTTATCTAGGCTTTGGCGTGCGCAATGTGGCCGGGGCTGATTTTGAAATTGAGCGCATTGAGGTGCAGACCCATGCGTCTGCAACCCGGAGGGTTTGACTATGGCTACAACACCGGTAATGAGTTCGGCGGAGATCGTCACCGATCAATTCGTCCGCTCACGCCAATATGCAGACAATCTGGAGGTCAAAGTCTCCGGCATGCTCGATGCGCTGGCAGCGGCACCCGTTGTAGTGCCCCTGATCGATGTGAGCTTTGATACCAGCATCATCGACGCGCCCAGCATTCCAGATGTTGGGCCCGTTCCCACGATGATGGCGCATACCCCGCAAGCGGTGCAGCTGCCCAGTGAAGAGGTGACGGGCCTGGATGATGTGGTGCTGAACCTGCCAGAGTTCACGGCGGTACCGCCAGTGCTGAACTTTGGCAATGCGCCGGACATCACCATTGGGACTGTGCCCACGCTGCCAGGCATTCGGGATGTGACGCTGCCCGACGCGCCCGAAGTGGAGCTTCCAACATTGCCCACCATGCTGGCCTTGAACACACCCACGTTTGCGGGGATGGACAGTCATGCGGACTGGCTGGAGAGGCTGAAGAATGCGCCGACGCTTGATCTGGTGCGACCCACCCCGCTGGTGTACCGCCGAGGGGCGGCCTACGAGTCCATGCTGCTGGACAACTTGAAGGCGGTGCTCAATGAACGCATCAAAGGGGGGACGGGCTTATCTGCCGAGGTGGAGGCGCTGATCTGGGGGCGTGCGGTGGACCGCGAATCGCGTTTGGCACTGGATGCGGAGCTGGACATTGTGCGTTCAGGGGAGGCACTGGGTTTCAAGCTACCCCAAGGCGTGGTGGCTGCCCAGCTGGAGCGGGCACGCCGCGCCTATAGCGAAAAGATGGCTGGGTTGTCGCGTGATGTGGCCATCAAGCAGGCTGAGCTGGAGCAAAGCAATCTGCAGCAAGTGGTGGCCGAGGGCGTGCAGCTGGAGTCCAAGCTGATGGACAACGCCTTGCAAATTGAGCAGCAAGCGTTTGAGGCAGCGCGTGCTGTGGCAGATAGTCACCTGCAGATTTACAACGCTGGAGTGCGCGAGTTTGAAGTGCTGATGCAGCAGTTCAACACCTTTGCCAGCATCTACCGCACGCTGATCGATGCAGAAACAGCCAAGCTTGAACAGTACAAGGCAGAGCTGCAGGCCGAGCAGACCAAGGCGCAGATTAATCAATCGCTGGTGGCCCAGTTCAAGGCCCAGGTAGAGGCGCAGCAGATTCGGGTAGAGATGTACCGCACCCAGTTGCAGGGCGCGCAGACGCTGATGCAGGTGGAGCAAACCAAGCTGCAAGCAGCAGGGGAGCAAGTGCGCGCATTTGTGGCCACGGTGAACGCAGAAACCGCACGGCTGGATGCCTACAAAACCAAAGTGGGGGCAGAAACCACCAAGGTGGACGCCTTTAAGGCACAAGCCCAAGCCTATGCAGCCGAATGCAGCGCCAAGGCTGAGAGCGCCAAAATAATTGTGACGGCCTTGGAAGCAAAGGCGCGCATTGTCAGTAGCCGCTATGACGGTTACCGGGCACGGGTGCAGTCAGAGGCCAGCTTGTCGGAGATTGCCGCCAGCAACAGCCGCGTGCAGTTAGAGGCCTTTCGCGCCAGCAATGCGGCAACAGAGTCCAAAGCCAATCTGACGGCCACTATCTGGCGGGCAAAGTTGCAGCAGTACCAGGCGAGCGTAGAAGTTAGCGCCAATGCACAGCGCAGCAATGCCGCGTTTGCCATGCAGGCGCAGGGAATGAACCAGGACTTGGTCAAAACCGGTGCACAAACCGCGTCCCAACTGCTGGCCAGCGCTTGGAACGTGGTGAGCACCAGCGCAAGCAGCCAGGGAACTCTCAATGAATCCCACAACTACAGCCATAGCGCTTCATAGCATTCGCCCCGGCTAGGGTTTGGCCAAGCAGCCTCATGCGCAGAGACTGCTTGGCATGAGCACGACGCCAACCATTCATTTGAATTTCACCATCCAGCAGGGTGCAACCTTTGCGCCAAGCTGGAAGCGTTTTCAAGTACCCGCCGAAGCGGTGGTACGCGCTGGCGTACTGGTGCACAAAGCCACGGGCAAGCCAGTCACCGAGGCAGAAAAGCAGCCTGTGGACTACACGGGGTGCACGGCGCGTATGCAGGTGCGCAGCGATGTGCATGCACCCGAGGTACTGCTGGCATTCAGCACAGAGCCCCAAGAGGGAGAGGGGCGCATCACGTTGGGGGCTGATGGCGCGGTGGCCCTGCACTTGAACCCTGCGCAGACCGCTGCGATCCCTTACGGAGATGGCGCTGGCCAATGGCGTGATGGCGTGGGCCAGATGGAAATCACCTTCACCAATGGTGATGTGTTCCGCCATTTCGAGATCCACCTGTGCCTGGACCCGGAAGGCACGCGCGGTGGCTGATTCCCATGTTGTGCTGCTGCAGCAAACCGCCACGGTGGTGGTGGAGGTGGTGCACACCCATGTGGTGGCCCTGCAGGAGCGTGAAACGCAAGTTGTTCAAGCTGCAGAGGGCGCACCTGTGGTTGTGCACGCAGGTAGCGCGACGCTGGCGCAAGGCATGCAGCCGGGTGTGCTGGTTGTTGCCCCAGTCATGGAGACGGCGGTTGTTGCCGTGGGCATTGCGGGCACACCTGGGATTCAAGGCCCGATTGGCCCTGCAGGCGGTACCGCCATGGAGCGCCGCGCTGGAGAGACGCTTTCCGCACTGCAAGTGGTTTGGGAAGACGAGTTTGGCCGCGTGTGGCCACTGTCCGCTACGGACGAGGTGCATGTCTTCTTGCTGCTGGGCCTGACCTTGACGGCGGCTGATGCCGGTGGGCTGGTCAATGTGCAGCGCAGTGGCGTGATGGATGACGCAGCCTGGGGCTGGACACCCGGCCAGCGTGTGTATTTAGGGCAGGGCGGCGGACTGACGGCCAGCCCTGCAGAGGCAGGTTTTCATGTCTTGATTGGGACGGCAGCGAGTGCGACACGGCTGCTGCTGAACATTCAAGACCCTTTGCAAATGTGGGCGGCAGAGCCTGAAGGAGATTGAGATGGTGCAGAAATATATCGGCCTGGTAGCAGGCAAGCTCAAACAAATCGCGGCCATTGTGACCAGCGCGGGCGCGGCGGACGCAGGCAAGATCATTGCGGCAGGCACAGACGGCAAGCTGCACGCCAGCCTTTTACCCACCGGCATTGGGGCGAATTCCGTCTCTGCGACAGCCGGCGAAGTCATTGCAGCGGGCAAGCTGGTGAATCTGTGGGTGGATGCTGGTGCGATGAAGCTGCGCCTGGCAGACAACACCAATGGGCGTGAGGCTTGGGGTTACCTCAAAGAGGGTGTATCTGCCGATGCTGCGGCTACCGCATACCGTCTCAACACGGTGATGCCCAATCAAACCGGGCTGACCGTGGGTAGTGATTATTGGCTGGGCACTGCGGGTGGCGTGATCAGCACCCCGCTGGATGCCACGGACGATGACAACGACGGCAAGCTTAATCAGTACATCGGCAAAGCCATCTCGGCCACTGAAATCGCCACGGTGGAAGTGGCCCCTGTGGAGCTGTAAACCATGGCAGAGCGCAAGCCGCTGGTGCTGGTGGGTGGCAAGCCGCGACAACTACCCGAGGGTGATACCTTGGCTGTGGCCGCTCCAAGGCTGCCAGTCATCAAAAACACGGGCGGGATTGCGTGGGTGGTGCTGGTTGGCCGCTCACCCTTTCATCTGCCGGTAACCAAAATTGATGGTGAGGTAGTTATGGTTGATGCGGGGTATACGCCATGAATGTAAGACTGCTGGGGCTGGATGGCGTCTCAATCCGAGAATTAACGGATGAAGAAATTGCCGACCTGATGCAGGGCATGTCCGCATCAAAAGGCGAGCTTTTCCACTACTCCTGGCACAACGGACCGCGCTCGAGCATTGATGCAGGCTGCGCCGCCCTTGACGGGCAAGTCATTCAATATGCGAACAACCCTGTAGTTTGCCAAGCCGTTTGGGATGGCAAACAAAACGCCGTACTGGAAGAAAACTGGGCGGCAAACAAGAACTGCTGGAGCCGGGGCGATGGTGCTACGTGGGTGCGTGTACCTAACCTGAATATGGCTGATGGCAGTGCAAAGCCGTTCTACTTGCGTGGTGGGCCAGATAGCCTGAATGGAACATGGGTGGGTGACGCGCTTAAAGCCCACGGCCACCGTGTTGACGGTGCATCAATCAACCAAGGTAATTCGACGGGATACCATGTAGGCATTGCGTACTCGGGGGCGGGAGCAGGGGATAAGTCAGGGTCAAGCCTCTATCCCATTAACGCCTACCGTGATGATTTCGTGACTACGGTGGTTGGTGCCCTGACTGCTGATGAAAACCGCGTCAAGACCGCCTACGGTGTTTACACCGTGCGAGTGTTCACAGAGGTGAGTAATACAGGAGCGATTGATGCCGCACAGCTGGCTACGCAACTGGGGGTTGTTGACGCTGCGGTGCAGGCGCTGGAGGCGCAGGTCGGCTTTGTAATCATCTACCCGAATGGCGGCACTGCTGCGAGCCCTGGTAATGTCAGCCTTAACAGCCGGTACGTCATGCCGAATCCTTTTCCGGGCAGACAAGTAATTTGCGTAGCAGAAGTTCAATACGCAGGAGAGTGGTTCGAGACGGGATGGGCGCTTGGCGGGTCGAATGGTGGGTATGGCGTCAAGGCATCACAGTTGGGTGACCAAGTTGTAGTGCAAGTGGGTCGAGGAGCGATCTTTGCTGCATCGGGAGACGGAGGCGCGCCTCTATCCATCGCAGCTTCTCACAGCCTCCCCACGCTTTGCCGCGTGAAAGTCTGGAAATAGAGGGGCTGCTACATGATAAAAAGCTACGGAATCCCCGGCGAAAGCCAAGAAACACGGACAGCGCTTATACAAGACGCGCCATATGTACTCATGTCCAGCGACCGCCCAGAGCCGCACTACGTCTGCCAATTGGTTGATGGCGAAGGCGTGTGGGTTGAGCCACCCGCGCCAGTGCCGAAATCGTGCACCAATCGGCAAGCCAAGCTTGCACTCATTGAGCTAGGCTTTTACACGGCAGCCATAGAACTGCTAGCAGCGATCACTGATTCAACTGAAAAATTAAAAGCAGAAGTTGAATGGAACGCGCCGACGTTTGAGCGTAGCAGCCCATTTTTGAATAGTGTTTGGGAGCAGCTAGGTGGAACCCAGGAACAACTGGACAACGCATTTCGGCTTGCTGTAACTCTGTGACCCCGGCTAGGGTTAGTAAATCCACAACGATCTTTAGACACTTGCCAGCAAGAAGGCAAGCAACCCATAAACCGCCGCCTTCGGGCGGTT
>CAUQST010000099.1:0-5489 GCA_963520865.1 uncultured Comamonas sp.
GAACTCAAGGAAGCAAAATGGCTTTAACTGTCAAACCATTGAACAAAGTACGCGAGAGCGTCCCCGTGAAAGAGGTTGCCAAGCCTTCTCAAGCAGAGCTTGTGCGCGTGAATCTTGAAGTTGAAAAAGAGACACGCCAGCACTGGCGTATGGAAGCAATCAAACGTGGCTTGTCGCTCAAAGAGCTGATTCAGCAGGCTATGGAATCACACCTCAAATGATCTTTTACTCACCTGAGTAAAAGATCATTTACTTAACCGCGATAAACCTCACGGCGGTTGCCCACCTTCAACACCAAAACCCGCATCACACCGTCCTCGATGTCAGCGATGATGCGGTAGTCACCAACGCGGTACTTCCAAAGCTCCCCCAGCTTGGAGCCCTTGAGTGCCTCGCCAATGCTGCGAGGGTCATCAAGTTGCGCAACGCGACCGTGCAAAAAGCTCAGGATGCGTCGGGCGTGTTGGTGATCGAGCTGCTTGAGGTTTTTGACAGCGCCTTCGGACAGCTCAATCTGCCAAGCCATATTGCTTCATGACTTCTTCCAAGGGCACGGCCTTGGATTTACCGGAACGCACCGCTTCAAGCTCACGCTCTGCCAAATAAACGTCCTCCAGGTCATCTAAGTGCTGCTTGATGGCTTCGAGCATGTAGAAGGTCTTAGAACGGCCTGTTTGCTCAGCCAAGTGGCTCAGACGCTGGTTCAGTTCAGGGGGTAAGCGAAGAGATACAGACATAGCATCGACTCCTTTTGCAATACATGTATCTCACATGTTAGCATGTGACGTAAAAATCGCTTCATGCGCCTTTTGTGTTGGCCTAAATAGATATTTCTTGCAGAGTAGCTATTGGTAAATAAGGCGGCATTTGATGCTTGGAGAAGGTTAAAATTTCGCATCAGGAGATGGCATTCCTCCTTAAACCGCCTCACTAGGTGACGCTAATGATGCCTACACTGCCCCGGAGGCTGGGCTGTGTAGGTGTGCTCGCCTCCAGCTTTCATCGTCCGGGTTCACGAACTAACTCGTTGTATCGATGAAGCCACGTTTCCACCTCCATGACCAGCTTGCTGCGCTGACCTATCTAGGTCGCTGGCTTGTTATCTGCATTGCAATTGCCATCCTGGTTGGCAGTGCATCCGCCATCTTTTTGCACTCGATGGAGTGGGCCACCCAAACGCGGGAGGCCAATCATTGGCTGATATGGGGACTCCCATTCGCAGGCTTCGCTGTCGGCTGGCTGTATCTCAAATTTGGTAGCTCCGTTGAAGCAGGCAACAACTTGCTGATTGAGGAAGTCCACCAGCCAAAGAGTACGGTGCCATTGCGCATGGCTCCCATGGTTCTCCTGGGAACAGTGGTTTCTCACCTATTTGGAGCGTCTGTTGGCCGAGAGGGAACGGCAGTCCAGATGGGCGGCTCACTTGCTGACCAGCTTTCAAAACCTTTCAGACTCACTCAGGAGGAGCGGCGCACAGTGCTCCTCGCGGGTATCAGTGCAGGCTTCGCATCAGTTTTCGGGACACCGATTGCTGGAGCGGTGTTCGGCCTTGAAGTCGTGATGCTAGGCCGCATCCGCTACCAATCGCTTTTACCTTGCTTTATCGCTGCAATTTTGGCTGACCGGGTGACCACCTTATGGGGTGTCCATCACACCCATTACGCAGTTGCCTCAATTCCGACTGCTTCAGCCTTGAACCTCACAGCCGTGGTAGTGGCCGGAGCAGTATTTGGTTTGGCAGGCATGGTCTTCTCAAAAGGCTTGCAAGTCTCTGGTGCGTTCATCAAGCAACGTATTACATACGCGCCCCTACGCCCGTTGTTTGGAGGCATCGCTATTGCGGCAGTAGTTTGGTTCGCAGACGCTTGGCGGTTCGCTGGTTTGGGACTTCCGTCCATAGTCCAAGCGTTTGAACAGCCTGTAGCTCCTTGGGACTTCGCCGCCAAAATGGGACTGACCATTGCATCGCTTGCTAGTGGCTTCAAAGGTGGTGAAGTCACGCCTTTGTTCTTTGTGGGTGCAACTCTGGGAAATGCCCTCGCGCCACTGCTCAATTTGCCATTCCCAATGCTGGCAGCTCTTGGCTTTGTGGCTGTGTTTTCTGCTGCAGCAAACACACCAATTGCCTGCACACTGATGGCCATGGAATTGTTTGGCGCTGAAATTGGCGTGTTTGCAGCACTGGCCTGCTCAGTCAGCTACCTGTTCTCAGGAAACACCAGCATCTATAAGTCCCAAAAGCCTGAGGCCAACAAGAGATTGCTTGATGCAAGGCACCATGGAAATTGATGGTGAAAAAGGTCAGTCTGATGGCTCCAAAGCGGTCATAGAACAGTCAAAAAAAGGCGCTCAAAGCGCCTTTTTTGTTGCCGTCGATAACTGAACTTTATCGTGATCTAAGGGAGTTTCTTACAAACCCCAAACCTCAATGAAGCTTCACATATGTTGCGTTTGCGTTTTTTGGATAGACCGCAAATTGCTCTACCAACAAAGCACTACTTGGGTCTAGGCCAGTTACTTCTACCTTTGTACCGCCACGACGAAGCTTAAACACAACCCGATCAAGTGCTTCTATCGAGGTCAAATCCCAGAACCTAGTCTGGCTCACATCAATACAGATGCGCTCCACCTGTTCAAGGTAGTCAAACCTAGCAATAAAGCTTTCAGAAGAAGCAAAAAATACTTGCCCAGAAACAAAATAGGTACGTTGTTTGCCGTCTGGACTGAGGCTTGAGGTGACATCCAAAATACGTCGTACCTTGTAAGCAAAGAACACACCAGAAAGAAGAACGCCAGTAAGCACACCCTTGGCCAAGTCATGGGTTGCAACAGTCACAACGACGGTAGCGAGCATCACAACGCTAGATGTTTTGGGGTGGGCAACCAAGTCTTTGATAGAGCGCCAGTTGAAGGTGCCAATCGACACCATGATCATCACGGCGACCAAGGCGGCCATGGGAATCTGTTTCACCCAATCGCCAAGAAACACAACCAGTATCAGCAACACTACACCTGCGGTCAGCGTAGACAAACGCCCACACCCCCCAGACTTCACGTTAATGACCGACTGACCAATCATCGCGCATCCGGCCATACCTCCCACAAAACCTGTAGCAACGTTGGCAATACCTTGGCCGACGCATTCACGGTCTTTGTTGCTCGTAGTGTCTGTCATGTCATCCACGATGGTGGCCGTCATGAGCGATTCCAGTAGACCCACGACACACAGGGTGGCGGAATACGGCAGGATGATTTGGAGCGTCTCCCAAGTGAAAGGGACGTTGGGAACGAAGAAGCTCGGCAGGCTATCAGGGAGTGCGCCCATATCGCCAACCGTGCGAATGTCTAGACCGAGAACCACATAAGCGATGCTTAAAACAATGATGGCAACCAAAGGCGAAGGAACGGCTTTGGTGATGTAGGGCAAGCCATAAATGATGGCAAGCCCTGCAGCCGTCATCGCATAGACATGCCAAGTGACATTGGTCAGCTCCGGCAGTTGAGCCATAAAAATCAATATGGCCAATGCATTCACAAAGCCCGTCACCACGGAACGAGAGACAAACTGCATGAGCTGGCCCAAGCGTAAGAAGCCTGCCAGCATTTGGAGCACACCAGCAAGAATGGTGGCTGCCAGCAAATAGTCCAGTCCATGCTCTTTTACTAGAGTCACCATCACCAGTGCCATAGCACCGGTAGCGCCTGAAACCATGCCAGGTCGCCCACCAACAAAAGCGATAAGCGTGGCAATCGCAAAGGAGGCATACAGACCCACCTTGGGGTCAACGCCAGCAATGATGGAAAAAGCAATTGCCTCAGGAATAAGTGCCAAAGCAACAACGACGCCCGCCAGCAAATCGCCCCGGACATTAGAGAACCATACGGTTCTGATTTTTTCAATAGACATAGGTATACCGCCCTCAGCAAAGAGGGGAGGACGCGCAAAAGTAAACTGCTCTAAGAACAGGAGTAGCGCAATGCAAGTGCGAGCAAGCCCACAGCTCTAGCTGCAGGCAAGTCAAGAATGGGGAGGGATCAAGAAGAAAACGCTCTTGATGCGTGATACACAGTTAGGGCGGTGTGACCGAGTGGAAATGTCCGCGAGGCATCGCCGCTCCCCGGTAGTCAACCGGATATAGGGTGAAGTGCGAGAGAGTAGCCATTACGCCAATTTTAACGAACAACAACAAGACTACGTCTCAATGAGACTGATTTGCAAAATTACCAATTACGCTCAGTGTGAGAATGAGCCTCTGCACTTGAGCCGCCTACGTGCTCACGCCACTTAGCTTGATGGGAAATTACAGAGTTTTCCCCATGTCATTCTGACGATAAGTTTCGTTCTGCTTGTCCAGTAACTTGCGCAGTTGCTGGCTGCTCACCTTGTCAGTGGTGAGGCGTGCAAGGACGGCGACGCGAACCTCCTTGGGCGATGCGTTGTAGCTGTCGATCAATTGCTTGAGTGGCTCAGGCGTGGCCTGCCACTTGCCGCCCCTGTCACTCCACCCAAACGCCTTGGCTTCGCGGCTTGCGGCCATGCTGCGGAAGTCCTTGGGCACAGCCTCCAGCTCACGCCTGGCGACAGCGGCCGCACGCTCTTGGCGAGCCTTTTCTTGGCGCAATTGCTCCAGTTTTTCCAACTCCTCCCGGTCGTCACTTTGAGCCATGATGACGCAGCTGCGGGCCTGCCTGCGTAGCTGCTCATCCTTCTCAGACACTGCTCGTGACTTGGCTTGCAGCGTCTTTAGCGTTTGCTGGCCCTGCTCGGCCTGCTGCTCTAGCTGCAGCAGCTCGGCACTGCGAAACATCCCAGCGTCATGCATCTTGACCTTGAGCGGGTGCTTCTCACGCCATGCATCAACCGCCTGCTCAGCCTTGCGCACAAAGGCTTTGGCGGCTTCTTGCTGTTTGTGCAGCTCTCGGCGCTTGGCCATGGAAGCCATGACCTGGCGGTCTTGCTCGATCAGGCTATCTACGCTGGGCAATTGCCGCCGGCAAATTTCCTCGGCCAGCTCGGCGCTGGTCATCCGAGACAGGCGCTGTTTTTCGGCCTCTGCGGGGTCTAAACGGGCCACAGGCGGTTGAACAGGGGCCGGGACAGGGGAAGATGCCTGCACGGTGCGTTGGGCCTCTACAGCGGCTTTTTCGATCTCTATGCGCTGCGTGCGCTGGGCCTGTTTTTGCGCCAGCTCGGCTTGCGCTTGCTGCTCGGCGGCCTGCTCTTGCGCCTTCCTAGCGGCGATGTTGTCCGGGTGGTAGCGACTGCGCGGATCGGGGCCTTGGGGATTTTGTGCAGCCTGCGCCCGTTTCTGACGCTCCGCTTCCAAGCTGATGATCTCTGCCTTGACGTTGGGCACCACATTGGCGAGTTCGCGGTGTGCCTTGAATGCATCCCTGCGAGCTGCTCGCAGCTCGATCACCTTAGCCTTTCCCTGCCCACGCCATTCGCTGGGCAACTGCTTGCGCTCTGGTGCAAGCTTAATGCCGCG
>CAUQST010000100.1:0-5325 GCA_963520865.1 uncultured Comamonas sp.
TTGCCATGGCCGCATAGCTCTACTTCTCAGAGCAATGGTTTAAGGGGGGATTACCTGGGCACTTGAGCGGTCATCTGGATGTCGTATTCGTCAAACCAGCGTGTTGGATCGTTGTGTGCATTGGCCGCCGCACGCGGGGCATTGACCAAAGGCTGCATAAATCGCCTGGCAGACCCTGAGCAGCCTGCCTGGTAGAAGTTTTCAGCAACGCTCCAAACATTGCCATAGATCTGATAGCCAGAGCTGCGTTCGTGCTGTGCTTCTAATGCGTCTTTTTGCGCTTGAAGCGCTTGCCGCTTTTGCTGAATTTCAGCAGGAGGGTTGCGCACATATTCAGCTTGGGCTGCGTGCAGCAAGCTGGTTCTTTCCTCGATCGAAAGGTGAGGGTAGAACCGGTCAAACTCATTCGTCTTAGGGTATCCAGCCCAATCTAACTTTTGTAGTTCGTGCTCTAGATCGCTGACCAATCGGGCGAGTTCCTGGTTGGTGACCGACGCTCTGGCTTGGTGCTCTGTTTCCTGGATCAACAGCTCTTTTTTCTCGCGCAGCTTCTTGGGCTCCTTGACCTTCAAACTGTAAGTGAACTCCACGGCGTAGTAGTCATCTTCTGCATAGCCATTTGTCTTTTTGACATCCTTGAGCACGATGTTTTGGCAGGAAGCAAACTTGGCTTGCATGAAGTCTTCAATATCGCCTTCGCTGGGCGCTGCGCTGCAACCAGCCAAAGCAATGGCGCAGCAAATAGTGAATTGCTTTTTCATAGTTTTCTTTCTTGGGTGAGACAGTTCGGCGAAATTGCTCTGCCAGATCACGTCCATTGCCAGCGAACTGGCGCAGGGCTAAGGCGTTTGCTTTGGGGGTTGCCGGAAGTAGGGGGCGAAGCTGCTTAAATGGAAGGTGCCCCGTTGCACAGTGATGTGCCGAAAATGTGCATCCAGCGTGAGAAAAAACTCCGATGGCTTCAGGTGCAGGGCGCTGATGATGCGTTCCATGTTTGTCAGTGTGATGTTGCGTTCACCGCGCTCCACTCCACCCATGTAGCTGCGATCCAGGCCGCAGTACTGGGCGAAAGTTTCTTGCGAAAACCCTCGTTCTTTGCGTAAATCCCGAACGGCTTGCCCAAAGGCCTGAAGCAGGGGCACAGGGGACGTGTCAGGGACGGATTGGGATGATTTTTTATCCATAGTTGCTATGGTTACAAGAGCGTAACAAGTTGGCTACAGACAATAAGTCCACGGTTGATGTGTCCACAGACCATGTAGCCACGGCTTAGAAGTTCACGGTCTATAGGTTCACTGTCTTTGCGCACACGGACTATGCGCACAGCCCTTAGAGCTACGCCCGGTGTCAGTGATGTGAGGTGGCGGGGCCAGTCGCTGCTGTAGGTGTTTCGCACCCTTGAGGTAAAACCCCTTGCGGATAAAACTCTTGGACCACGTCTGCTACTTCATCCGGTGCATCTTCAAAACTGCCATTGGCATAGCCCAAGCGTGCTGCCGCATCTAATGCCTGCTGATCGAACCCCGCAGCCAGTCGTTGTGCCGCAAGATCTTTGGCGTGGACGATGGCCTCGTTCAAAGAAAAACCTGTGCGCACCACCAGATCTGCGTAGTAGATGGCGTTGCGGTGTGACTGCGCGGTGGACTTACCTCGCAGCTTGAGCTCCAGCGGCATGCAGGCCAGATGACCGCCAGAGACCGCAGCGAAGTACTGCAGGCGTGCAGCTAAGGTACGAATGCTGTTAAAGCCCGTAGTGCGAAACACAAAGCTGCCCAGTTCATCACTGTCGCCAATGACTAAATTCAATCTCCCATAAGGTTTGCATGCTGTTTTGCTGAAACTGCATGCATCGGGCCCAGGACAGGGCAGTGACTCCATGCCCTGGTCAGTGACGCGCTTGCAGTGTTCGCCATCGCCCACGCACAGAGGTCTGGCCGTACTGCGGTCAAACAAGGTGTACTGGGCGCGTAAATTCAAATCGGGATCGTTAAACAGCACCTGTACTGGAATGCTGCGCAGCTTGCGCCTGCCGGAGCTAGTTGTTGAAGCCCCGGCCTGCGCTGGCGCATCTGCTTGTAAGCCCATCTTGTCTTTCAAGTTTCGCTTGGCTGTACGCACAGCAGTGGGTACTTGACGGGGCTGCTCACCGGCACGCAGTGGGTCAGGATCAGCGCCTGGCTTTATGCCGCTGACGCTATGGACTTGTCGCAAGGCTTCATCCAGCGGATGCAAGACCCACTGTCCACGGGTTTGTATCTGTGTGGTGATGGTGAATTCGTCGTCCTTTTCAGGCAGGCGTTTGCCGTTCTTCTCGACGATCTTGCCTATCGAGATGCGCCCCAGAACAGGCGGCGTAATCATCAAACCTTTGATCATGTTCGCTCCAAAAAAACAAAACCCCCAGTGGCTATGCCAAAGGGGGAAAGAGGTGGAAGGACAAGGCTGGAGAGAGATGGGGACGGCAGGCGTCCGCATTAAAAGGACTCTGCGCAAGAATCGCTTATGCCTCGTGTACACAGAAACGTCGGGAACCTGGACGAGCAGTGAGGTAGCTTTTGGCCATCTCAGGGTGATCTTTGGCAAACTGAGGCGCATCGAAGATTTGGCTGTCTTTGCTGCGTCGCCACGTCACAGCGCCGCCACATGCAAAGCTGGCCTTACCAGCTTCACCCATGTGCATTTGTAGGGTCTGGCGCAAGCGGGCTTCATGTTTCTGTGCTGCATCGAGCTGCTCCCGCGCTGTAATGAGCTCATCGAACGTGGCACAGAGCACTGGGTCATCACTCATATCCACGTCTTCACTGCCACTGTTGGGATATAGACATCGCAGTGCTTTATCAGCACTGTCCGAGCCATCGGCTGCAGGAGGTGTCATGTCCTCGACCGTGGTCCAGAACGCGTGTTCCATCTCGATCAGGCGGGCAATCAAGGCTTCGTCGCGCTCAATTCGGAAGATGCGCAGCTCTTGGCCGCCGATGAGAACCGCTACATCGGCGGCACGATAGCCTGTGACTGCCAACTGGTGCATGACCTGCAACTGCACATATTCAGGTACACCATCTCTCCACAGTTTGGCTCCATGAATACCTGCGGTCTTGCACTCCAGTAACTGCACAGCACTACTGCCAATGACCTCTCGATCCACATTCGCCAGCATCCAGGGATGCTTTGAATGCTGCAGCACAGCGTTGACACGTCGTACTTTATTGCCAGTGCGCTTGGTGTAGTGGGCAGCCACAATAGGCTCCAACAACGTGCCCCAGAACATGGGGCTTGTGTCGTCCAGCGCATCGATGGCTGGCAAAAGATCGGCCTTGCTTGTCTTTTGCATCCACAACTCCAACTGCGACTGATAGGGGTTAAGACCAACTGCCGCTGCTGCATCGGAGCTGCCAATTCCGGTGCGGCGCACTTGCAGCCAGTCATCACGTGCTAAGTCCTTAGTGGATACCAGGCGAAGCGCTGCACCTTTGCGCGGTACGGTAAACCGTCCAGGCGGGACATCCAGATTGGCGTTGCCCAATAAATGCACAGACATCATGAACTCCTTGGCCCGCAAGCTTGGCGGGCATAAAAAAACCGCCTCAATCGGCGGTTGATAGGGGGTGAAGGGATTCCAATGAGCATATTCAAGCCACCAACTGCAGCGCATGCTCCAAAGCGCGTTGCTTGATGGCAGCGCCTTGACCAAACCAGGCACTGTCCAAGCGGTTATCTTGGCTGCGGGCTTGTTTCTCGTGATCGACGAACTCAGTCACAGAGCACAGCAGACCCCAGGCGGTGTCCTTGGCTGCGTGCATTTCAGCACCTCGACCATGGCCCTCGTAGAGCATCTGTACCTTTTTAAGCGCTCGCTCGTTAGTCAGACCGACAGACAGATCCGCATGCGCATCGGCATTGCAAATCACCTTGAGAAAGTAATTCATCGACTCGTGTGTCTTGACCTTGCGCTCTGCCAGTGTCTTCATGCGGTACATGAAGCTGTCCCACTGGCCCACTGCAATTCCCAACTGGCGCTTAACTGCCTGCGCATCAAAAGTCGTGCTGTGGGGCACCTTCACTGCACCCACGCCGTCTTTCAAAGCCATCGTTAGTGTGTTGTTGCATACCACTCGCACCGTAGTTGGCATGGCCACGGTGGCCAGCGTGCCATCGCACGAAGTTGCCAGCAGCAAATAACCATTGACCACATCCTTGCCTTTGAGCGCCATTGACTTGCCCGTCCGAGCCAGGGCCCAGAACTTACGGCCAGCCTTGAGCACACCAGCTGTTTCCAGCTCGTATCCCGCCACTTCGGTCAGGTCCCGGTAGAACTCCAGCACATCACGGGGTTGCACCACTTGGTAGCGGCTACCCACTACGGACAGCGGCGCTTGGGTGTCACTGCGGTAGAGCACCTTTTGTTCGACAAACTCTTTGGGCTCGGCATAGAGACCAGACAGACCTGAGTCGGCATCAGATGCCAGATAACGCACGGGTGTTTCCTGGATGCGCCAGTCCATGCCTGCCGCCTGTGCCCAGACATCAATGCCTTGTTTGGCGGGCAGCGCGTGGCCCAGTTCATACCAAGGGGTTTGTCCAGCGTAAGCCATGGTTTCAACGAGATGGGCCACCAGAAATCCTTAAAAGTTAATGAGATGCGTTCAATAAACGAAAAATGAGCTGGTATCACAAGTACCAGCAATTGCTAGTTCACAAGCAGCTAAAGCGGTGCTTGCAGTTCAGACAGACCCGATTGCCTAAGAGCATGTCATCGAGTTGTGCGCCTGCTTTAGTGCCGATGCGGCAGCCTAAAGCGCTGGCACTTAAGGCCGCAAGGGCTACTCCGGCGAGGCTGGATAGAGCAATGTCAGGTAAAGGCAGGGTGCCGCTGGATGGTTGTTTGAGAGCGGCGTGAATGGCACCTGCAGCGCCAGCAAGAAGACCAATGGCGCCGAAAATCTTGTAACCCGTAGAACAAGGCACCACTTTGTGGCTCCGGCAAAAAGGGCAAAAGGGGGTGGGGTTCATCAATAGCTCCAGTAGAAGTCAAGATGCAAAAAAAAGCCTGAGTGGTGAAACTCAGGCTTTGCATGACTGGTGGCAGGCCCGATAGTTAGGCCAAGCTAGTGATATGAGTTTGAAAGAAAATGCAATTGAGAT
The DNA here is from genome assembly GCA_963520865.1 of uncultured Comamonas sp. Lineage (GTDB taxonomy): Bacteria > Pseudomonadota > Gammaproteobacteria > Burkholderiales > Burkholderiaceae_C > Comamonas. The sequence continues at coordinate 5,143 of CAUQST010000100.1, forward strand.
GCCGCAGGTGTCTCAATAGAAGGTCGATAGAGTCCGATCCAGTGTGGATCAATCAGAAATTTGATGGTAGATAGGATGGTGGATAAAAAACAAAAGCCCCGTCTATTGCTAGACGGGGCCTGATTTCTTGGCGGAAGGGGCGGGATTCGAACCCGCGGTGGGGATTAACCCACACACGCTTTC
>CAUQST010000101.1:0-4135 GCA_963520865.1 uncultured Comamonas sp.
GACAAAGTTGGATTCCGTAATAACGCGCTGGCTGAACTGGCCCAGGTGCTGCAAGCCGCTGATACCGAGTTGTTCATGAGCACCGAGCACGGTGACAGGTTCACGCCACCCGATGGCACGGATTACATCGTTGCAACGCTGGGTGATCCAGAGGCGGAGCATGAAATCGTGCATCTGTCAGCGGTGGCTTTTGTGGGCGATGGGCTGGCCCGCTTTCAAGTGGTGCGCAATCGGGAGGGGACGCATAGATCAGAGCCTTGGCCTGCGGGAACCCGTGTTCAGGGCTTGCTGACGGCAGGCGGCCTGAATGCGATGCGTGGTGGCCCTGTCGTGGGGTTTGAGACGGACGCGACAGGCAGTTTGCGTGCAGGTGCGGCTGCGACGGCTGCGGGCGTGGGGCTGGGAGACAACGGTGCACACATTGCGGTGATGCCCAGTGGCAACCGGCGCTATGCCGTGGAGTACATGCCTGATGAGTCTGTCCCGGCGGGCGCAACTATCTATGCAGGCGGTTACAGCTTCATGGCGCTCAATGAAGGCCCATTGGGGCAGGAGCCACCCTCGCTTGAAGCCAGCCCCCAAAGATCAGGGGGGGTGTTTTATGCGCCCGTGGGGCGCACAGATGCGCCCAAGTTAGAAAACCATTCCATCACTTTGGGCAGTGAGGCATTGCCCGGTGGGGAGGGTGCGGTGGTCATTGGTGCGATGGCCACGGTGGCCGAATTGGCCTCTGACGGGATGGCGCTGGGGCAGGGGGCTGCCAGTCTTCAAGTGGAAGCGCTGGCTGTGGGTGGATGGTCGATGGCGGCAGGTGTGCGTGCTGTGGCGATTGGGGGCGGCGCGCTGGCTATGGCTGATGCATCGATTGCGATTGGCACCAAGGTGGAAATTGCCCATTCCTGGCGTATTGCTGGTGTGCCTACGCTGGGAGAGGGCATAGCGGGCGTTGATCCGCTCAGTGATTTTCAGGCGGTGGCCATCGCTCCCGAGGCCACGGTGGCGCTGGCGTATACCGACATTGGTGTTGTTCGTACTTGGCAGCCTTTGATGACGGTGCGCAGTGGTGACGTGGTAATGCCCACCGTGGTGGGTGACTATGCGTATGTAGCGCAGGCCCCATTTTTTGCGGGCATTGCAGACAACACTGCGCAGACGGGCAGTGAAGAACCACTGTTCAACTTCGAGGCGTTTCCAGCTTACGAAAACAATGTGATCTGGCGGCCCATTCGTGCGGGTTTGGCGCAGAGCCTGGTGTTTCCGATCCCGGAGCACCAGATGTTTTACGTGACAGAAATTGGCTTCATGTCCACCGATGCGGGAGCTGTGACCACTGGCGCAAAGCTCAGTTTCGGCTCTGTGGATGCGCCTGCGCTGGTGCTCAATGATGTGGAGCTGCCCGGAGCAATGGGGGCCAACCGCATGCACCGCATTCCCATTGAAGAACCCATTGGCTTGGCTGGTTCCGCCGCCATTACCTTGACGCGCTTGGTGGCAGGGGGGCATTACCAAGGACGGTTTTACCTGCGCGGCACGGTGACGCGCACGCGGGGGTAAATCCATGCTGCTGAATACGCGCACGCTGAACACCAGCCCACTGAATGCGGTGGGTAGCGAGGAAGTGCCCCCTGTTGAGGATGTGGTGGTTTTGCTGCCCCCCTCTTTGGTGGCCCGCGCACGCCTTGGCAGCCCCAGTGCCGGGGTGTCTGTGCTGCTGGAGCTGCCCCCCTTGGTGGCCCGCGCGCGATGGGGTGGGGCTGCGGTCGAGCAGGCCGCTTTGACGCTGGCACTGCCCAGTCTCAAAGGTGGCCGCCTGGGTGGGGCATCAGTGGCTTTGGTGTTGCATGCCAATTCGCTGAAGCAGCCGATGCGCTTGGGCAGTGCTGCGCTGCAGGCGGTGTTTACGCCGTCATCGCTGGTGTCACGGCTGCAGTTCGGTGGTGCGCAAGTTGCTGCGGTGCAGCGCGCCCAATCGCTGGTGGGCCGCATGGCGTGGGGAGAGCTTGCCCTTTCCAGCGTCATTTATCCCCCGTCGCTGCGGGGTGGCCGCTTGGGTGGCGCAGCGCTGCAATCCATCACCGTGATCGAGGTGGATTTTAGTTTTGGGCCCATGCGCTGGGGAGGCCACACGTGTGGGGTTGGGGCACACCCGTTGCCTGTTTCATCTCGCGCGCGGCTGGGTCGTCCTGTTGTGGAGTGGGGTTTGCCATGTCAATGCTGAAATTTGAGAGCTTCAAGGGCATCAATAACTTGGCTGGGGCCAGTGAGTTGACACCGGCGGACTTGCGCACGGCTGCCAATGTGGATGTGACCAATAGCGGGCGACTTCAGCGCCGCGAAGGCTACACCGTGCTGGATGCCTGCTGCCATGGCAATCTGTTTGAAACCGATGACTTTGTGCTGGCCACCGATGGACGGCATGCGCTGGTGGCCATTTGGCCGGACGGGCAGCGCGTGACGGTGCACCCCAGCATGGGGGTGGGGCGTATTTGGTATGTCCAGTTGCCCGATGGCCGCGTGGCTTTCTCCAACGGTTTGCAATGCGGCATGACCGATGGCCGCACGGGCAGTGAGTGGGGGGCACGCAAGCCTGAGAGCGTGGGGGTTGCAGTAACGACGCAGGGGAGCCTGGCGCCGGGCAAATACCGCTGGGCCATCACGCACGTGCGCCGCAGCGATGGTCTGGAATCTGGCGGCATGACCAGCGACGTGCAAGAGGTGGCCCACGGTGGCCTGGCACTGATGGGGCTGCCGGAGCGCGAAGGTTTTGACACGCAGGTGTATCTGACCCAGCCGGGAGGCGAGCAGTTTTACTTGGTGGGAAAGGCGGTAGATGGCCAGTTGCGCATTGCATCCCATGATGGTCTTGGCCAAGCGCGCACGCTGGATCTGGACGCGCCCCCGGCAGGGGTGCTGCTGGCGCAGTGGAATGGCCGTGCTTTGATGGCGGTGGGCTCCATGCTGCTGGCCAGCTTGCCGACCATGACCGAGCAGTTTGATCTGACGCGCGATTTTCGGCAGTTCGATGCTGACATTACGCTGGTGCAACCCGTAGGGGATGGCATCTTTGTGGGCACGACCAAGGCGCTGCACTTTCTGGGAGGCGAGACGTTGGATGCGTTGCGCATGAGCACCCCCATGCAAGGTGCGGTGGTGCTGGGCTCTGGCGTGGCAGTGGATGGCCGGCACATTCGTGTGGGTGATGGCAATGCTTCGGGCGAGTGCATGGTGTGCATTACCGATGGTTTGATGGTGGCGGGTATGTCATCGGGGCAGGCCGTGCCACTGTCTGACGGGCGCTATGCCACCAAGGCGCAGGAGGTGCGTGCGGCCTTTCGTGTGCAGGGGCGTATGCCGCAATACATGGCGCAGGTGTTGCGGTGATGCGCTGGGACATTACAGGTTTTGTAGGGGTGACCAAGCCGGCCATGCCCATTCGTTGGGTGGTGCAGGGGCCGCATGCACTGTCGCCTGAGCAGCGCGCCCAGATGCAGACTTGTTTGCAGAGTTTTCTGACCCAGTGCCGCCTGTCTCACGCGCCGACGCAGTGGGCCAATGGAGCGCTCACCGATGGCAGCCGATATCGGCTGTATGCCCACAACGGGGCGGTGGAAGTGCTGGTGGAGCCGCGCAGCGATGTGAACAAGATCACCAACTTTGTGGCGTGGCCCGTGATCTATGAGCCAGGCTATGTGGTGCCCTTGTATGAGCGTGAGTACATTGATGACGAGCCCGTGCCGCTGGGCTATGTCTTGGAGCGCGAGACCTACCAGACCTTCTTCAGTGGCGGTGTCAATCTCGGTTTTTTCTTGAACACCAGAGTGGTGGAGATTCATATCCGGGGCATGAGTTTTACCCAGACAACGACATTTACCCCGACCAAATGGGATGACGGTGCCTATGGGGTGTACAGCTACGCGGGGGTGCTGCCAGGCGTGAGCAAGAACATAGGGGCGTCTTTCGGGTTTCAGAATGACCAGTCTTACGACCGTTACCACCGTATCGACAGCATCGATGTCAACGAGAGCCGGATTGCCATTGCTACGTCGATGCGCACAGAGGGTGGATCATGGATACACGGGATATTCAGCCTCAGCATTCCGCGCGCGCCCGACAGCATTGGGCACTTTGAGGTCGG
>CAUQST010000102.1:0-3870 GCA_963520865.1 uncultured Comamonas sp.
ACCTGGGCAACAGCCCGTGCGCGATCGACCTCCATGGGGTTGTCTCGGTTACGCAGATCTGCCAGCGTATCAAGCAGGCTTTGACGAACTTGTGTGATGTGGGGGTTAGACATTCTGTTTGGCCTCTTTGGTGATGCGGTTGAGTTGACGGGTGATCGCGCCTTTGAGTTGGATGAGCTTTAGCAGCTCAGGATCTCGGGCGCGGTTGCGGCGAAGGTTTTCCGCTTTGGTGATGCATTCCAAGCGATCGATCGTTATTTCTTCTGGTAATACGGTTCGGCGCTTGTCTCTGAAGATGACGATGTGGCCATCTGGGATGGGCCCGCGTTCACGCTCCCACACCAGTCGGTGCTCAGCCACCCAGCGGCGGGCTGGCACAGGGTGGTCATCCGTTACCTTGCGCTCGAGCCAGCCATCCTTGGATAGACGCAGGCTGCCGATGGGCAGGTAGTTGCGGCTTTCTTGAGGTGCGCGGCCCTTCTTGAACTGTGTGGCACGACTGCTGGGGTGCAGGCCTGTAATGCCCTTGGTACCTTTGTTCCAGGACGTGTGACCTTTTTTGAACTGTGTGGCCTGCATGCGCGGATCTTGTTGACCGCGCTGCACCTGTCCTGATTGATCGCTTTTCCAGAATTCGTCGGACTTCTCAACCCCCAGCTCAAACGCCTTGCGATAGATGCTGCCGACTTCGCGCCCAAGCACATTGGCTACAAATTTGGCTGTGTGGTTGGGGTACAGATCTTTAAGCGTCTCCAGCTCTGCAGGAAGCCACTGCTGTTTTGAGTTCATGAGAAGTCCAGACGAAAAAAAGCCCGCTCAGTGGCGGGCTGTGTAATCTATTAAGGTAGGTTTTCTGGGTAGATCACCAGAAAAATGAGGCTGAGCTGTATAGAAATCTATGCGATATCTGGAGGTTTGGAAGCAGGTGTGATGGCTGGCGGCACATTGCAGTCTTTCAGCTTAGCTTGACTACAGCAAAAGTAACCAGCCAGCAAACGCTGCAAGCAGTACAACGAGGACGGGCGATAGTCGTGCATAAACCAGCAATCCAAATGCAGTCAAAGCAATCCCGAAATCGGCTTTTGAATTAATTGCGCTGGTCCAGACAGGGTCATAAAGGGCAGCTCCTAACACCCCAACCACGGCTGCATTCACACCTGCCATAGCCTTCTGAACTGCGACACGCTGGCGTAAAGTTTCCCAATACGGCAAAGTACCAACAACCAGCAAGTAAGCAGGCAAAAAAATTGCCATCAGCAATGCTAAGCCTCCAATCCAACCACCAAAAGGGCTGGGCATGGCTGCGCCAAGGTAAGCCGCAAATGTGAACAAAGGACCTGGAACGGCTTGTGCAGCACCGTAACCAGCAAGAAAAACTTCGTTTGATATCCAGCCACTCGGAACTACGCTTGTCTGAAGCAAAGGAAGCACAACGTGGCCACCCCCAAACACCAATGCACCCGCTTGGTAGAAATCACTTAAAACGGTCACGATTGGTGAGTGGATCCACAAGCCTATTAGAGGCAGCATCACAAGCAAGATTACAAAAATACCCAGCAAAGCCGCACCAGTCCCCTTGCTCACGCCGTAATCATGGTGTTGTGTTGTGGAAAGCTGGTTCAGCTTTAGCATCGAGTATCCAATCACCCCTCCTACAACGATGGCGGTGATCTGCCCAACAGCGGAAGGCACTGCTAGAACCAAAAGAGCGCCTGCAATAGCAACGCCGGCGCGCAGTCTGTCGGGGCAAAGGGACTTGGCCATCCCCCATACCGCTTGGGCGACAATCGCGACAGCGGCTATTTTTAGCCCATGAATGACTCCAGATTGAGCAACCACGGCCCACTGAGAGACACCGATTGCAAAAAGAATGAGTGCGATTGCCGAAGGCAGGGTGAAGCCTAGCCACGCCGCGAAGGCTCCGCGCCAACCGCATCGACCAAGTCCTAGTGCTATACCTACCTGGCTACTCGCTGGGCCAGGAAGAAACTGGCATAGCGCCACTAAGTCCGAGTAGCTCTTGTCGTTCAGCCACTTCCGGCGCTCAACAAACTCAGTACGGAAGTACCCCAAATGGGCAACAGGCCCACCAAATGAAGTCAAACCAAGCTTGAAAAATGCGAGTAAAACTTCTGCAAATGTGCCTCTTGAATTCGCTGGTGCAGGACTCTCCCCATACTGGACAGATGAGTTTGTGTGCTCTGAGTCATGGGATGACGGATCATTCATAGCCACGAATTTTTCCATGGATTTCAGTTGTTTGTTTCTTCAAGAAATACTCGCCATACAAGTGCCTGCTACTGGGCGGCTGCAGCCTTAGCATGCAGAGAAAACAGGGTAGCACCCGGGCGGGCGCTGTGCTCATGCCTCTGCGGCAAGACGTAGACTTGATTCATGGAAAACATCTACGACTCAATGATTTCTGCTGTGCGCGAGCACTGGAAAGCCAACAACAACGCATACCCCCAACGGTTTGAGCTGACACAGAGCACCTTTGATGGGCTGCTGGCTGACCGCCGCTTGGTGAACGAAACCATGAACTACCCGTTGAACCTGAAAAATGGTTACGAAAAGGAGTTCTTGGGCGTCCCTGTGGCGGTGTCTCCAGAGGGCAATGCGATGGTTGCCCTTGATGGCACGCGGGTGCAGCTGAGCGTCTAAAGGCGTGAGTTAGGCGCGCTTTTAGCTGGATACGGGAATGGCAGCACGCGGCCATCTGGGTAATGGAGACGGTCACCCACCCGGCTTGGTAGATCAAACGCCAAGAAGCGGGAGCCAGGCACACCCGTATCGCGGTGCAGCTCGGTGCCTTGATATTGCCAATAGGGTGGCTTGTAGGAGTTCGCGTTTTGGTTCACGGTGGTGTCTCTTCAAAAGGTACAGGGAGGGCATCGGGACAAAGCGCACAAGCTCCTTGTGCTCATGCCCCTAAGCCTGCAAACGGGCTGGGGCGAAAATCTTGGTAGGTACGGCCAGAGCGGCACGAATGGACAACGGAGAAATTCACGTTCATCTGGCGTGCAAGCTCTCGCGCGGTCGTGCTCAGTTCAAACTTGATTCGTTGCACTTGCTCTGGCGTCAGCACGCGAATGCTCTGTTTTGTCTCTGCGATCCGTTTTCGGCGCAGGGTGGATGTGGCGAGGTCCATGTTTGCCAAGCCCATGGCGATAGGTACGCCACGACGAACGTAGCGGGAGCAATCGGGACAGATGCACTCTTGATTGAGGCAGGTATTGCTGACCACGATGCTGCGTGGTGTCTTGGCTTTGGTGGGTGGGCGCTTGTTGCTGAAAAGCTCCAGCATCAGAGCGCGCACACGGATTTGTTGGGGCGGTTTTTGGCCCGGGTCGTTGCTGCGGCCCATTCGGCGGTGGGGCATGGCCAAGACAGGTGTTCCAACATCAATAGCGCCTTGCCAGTTCAGGCATGCACCTTCTTCTGCGGTGTTCAGGTCGATCTTGCGCAGCACGGTGTCTAGCAGGTGGTAGTAGAGAAAGAGCACATAAGCGCGCTGCATGGGAATCTCCAGGAAGCAAAAAGCCCGACCAGGCGTATGCCGGATCGGGCTTGAGGGCCAGCGGTCGTGCTGGATTACTTGGAAGGGCTGCCGTTGAGGATTGGCAGCTCAGTTTGTGCGGAGATATCGGCGCGCAATTGCTTAACAGCATCTTCAATGATCTTGTGCGGGCGGATCAGCTCCAGCCACATGATCAAATTGCCGCCGTCCTGGATGCGGTAGCGCAGGCGCACATCAGCGCGGTACTTTGCGCCGTTCTCAAACACTGGAATGCCCAGGCTGAACTGCTCGGGAACAGCCAACTGGCCTTGGCGTGCGCTACCTTGTACGTCTTCGTCGTAGGTGAACTGCGT
>CAUQST010000103.1:0-3672 GCA_963520865.1 uncultured Comamonas sp.
GAGATGCCGACGACGAGGCAGAGAAGTGCGGCAGAAATCAACATCCTCTCAGTTTATTTGGTGTGACAAATTCAGTGTGACTAGGTAGCTGAACTCGTGGGAATAAACTGATGGAAGGCGCATGGATACTTGGGTTTAAAACCAAAAAATATTCCCACCAATCTCTCAAAAGCCGCGCCAATACTTGATTGTGAGTTGGACTTTTAATCCGTTGGTCGCGAGTTCGAATCTCGCAGGGCCCACCAAAGATTACAGCCCCGTGTAGCAATACACGGGGCTTTTTCTTGCTCTGATTTTTGCAGATTCACTAGCTTTCTGCAACGACGCCAGCGCCAAGATATGAGACAGCTTATGAGACGCGTCTCATATACAGTGGTTTCACTGGTCGCTTTTCTTCTGGACAACTGTGTCGTTTGGCATGGCCGTGGCGTTCCACCTAGCCTTGATGTAACGCTCTGTTGTCGTCTTGTCTGAGTGACCACACAGCAGCTGGATTTGCTCTATGGGCGTCCCATCCAGCCACATGTCAGTTGCCCCCTTGCCCTTGAGATCCCGGAACCCAAATGAAGCCATGGGCGCGATGCCTTTTTCTGCCCGTGCTTGGTTGGCTGTTTTGATGGCTTTGCCCAGCATCGAAGTGATGCCACTGTAGGTATAGGCTTCACCGCTGCGGGTGTGCACCAGGGGCTGGTCCTTGTTTGGAATTGCTCCGATTGCGCGATGAAGCAGTTTTTCCAGCGTTTCAGTTACGGCAATTTTTAAGCGCGTTTTCGTCTTGCCTTGCTCGAAAGTGATGATGCGCCTGCCAGAGTGGTGATCCCGGGTCAGCACTTGGGGTGTCCAATAGATGATGTCGCTTTCTGGCCGTTGGAGTGTTCGGTATGTCAGCTCCATCAGAACTTGCACCTGTGGCCATGCCACTGCGTACACCTCCCGATACTCTTCGTGCGTCACATATCGGTCCCTTTTACGCTCCGCATTCTCACGCGTACCGCTCTTTTGCATGCATGGGTTCACCCGCAGACTGGTTTTATTCGTCCGGATCAGCCATGACAGGCATGAACTCAAGCATGCTTTTTCACGATTAGCACGAACACCTCGCTCGGCTGCAGCACCTGCATCAAGGTAGGCCTGTACATGATGCGGCTCAATGTGCTCAGGCAGCATGCTGCCAAAGAACACTTTCAGCGGAACGGTGTCTTTTGTGTAGTCGCTGAGCGTTCTTGGAGCAAGATCGCCAACGTTCACACGATTGCTGCACTCGATCAGGAATTGATCGAGCCAGTATGTAGTCGTGCCAAAGTCATCAGCTGGGCTGTTGTAAACGGCGGCACGCTCCTTCGCCACTTTTAGGTCCGTGCCGATCCGCTCCCATTTGCCAGTGCGATGGCGGTAGTAGAAAGCACTGTGCTTGAAGGTTAGCCGTGTACCGGCGAGACCTAGCGGGTCTCCATCTTTACGTGCGCGTCCCATGTTTTCGTCTTTGAAATAGATTTTGTAGACCAACAATGTTGGGGGTGGCTAATCCATTGCCGGATGCTGCTTGCTCAGTCTTTGCACCCGTCATCACGCGCTCGAATTCTGCTCTAGCAACCAGCGGGCGACCGCTTGGCTTAGGTTTTGCAACCATGCCAAGCTTTGCGAAGAATCGAATTTGTGCGGCACCGTTGGTAAGTGGCTCGCATATTTGGTTGATCTCAGAGTCAGTGAGATATGGAGTGCTGACACTCATGCTTTGCTCCATTAAAAAAGCCCCGACTTAGCAGGGCTGGGGTTCGTCAAAATCAGGCCAAGGTGTGCGCTTGTCACGTCTGTTGCGAGCTCTGCGACTCATTGGAGTTGTCCTTGTATTGCTGCTGGCGCTTGGCCGAGCAGAAAAAGGGCAGTTCCCTCTAGGCGCTGTGCTGCTGTGACATAGCCATCTCTTTTTGCAATGAACACGCCTGCAACGCTGCACAACTTCATCAAGTAGTTGCCGTAGTTTGGATCGCTTGGATTGGCGCGGCAGGCGGCCAGGTACTCATTCACCGCCTCGATGGCCAGTTGCTCTGCCTCTTGAGGAGTTGCTGGAGTTGTACTGGTTTGGCTCATGCTGCACCCCCTTGCTTGGTTTGGGCTGCAAGGGCGGCGCGCTGGGCGTCCCAGCTACGTGGCATGTACTGGCAATCCACGGTAGGGCGGCGCAGCTTATCCACCTCAGAGCAAAGCCATGGAAGATCTGTTTCACGGCACTTGTGTTGCTTCATCGCAGCTTCCAAGGTGAAGCGTGCAGCCTCATCCAGATTTGTCGTGTAGCCGTTTCCATCAGGCCGCCAGAAGCTTGGGCAGTTACCGACCATCGCGTGATGGCGTGCGTCTTGAAGGTAGTAGAGGTTCGGCGCATCCAGCCCGTGTGCTGCTGGCTCTGCAATCTGGTGCAAGCACTTACTGGATTTCAGCGCAGCCATCTTCGCTTCCACATCTGCAAGCGCATCGTCGCGGTCATACGCACTGGTCCATTCGTGGCGATCTTGGCCAAGGACTTCATCCAGAATCTTGTCGATGAAGTCGCTTGCGTCGTCGCGTTGGGTAATTGCCGTGAGCTCATCGCGCTCCAGGTTGAAGATGGTTGCACGTGCTGTCAGAAGCTCTTGCTGCAGCATTTCAGCCGTGTCAAACGCACTGCGCGCTGCTAGCTCGCTGGATTGGTGGGTGATTCGCCAGGCCTCGTAGGCTTGTTTGGGTGCTTGTGTCATGGTGGTGTTCTCCTTGATCAATGCCCGCAGGGCAGGCCTTCGCCCTCGGCGGGCTGGTGGTGGATGGGCGCGCCGCAGCTTGCGCAGCGTTTGTAGGGCTCGGGTTGCTGCGCCGGTACCGGTGGTGTGGTGGTGCTCATGCGGCTGAATCCGTTGGTTTTATGAAGACAAGCCAGTGGGTCATGCCGGTGCGGCCACTGACCTGGCCATAAAGAGGCTTCTCTGGTGTTAGAGCCAAAAGCTCTTTGACCTTGATCTGGGTTTCGTTCCACTTGAAGACCAGCGTTCCGTGAGGCCGCAGAACGCGAAAGCACTCGGCAAAGCCTTGGCGCATGTCCTCGCGCCAGTCGGAGCCAAGCTTTCCGTACTTGGCCGTCAGCCAGCTTTTGGGGCCTGCCCGGACTAAGTGGGGCGGATCAAACGCCACATGCCAGAACGATTGATCAGCAAACGGCAGTGCGCGGAAGTCCATCAGCATGTCTGGCTCAATTACCAGAGTCCGTATGCCGTCTTCACGGTGACTACGGTCTGTCACCGTGAGGGTTTCAGATCGTTGGTCGCCAAAAAGGGCACGCGGGTCCTTCTTGTCGAACCACATCATTCGACTGCCGCAGCAGGGATCAAGGACGCTAGGGGTGCTCATGCAGGCTCCATAGAAAAAGCCCACGCTAGGTGGGCTTGGTGTTGTCAGGGTGTGGTGGCTTGCGGCCGCACTATCCATTCAGGCGATGAGTGACTGAAACTGGAAATGGGTTAGCTGCCGTTGGCGTATTGCCAATGACAGGCAATGTTGTTGCAGGCTCCAAGAAATCACTGCGGTCTGCTCCAGTGGCCTTGATGTAATCGATCTCCACCTTAGCGGTCTCAACCAGGACAGTTGCCACCTGGGCAACAGCCCGTGCGCGATCGACCTCCATGGGGTTGTCTCGGTTACGCA
>CAUQST010000104.1:0-3387 GCA_963520865.1 uncultured Comamonas sp.
GCATCTGCGGACCTTACAGGTTGACAGGTGTTGCACTTCACTTTTGAATCCGCCAAGGGTAAAACGCTTCCGTCGATTCATGCTTGGATGGCGTCCGCGTCATGTAGTCAGACAAAGGCCATCTCAACAAAGAACTATTTCTTAAATTGAGATGGCCACAAGCAGCGAACTCTGATTGCGCTATCTCAGAATAGGTGGATAGAGTTGTTTTTCGAGCAGATTCTGGCTTGACATTCACATGGTGTAAGGGCCAAGAATCGATCCAACATCGTGAAGGGCCATCGGCATGCATCATCATCAGCATCGATCTTCTTCAGAGTCAGTTGAGTTGGAAAACACCATGACTGAGGCTGAGCCTTTGAAGGATCCTGTTTGCGGCATGACTGTCTCTCTACAGTCGCCTCATCAGATAGTTCACGAGGGACGGACCTATCGCTTCTGTAGTGCCGATTGCCAGCAAAAATTTGCTCATGCCCCTGCGCAATTCATATCGAGTAGCGGGCAGGCGGATCACGCAGTAGAGGGCTCAGTCTATGTATGCCCAATGCATCCTGAAGTCCATCAAGATCATCCGGGGCGTTGTCCTAAATGCCAAATGCATTTAGTGCCTGAGGCCCAGTTGCTCAGCTCGCACGAACATGCTCATGTGGCTGCAAGTCATTCAGATCAGAAATCGTTTGATGACTCGGGCGTGGTTCCCGCCGGAACGATCTATACCTGCCCGATGCATCCGGAGGTCCGGCAAGATCATCCCGGAAACTGCCCTAAATGCGGAATGACTCTGGAGCCACTGATCCCGGTTGGAGAAGAGGACAACAGCGAGTTGCAAGACTTTCAACGGCGATTCTGGTGGACGCTACCACTCACCCTGATTGTTACCACTCTGGCCATGTTCGGACACAAGTTCGGCTGGTTCACTATGCAGACCCAAACATGGGTCGAGTTGACTCTTTCCCTTCCCGTGGTGCTATGGACGGGCTGGCCCTTTTTTGTTCGAGGCTGGCAGTCAATCATCCACCGCAGTCCGAACATGTGGACGTTGATCAGCTTGGGATCGGGAGCCGCCTTTGTCTACAGCCTCGTAGCGACGCTGGCACCTGGTGTGTTTCCCGACTCGTTCGTATCCATGGGCCGTGTAGCTGTTTATTTCGAGGCAGCGGTGGTCATCATTTCTTTGACCATGTTGGGGCAGATCATTGAGCTGAAGGCTCGCTCTCAGACCTCGGCCGCTATCAAATCATTGCTTAGCCTAGCTCCTAAGACGGCAAGGCGTATCAATGCAGATGGCAGTGAGGAAGATGTTCCCCTCAGCCACGTGCATGTCGGAGACCTGCTGCGCGTACGTCCAGGCGAGAAAGTACCCGTGGATGGCATTGTCACGGAAGGTCAAAGCGCCGTTGATGAATCGATGCTCACGGGCGAGCCAATACCTGTGACAAAGCGCGTTGACGACAAACTGATCGGCGCCACACTCAATACGAGTGGAGCTCTGGTCATGAGGTCAGAAAAGGTGGGCACTGCCACCATGCTCTCCCAGATAGTTCAGATGGTTGCATCGGCCCAACGGTCTAAGGCACCGATGCAGCGAATGGCCGACGTAGTGGCTGGAAAGTTCGTTCTGGTTGTCGTGCTAGTTGCTGTAGTGACCTTCTTCGTCTGGGGAATTTTTGGCCCAGAGCCCAGTTGGGTGTTTGGGTTGATCAATGCCGTCGCGGTACTCATCATCGCCTGCCCATGTGCGCTAGGTTTGGCCACACCCATGTCAGTAATGGTGGCCACAGGGCGCGCTGCAGAGCAAGGCGTTTTGTTCCGTGACGCGGGCGCCATCGAAAAAATGCGTGAAGTGGATACGCTCATCGTAGATAAAACGGGCACCCTTACAGAAGGTCGGCCTGCGTTCGATAAAGCGATTCCTGCTCCAGATTTCACCGCTGACGAAGTTTTGAGGCTTGCCGCTAGCTTGGATCAGGGTAGCGAGCATCCGCTTGCGGATGCCATCGTCCGAGCTGCACGTGAACAAGGCTTGCAGCTCGCTAAACCTGTGGACTTCGATTCCGCCAGCGGTATTGGTGTACGTGGAACCGTTGAGGGGCGGCGCTTGGCATTAGGCAACACCACATTGATGGCTCAAGAAGGCGTATCTGTATCTTCCTTGCAAGCGGACGGAGAACGCCTGCGAGGAGAGGGTGCAAGCATCATGCATTTAGCGGCTGATGGGAAGTTCGCGGGCATTCTGGCGGTAACAGACCCTATCAAAGCTAGCACTCTGGATGCCATCCAAACGCTTCATGCAAGCGGCTTGCGAATTGTCATGGCAACCGGAGATGGTCTGACCACAGCCAAGGCTGTTGGTGCCAAGCTTGGAATTGATGAAGTCCATGGCGAAGTCAAGCCCGCCGACAAGCTAGCTCTCGTGGAGCGATTGCAAAGTGAAGGCCATGTGGTTGCCATGGCTGGTGACGGGATCAACGATGCGCCGGCCTTGGCAAAAGCTGATGTAGGTGTAGCCATGGGAACAGGGACCGACGTAGCAATGAACAGCGGTCAGATCACGCTGGTCAAGGGTGATTTGCGTGGCATTGCCCAGTCTCGTGAAATCTCAACTGACACAGTGCGCAACATGCGTCAGAACTTGCTGTTTGCCTTTATATACAACGGAATTGGTGTGCCGATTGCTGCGGGAGTTCTCTATCCCTTCACGGGATGGCTGTTGTCGCCAATGATTGCAGCGTTAGCAATGAGCTTAAGTTCGGCATCTGTGATCTTCAACGCTCTACGCTTGAGGAGGTAACGTTGCAATCGGCAAAGAACGGCGACGGGCGTACAGATCTTTGATCAACTGCAGTAGCTCAGTTTTTTCTAAGCCAACGAGTTGAGCATTTAGGTCAACTCCAGCCCACTTTTTTCTTTGTCGTCATTTCTTTTTGAAGGCGGTTACTTCGAGTTCTTCAGCAAGATCGCTTTGCTGTAAGCCGTAAAGTCGCCTAAATGCTTGGTGATCACAGCCTCCACAATCGGTAGCTGCAGCGCTTGGTAGTCATGCACGGCAATATTGCGAAAACCCACCATTTTTTGCATGCGTGTGGCTAAGTCGCTCTCAATCCAGCCAGCTTGGGCCAACAAGGTGAATACGTCACGCGAGCTCTGTGGAATGCCAAGCCTTTCGCGGCGAATCAAGTGCTGCCCCATGTCCAGCGCGGCTTCACATGCCCGCTGCACATTCAAGATTGAATCACACCGGCTTCCGTGGAGGCTCAACTCCTGAGAGGATTGAGTCATGAACACTAAAGCTGCTCGTTTTAGCCCTGAGGTACGTGAACGTGCCGTACGTTTGTAAGCGGCCGGCCATCCCACCTTGGCTAGGCATCGGTGTGGGATGCCGCTAGA
>CAUQST010000105.1:0-3309 GCA_963520865.1 uncultured Comamonas sp.
CGCCAGCCTCCCATGAGCCGTATACCGGCCATGAACAACCTCCTGAGACTCAACATCTAGAGCAGCCTGCTACGTAAGTAGCTTTTGGCCCACAGGCTATTCGTCATCGTTTCGTAGATCATCCATCGAAAGCCATAGCAAAAAAATCTGTGTCAAAAAGTAATTTGCCTCATAATTCAAAGACGATGACCAACCAGCCTTATGACGTGACAACTGCTTCCAATCGTTTGAAAGCCACGTGGAGTGGTTCTGGGGATGAAGTAGTTGTGCTCAGTCACGGTTTTGGTTCCGATCAGACATCGTGGGAGTACATTCGTCCCGTTTTGGATGCAAATTTCCGGGTGCTTTCTTACAACTTGGCTGGCTGTGGCGACCACGGCGAGGCTAGCTATGACTTGCACTTGCACAGCTCGTTGTTTGGATACGCCGATGATCTGTTGGCACTCATTGCCGAGCAGCAAGTGAGCCGAGTGCATTACGTGGGTCATTCGGTCAGTGGAATGATCGGCATGATTGCTGCAGTAGCACGTCCGGAGTTGTTTGATCGCTTGGTGCTGTTGCAACCTTCTCCGTGCTACTTGAATGATCCTGCAACGTCTTATGTCGGCGGCTTTGAGCAAAACGACCTGAATGCACTCTACGATGCCATGGCCACCAACTATCAGAGTTGGGCAGCTGGTTTCGTGCCCATGGTCATGGGCTTGGCAGCGCAGGACTCCCTTGCACATTTCAGCGCGACGTTGTTCAAAATTCGACCAGATATCGCACAACACATACTGCGCATGATCTTTCAAAGTGATCACCGCACTCTTGTGCCCCGTGTGACTACGGACACTCGATTGATTCATAGTCGCAAGGATATGGCTGTGCCAGTAGATGTTGCCCACTGGCTGCATGCCCACATACCTGGCAGTGTGTCCGAGGTTTTGGAGCTGGAAGGACACTTGCCTCACATAACGCAACCTCAGATCGTGGCCCCTGCCGTATTGCGTCATCTCTTGGATCGCTGAGAGCTTCTGCCCGTGAAGATGCACGCGAATTCACTGGCGGCTTTTCTGGAGTTGGCGCGTCAGCTATCTCAAGCAAGCTTGGTGATCGGATTGCAGCAACGCGCGGTTGATCAGGTTGTACCGCTGCGTAGCGAGCCTCCTTTGAGCTGGCAGCGCAGCACAGCATGGTCTTGGCGCATTCCTAAAGAACTAAGCAATGAAGCTGGGGCCTTGCAGTTTTTGTGCCCTGCAGACTTACCCAGCATGCTGACGGCTGGTTTGACATTCACCGTGGCTAAAGTCGCTTATCTGAATTGCTTGGATTTTGGAGAACGGGCAGAGGGTGGTGTACTTTTTGTGTGGGATGCTTCCCAAGCACCCAAAGCGGCAACGCTAAGCAGCAATCCACTATCGCAGCAGCACTTGATCGGATTGCTCAGACCAATCTATGCACGTTTGCTGGATGCTCGTCATCTGGCTGAAGAGACCATTGAGTCTGGTGCGAAGTTTCACGACATCTTCAACAGCGTGCCACAGGGGGTCGTCGTCGTATCAGGTCTGGGCCAACATGCCCAAGTCAATCAAGTCGCATCAGGTTTGCTCAACATCTCGGCCGGGTATGTTCCACTGAACACACTCGCGCAAGCCATGCGTGCTGCGCGTATGCGTTGCGATAACGCCGCTGACTTGGAGTCTGTCTACCAGGCGCTGCAGCACTCTCTGAATGCTCAGGTGACAGCCAATTGGGAGCTGGACGAATGCATCTGGCGAGTAGACACACACCCTGTCCTCAATGATGCTCACAATGGTCGAGTTTGGCTCTTCCAAGATGTCACGGCTCAAATTCGACTCGAGCGAATGCTGAGACGAGAGGCGTCACATGACCCCCTGACTGGGCTGTTGAACCGCCGTGCTTTTTTCGATCTAGCCCAAGCCCACTATCAAGCACAAAACTCCCAAGACAAGGTAGCGTTTGATAGCGATACATCCCAGGACTTGGCTGTGTTGATGTTTGACATCGACTATTTCAAAAAAATCAACGATAGATTTGGTCATCCGGTCGGTGACAAAGTGCTGCGAGAGGTCGCTCGTCGCTCGCAGGCGCAGTTGCGTGAAGGTGATGTGCTGGCACGCTATGGTGGCGAAGAGTTCATCGTATTGTTACGCCAAGCCAACCAAGCTAGCTCTCGTGCTGTCGCTGAGCGGTTGCGCCTTGCAATGCAATCTCAGCCAGTGCGTGTTGGTGGAAAAGTGATTCAGATCCACATCAGCGTGGGGCTGGCACTGCGGCGCAATAAGAAAGAAATGCTGGCAAGCACCATAGAGCGTGCTGACAAAAATTTATACCTCGCCAAACGCGAAGGCCGAAATCGCGTGGTGGACACAATTGACTAAGAAATTGTCAAATTTTTCCATTTCGACCGCCGCAAAATAGTCCGGCAGACAACGCTGCATCCCTTCATGTTCGCTGAAGTGATGGGCATCCTTGTTCTGTCCAATCCGATTTGCTGAGAGTAGGGGGGCTGGTTTGAATAAGATCCGTTACTGGCTGCTTCTGAAAATGGCAGAAATGCCTAGGTTTTTTGTTTTCGGGATCGGACTTCTTCTGGCCTTCGCCCTTGTGTTGGGAGCACTGGTCGCCACGGTGTGGTTGGATCAACGCCGACTTAGCCAGCAGCATGAGGACACTTTGCGAACTTTCCAGAAAGTCGCAGCTGAAAGCACAGAGCTGCTTGATCGTTTGGTCGCTCTAGACGATCTGAGGTGTAGTGAAGCAGGTTTAATAAGTCTGAATTCTTACTTGCTGGGTACGCGCTATCTGCGCGAAATCGGTCTGTTAGATGATGAACGCAGACTCACGTGCTCTACAGCCCTGGGCGCTTTATACGAGCCTATCAAAGGCAACTACCCCGTTCACATCACAGACTCAGGTGCAGAGTTGCTTGTCAATGTGCCGCTGACGATGGCTGGTAAGAAGCAGTCGGCCATCATCGTGCAGCGCCCAAGGGTCAATGTCGTTGTCAGCCCTTACGTTACTGACGATTTGTATGCGAGTGCAGACGTTGTTTGGCTACGCACGAGAGCGGGCCTGATCTTGCTGCATGCACGTACTGGCATCGAGCAATCTTCGGACATGAAGGTCCGAGTGGCGCGCCAGAATGCAACAAGATTTGTATGGCGAGGGCTGAGCTATGAACTCATCAGCATGACGCCTGGGCTAGATGTGGTGCTGCAGACGCAACGTAGCCTATTCACGATAGTTCGGCACGGCTCTGTTGCACAAATCCAGGTCAAGCCGCTGGTAGGCTCTGGGCATGAG
>CAUQST010000106.1:0-3196 GCA_963520865.1 uncultured Comamonas sp.
CGTCGGTCTCCAAAACCGAAGGTTGTAGGTTCGATTCCTACTGCCCCTGCCACCTCTAGGTGGTAAAGATAAGCCCGCCAGACTCTGGCGGGCTTCAGTGTCTTGTGCTCGGCCATTGTGCTGTGCGAATGAAGATTAGGTATGGCTACATCGCAAGTTGAAACAGTAAGCTCTGGCGCCGACAAGGCCAAGCTGGCTGCAGTGCTGGTTCTGGTGATTGCATCCATCGCCGGCTTTTATTTTCTGGGCGCCCAAGGCCCTGTTGCGCAATGGGGCGTGCTGTTGGTCGGCCTGGTGGCCGCTGCGGCCGTGTTCCTGGTCTCCGAGCAAGGCAAGCAGTTGATTGCGTTTGCCAAGGATTCTTGGAAAGAAGTCAAAAAGGTTGTCTGGCCCTCGCGCAAAGAGACCTTGCAGATGACGCTTTATGTGTTCGCCTTTGTGGTGATCATGGCTTTGTTCCTCTGGTTGACCGACAAGACCGTGGAGTGGGTGTTGTATGACCTCATTCTGGGCTGGAGAAAATAATGACTGATGCGATGGACGCAGGTGCATCGGGCGCTCAAGTGGCGCCCGCTGCTGCAGTGAATCCTGATTTGCGCTGGTATATCGTGCATGCCTATTCGGGCATGGAAAAAGCGGTGGAGCGCAACATCACGGAGCGCATTCAGCGTTCTGGTATGCAGGAAAAATTCGGCCGTATCCTGGTTCCCACCGAAGAAGTGGTGGAAATGAAGAACGGCCAGCGCAAGACCACCGAGCGTCGCCTGTTCCCGGGTTATGTGTTCGTCGAGATGGTGATGGACGACGACACCTGGCACCTGGTCAAGCACACCAGCAAGGTGACCGGCTTTGTGGGCGGCGCCAAGAACCGCCCTGCACCGATCTCGGAAGAGGAAGTGCAGAAGATCGTGAGCCAGATGCAGGAAGGCTCCGACAAGCCGCGCCACAAGATCGAGTTCATGGTGGGCGAGCTGGTGCGTGTCAAGGAAGGTCCGTTCACGGACTTCAACGGCACGGTCGAAGAAGTCAATTACGAGAAGAACCGCCTGCGGGTGTCCGTGGCGATCTTCGGTCGCTCCACTCCGGTGGAACTGGAATTTGCGCAGGTCGAAAAGACCTGATGCCGATCGCACGTTGTGGGACTCGCGTGCTGAAATAAGAGTCCTTTAACACGGGGAGCCATGTACTGCATGGCGCTATACCCGTAAGGAGTAAATCCATGGCGAAGAAAATCGTCGGTTTTATCAAGCTGCAAGTGCCAGCTGGTAAGGCCAATCCTTCCCCTCCCATCGGTCCTGCGCTGGGTCAGCGCGGCCTGAACATCATGGAATTCTGCAAGGCATTCAATGCGCAGACCCAAGGTGTTGAGCCCGGTCTGCCTCTGCCTGTGGTGATCACGGCCTTTGCTGACAAGAGCTTCACGTTCGTCATCAAGACCCCTCCCGCCACCGTGCTGATCAAGAAGGCCATCAAGCTGGACAAGGGTTCTTCGAACCCTCTGAAGGCCAAGGTCGGCAAGATCACCCGCGCTCAGCTGGAAGAGATCGCTCAGACCAAGCTGAAGGACATGAATGCCGCTAACGTTGACGCCGCCGTGCGCACGCTGGCTGGTTCTGCCCGTTCGATGGGCGTGATCGTGGAGGGTTTGTAAAATGGCCAAGTTGACCAAGAAGCAAAAAGCTCTCCAAGGCAAGGTGGACTCCACCAAGCTGTACGCCTTCGGCGAAGCCGTGGTGCTGGTGAAGGAAGCTGCAACCGCCAAGTTCGATGAATCCATCGATGTGGCCGTGCAACTGGGCGTGGATGCCAAGAAGTCGGACCAAGTGGTGCGCGGCGCTGTCGTGCTGCCTCACGGTACCGGCAAAACCACCCGTGTGGCCGTGTTCGCACAAGGTGCCAAGGCTGAAGAAGCCAAGGCCGCTGGTGCTGACATCGTCGGCATGGACGATCTGGCTGCCCAAGTCAAGGCTGGCGACATGCCCTTTGACGTGGTGATCGCTGCTCCCGACGCAATGCGTGTCGTGGGCCAGCTGGGTCAGATCCTGGGCCCGCGCGGCCTGATGCCCAACCCCAAGGTGGGTACTGTGACTCCCGACGTCGCTACGGCCGTGAAGAACGCCAAGGCTGGTCAGGTGCAGTTCCGCGTGGACAAGGCTGGTATCGTGCACTCGACCATTGGCCGCCGCTCGTTCGACAACGACAAGCTGCAAGCCAACCTGGCCGCCCTGGTGGACGCGCTGAACAAGGCCAAGCCTGCTTCCAGCAAGGGTCTGTACCTGCGCAAGGTGGCGGTTTCCTCTACGATGGGTGTGGGTGTTCGCGTCGAACCCCAATCCATCGCAGCGTAATTCGCTAAAATCTTCTGCCCGGATTTGTCCGGGCTGATGTGGTGGGCTGTCCATGTGCGCATGGACAGGTCATCCAAGACCGCTGGTGTGGCTTGCCACTTAATTGCATAGCCAGCGCAGATGGCGATCCCGCTGCAGATGGATGAATGTCCTCTAACAGTTGGTCGCTGCAACAAGAGCGCGCACAAGGGGCTTGCCCTGCGTGCGCATTTGAAGGAGTAGACCTTGAGTCTTAATCGCAGTGAGAAAGAAGCGGTCATCAACGAAGTGACCAGCCTCGCCGCTAAAGCTCAAACGCTTGTGATCGCGGAATACCGTGGCATCACGGTCGCCGACATGACCAAACTGCGTAGCGAAGCGCGCAGCAAGGGTGTGAGCCTGAGCGTGTTGAAGAACACCCTGGCCCGCCGTGCTGTCGCCGGTAGCGCGTTTGAAGTGGTGGCTGACCAGATGACTGGTCCCCTGATCTATGGCTTCTCTGAAGACGCAGTGGCTGCCGCCAAGGTGGTGGCCGACTTCGCGAAGACCAACGACAAGTTGGTGATTCGCGGTGGCGCGTTTTCGGGCAAGGCCCTGGACGTGAACGGCGTGAAGCAGCTGGCAAGCATCCCCTCGAAGGAAGTGCTGCTGGCCCAAGTGTGTGGCTTGCTCATGTCGCCTATGTCGCGTACAGCCGTTGTGCTGGGTGCGCTGGCGGCAAAGAAGAGCGAAGGCGCAGAGCAACCTGCCGCCGAAGAAGCCGCTGCAGCTTAATTGCGGCAACAAACAACCAACAAATTGTTAGGAAATTAACATGGCATTCGATAAAGACGCATTCTTGACCGCCCTGGACAGCATGACTGTTCTGG
>CAUQST010000107.1:0-3053 GCA_963520865.1 uncultured Comamonas sp.
GACACAACCACCATGGTGTTGCGGTAGTCCAGCAGAAACTCTGGGTAGCTCTGCCCGTTCTGTTGATGGGTATAGGGGGTCTCGTTTCCAAAAACGATACCCCGCTCCACCAGCTGGCGCACGGTCTTGAGCACGCTGTCGTGGGTTGTGCCAACGTATTCAGCTATCTCGCGGCTGCTCATGGTTGGCTGCTTAGATACGGTTTGCAGTTGCATTACGTGTCTTCCTTGCTCTCAACGCATCAAAGCGGCGAACGGGTTGGGCGCGCCTCCAGATGCAGTTACTGTGTTTTCGCCACGGCGGTACTTGCTGATGGTTGTTGTGCTCACCCCCAGCTCCCCGGCCAGCTCGCTCCCCTTCTTGCAGCTCGATTGCACATAAAGCACCTGCGCAGAGGTCAGTGCTGCGCGCTTCATGGCAATGGCGCGATTGGCAGCTATCCGGTTGGGCTCGTTCTTGCGGCGCCGAATGCGAACCACAAACAGCCCGTACTGGCGTTCATCCGTGCTGCGAATGCATTTAGGGTTGCAGCAGTCCGGGTGCTCACACACGCCATAGACGCGGTATCCCTCGGGAACGGCCTTCTGGTTGGCCACATGCCACACAGCGCGCGCCCCTGATTGGGTCGTCATTCGTCCATCAGGGTGGCGTGAGGGGTCTGGCGCATAGATGTTGGGTCGGCCATCGGGACGGACAGCACCACGCCAAAGCCAGTGGTCGTCATCGGTGACAAAGCAGCGCCCCTTGATTTCTTCAAGTGTTCGCATCTCGCCCCCCTGCCTTCTTGTCCCACTTGGCGTGGCGTGCCTCAGTAATCGTGGCTTCTGCCTGGCTGAACCGTTCGCACTCCCGTGAATGCGCGCTCATGGTTCGGCCTGGTGTGGGACGCTTGAGGCACACAGCGAATCCCAAGCGGGACATGCCAACGTCAGTGTGCTTGGGGCTCCAGTGGTTGCAGTCCATGCATTTGTTCATTGCACTGCCTCCTTGGTCAAATAGGAACCCACAGCCAAGGCAGCCTCACGCTGGCGCTTCTTGAAAGTGATTCGCTGCAGGCGCTCCAATGCTTCAGCGCGGCGTTTTTTCTTCTTGACAGCCGCTTTGCCACGCTCCAGCCCTAATTTGATGGCCTCTGCCACGTCGGTAGGAAGCAAGGCAGTAGCAGCCTGTGCCACCATCTGTCCACCTGTCGGCCCTGCAAGCGCCAGCAAGGGTTGTGTATCCGGGTCTGGCAACTGGGGTAAGCCGCGTGCAACTGGCAGTGCTGCGAAATATGGTGCTCCACCTCGGGTGAACTGCAACTCTGCACATCCATCCAGCGAATCCTGTGCCAGCGCAATGCCAATCCGTCCCTGCGCAAATGCCTCTGTCACCACGCTCAGACGCTGGGCCTTGTCATAGCCAATTGCCACGACTGGCTGGGGCATGCGATGGTCGCCTCGGGCATTCAGCACCACGCGCTGATAGGCATCCTTGAACGCCATGCGTGCGCCTACTTGGTCTTTGCCGTGCACCATGCTGCCAATCGCAGCCCATGCCTCCTGAATCTCGTTGTTCCAGATGACAGTGGCATGCTCGTCGCGCGCCTTCAGTGCCAGCGCCCAAGCTTCATCGGCACCAGGGCGCCCATAAGCGGCATCAAGCTGGTCAAGGATGATCTTGGTGTTCAGCTTGCCCGTTGCCTCCATGCGCACCCGGTGCAGCGCCTGCTGCAACTGAGGCTTGCTGAATGCACTCAGGTCGGCAGCCATGATGGCCGCTGTGTTTTCGCTGATTTCCCCGCCCATGGCTTCTGCAGTGCCAACCAGGGTGCCCACCAGCCAATCGATTTCGTGATCAGCCAGCATGCTCACCTCCACCGGCCTGCGCATCACGGCGCTGGGCAATCATCTGACGGGCCTTGTTTGCAGCACCCGGCACCACGCTGTGGTTTGCGGCTGTCTTGTCCGCTTGGCGGGCAGCAGTGCTGGTCATCGCAATGCCTGCAGCCCACTGTGTGCGGTAGGCCTCGCACTGCACCAGCAGGTCCCCTATGGCATGGCAGCGCTTGACAACAAATGCCTCGTTCACTCGCTCAACGAAGAACCGCGCGACTTCTGGAGCTTCAGCTCCGAGCCGCTTGACCAAGTCCACGATGTTTCGATTCGTCTTTTCGTTGCGAACCGGTAGCGTGCTGTACCGAACCTCGTAGCCTGCAGCATAGGTATCCCATGTCTTGCGGCACAACTCCCTGAATGCTTCCGTTTTGGCTGTGAGCGGATCGACTGGAATTTGCGAGGCGGCTGGTGCGTTAGCACCTGTCGCAATAGTCTCTGTTGTAGTCTCTGCGTAGTCTCTGTTGTAGTCTGTCTTAGTATTAGTTTGCTCGTTTACGACAGACTTGTTTCCACGTTTTGTGCCATCTTGCTTGGCGCTTTTGTGCAAACTAGTTTGGCGCTTTTGTCGAAACTGGTTTGGCGCTTTTGTTGAATCCAGATTTGCGCATTCCGCCATCTGGATGGCCTTAACAATCGCGTCAAAATCAACCCGAAAGTGCAGCGTTGCCGGAACTCCGCGCAGCTCTTCTTGGATCAGGGATTCCGCCTTCAAACGCTTGCGCGCAGTCTCCTGCTCACGGCGGGTCAAACCCGTCTCTTCCTCCCATTCATTGGCATTCTTAAAGAACCAGCCACCGTCATCTGCACAGCGACGGCTCCAGTAAATGGATTGGGACAAGAGCAGCGCCCCTGTTACGCCCACGCCAAGGCCTACAAATGCACGATGGAAGGCAATGGGTCTGTCGAACAGCTTCTCCAGCTTCATCCAGCCCTCCCGTTCGATTCGGGGCCCCCGAAATGCCCTATGAGCTTGAGCATCGTTTCCGTACGCTTGGCGTCATGGTTCACTTTCTCCAACACCATCTGCCGATACGTCTTGCCATGCACCAGTGCATAGATGCAGTCGCGCAGCTCTGCGCTGGTATCGGTGCGGCGAAGCACGCAGTACTGCAGGAACAGCTCTCCGGTGTGGGAATCAATCTTGGTCTTAGCCGGGAAGTCCAGCTTTCCAAGCGG
>CAUQST010000108.1:0-3016 GCA_963520865.1 uncultured Comamonas sp.
GCGCTGTTTGAGTTCCTTCAACCGCGGGCAAAGATCAAAACCAAGCAAACGGGCACCCGTTTGGTGGTCTCCATGCTCATCATGTCAGAAGATGCCAAATCGGACCGCCCCCAGGTGGCGGCAATCGGGTGTCGCTGCATGAATTCCAGCACAGCCTGGCAGGCCTGGCTCAGACGCCGTTCGTCCCGCGCCCAGCGCATGGCCTGGCGAATGCTGGTGGCAGACAATTGCGGAATCATGCGCGCGCATTCGACCGCAGTCAGACTGGTGCCGTGGGCCATGATGCCGGCATAGACCATCAGCAGCTCGTCGGTAGAGCGCGGCTCACGTCCGAGCATGATCCAGCTAAAGCGCACCTGGGCGTCAACGGCCAGAATCACTTCCGGCAATTGAACCTCACCGATGCGGTGATCCAAAGCCGCGCGCAGCTTGGTCACTTCTGGGTCTTCGTCCTCTGCGGGCAATGGCGACAAATGGAGTTCATCATCCACGCGCAGTACGCCACTGCGGGCTGCAGCGGCCACCGCATCGACACCGGCAGTTACTCTGGCCAGCAAAGGCTTCAAGAAAGTGGCAGCCTTGCTGGGTAACGATAGACGGGCATAGTGTTTCTTGGACTCTGCCTGCCAACGCTCGTCCGTGAAGAACAAGCGCGCACGACCCCGAAAGCTCAGGCTGTGCTCAATCCAGACCGAGCCATTGCGCACCGCGCGGCGCAGGGCAAACAGGGTGGCCACCTCCAACGCCTGAAACGCCCGTTCCCGGTCTGGGCTGGAGATCGAAACCTGCCAGATCATTCCCAGACTTGGTGCCACCACTTCAACTGGCAGCTTTCTGGATCCTTTGAGATATAAAGCTTGCAGCTTGGCAAGGTACTCGATGGCAGGATGCTCGCCGGTGGCCTGCCAGGGCAGCTTTGCAATGGCGACGAGCAACGACCGCACGGGGCGAATTCCATCAATCAATCCCTCGCGGACCAGGGAGGCCCTGCTCGGTGGTTTGCGTTTCTGGGTTTCGGTGATCAAGGCTTCAAGACGGGCACGCAACTCAGCATCTGGCACCGCACCTTGCGCGCTCAAGGCAACAAGTTCGCCGAGCAGCGTTTTGTACATTGCGGCCCAATTGACGGTAGCGGGGACATCGGCGGCAGCCTGACGCCACAGATCGGCGATCCGGCGCTGCACCATAAGGATCAACTGGTCTGTGGTGGTGAACAGGCAATACCGAAGAAAGCATGCGACCTCCACGGTGCGCGCTGGCTCTTTGATCTTGGCTCCGGCTGAGGGCGGCCTGGAGACAAGTCGGCGCGCGTAGCGGCGCAAGATGAGATCGGGGATGTCTGCCAGGTGCTTATGAACGTCCAGCGTGTAAAGCAGGTCGATGCGCTCCAGTACCTCGCTGATTTGGCGGGTTGAGTGTTTCGCCGGTGCAGCCCATAGCCAACTCTGCTGGGTTTGTCCATCTGGGCGCAGCTCTGAAACTGAGGCTCGCCAGCGATCAAGTGTTGCTGGATCAACGCTGGCGGCGATGGCGGTGCCTGTTTCAACTTCAAGCTGGGCAAGTGCCGCCGCAATCAGTGTCCGAATTGCCCGCTCGTGCACGATCACCAGCTTGTTCTTGTACAGCCATTGACGCGCCCGCACGAGTAGCTGATCGCGGTCGGCGCAGCGCGCCACTTCGTCGCGCAGTTCACGTACCAGTGAGCGGCGCTGGTGCTCGCTCATCCACTGGAATCCAAGGACCGTGCAGGCTACTTGTTGGTGATCGAATAGCGTGCGCCCGCGTTCATACATGGCTCTCAGCGAGGCGACTTCTGGTGCTGCAATGCCAAGCTCGTTGCCAAGGTGGCGCCACAAGGCTACTGGAATTACCCGAAAGGCACCGAGCAAACGCCCACTCATGCGCAGGAAACCAATATGGAGCGCCAGACCAAGCTTGTGGGAATCACCTCGGCGTGCATTGATTGCGTCGCGCTCGGCACCATCGAAGGTGAAAAATGCCTTCATCTCGAAGTCGCTGATATCGCGGGGGAGCCCACGCATCCCCAAAAACGTTGTGTGCCAACCCTGCATCGTGAACCTCAAAAGTGGGAGGCCACCATACCCGTTTACAAAGCGAACAGGAAAGTCAATGAAATCAACGGTCTACCCAGACCACCCCCGCGCCAGTGCTAGCTTTGCGTACCGTCACTTATTGCACTGAAAACGAGGAGACCCCGGCAACGCCAGCAGGCTTTCGCGCTCGGCGGCGGACAGGATTGAACGACGTGGCATATTTACTGATCCGTTCTCAAGTATTGATACAGGGTTTCGCGACTGATTCCGAATTCACGAGCCAGCTTGGTCTTTTGCTCGCCAGCCTCGACACGTTGGCGCAGTTCGGCAATACGCTCAGACGACAGGGATTTCTTCCTGCCACGGTAGGCCCCGCGCTGCTTGGCGAGCGCGATGCCCTCGCGCTGCCGCTCGCGGATCAAGGCGCGTTCGAACTCGGCGAACGCGCCCATTACCGACAGCATCAGGTTCGCCATCGGCGAGTCCTCGCCGGTGAAGGTCAAATGCTCCTTAAGGAACTCGATGCGTACGCCGCGCTGGGTGAGGCCCTGCACCAGGCGGCGCAGGTCGTCGAGGTTGCGCGCCAGACGATCCATGCTGTGCACCACGACCGTGTCGCCTTCGCGCACGAAGGCGAGCAGCCGTTCCAGTTCGGGCCGCCGTGTGTCCTTGCCCGACGCCTTGTCGGTGAACACTTTATCCACCTGGATCTGTTCGAGCTGCCGTTCTGGGTTCTGGTCGAAGCTGCTGACGCGGACGTAACCGATGCGCTGACCGTGCAAGGTATCCTCCTGAGGGAAATGTGTCAGGAAGAAATCTATGACCCTTGACGGCGTATGTCAATCAATTCGGAAGGCAACTCTATTCTGACGATTTAGCGCCGGATGGTCTGACGCCAAGTTAGGGTATGCCTCAATCTGACGGTAGCGAGTCGCAGGCGTTCGGATCGGCATCGGTTTCGT
>CAUQST010000109.1:0-2755 GCA_963520865.1 uncultured Comamonas sp.
GCAGTGGGGCAGACAGCGCCACGCACATCCGTTCGCTGGAAGCGCCTTGCAGGACTACTTCGCGGAAATCTCGGGCGTAGGTCAACAGGTTGGTCATAGCGGCGGGCCGAGGTCGTGACCTATCTGGCGCGGCGGATCAAAGCACCAATCGTGAGCCCAAGAACTAGCGGAATGAAGCTCAACAGCGGCGAGAAGGCGTGAAGCCGAAACAAGCCCTCACCTGTCTGTCGGGTCAATTTCGCGGACATGCCAAAGGCATTCCAAACAACAACATTGGCGTCACGGTCAGCCGACAAAAATGTGAGATACAACAGCATTCCTGTGAAAACCAACGCAAGAGAAAAGCTTCCAAGGCGGCTGCTAAAACCTGTTCTGGGCGTGACCGCTCCCGCACCAAAAACCAATGCACTATAGGCGAACAGCAAACCAAGAATCACCGAAAAAAAGAGTACATTGCTTTCCTTCCACTTGTTGAATTCACTTTCCTCGCGGGCCTGCTCGTCATCCAATGCCCTTATCTGCGCTGCGTCCAATTCCACCATTGTCATTATTTCACGATCACGAAATGCGATTTCCGTCCCGCAAGGTGTTCTGGGTCCAGCAGTGCATCGCGTGTCCATAGGAGCCAGTCGTGGAAATCTTTGTGATAGTTGTGCCCAGGGGAAAACGACGAATCTTCTAGCCTATTTACTCCCTCAACCCAAGGATGTTTACACACAAAATAAACACACGTGAGCCACGAAAACTTGAAAGTTATTGGCTGACCATTTTGCGTTCTCCACAGGCGACGCGGGTCTTTAACCTCCGTGTGCCAGCCTAGAACTTCTTCAGCAATGCGTGCATTGATGGCAGCGATCTCAGCATGCTTGTTCAGCGCTAGAAGGTGCTGCGCCTCGGCAAGAAGTGCTTCTAGAAGATTGGAGCGGTACTCGCTGTCTTGTATGGTCAATTGCATAGGGCTGGTCAGATGGGTTGATCTGCGGTCGATGTAGCACCCTTTGGCAGAGCGCGGAAGTCACGGCCTTCATACTTCCAAACATCAGTGCTTTCCTTGATTAGACCACCCCGAGCAGCAACTCTTTGGGAGACGCTTGTCGCAGACCATTAATAGTTTTTTCTGAGTCCGTACCAAGTTCTTCGTGCAACGCGATCTTCGCGGGTACAACAAATGCCGTAGCAACGAACTGCAAGATGTGCGCACCCTGCAAGCGAATTTCGCCTTGAGGAGTTTCGATAATCACATCTCCCGTCTCGACATCAGAGTCGTAATGGAACAGGATGCCCTCGCCAACTTCTAGCGTTCGCATGGTTTCCTTTCAGTTGGCAGGTACGCCGTTGGGGTGCCTCTGGCGAACGCTTTCAGCCCAAAACTGGATGGCCTCGTTGATCTCGACTTCACGGCCGGGAAAGGTCAGCAGGAGGCGGTCCTTCAGTATCTGGACGTTCTGGCACTGGAACTGCCGCGCAGCGTTGACTGCGGCCCGAAGCATCTCGTACCCGCCATCGGTCAGTTCGTTCATCTCGGCAGGAATCCTTTCTAACGGCTCGTAGCAGCACCTGTCAGCCAAGCTTGTGCCTGTGCCTCGATTTGATCTGAGATTGCCCGCGTCTCCGCGTGCAGCTCGGGCGCGATGTAGCCCGACATCAAAAACTGCTCCAGCACCATCCGCAGGCCTCGGGAAGCACTGCCACATGCCACGGAGTGGTAAACCGAGTTCGGCATTTCATCAAGGCGATGCCACGGATAGCCAGAATGTGACCTCCAGCCGTCCGGGTTCTTTGGGTGCCACTCATCCAGGCAGTTCTCGACATGAGCGAGCCAGCCGACAGTCCACCCGCGCGCGGCGTCCCACACGGGTATGAGGCGGGCCTCAACACGAGGGTGTCCCCACTTGCACAAACTGTTTCCTCGCCACTCGGTAGAGTCGGTGTGCAAAGGTGCTGCCGATTGCTCGGTCAGCGTCTCAGGAAACAAATCCAGGCTCATATCTTACGGTTCTCCTTGATCACGTGGCTAGGCCGTAGGCGGCAGCGAAAGTGCGCCGATTGGAGTGACACGCGACGCGGCGCAAGCCCGTGGTCAGCGTGATTTGCCCGCTGTCCGCGCACTCTTCAACGCGAACCCACCGACCACCTTCATCAGCGGGAGGGATGCTTGCTCTGATGGCGGCGCCCACATTGTTCATCGCATGCATGTTCAGGAAGACGGCTTCTGCTTGCGGTTGCGTGAGAACCTCGGTCATGACGGGCTTCCTAGCGCTGTTTGATGCCTCCATTATTGGGGTACTTGTACCCTATGTCAAGATGTTTTGATATGCTGCTTGAAATTCTTTTCAGCATGAGCAAGAAGCTCATCCTTTAGAGCTCTGAACTTTGGGGAGTCAGCACGAACCAGGAATGCCTTGAAGGTGTTGATTGAGTATGCAGCGGGCCCAAGTCCCAAGTTGAAAACAGCAAGTGCTGCAGGTTGGCTGAGGC
Source organism: uncultured Comamonas sp. (assembly GCA_963520865.1). Taxonomy (GTDB): domain Bacteria; phylum Pseudomonadota; class Gammaproteobacteria; order Burkholderiales; family Burkholderiaceae_C; genus Comamonas. Next base: position 2,479 of record CAUQST010000109.1, read on the forward strand.
CACTTGCCTCCACTAATTCGCGCAAGCGGTCATTGTTTGTTTTAACGGGGTTCATGTACCCATTGTGCCAAAGCCTAGGGCGTTGGCAAACATGGCTCACAGAGTCGGGGAATCAGCGGCAGCTGCAGCTGCCGCTGTTCGAGCCCGCCAACCTAAGAAAGCGCGCGTGCAGGTGGCACCAGGTCGCCGGCAGCACGTCCACGATGGTTTGCAGGCGGTGGTGCCCAGGACCTGGTCCTTGACACGGGCACCAGCAGCTGCAGCTGCAGCTGGTCGA
>CAUQST010000110.1:0-2652 GCA_963520865.1 uncultured Comamonas sp.
CTACTAGCCGGTCTAGCATCAGACGTACGCCGAGGTTGTCGGAGACACCACCGTCCACGAGGTGGATATAGGGCCGATCGTGCGCATTGAGGTAGCTGTCTATGCCGCTTTGCAGGATGCGTGATCTGTAATTTTGCCCTCTGACAGGCAAAGATCGGAGAGGCGGCGGACAGGTATTGGCGTTGTTTCGCACCGTTACGGGCGACAGCACCAGCGGTACTGCCGACGAGGCCGCCACCGCGAAAGACAGCGGCGTTGCATCGAGGTCGGAACAGATTAGCCGGAATTGCTCGGTGGTGAAATCGAAAGGGGCACCGGTCGTGAGGTCGGTTGCCGTGATCATCAGTTCGGGCGCGCCCGGTCGTCGGCGCACGTCACCAAAGGTGCGGCCTTCAAAAAGTTCGTCCAAGCGTTGAGCCAGGATCTGGCTGCGCCCAAACCAAGGTGAAGTTAGTCTATAAAGACGCTCAGGCCACAGAGCTTCACGTATGAGTCGCCCCTCAAAAGGCACAAGCAGAAAATCCGGCTCGAAACGAGTCAGCGTGGCATCGCCGAAGGCCGCGAAGTGCGCGGCAAGGATGCTGCCCCCCGACACTCCGCTGACCAGGAACACCTGATCCAACAGAGTGGTCTCCTGGCCCTCTAGCGCGAAGCGTGTGGCCTTGAGTTCGCGCAGCACGCCCAGGCCGAAGGCCGCCGCCCGAGCGCCCCCGCCTGACAGTGTCACCGCTACAACCACCGGTTGGTTGACCTCCGACGGCCTGATGCGTTGGTCGTTCTCGGCGAGAGACATTAAGGCGGCGTCGGAAAGTGTCGGGTTGATCCAAGGACGGTAAGTGGAACACCCTGTCAGAACTACCGTTGCCAGCACACCGGCCAAACTCCATCGTGTGAATTTACACACCTCCAGGCGCTTTACCTCTGCAAGCAGCACCACGCAGCGTTTCGAATAGACAAGAACGAGAAACGCCGGCAATTTTGCGACGAAGCAGAGCCACTCCAGAATGCTGCAGACGTTACAAGAACGGCACCCTACGAATCCCCTTGATGAGGCTCCTCGCGATCCGCGCGAAGTTATGGAATAGCAGCTATTCACGAGCCAGCACTTCTCCAAGCGCTATTGATCCGTTCAAGGCAGGTGGTGATTGCAGACTTTGCATGCCCGAGCAGTGTGTAGGAGCCTTTGAAATCCGCGAGAGCGTTGCCGTGCTCGAAGCAGCTAGCAGCAGCCACCCGACGATCTGTTTGTTCATCTACTGCCTCAAACTCCAAACTAGCTCCCCCAGTTGTCACTGGTCCAACAAGCAACGTCGTTAGGGTGTTGACTGCTCTATTGGGCGTCTCAATGGTCGTAATTGCCACACGCACACGTATGCGGCCTGACGATGCGGGAGCTTCGGACTTAGTTTGGAGATGTCGCAGTTCACTGTTGACGTGATCGAGAAGCTCTCGCACTTGCTCAGCTTCAAGCCCACCTATGCGTCCAGTTGCCGTCACTACCTGAGCATCCTCGACTAATATTTCCCGGTAACGACTGGGTTCAAAGCCTGGCGCCTTGAAGAGCAGAACATTTTCGTACTTCGTTTTTCCCAATACATCGTAATCACCAAGAAACCCTGATCGAGTCATTCCGTTTGAAGCACAGCCAGATAAGGTTGCCGTGAGGCCTGCCAGCAGCACAAAATGGATTAATGAAATAGGGCGTTTCATATATATTTTCATTTATCCCATTTTCAGACAGACGATGCCAGCAACAACCAGCGCAATTCCAACCCAACGTATCAAGGAGGCGGTATCGCCGAACACATACACGCCCACGAAAAACGCGCCCAGCGAACCGATGCCGGTCCAGACCGCATAAGCTGTTCCTATGGGGATCTGTTTAAGAGATAACCATAGGAAAAAGCCGCTGGCTGCCATACAGGCAACTGCAATCGCCGGCCCCACGTAGCGCATCGCTGCATTGGCCGCACCCATCTTGAGGCCTAGTGGCCAACCGATTTCGAACAGGCCGGCAATCAGTAGAACCAACCATGGATTCCATGACAACGGGTTCATATATTTCTCCAAATCTATTCAGTGAAAATTGATTATCAAAGCATCAAAGCATCAAAGAATAGGCAGTAGGCGGTCAATTCGCTCTGCTTCTGATTTCTTCTTAAACTCTCTGATGGCGAGAATCTGTCTCCCCGATCTCTCCGGCCACGAGAGAGATCGGGGGAAGCGTGTGGACAGTTACGCTGAGGGATCAGACCGGTTGCACTGGTTGTTGTACCGCCTCGTGACTCCGTTTGCTGCCCGGCCACTTCATTCCGAACAGCACCTCGTAGAGCAACGGAATCAGGCCAAGCGTCACGAGCGTGCCAAGTGCGAGACCACCGATCATGCCGATGGCCATGCCCTTCCACAGCGGCCCCGCAAACAACATCAGGGGCACGAGACCCGCGATACAGGTCACCTTGGTCATCACGATTGGACGCAGCCGCTGCATCGCAGCTCCCACCAGGGCTTCATGTCGGGCGAGACCTTCCGAGAGGCCGTGTTCAATTTGTTCGAGCAGAAGAACGGCGTTGTTGACGATGATTCCGAACAGCGCAAGCACCCCGAATGTCGCCATGAAGCTGAAAGGAGTGCCTGTTGCCTTCAGTGCAA
>CAUQST010000111.1:0-2640 GCA_963520865.1 uncultured Comamonas sp.
TTGCACTGAAGGCAACAGGCACTCCTTTCAGCTTCATGGCGACATTCGGGGTGCTCGCGCTTTTTGGAATCATCGTCAACAACGCTGTTCTGCTGCTCGAACGCATTGAACAGGGCCTCGCGGAAGGGCTCGCGCGGCATGAGGCCCTGGTGGGGGCGGCGATGCAGCGGCTGCGTCCGATCGTGATGACGAAGGTGACCTGTATCGCCGGTCTGGTGCCACTGATGTTGTTTGCAGGTCCGCTGTGGAAGGGCATGGCCATCGCCATGATTGGTGGCTTAGCGCTTGGCACTCTCGTGACGCTGGGATTGATCCCGCTGCTCTACGAAGTGCTGTTTGGGATGAAGTGGCCCGGCAGAAAGCAGCGTCAAGAAGCGACGCGACATCCGACGCAGCCGATTTAAACCATCTGATCAACGTGTTAGGCCCCGTCATGCCCCGTAGCTGGGGCAACGCAGGGGGCTGATTCAGCGTTATTGGAAAGACTCTAGGAATAAAACTAACTGTCGCCAACCTGCCGATTTTGTCGATGGTTGGATGGCTAAGTTTTTCTGAATAGATTTGGAGAAATACATGAACCCGCTGATGTGGAATCCATGGCTAGTGCTTCTGCTTGCTGGACTTTTCGAAATAGGTTGGCCACTCGGCCTCAAGCTGGGTGCAATCAATGTGGCGATGCGCTACGTGGGGCCGGCCATTGCGGTTGCCTGTATGGCAGCCAGTGGATTTTTCCTATGGCTATCACTCAAGCATATTCCCATGGGAACAGCCTATGCGGTCTGGACCGGCATCGGTTCACTAGGTGCATTTCTTGTGGGTGTGTATGTGTTCGGTGACACGGCTTCCTTGATACGTTGGGCCGGCATTGCGCTTGTTGTCTCCGGAATTGTCTGTTTGAAAATGGGATAAGCGAAACTTTCTATGAATACCTCTATTTCACCGGCCCGGCTCCTTCTGGTGCTAAGCCTTGCTGCGACCTTGTCTGGCTGTGCATCAAACGGAATGACGAGATCTGCGTTTCTTGGTAATTACGATGCATTGGAAAAAACGAAGTACGAGAACGTTTTACTCTTTAAAGCGCCTGGCTTTGAGCCCCGTCATTACCGGGAAATAGTAGTCGAGGGTGCTCAGATAGTGACGGGAACTGGACGCATTGATGGTCTTGACTCGGAGCAAGTGCGTGAGCTTCTCGATCATGTCAACAGTGAACTGCGACACCTCCAAACCAAGTCCGAAGCTCCCTCCTCGTCAGGCCGCATACGTGTGCGTGTGGCAATTACGACCATTGAGACACCTAATCGAGCAGTCAATACCCTAACGACGTTGCTTGTTGGGCCAGTGACAACCGGCGGAGCCAGTTTGGAGTTCGAGGCAGTAGATGAACAAACAGGTCGTCGAGTTGCTGCTGCTAGCTGCTTCGGGCACGGCAACGCTCTCGCTGATTTCAAAGGGTCCTATACACTGCTCGGACATGCAAAGTCTGCAATCTCCACCTGCCTTGAACAGATCAATAGCGCTTGGAGAAGTGCTGACTCGTGAATAGCATTTATTCCATACCTGCGCGCGCCACAAGCAAAGTGCGAGAAACCCCATTAAGAGGGTTGGTGGGGTGCCTTTCTTGGATCGCCAGCATCATTCTGAATTCGCTCGGTTCCACCGCAAAATTGCCGTGGCCTTTCGTTCTTTTCTATTCGAGAGGTTGCGCGATGCTATTTGCGGGGGTAAAGCGACTGGAGGCGTGTAGATCCACGCGGTTGGGTTTGGCCTGCGCGATGGCGATGGTAGTTCTGACAGGGTGCTCCACCTACCGTCCTTGGATCAACCCACCACTTTCCGAGGCCACCTTAGTGGCTTCCGCCGAGGGCGACCAACGCATCCGGCCGCCAGAGGTCAACCAACCGGTCGTTGTCGCGGTAACACTGTCAGGTGGAGGCGCGCGGGCGGCGGCCTTTGGCCTGGGCGTGCTGCGCGAACTCAAGGCCACACGCTTCGCTCTAGAGGGCCAGGAGACAACTCTGCTGGACCAGGTGTCTTTGGTCAGCGGCGTGTCGGGGGGCAGCATCCTTGCCGCGCATTTCGCGGCATTCGGCGATGCCACGCTGACTCGTTTCGAGCCGGATTTTCTGCTTGTGCCTTTTGAGGGGCGACTCATACGTGAAGCTCTGTGGCCTGAGCGTCTTTATAGACTAACTTCACCTTGGTTTGGACGCAGCCAGATCTTGGCTCAACGCCTGGACGAACTTTTCGAAGGTCGCACCTTTGGTGACGTGCGTCGACGACCGGGCGCGCCCGATCTGATGATCACGGCAACCGACCTCACTACCGGTGCCCCTTTCGATTTCACTACCGAGCAGTTCCGGCTAATCTGTTCCGACCTCGATGCCACGCCGCTGTCTTTCGCGGTGGCGGCCTCGTCGGCAGTGCCGCTGCTGCTGTCGCCCGTAACGGTACGAAACAACGCGAATACTTGTCCGCCGCCTCTTCGATCTTTGCCTATCCGTGGGCAAGATTTCAGATCACGCATCCTGCAAAGCAGCATAGACAGCTACCGCAATGCGCAGGATCGGCCCTTTATCCACCTCGTAGACGGTGGTGTCTCCGACAACCTCGGCGTACGTCTGATGCTAGACCGGCTAGTAG
>CAUQST010000112.1:0-2611 GCA_963520865.1 uncultured Comamonas sp.
CGCTGGGCATCCCACGCGCTGAAATGCCCCAAGTGCCCACGCAGTCGCATGGAGGACTGGTCAAGCACCTGAATGCACAGGGCATTGCCCATGAAACCACGACCGTAGACGCGGCAGCGCTCAAGCCCACGCAGGCTGAATACTCGCCAAGCAAAGTGGCCAAAGCCAAACAGGCCACCGGGGATCGTGCCGTGATCGTCTCAAGTGATGGGCACATCATTGACGGCCATCACCAGGCTATGGCGGCTGCCGAGGATGGCAAGCCCGTGAAGGCCATCGTGCTGGATGCGCCCGTGGAGCAGGCGCTGGAGGCGGTGAAGAACTCACCAAGCGCATCTGCTGAGGCACAAGGCAAAGTGTTGTTTCGCCGTTCAGACGCGGACAACGCGCAAGACTTTGATGTGCCGGGGTTCTTGAAGACGATGAACGAAGGGCAGCCAGCTTTTGCTGAAAAGGCGCGCGCCCGGTCGGTGGAGAAGGTGAAAGGGACAACCGACGCCATCCGCAAGGCCTGGGTCAATGGGCCGGAGGTGGTGGTGGCCTATGACATGGCTGACCCCGTCATTCCCGAAGCGGTGCGCCGTGCTGACAAGAAGCAGCGCGGTGGCGGTGCCAGCGGTGAGCCCGAGGGCTTTTATCACCAAGGTAAGGCGTATCTGCTGGCCAGTCAGCTTAAAACGCCCAACGATGCAGCACGGGTACTGTTTCATGAAGCCTTGGGTCACCACGGCTTGCGCGGTGCGTTTGGCAAGGAGCTGGACGGCATCTTGGATCAGATTGCCACGATGCGCAAAGCTGAAGTGGACGCCAAGATCAAAGAGTACGGCTTGCGGGGCGTCACCCTGCAGGATCGCCGTATTGCTGCCGAGGAAGTGCTGGCCGAGATGGCGCAAACCAACCCTCAAATCGGGTTTGTGAAGCGCGCTGTGGCAGCCATTCGCACCTGGCTGCGCCAGAACGTGCCGGGCTTTCAGAGCCTGAAGCTGACGGATGCGGAAATCATCAACAGTTACTTGTTGCCCGCGCGTGCATGGGTGGAGCGTGCAGCAGGAAATGAAAAAGTCCCCAGTGATGCAGTCGCGGGGAGAGCCACTACTGCACCTACGCTTGGAGCCGCTTCGCGCACCCGCGAACCCAAGGAGGGGACAGAACAAACTATAGCGGGCCCACTGGAGCAAGACAAGACAATGCTCAGTCGCTCAGTGCGCAAGCCAGAGGATTTCGTCTCCAGTCCTGATGGAGGGTTGGACTTTGGTGAAATCTCTCCAGAGATGGGGAAAACTATGCGCCGGCAGGCGGGCAAAATCCGCTTACAGCACGGGGTTCAGAATGAGGATGGAACTGGGTGGGGATTGGAGCACATCGAAGCCAATCATGGCCTTCAAATCCGAAACGCTGGTTTCGCGTCTGTAGAGGCGTTCGTAGGTCACATTGCTCGGGGCTTCAATGAAGTGCTTCAAGCAGCCAAGGGCGGGCAATTGCTAGTGGCTGTTTCCACTGGCCGCCGTGATGTCATGTTTGTGCAGCTAGAGGTGGCGCAAGAAGGAGACTTCTATCGCGTCAATACGGCTTTCCCGGCGAGCCGTAACTATCTTGAGAAACAGGAGGGGAAGGGCGCAAAAATTCTCTGGAGCGGGAGCGAACCCCGCTCAGCTGTCGCCGGACAACAGCCCCTATACGCTGGCAAACCTGAGAAAAAGTCCGGTCAGGCTGCCCCCATCGCTCAGGAAGAGAATTCTAGTAAAGCATCACAGCAAAGTGAATTGGAGCACGCCGGGCCCAGCGTGCCGACTGTGCAGGACAGTCCCTCTTATCCCAGAGGCTCAAAAGATAAGGATAGTTTACTGGGTGCATCTGAAAATGACAACGACGCGCCGATGTTCAGCCGCTCCAAGCTGGCTGACCTCAAAGACAAGGGCATGACGCTGGCGCACAACGCGCTGACCCACCCCGGAAAGGTGTCCTTGTGGGACAAGACCGTTGGCACCATGCGCCATATTTCAGAGCGCTACCCAGCGTTTAAGCCGGTGTTTGAGTCGGCCCAGCAGTTCATTGATGATGTATCTAGCGTAGCCAACCAGGCGGCACAGGTGGCGCCGCGCCTTATCCCACGGGTAGAGACGCTGGGCGACATGCTGGGTAAAAACCGCAAGCGTGCTATTTCTGTGGGCGACAACCAAGCCATTGGCAAGGCCTTGAATGGCGGCACGCTGGACTGGGGGCGCGATCAGCACGGCAAGGCCATGCCCATGGATGCCTTGCGCGCCAAGTACCAAGGCCTAACCGTGGACCAGAAGGCCGAGGTGCTGCTGGCGGCCAAGAAGATTGACCCGCGCATGATGGCCGCACACCGCGCCAAGAAGCTCGATCAGTTTGAAACCATCATCAATCAAAAGTTTGAGAGCACGATTCTTAAAGCTGGTGCTGCGTTCAATCACAAAGAGCTGAAGGAATTCTTCAACCTGAATGACCAGCAGATCAGCCTGTACGACGAAGCGCGCGCGACCGTGGACAAGTCACTGGACATTTCTGCTCGAGCAGAAATGCTGCGCACCTTGGGCCGCGACTGGGACGGCATGCGCGACATCGTGATGGATGCACCAACGCTGAC